>NZ_JAXAFJ010000022.1:0-357 GCF_033898525.1 Terrihabitans rhizophilus | reverse complement strand
CCGGCCGTGACCATCGACCCGTCCATTCCCGAGGCGCCGACGGCCGATCTTGCCATCGACACCGGCATCCCCGGCGACGGCGTGACCAACGATCCGACTGTGAACGTCGGCAATCTCGATGAGGGCGCGGACTGGGAGTACAGCCTCGACGGCGGTGACACCTGGCTTGACGGCACCGGCACAAGCTTCGAACTCCCACCCGGGACCTATGCCGCTGGCGAGGTTCAGGTTCGCCAGACGGATGCGGCGGGGAACACCAGTCCCGTCGACACGCTGCCGGCGGTCACGATCGACATCCTGCCGCCTGCGGCACCGACGGCGGCGCTTGCAACGGATACCGGCACGGCGGGCGACGGC
>NZ_JAXAFJ010000021.1:0-468 GCF_033898525.1 Terrihabitans rhizophilus | reverse complement strand
GCCTTTTTCTTGCTGACGGTTGAGGTCGGGTTGAGGTTTCCGATGTTTCCGCTCTCGGTGCCGGCCTCGGGGTCGATGACGGCGTTAATGAGGGTGGGCTTGCCGGAGTTCATGGCCTCGTCCACGGCGCGCTTCAGCTCGTCGGGGGTGGTGACGTGGGCGCCCACGCCGCCGAAGGCTTCCATCATCTTGTCGTAGCGCGCTTCCTTCACGAACACCGTCGTGCCGGGATCGCGGCCCGTCGGGTCGGTGTCGACGCCGCGATAGATGCCGTTGTTGTTGAAGATCACGATGCAGATCGGCAGGTTGTAGCGGCAGATCGTCTCCACCTCCATGCCGGAGAAGCCGAAGGCCGAGTCACCCTCGACCGCCAGAACCGGCAGGCCGGTCTCCACCGACGCGGCGATCGCCGAGCCCATGCCCACGCCCATCACGCCCCAGGTGCCGACATCGAGGCGCTTGCGCGGC
>NZ_JAXAFJ010000020.1:0-1164 GCF_033898525.1 Terrihabitans rhizophilus | reverse complement strand
CCAACCGTGCGGCCGCCTTCACGGATGGCGAAGCGCAGCTTCTCCTCCATGGCGATCGGCGAGATGAGCGTCACCTCGACCGTGATGTTGTCGCCCGGCATCACCATCTCGGTGCCCTCGGGAAGCGTCACCACGCCCGTCACGTCCGTCGTACGGAAATAGAACTGCGGACGGTAGTTGCCGAAGAACGGCGTGTGACGGCCACCCTCTTCCTTGGTCAGGATGTAGGCCTCGGCCATGAACTTGGTGTGCGGCTTCACCGAACCCGGCTTGCACAGCACCTGGCCGCGCTCGACGTCCTCGCGCTTCGTGCCGCGCAGCAGCGCGCCGATATTGTCGCCCGCCTGGCCCTGGTCGAGCAGCTTGCGGAACATCTCGACGCCGGTAACCGTCGTCTTGATGGTCGGACGAAGACCGATGATCTCGACTTCCTCGCCAACCTTGACGATGCCGCGCTCCACGCGACCGGTCACGACCGTGCCGCGGCCGGAGATCGAGAACACGTCCTCGACCGGCATCAGGAAGGGCTGGTCGACCGGACGGTCCGGCTGCGGAATGTAGGCGTCGACCTCGGCCATCAGCTTCAGGATGGCGTCATGGCCGGTCTCCTTGTTGGAGTCCTCCAGAGCCGCCAGAGCCGAACCCTTGACGATCGGAATGTCGTCGCCCGGGAAATCGTACTTCGACAAGAGCTCGCGAACCTCGAGCTCGACGAGGTCCAGAAGCTCCGGATCGTCAACCTGGTCCACCTTGTTCAGGAACACCACCAGCGCCGGAACGCCGACCTGGCGGGCCAGAAGGATGTGCTCGCGGGTCTGCGGCATCGGGCCGTCGGCCGCCGACACCACCAGGATCGCGCCGTCCATCTGCGCCGCGCCCGTGATCATGTTCTTCACGTAGTCGGCATGCCCGGGGCAGTCGACATGCGCATAATGGCGGTTCGTGGTCTCGTACTCGACGTGAGCCGTCGAGATCGTGATGCCGCGCGCCTTCTCCTCGGGAGCCTTGTCGATCTGGTCATACGCCGTGAACGTCGCGCCGCCAGACTCAGCAAGGATCTTCGTGATCGCAGCCGTCAATGACGTCTTGCCATGGTCAACGTGACCAATCGTTCCAATGTTGCAGTGCGGCTTGTTCCGCGAAAACTTCTCTTTGGCCATGGCG
>NZ_JAXAFJ010000019.1:0-1417 GCF_033898525.1 Terrihabitans rhizophilus | reverse complement strand
TGTGGTGTTCCCCCCGACTTTCGGCTATGGGCGTTCGGCCCTGGCCGTGGGGCACGGCAAAGATAACCGAGAAGTTCTAAGGAGGCGTCCATGGCGACGACTGTTGATAAGGCGAAGGAAGCGGCCGTGTCGGGCGATCTGACGAAGACGCAGGCGACGGCGGACCAGATCACGACGGATGCCGCGGGCGAGCAGGACCTGACGGATGGCTTTCATCTGGTCATCGATGCGCTGAAGCTGAACGGCATCAACACCGTTTACGGCGTTCCGGGCATTCCGATCACCGATCTTGGCCGCCTTGCGCAGGCCGAGGGCATGCGGGTGATCTCGTTCCGCCACGAGCAGAACGCGGGCAATGCTGCGGCGATCGCGGGCTTCCTGACGAAGCAGCCGGGCATCTGCCTGACGGTTTCGGCGCCGGGCTTCCTGAACGGCCTGACGGCTCTGGCCCATGCCACCACCAATTGCTGGCCGATGATCCTGATCTCGGGCTCCTCCGAGCGTGAGATCGTCGACCTCCAGCAGGGCGACTACGAGGAGATGGACCAGCTGGCCATCGCCAAGCCGCTCTGCAAGGCGGCCTACCGCGTGCTGCATGCGGAAGACATCGGCATCGGCGTCGCGCGTGCGATCCGCGCCGCGGTTTCGGGCCGTCCGGGCGGCGTCTATCTCGATCTGCCGGCCAAGCTGTTCAGCCAGGTCGTGGACGCGGCCAAGGGCCAGAAGTCGCTGGTGAAGGTCATCGACGCGGCTCCGGCACAGCTGCCGGGCCCGGATGCGGTGAAGCGCGCCGTCGAGGTGCTGAAGTCGGCCAAGAAGCCGCTCATCATCCTCGGCAAGGGCGCGGCCTACGCACAGGCCGACGACGAGATCCGCCAGTTCGTCGAATCGACGGGCATTCCGTTCCTGCCGATGTCGATGGCCAAGGGCCTCCTGCCCGACACCCATCCGCAGTCGGCCGGCGCGGCACGCTCCACGGCGCTGCTCGAGTCGGACGTCGTCGTCCTGGTCGGCGCGCGCCTGAACTGGCTGCTCAGCCACGGCAAGGGCAAGCAGTGGGGCCCGCAGGGCGCCAAGCGCTTCATCCAGATCGACATCGAGCCCAAGGAAATGGACTCGAACATCGAGATCGCGGCACCGCTCGTCGGCGATATCGGCTCGGTGATCGGCGAACTGAACAAGGCTCTCGCCGGCAACTGGCAGGCTCCCTCGGCGGACTGGACGCAGACGATCCAGTCCAAGAAGGAATCCAACATCGCCAAGATGGCCACGCGCCTCGGCAAGAACTCCACGCCGATGGACTTCCACTCGGCTCTTGGTGCGCTGAAGCAGGTCATCAAGGAGCGTCCGGACGCGATCCTGGTCAACGAGGGCGCCAACACGCTCGACCTCGCCCGCGGCATCATCGACATGTACA
>NZ_JAXAFJ010000018.1:0-2263 GCF_033898525.1 Terrihabitans rhizophilus | reverse complement strand
GGCGACCGTCTCGGCGCGGGCGTTGATCGTCTTCCATCCGATCTTACGATCCTTGGCCCACGAAGGCACCAAACCCCAGGTCAGCAGATCCAGCGAGCGCTCGGCGGTCTCGGGATGCCGGCGCACGACGGCGATCTCCTGACCAGGCGCCGCGTTGAAGCGGGCGCGCACGTTCGGCAGAGGGTTCGATGTGCGAAACAGCTGCGCCATCACGGAGGCCGGCGTTTTCTGAACGAAGCGGCCGCACATCAGTGGCTAATCCGCCAAGCGTTCAAGGGATGCTGGACTTCGATCATTTGCCTTGAATAAAGCGCAGCGCTTCACCGAAAGAGATGCCGGCGATGTTGCCGACCATGATTGCAACCCAGCCAACGAGGAAACAGAACAGGCAAATTATTCCGCCCCATCTCTCCAGCGAAGATTTCGGTCCGCCTATCGGGTGTCGATGCGCTCCGCCGCCTGCGCCGCTTGCACAATCGTCACCACCATCTCCGCCGCCGTCACACATCAAGCACTCCTTTAGCCAGGGAACCGGGTGCCCGAAGGTTGAGGATTTGGCCGCACACCGTTCTTCGCGGCATCGCGGCACGGCATGATCATTGTGGCGGGGGAGTTCGGCCGCACATGCTTAGGAAACCAGACCCGTTCCGCGTCGCCCTGCTTCTGGTGGCGCAGCGGAATGCAGAACGCGTGAGCCCCCTCCTTCCCGGCGCTGTCGAGCAGGGCAATATCGGCATGCGAGACGGACACTGAACGGTGCAGCCCAACGGACAGAGTACGGCCGTTTCTACCACGATATTCCGACGTGATCGGGAACGCAGTAACCGTGATCGGGGCGTGGCTGTTCCAGAACAGCGCCACGTTGGCCACTCGCCGTGTAAGGGTGTCGGCCAAGAAGGCGCTGAAACTGCCGAGGGCCAGAACCACGATGGTGGTAGCGAGTGCGGCGCGCATCCGCCCGACCAGTCCGGCGCTGACGTAGAAGTCGCCGCGCGCCATCAGAGACCCCAGCCAAGCTCCCATGGCGCCGAACAGCAGCCACACGGTCCACAAGAGCTCCTGAGGTAGCGGCGTGATGAGCACCGTCCGGAAGACGATCGCTTCCACCACCCACACGACGAAAAAGAGGCTGGCGAAAGTAGAGATGACAACGCCGCTGCGCATCCTCCCCGAGCAGACCCAGGCCTCGGATTTTGCAGAACTCGCCAGCAGGTCTGATGTCATAGGGGCATCTGGGAATAAACGAGCGCCACCTATCCTTACAACCGCTGTGATAATTATTCGTACACGCCCCAATCGGCAGCACGTCTAGCTTCCCGACACGAAGAAGTTAGCGCGGCCGCGCACCAAGCAGGATCGCCATCTCGCTTGCTGGCGACTTCTACACGAAGCGCTAGCAAGGACTCACTGCCACCGGTAAGCGATCAGCCCGTCCTCGGGCATGACGAGGAGAAGAGGCGAACTTCGGTCATGCCAAACCTGCTCGACGGTGTAGTAGGAGCCGCCTCGGGAAGCCGCAGCCTTAAGCTTCGCGAATATTTGCGTATCAAGACCTTCATAACACCACCCGTCTCCCTCACCGATCTCATTATCGATCCAGTGCTCAGGTGCTGGTGTTCCCTCCCAACGTTCGCGAGCAGTCCTCTTGGGTAGCGACAGGAGGTAAGCCAGACCACCGCGCTTGATGGTTTCGATAGTCCTAGGGTCGAGGTCGAACACACCTATTCCGCAGCCCTGGAAGGGGTTGAAGGTGATGTCGGAGCGCCAGAAGCGCTTGCCGAGGCCGTAGGCGCTGGGGATCGCTGCCCGATATGATTCCTCATATGCCCTCTGAAAGAAGAGGTAGCCGCCGACGGCGAAGCTCGCCAAGAGCACAAACAATGCCCAGCCGCAGCCCATCCGCATCAGCGCTCAATCCGATCCAGTCTCGCGGCCACCGTGGGATCTTCCATGATCTCAACTATGGTGAGGAGGATGGCGTCCCGATCCTGGCCGCTCGCGAGGGCTGCCCGCACGGCTAGAAGTGCGTTGGCCAGCGGGATGGTGTCGGACGGAATGGTGCCCATGCTCGCGGCCTCTGCGTCCAGAACGGATACCGCTATTATGCACGAGCGGCCAGCGCTGGCACGTGCCCCCTGCCCTGCGGCTTCGTACGGGGTTGGTGCGAGGCACGCGCGGATTATGCGGGGCACGTGGATCAACGGCATCAACGACTTAGGTCAGCTTCCCAAGCTGAATGTCGTGGGTTCGATTCCCATCGCCC
>NZ_JAXAFJ010000017.1:2500-5597 GCF_033898525.1 Terrihabitans rhizophilus | reverse complement strand
ACGCCGAAAAGCCCGCCTTTGTGGGGCGGGCTTTTTGGTTTTGATTTGGTTGCGGGAACAGGATTTGAACCTGTGACCTTCAGGTTATGAGCCTGACGAGCTACCGGGCTGCTCCATCCCGCGTCGAGCGGTGCATCACCTTTGGGCTCCGGTCCCTATGGTGAGGTTGTGTGTGGCATCGTGAATGAGCGATCTGTTCTTTGCAGGCCTGGCAGTGACCTACTCTCCCGTGCCTTAAGACAAAGTACCATTGGCGCAGAGGAGCTTAACGGCCGTGTTCGGGATGGGAACGGGTTTTTTCTCCTCGCCAAGCCACCAGGCCGGCAAAGAACAGATGAAGCAAGCTGAGATTTTCTTATGTGATCGCTGACCGATGACGGACATCGGTAATGAGAGCGATCAAGCCTATCGAGCAATTAGTACCGGTAAGCTTCATGCGTCACCGCACTTCCACACCCGGCCTATCAACGTGGTCGTCTTCCACGGCTCTCAAGGGAGGCCTCGTTTTGAGGTGGGTTTCCCGCTTAGATGCTTTCAGCGGTTATCCCGTCCGTACATAGCTACCCTGCAATGCGGCTGGCGCCACAACAGGTCCACCAGAGGTACGTTCATCCCGGTCCTCTCGTACTAGGGACAAATCCTCTCAAGCTTCCTACACCCACGGCAGATAGGGACCGAACTGTCTCACGACGTTCTGAACCCAGCTCACGTACCACTTTAATCGGCGAACAGCCGAACCCTTGGGACCTACTTCAGCCCCAGGATGTGATGAGCCGACATCGAGGTGCCAAACGATTCCGTCGATATGGACTCTTGGGAATCATCAGCCTGTTATCCCCGGCGTACCTTTTATTCGTTGAGCGATGGCCCGTCCACGTGGAACCACCGGATCACTATGACCGACTTTCGTCTCTGCTCGACTTGTCAGTCTCGCAGTCAGGCAGGCTTATGCCATTGCACTCAACGACCGATTTCCGACCGGTCTGAGCCCACCATCGCGCGCCTCCGTTACTCTTTGGGAGGCGACCGCCCCAGTCAAACTGCCTACCATGCGCGGTCCTGGAGCCGGATAACGGCTCGCAGTTAGACGTTCGTATTTACAAGGGTGGTATTTCAAGGATGGCTCCACCAGAGCTGGCGCTCCGGCTTCAAAGCCTACCACCTATCCTACACATGCCAACACAAACGCCAGCGCAAAGCTACAGTAAAGGTGCACGGGGTCTTTCCGTCTGACCGCAGGAACCCCGCATCTTCACGGGGAATTCAATTTCACTGAGTCTACACTGGAGACAGCGGGGAAGTCGTTACGCCATTCGTGCAGGTCGGAACTTACCCGACAAGGAATTTCGCTACCTTAGGACCGTTATAGTTACGGCCGCCGTTTACCGGGGCTTCAATTCAGAGCTTGCACCCCTCCTTTTAACCTTCCGGCACCGGGCAGGCGTCAGACCCTATACGTCACCTTACGGTTTCGCAGAGCCCTGTGTTTTAGGTAAACAGTCGCCACCCCCTGGTTTGTGTCCCTCCAACCTGGTTGCCCAAGTCAGAGGCCTCCTTATCCCGAAGTTACGGAGGTAGATTGCCGAGTTCCTTCAGTGTAGTTCTCTCAAACGCCTTGGTATACTCTACCTGACCACCTGTGTCGGTTTCGGGTACGGTCTGATGTGGAGGCTATTTCCTGGAACCCCTTCGAGGCCTGTCCAATCCAATAAGGACAAACAACATACGGGATCCGTCACCTTCCACTGGCTGGGGAATATTCGCCCCATTCCCATCGACTACGCCTTTCGGCCTCGCCTTAGGGGCCGGCTAACCCTGCGCAGATTAGCTTTACGCAGGAACCCTTGGTCTTTCGGCGGGGGTGTCTTTCACACCCCTGATCGTTACTCATGTCAGCATTCGCACTTCCGATACCTCCAGAGGTCCTCACGGATCCTCCTTCGCAGGCTTACGGAACGCTCCGCTACCGCTTACGTGCAAGGCACGTAAACCCAAAGCTTCGGTACATGGCTTGAGCCCCGTTACATTTTCGGCGCAAGAACCCTTATTTAGACCAGTGAGCTGTTACGCTTTCTTTAAAGGATGGCTGCTTCTAAGCCAACCTCCTGGTTGTTTTGGGATTCTCACATCCTTTCACACTTAGCCATGATTTGGGGACCTTAGCTGTTGGTCAGGGTTGTTTCCCTCTCCACGACGGACGTTAGCACCCGCCGTGTGTCTCCCGCATAAGTCTTCCCGGTATTCGGAGTTTGGTTAGGTTTGGTACCTCGGTAAGAGGCCCTAGCCCATCCAGTGCTCTACCCCCGGGAGCATACATGCGAGGCTCTACCTAAATAGATTTCGCGGAGAACCAGCTATTTCCAGGTTTGATTGGCCTTTCACCCCTAGCCACAAGTCATCCGAGTCTTTTTCAACAGACACCGGTTCGGCCCTTCAGTGCGTGTTACCGCACCTTCAGCCTGCTCATGGCTAGATCACCTGGGTTCGGGTCTAATCCGACGAACTGAACGCCCTGTTCAGACTCGCTTTCGCTTCGCCTACGCCTAGCGGCTTAAGCTTGCTCGTCAGACTAAGTCGCTGACCCATTATACAAAAGGTACGCAGTCACCCAGGACGAACCTTGGGCTCCTACTGTTTGTAGGCATCCGGTTTCAGGAACTGTTTCACTCCCCTCGTCGGGGTGCTTTTCACCTTTCCCTCACGGTACTTGTTCGCTATCGGTCGCTAAGGAGTACTTAGGCTTGGAGGGTGGTCCCCCCATGTTCAGACAGGATTTCACGTGTCCCGCCTTACTCAAGTCTTCAATGAGCATTTATCCGTACGGGGCTATCACCCACTATGGCCCGCCTTTCCTGAACGGTTCCGGTTACTCTCATTGAAGCACTGGCCTGGTCCGCGTTCGCTCGCCACTACTAGCGGAGTCTCGGTTGATGTCCTTTCCTCCGGGTACTTAGATGTTTCAGTTCCCCGGGTTCGCTTTCAACCCCTATGTATTCAGGATTGAATACCTTCTCGTGATACCTTGAAGTCCGATCCCGCCATCGCTGACGGCATCAGAGTTCAAGATATCGAAGGTGGGTTTCCCCATTCGGAAATC
>NZ_JAXAFJ010000016.1:0-16957 GCF_033898525.1 Terrihabitans rhizophilus | reverse complement strand
TTGCAGTGCGGCTTGTTCCGCGAAAACTTCTCTTTGGCCATGGCGGGCTTCCGTTTCCGTGTTCTCTAGATTTGCGGGTGCGGGATTCAGGCGAACTTCGCCTGAACCTCCTGAGCGATGTGCGCGGGCACCTGCTCGTAATGATCGAACTGCATCGTGAACTGGGCGCGGCCCTGGCTGAACGAACGCAGCTGGCTGACATAGCCGAACATATTGGCCAGCGGGACCATCGCGTTCACGACGTTCGCGTTGCCGCGCATGTCCTGACCGAGGATCTGGCCGCGACGGGAGTTCAGGTCGCCGATGACCGAGCCGGTATATTCTTCAGGCGTCACGACCTCTACCTTCATGATCGGCTCGAGCAGGACGGAGTTGCCCTTCTGGAGGCCCTCACGAAGAGCGGCACGCGAGGCGATTTCGAAGGCGAGGGCCGACGAGTCAACCTCATGGTAGGCGCCGTCGATCAGCTCGACCTTGAGGTCGACGACCGGGAAGCCCGCGACCACGCCAGCGCCGAGCACCGAGTTCAGGCCCTTTTCGACGCCTGGCAGATATTCCTTCGGAACAGCACCGCCGACGATCTTGGACGAGAACTCAAAGCCCTTGCCGACTTCGTTCGGCTCGATGTTGAACTTCACCCGGGCAAACTGACCGGTACCGCCGGTCTGCTTCTTGTGGGTGTAGTCGATCTCGACCTTGCGGGAGATGCGCTCACGGTACGCAACCTGCGGCGCACCGATGTTCGCGTCCACCTTGTAGGTACGGCGCAGAATGTCGACCTTGATGTCGAGGTGAAGCTCGCCCATGCCCTTGAGAATGGTCTGGCCGCTCTCCTGGTCGGTGGACACACGGAAGGACGGATCCTCCGCAGCCATCTTGTGGAGCGCAGTGCCCAGCTTCTCCTGGTCGGCCTTGGACTTCGGCTCGATCGCGATCTCGATGACCGGCTCCGGGAATTCCATGCGCTCGAGGATGACGGGCTTCAGGGGGTCGCAAAGGGTGTCACCCGTGCGAACTTCCTTCAGACCAGCCAGAGCGACGATGTCGCCGGCATAGGCTTCCTTGATGTCTTCGCGATTGTTGGCGTGCATCAGCAGCATGCGGCCGATGCGCTCTTTCTTGTCGCGCGTCGAGTTGATCAGGTTGGCGCCCGTCTCAAGCTTGCCGGAGTAGATGCGGCAGAACGTGATGGTGCCGACGAACGGATCGTCCATGATCTTGAAGCCGAGCAGCGCAAGCGGCTCGCTGTCGGAAGACAGACGCACCACTTCGTCGTCATTGCGCGGATCGATACCCTTGATCGGGGGAACGTCGAGCGGCGAAGGCAGGTAGTCGACAACCGCGTCTAGCAACGGCTGCACGCCCTTGTTCTTGAAGGCCGTTCCGCAAAGCACCGGATAGAACGTGCTGTTCAGCACGGCCTTGCGGATCATCCGCTTCAGAGTTGCCTCATCGGGCTCAGTGCCATCGAGATACGCTTCCATGACCGCGTCATCGACTTCGACAGCCGCTTCGACGAGCTTGGAACGGTACTCAGCTGCCTGAGCCTGGTAGCTCTCCGGAATGTCCATGAGCTTCGGCGGGGTCGAGGCGTTGACTGCGGTGTCGTTGCTCTCCCAGACGATCGCCTTCATCTGCACGAGATCGATCACGCCGCGGAAATCGGCTTCCGAGCCCATCGGCAGCTGGATCGCAATCGGACGCGCACCAAGACGCTTCACGATGTCATCGAGGCACTTGAAGAAGTCGGCGCCCGTCTTGTCCATCTTGTTGCAGAAGACAATGCGCGGCACGCGGTACTTATCGCCCTGGCGCCAAACCGTCTCGGTCTGCGGTTCCACACCCTGGTTGGAGTCGAGAACGCACACAGCGCCGTCGAGCACGCGCAGCGAACGCTCGACTTCGATCGTGAAGTCGACGTGCCCGGGGGTGTCGATGATGTTGAGGCGCTTGTCCTTCCAGAAAGCGGTCGTCGCGGCGGACGTAATCGTGATGCCGCGCTCCTGCTCCTGCTCCATCCAGTCCATGGTGGCAGCGCCTTCATGGACTTCGCCGATCTTGTGGCTCTTACCAGTGAAGAAGAGGATCCGCTCCGTAGTCGTCGTCTTCCCGGCGTCGATGTGCGCCATGATGCCGAAGTTACGGTAGTCCTCGATTTTATGGATACGGGCCATGATCGGGTCCTTCGAACAGTCTTACCAGCGGTAGTGCGAGAACGCGCGGTTGGCGTCGGCCATCCGGTGCGTGTCTTCGCGCTTCTTCACGGCGGTGCCACGATTGTTGGCAGCGTCGAGAAGTTCAGCCGACAGCTTGTCGACCATGGTCTTTTCGTTGCGGGCCCGGGCGGCAATGATCAGCCAGCGGATCGCAAGAGCCTGGCGACGATCGGGGCGAACCTCGACCGGAACCTGGTAGGTCGCACCACCGACGCGGCGCGAACGCACTTCGACGGACGGGGCAACATTGTCGAGCGCAGCGTGAAACACCTCGATGGGGTTCTGCTTCGCACGGCTTTCGACGGTGTCGAAGGCGCCATAGACGATCGTCTCGGCGACGGACTTCTTACCGTCTTCCATGATGCAGTTCATGAACTTGGTGAGCACGATGTCACCAAACTTGGGGTCCGGGATGATCTCCCGGCGCTCGGCACGATGGCGGCGCGACATGGACGCTTTCCCTTACTTCGGACGCTTCACGCCGTACTTCGAACGGCGCTGCTTGCGGTTCTTGACGCCCTGGGTATCCAGAACGCCGCGAAGGATGTGGTAGCGCACGCCGGGCAGATCCTTGACGCGGCCGCCGCGGATCATGACCACCGAATGCTCCTGAAGGTTATGACCTTCACCCGGAATGTAGCCGATGACTTCGAAGCCATTGGTGAGACGCACCTTGGCAACCTTACGAAGCGCCGAGTTCGGCTTCTTCGGGGTCGTCGTATAAACGCGAGTGCACACGCCGCGCTTCTGCGGGCAGGCCTCGAGATGGCGTGCCTTCTCGCGGTATACGGGCGCCTGCCGCGGCTTGCGGATCAGCTGACTGATTGTCGGCATCGTTCGCCTTTTCTTCCCAAGCGCATAGCGCTGCAAACACAAACATCGCCCAGCTGACCTTCGAAGAGGCAGCGGGCGATTGCCCAGACAGAGGACCACCACGCGTCAAGCACGCGGCGGTCTTGTTATCCAAGGACCAATAAACTTGTTTCAGCAGAGGTTTAGGTTAGATGGCTCTTCGCTGTTGCGATGAGACGACAGAACCTACCTGCCTGCTGGAGTACCGGGCTTGTACTTTTTCACCTCACTGTCGTCAACCCCTTTCGGCCACGACAGAGGGTAAAGGCGCCGTTTACTTGTTCACCATGGCCAAAGCGGCAGCTCCGTATCGCTCTCCAAGCATCGCGTGCGCCGGAAACGCGTCGTCTATGGCCTTCAGGTCAGCAGAATCGAGACTGATGTCTGCGGCGGCGGCGTTGTCCTGGAGATTCGCCAGCCGCCGTGCACCGGGAATCGGCACGATGTCGTCGCCTTGGTGAAGCACCCACGCGAGCGCCAGCTGTGCGGTCGTGCAGCCCTTCCGGTTCGCGATCTCGTTCAGACGATCGACGAGTGACAGGTTCTTGCCGAGGTTGTCGCCCGAGAAGCGCGGGTAATTCCGCCGCGCATCATCCGCGGACAGAGCCGAGGTGTCGCGGATCGTACCTGACAGCAGGCCGCGCGCGAGAGGACTGAACGGGACGAAGCTGATCCCCAGTTCCCGGCAGAGCGGAAGGATCTCGTTCTCCGGATCACGTGTCGCGAGCGAGTACTCGGATTGCAAAGCGGTAATCGGGTGCACCGCATGAGCCCGGCGGATGCTGGCGGCACCCGCCTCGGAGAGGCCAAGCGCCCTCACCTTCCCCTCGCGAACCAGATCGGCCATGGCACCGACGGTCTCCTCGATTGCGACGTCGGGATCCACGCGATGCTGGTAGTAGAGATCGATGACGTCGATGCCGAGCCGCTTCAACGATGCCTCGGCCACCGCCTTCACGTTTTCAGGGCGGCCATTGGCGCCCAGCGTTTTGCCGGCTTCGTCGAAGCGGAAGCCGAACTTGGTGGCGATCACGACCTGATCGCGAATGCCCTTCAAAGCCTTGCCGACGAGCTTTTCATTCTCATACGGACCATAAATCTCGGCCGTGTCGAAGAAGTTGATGCCCAGGTCGAAGGCCTTGCGCAGCGTGTTGATGGCATCGGGCTCTTCCTGGCCGCCATAGGCAAAGCTCATGCCCATGCAACCAAGTCCGATTGCGGAGACCTGGAGCCTTCCTCCAAGAGTGCGGGTCTTCATGCGGCTCTCCTGATGCTGTTTGAAACAAAAAAGGGCTGCCGGTGAGGGCAGCCCTTTCGATGCGCTGTCGCCGATTACTCGGCAGGCCCCTCGATCATTGCCGCGCGGCCTGCGGAGGCGCGCTGCGCGTCCGCGTTCTGCTGCGCAACGATGAGGTCGTCGCGATGGGTCGCCACTTCGCGGATGCGGTTCATCACAGCACCGGTGCCAGCGGGGATGAGGCGACCCACGATGACGTTCTCCTTGAGGCCTTCCAGCGTGTCCGACTTGCCGTTGACGGCGGCTTCGGTCAGCACGCGGGTCGTTTCCTGGAAGGAGGCCGCCGAGATGAAGGATCGCGTCTGCAGCGAGGCCTTCGTGATGCCGAGCAGGACAGGCTTGCCGCTTGCCGGCTTCTTGCCCTCGCCCACCATCTTCTCGTTAATCTCGTCGAGCTCCATCCGGTCGACCTGCTCGTTGACGATCAGATCGGTGTCTCCGGCATCGTCGATCTCGACCTTCTGCAGCATCTGGCGAACGATCACCTCGATGTGCTTGTCGTTGATCTGCACGCCCTGCAGCCGGTAGACGTCCTGGATCTCGTTGACGAGGTAGGCCGCGAGTGCCTCCACGCCCTTGATGGCCAGGATGTCGTGCGGTGCCGGATTGCCGTCGACGATGTAGTCACCCTTCTCCACGACGTCGCCGTCCTGCAGATAGATGTGCTTGCCCTTCGGGATCAGGTACTCGACCGCGTCTACGCCATCCTCGTGAGGCTGGATCGTGAGGCGACGCTTGTTCTTGTAGTCCTTGCCGAACTGGATCGTACCGGAGACCTCGGCGATGATCGCCGCGTCCTTCGGCTTGCGTGCCTCGAACAGCTCCGCCACGCGCGGCAGACCGCCCGTGATGTCGCGGGTCTTGGCGCTCTCCGTCGGGATACGCGCAACGATGTCGCCGCCCTGCACCTTGCCGTTCGGATTGACCGAGATGATGGCCTCCGCCGGCAGCAGGTAACGAGCCTCGCCGCCCTTCGGCGTGCGCAGGATCTTGCCGTCCTGATCCTTGATCACGATGGCAGGCTTCAGGTCCTGGTTGCGGCTCGAGGTCCGCCAATCAAGCACGACACGCTTGGTGATGCCTGTCGCCTCGTCGGTGGTCTCGGTGACGGACGCGCCCTCAACGAGATCCTCGAAATCGGCAAAACCGTCCACTTCCGTCACGATAGGACGGGTGTAGGGGTCCCACTCCGCGATGCGCTGGCCACGCTTGATGGCGTCGCCCTCGTCCACGCGCAGCTTGGCACCGTAAAGCAGGCGGTGCGTTGCACGCTCCGTGCCATCGGCGTCCTCGACCACGATCTGGACGTTGCGGCCCATCACGATCAGGTCGCCTTCGCTGTTCCGCGCCGCATTGCGGTTGCGCATGCGGATGACGCCCTCGAAGCTCGACTCGAGGAACGAGGTGTCCGCCAGCTGCGCCGTGCCGCCGATGTGGAACGTGCGCATGGTGAGCTGCGTACCCGGCTCGCCGATCGACTGCGCGGCGATGACGCCGACAGCCTCGCCGTGATTGACGGGCGTGCCGCGCGCGAGATCGCGGCCGTAGCACATGGCGCACACGCCGACCTTGGTCTCGCAGGTCAGCACCGAGAGGATCTTGATCTCCTGGATGCCGGCCTTCGCAATACGCTCCACATCAGCTTCGCTGATCAGCGTCTTCGCCGGAACGATCACATCACCGGTGGAAGCCTGGATGACGTCCTCGGCCGTGGTGCGGCCCAGCACGCGCATGCCAAGCGTCGCCACGATCTGTCCGGCATCGACAACCGCGCGGACACGGATGCCCTCGTCGGTGCCACAGCTCGACTCCGTGATGATGCAGTCCTGCGCCACGTCGACGAGACGCCGGGTCAGATAGCCCGAGTTCGCGGTCTTCAGCGCGGTGTCCGCAAGGCCCTTACGGGCGCCATGGGTCGAGTTGAAGTATTCGAGAACCGACAGGCCTTCCTTGAAGTTCGAGATGATCGGGGTCTCGATGATCTCGCCCGACGGCTTGGCCATGAGGCCTCGCATACCGGCAAGCTGCTTCATCTGCGCGGGCGAACCACGCGCACCGGAATGGGCCATCATGTAGATCGAGTTGATCTGCTTGTCGGCGCCGTTCTCATCCTTCTGGACGGCCGAAATGCGGCCCATCATCTCTTCGGCGATCTTGTCCGTGCACTTGGCCCAGGCATCGACCACCTTGTTGTACTTCTCGCCCTGGGTGATCAGGCCATCCTGGTACTGCTGCTCGTATTCCTTGGCGAGCGTGCGGGTCGTCTCGACGATCTTCGCCTTGGTGTCCGGGATGACCATGTCATCCTTGCCGAACGAGATGCCCGCCTTGAACGCGTTGTGGAAACCGAGCGCCATCGCCCGGTCGCAGAAGATCACCGTCTCCTTCTGACCGCAGTGGCGATACACCGTGTCGATCATGTTGGAGATTTCCTTCTTCGTCATGAGCTTGTTCACGACGTCGAACGGAACCTTGGCATTCTTCGGCAGCAGCTGGCCAAGCATCATGCGGCCGGGAGTGGTCTCGTAGACCTTGGTGACCGTCTCGCCGTTCTCGTCGACGCCGGCATACCGCCCCTTGATCTTGGAGTGCAGCGTAACCTTCTTGTGGAAGAGCGCGTGCTCCACTTCGCCCATATCGGAGAAGATCATGCCCTCACCTTCCGCACCATCGCGAACGATGGAGAGGTAGTAGAGGCCCAGCACAATATCCTGCGACGGCACGATGATCGGAAGACCGTTCGCCGGATGCAGGATGTTGTTGGTCGACATCATCAGCACGCGGGCTTCCAGCTGCGCCTCAAGCGACAGCGGAACGTGCACGGCCATCTGGTCGCCGTCGAAGTCGGCGTTGAACGCCGAGCAGACGAGCGGGTGCAGCTGGATTGCCTTGCCTTCGATCAGTGTCGGCTCGAAGGCCTGGATGCCAAGCCGATGGAGCGTCGGAGCGCGGTTCAGCAGCACCGGGTGCTCGCGGATGACCTCGTCCAGGATATCCCAAACCTCGGGCTTCTCCTTCTCCACGAGCTTCTTCGCCTGCTTGACCGTAGTGGCCAGGCCCTTGGCGTCGAGACGCGCATAGATGAACGGCTTGAACAGCTCCAGCGCCATCTTTTTGGGAAGACCACACTGGTGCAGCTTCAGCTCGGGACCGACCACGATGACCGAACGGCCGGAATAATCGACGCGCTTGCCGAGCAGGTTCTGGCGGAACCGGCCCTGCTTGCCCTTCAGCATGTCGGCGAGCGACTTCAGCGGGCGCTTGTTGACGCCCGTGATCACGCGGCCGCGGCGGCCGTTGTCGAACAGTGCGTCGACCGACTCCTGCAGCATCCGCTTTTCGTTGCGGATGATGATGTCCGGCGCGCGCAGCTCGATCAGGCGCTTCAAGCGGTTGTTACGGTTGATGACGCGGCGATAGAGGTCGTTCAGGTCCGAGGTCGCGAAGCGGCCGCCGTCGAGGGGGACGAGCGGGCGCAGGTCCGGCGGGATCACCGGCACGACGGTCAGGATCATCCATTCCGGCTTGTTGCCGGATTCGACGAAGGCTTCGACGATCTTCAGCCGCTTGGCGAACTTCTTCTTTTTGATGTCCGAGTCGGTCTGGCCGATGTCGTTCCGCAGATCCTCGGCGATCTTGTTGAGATCCATTGCCTTCAGGATCTCGCGGATCGCTTCCGCGCCGATCTGAGCCGTGAAGCTGTCCTCACCAAACTCGTCCTGAGCGGTGATGTACTCTTCCTCGGTCAGCAGCTGGCGGTCCTTGAGCGGCGTCAGGCCCGGCTCGAGGACGACATACTTCTCGAAGTACAGGATGGCTTCGAGGTCGCGCAGCGTCATATCGAGCAGAAGCCCGATACGGCTCGGCAGCGACTTCAGGAACCAGATATGCGCAACCGGAGCCGCGAGCTCGATGTGGCCCATGCGCTCGCGCCGGACGCGCGACAGGGTAACTTCGACGCCGCACTTCTCGCAGATGACGCCCTTGTACTTCATCCGCTTGTACTTGCCGCACAGGCACTCATAGTCCTTGATGGGACCAAAGATGCGCGCGCAAAACAGGCCGTCACGTTCTGGCTTGAACGTCCGATAGTTGATCGTTTCCGGCTTCTTGATTTCGCCGAAAGACCAGGAAAGAATCTTCTCCGGGCTCGAGATCGAGATCTTGATCTGATCGAAGGTCGGAGCCGGCGCTGCCGTGTTGAAAAGATTCATCACTTCCTGATTCATCTTCTTCTCCTCGTTGCGGACTGTGGGACCAGGCCCTGCCATCCGCCGGCAAATCGGTGTCACCTAACTCCGGCGGAGAAAGGTCAAGCCGCCTGAGGCGGCCGGGTGAGGGTTAGCCCCTCACCCCAAGGCTCTTCCTGCGAAGAGCGCGATGATCACTCGGCCGCGTCGGCCGGGGGGACCTGACGGTTCGTGGCCGTGAGATCCACGTTGAGACCGAGCGAACGCATCTCCTTGACGAGGACGTTGAAGCTCTCGGGAATGCCGGCCTCGAAGGTGTCGTCGCCGCGAACGATCGCCTCGTAGACCTTGGTACGGCCGGCAACGTCGTCCGACTTCACCGTCAGCATCTCCTGCAAGGTGTATGCCGCGCCGTAGGCCTCGAGGGCCCACACCTCCATCTCGCCGAAGCGCTGGCCACCGAACTGCGCCTTTCCGCCCAGCGGCTGCTGGGTAACGAGCGAGTACGGACCGATGGAACGAGCATGGATCTTGTCGTCCACCAGATGGTGCAGCTTCAGCATGTAGATGTAGCCAACCGTGACCTGACGATCGAACTGATCGCCCGTACGGCCGTCGAACACCGTGGACTGCCCGGTCTCGTTGAGGCCGGCCATCTTCAAGTGCCGCTCGATATCGGCTTCCTTGGCACCGTCGAACACCGGGGTCGCGATCGGAACACCCTTGCGCAGGTTCTCCGACATCTCGATCAGCTCATCGTCCGACATCGACTTCACAGTCTCGTCGTCGCCATACACCTCATGCAGCTTGCCCAGAAGCTCCTGCGAGCCAGCACCGGCCTTATAGGCTTCGATGGCGCGCCCGATCTGCAATCCAAGTCCGGCGCATGCCCAGCCCAGATGCGTCTCGAGGATCTGCCCGACATTCATGCGGCTCGGCACGCCGAGCGGGTTCAGCACGATGTCGACATTGGTCCCGTCAGCCAGGAACGGCATGTCTTCGACCGGCACGATGCGCGACACGACACCCTTGTTGCCGTGACGTCCGGCCATCTTGTCGCCCGGCTGGATCTTGCGCTTCACGGCGACGAAGACCTTGACCGACTTCATGACGCCCGGAGGCAGTTCGTCGCCGCGCTGCAGCTTCTCGACCTTGTCGAGGAAGCGCTGTTCCAGCCGCTTCTTCGACTCGTCGTACTGCTTGCGCATGGCTTCGAGCTCGCTCATGACGCGATCTTCGCCGACGGCGAACATCCACCACTGGGAGCGCGGATACTCGTCCAAAGCCTCGCGGCTCAGCACGGTCTCCTTCTTAAAGCCCTTCGGGCCCGCGACACCGGTCTGGCCGTTCAGCACTTCGCCGAGACGCGCATAGACGTTGCGGTCGAGGATCGCGAGTTCGTCGTCACGGTCCTTAGCAAGACGCTCGATTTCCTCGCGTTCGATGGCCAGCGCACGTTCGTCCTTCTCGACGCCGTGGCGGTTGAACACGCGGACTTCCACCACCGTGCCCTGCACGCCCGGGGGCACGCGGAGCGAGGTGTCGCGAACATCGGACGCCTTCTCGCCGAAGATGGCGCGGAGAAGCTTCTCCTCCGGCGTCATCGGGCTCTCGCCCTTCGGCGTGATCTTGCCGCACAGGATGTCACCGGCGCGGACTTCAGCGCCGATATAGACAACGCCGGACTCGTCGAGGTTCTTCAGCGCCTCTTCCGAAACGTTCGGAATATCGCGCGTGATCTCCTCTGGGCCGAGCTTCGTGTCACGGGCGGCGACTTCGAATTCCTCGATGTGGATCGAGGTGAAGACGTCGTCCGAGACGATCTTCTCGGAGAGAAGGATCGAGTCCTCGAAGTTGTAGCCATTCCACGGCATGAACGCGACGAGCACGTTGCGGCCGAGCGCCAGTTCGCCGAGATCGGTCGAAGGACCGTCAGCCACGATGTCGCCGCGGTGAACCCGCTCGCCCACCTTCACCAGCGGACGCTGGTTGATGCAGGTCGACTGGTTCGAACGCTGGAACTTCATCAGGTTGTAGATGTCGACGCCAGGACGGGCCGGGTCGGTTTCGTCCGCCCGGATGACGATGCGGGTTGCGTCCACCTGATCGACGACGCCGGCGCGGCGAGCCGCGATGGCTGCACCCGAGTCACGCGCCACGACGGCTTCCATGCCGGTGCCGACAAGAGGCGCCTGCGAGCGCACCAGCGGAACCGCCTGGCGCTGCATGTTGGAGCCCATGAGAGCACGGTTCGCGTCGTCGTTCTCGAGGAACGGGATGAGCGCCGCGGCCACCGAGACCAGCTGCTTCGGAGAGACGTCCATGAGGTCGACACGGTCGGCCGGGATCAGGGTCACGTCGCCGGCATGGCGGCAGACCACAAGGTCCTCCGTCAGGCGGCCGTCAGCATCGATGGCCGAATTGGCCTGTGCGACCGTGTACTTGCTCTCCTCGACAGCCGACAGATACGCGACATCGTCCGTGACCTTGCCATCCACGACCTTGCGGTACGGGCTCTCGATGAAGCCGTACTTGTTGACACGCGCAAACGTGGCCAGCGAGTTGATGAGGCCGATATTCGGGCCTTCGGGCGTTTCGATCGGGCAGATACGGCCGTAATGCGTCGGGTGCACGTCGCGCACTTCGAAGCCGGCGCGCTCGCGCGTCAGACCACCTGGTCCAAGTGCCGAGAGACGGCGCTTGTGCGTGATCTCCGACAGCGGGTTGGTCTGGTCCATGAACTGCGACAGCTGCGAGGATCCGAAGAACTCACGCACGGCGGCAGCAGCCGGCTTGGCGTTGATCAGGTCCTGCGGCATGACCGTGTCGATCTCGACCGAGGACATGCGCTCCTTGATAGCGCGCTCCATGCGGAGCAGGCCGACGCGGTACTGATTCTCCATCAGCTCGCCGACGGAGCGAACGCGGCGGTTGCCGAGATGGTCGATGTCGTCGATCTCGCCGCGGCCGTCACGCAGGTCCACCAGCGTCTTGATGACCGCAAGGATATCCTCGCGGCGGAGCGTGCGCTGGGTGTCAGGCGCGTCGAGGTCGAGGCGCATGTTCATCTTCACGCGGCCGACGGCCGAGAGGTCGTAGCGCTCGCCATCGAAGAACAGCGACTGGAACATCGCCTGGGCGGTGTCGGTGGTCGGGGGCTCACCCGGGCGCATGACACGGTAGATGTCGAACAGCGCACCGTCGCGGCCCGTGTTCTTGTCGGCCGCCAGCGTGTTGCGGATGTAACCGCCGATGTTCACGTGGTCGATGTCGAGAACCTCGATATCGTTCTGGCCGATTTCGTCGAAGGTCTTCAACGTCTTGTCGGTGATCTCTTCACCGGCTTCGACGTAGATTTCGCCGGTCTGCTCGTTCACCAGATCCTCGGCGACATAGCTGCCGATCAGATCCTCGGCCGTAACGCGCAGCGACTTCACGCCCTTTTCGGCGAGTTGCCGCGCGGCGCGAACAGTCAGCTTCTTGCCGGCTTCCAGGACGACTTCGCCGGTGTCCGCGTCAACGAGATCGACGGTCGCCTTGAAGCCCTTCATGCGCTCTGCGAGGTAGGGCATGCGCCAGCCGTCGCCGGACTTCTGGTATTCGATCTTGTTGTAGAAGGTCGCGAGGATCTCTTCACTGTCGAGGCCAAGGGCGTAGAGCAGCGACGTCACCGGGATCTTACGCTTCCGGTCGATGCGCGCGTAGACGATGTCCTTGGCGTCGAACTCGATGTCGAGCCACGAACCGCGATAAGGGATGATGCGGGCAGCGAACAGGAGCTTGCCGGAGGCATGCGTCTTGCCGCGGTCGTGGTCGAAGAACACGCCCGGCGAACGGTGCATCTGAGAAACGATGACGCGCTCGGTGCCATTGACGATGAAGGTGCCGTTCATGGTCATGAGCGGCATGTCGCCCATGTAGACGTCCTGCTCCTTGATGTCCTTGACGGACTTGGCGCCGGTCTCCTCGTCGACATCGAACACGATCAGGCGCAGGGTCACCTTCAGCGGCGCGGCAAAGGTCATGCTGCGCTGGCGGCACTCGTCCACGTCGTATTTCGGCTGCTCGAACTCGTACTTCACGAACTCCAGCATGGCCGTGTTGGCGAAGTCGGAGATCGGGAACACAGACTTGAAAACCGAATGCAGGCCCTCGTCCGTCCGCTGCTCCGCCGTGTAGTCGATCTGCAGGAACTGATCGTAGGATGCCTTCTGAACCTCGATCAGGTTCGGCATCTCCGCAACTTCGGCGATCTTGCCGAAGGACTTGCGGACACGTTTGCGGCCGGTGAACGTCTGAGCCATGTGGCGTCTCTCGCTTCGCTCTCGCTTCCCCACGCGCCTGGAAGGCCAGCAGGGCGGACCCGGGGGTCCTCGAATTGCGGCCCCTCAAGGGCCAAAAAGCCGCGTCGCGTACGCCCTTCCGGACGCAGCCCCGCAGCCTGTATTCCGTCAGCGCCTCCGGCTATCCCGTCTCATCGGGACCACCTGAAGCCGTGCTTCCCGGATGCACGGGGCACCCGGGAGCAACTGGTGCGGCGGCGCAGAAGCGCCGCGCGGCAATTACTTGATCTCGACCTTGGCGCCAACCTTCTCAAGGGTCTCCTTGAGCTTGGCAGCCTCGTCCTTGGACACGCCTTCCTTGACGGCCTTCGGAGCGGCTTCAACGAGATCCTTGGCTTCCTTCAGGCCGAGGCCCGTGATAGCGCGGATTTCCTTGATCACTTCGATCTTCTTCTCGCCGAAGGCGGCGAGGATCACGGTGAACTCGGTCTGCTCTTCAGCAGCCGGAGCAGCAGCGCCGCCGCCAGCAGGAGCAGCAACGGCAACAGCCGCAGCAGCGGACACGCCCCACTTCTCTTCGAGAAGCTTGGCGAGCTCGGCAGCTTCGAGAACGGTCAGGTTGGAAAGCTCGTCAACGAGCTTGGACAGATCAGCCATATGGGTATTCCTTACGGTTCGAACAAGATGTTTTGGGGAACGGCCTCAGGCCGCGTCTCGGTCGGCATATGCCCCGAACACGCGCGCGAGCTTCGCAGCGGGCGCGGTCGACAGCTGTGCAAGCTTGGTTGCCGGAGCCTGGACCAGGCCGACAATCTTCGCGCGCAGTTCGTCGAGCGACGGAAGTGTGGCAAGCGCCTTAACTCCGTCTGCATTCAGGGAGGTCGTTCCCAGAGCTCCGCCGAGGATAACGAGCTTGTCGTTTCCGCGGGCGAAGTTGACGACGACCTTCGTCGCAGCCACCGGGTCATCGCTGTAGGCGAGGACCGTGGGACCTGTGAGCAGGTTCCCGAGGTGAGCGACGTCAGTGCCTTCGAGAGCGATTTTGGCGAGGCGGTTCTTGGCGACCTTCAGGGTTGCGCCGGCTTCCTGCATCTGCCGCCGAAGCAGCGTCAGCTGGGACACCGAAAGCCCCGAATAATGGGCAACGACAACGACCCCGGTGTTCTGGAACACCTGGCTCAGTTGCGCGACCGATTCACGCTTTTCCGCACGATCCACGCGCTCTCTCCAGTCAGACGGAGGGACCGATGATCCCACCGCCGGGTGCACTTGCTGCCTGCCAAAAACCAGCAGACAGCCCTTTGTGCCCTGTCCCTTCAGCCCCGCATGCGCGGAGACAGGAGGTGCTAGAGGTTCGAACCGAATGGGGACTTGCCCCAGAACTGCTCTTACCCGTCTGTGCTGGCTCTTGCGATTTAAACCCCGGCGGCTGCCGCGGCACCTGCAGTCTCGGACAGGACTAAGGAGGGCTTGCGCCCTCCCTCACTCCACCCGGATTACCGGGCAGAATTTCTAAATTGTAGATTGCGCCGACATCAGCGGACGCAAAGGGCTTTATACGAGACCGATAACGGTTCGTCACCCCTCAGCACGCAGGAATCACGAAATTGTTCCATGCCGCGCAGGGTTTTTCAGCCGGCGCGGCATGATTTTGGATCAGACGAGAACCGTCGACGGCTCGACGCGGATGCCCGGGCCCATCGTAGAGCTGATGGCGACCTTCTGAAGATAGGTGCCCTTCGCGCCAGCCGGCTTGGCCTTGACCACCGCGTCTGCAAAGGCGCGAATGTTCTCGGACAGTTTCTGGGCGTCGAAGCTCGCCTTGCCGATGCCGGCATGGATGATGCCAGCCTTCTCGACGCGGAACTCCACGGCGCCACCCTTGGCGGCAGCGACAGCAGCCTTCACGTCCATGGTGACCGTGCCAACCTTCGGGTTCGGCATCAGGCCGCGCGGGCCGAGCACCTTGCCGAGACGGCCGACCAGCGGCATCAGATCCGGGGTCGCGATGCAGCGATCAAAGTTGATCGTGCCGCCCTGGACCGTCTCGAGCAGGTCTTCCGCACCGACGACATCAGCACCGGCTTCACGGGCCTCATCGGCCTTTGCGCCGCGAGCGAACACCGCCACGCGCATCGTGCGGCCGGAACCGTTCGGCAGGTTGCAGACGCCACGGACCATCTGGTCGGCGTGGCGCGGATCAACGCCCAGGTTCAGCGACACTTCGACGGTCTCGTCGAACTTCGCCGTGGCCTTTTCCTTCAGCAGCTTGATGGCCTCGTCGAGACCAACCAGCTTCGTTGCATCGATGCCTTCGCGGGCCTTGGCGATGCGCTTGCCAATCTTTGCCATGTTCAGCCCTCCACCACTGCGAGGCCCATAGACCGGGCGGAGCCTTCAACCATGCTCGCGGCCGCCTCGACGGTCGTGGCATTCAGGTCCTTCATCTTCTGCTCGGCGATCTCACGGATCTGCGCGCGCGTGATGGACCCGGCGGTGGCGCCCTTACCGGGGGTCTGGGAGCCCTTGCCGACTTTCGCAGCCGTCTTCAGGAAGTGGCTCATCGGGGGCGACTTCATGACGAAGGTGAACGAGCGGTCCTGATAGGCCGTGATCACCACCGGAATCGGCGTGCCCTTTTCGATCTGGGCGGTCTGCGCGTTGAACGCCTTGCAGAATTCCATGATGTTGAGGCCGCGCTGGCCGAGTGCAGGGCCGATCGGCGGGGACGGATTGGCCGACCCGGCCTTAACCTGCAGCTTGATATAGCCTGATACTTTCTTCGCCATGTCTTACCTCACATTGTGCCGGCGCATGGCCGGCGCTGTGTTCGTGGTTCGGTTCGGGTGACCCGGTTGGCGTACCGGGGCCCTCCTCCCACGCATGCCCGCCTCGTAAGAGGCGGTTGCGGATCAGGTCTTCTCGACCTGCCCGTATTCGAGTTCCACAGGAGTGGCGCGACCGAAGATGGACACAGCCACCTTGAGGCGGGCGCGGCCCTCGTCGACTTCCTCGACGATGCCGTTGAACGATGCGAACGGACCGTCGGACACGCGCACTTGCTCGCCGATCTCGAAGGAGATGGAGGGCTTCGGCCGCTCGACACCTTCCTGGACCTGCTGGACGATGCGCATCGCCTCTGCCTCGGAGATGGGCGTGGGGCGGTTGTCCGCGCCCAGAAAGCCCGTCACCTTCGGAGTGTTCTTGATGAGGTGGTAGGCCTCGTCCGTCATGTCCATCTTCACCAGCACATAGCCGGGGAAGAACTTGCGCTCGGCATCGACCTTACGGCCGCGGCGCACTTCGACGACCTTTTCGGTCGGGACGAGAATGTCTTCGAACAGGCCGCCGAGACCGCGCTGCTCGGCGTTCTCGCGGATCGCGTCAGCCACCTTCTTCTCGAAGTTGGAATAGGCGTGAACGATGTACCAGCGCTTTGCCATCTCTGCTTACTGCCCCACGCCGAGAATGAAGGTCACAGCGATGCGCAGCACCTGATCGACCAGGAGGAAGAAAACGGAAGCGATGATCGCGAAAACGAACACCATGGCCGTGGTTATGAGGGTCTCGCGACGGCTCGGCCAAACCACCTTGGCTGTTTCCGTGCGGACTTCCTGAAAGAACTTGACGGGGTCTGCCATGGCCTCTTTGTCACGACTAAAAGAGACCGGCCGATAAGGCGCAGCCTCTTGGTGTTCACATTGCGCGTTCGACGCTTGCGCGTCAGGCCCGCGCTGCCTGAGGATCCTGCCGGATGGCAGGAGTGGAGGGACTCGAACCCCCAACCCCCGGTTTTGGAGACCGGTGCTCTGACCAGTTGAGCTACACTCCTACACGGAGACCGCGTTGGGTGGGCGCTTAAAACACGCACCCCGCCCGAATTCAAGTGCGATCCCCGGAAAGGCTGCACCGGCCGGGAGGTTCCGGCCAGTGCGATGTTGATTACTCGATGATGCTTGCGACGACGCCGGCGCCGATCTCAAGTGCGGTGTTCCGCACTTGAGCACTATGAATGCGGCTGTCGCTACGGGGCACCGCTTCGATCATTCGATGATCGAAGCCACGACCCCTGCTCCAACCGTGCGGCCGCCTTCACGGATGGCGAAGCGCAGCTTCTCC
>NZ_JAXAFJ010000015.1:0-22102 GCF_033898525.1 Terrihabitans rhizophilus | reverse complement strand
CGCCGACATGGCGCGCCAGGCGGGCGACGGCTCCTGGGCGGTCGCGGCCGAGCTTGAGGGCGCGGCCGGGCCGGCCAGCCTTGGCACGGGAACGGACCCCGGGGAGGGCGAGGGCTCGCGCCGCTTCCGCATCAATGGCGCACCGGCCTCAGGCCCCTCCGCCTTCTCCGAACATCTGCGCATCGTGTGGCTGACGCCCAGCATGGATGGCCTGTTCGGCGGCCCCGCCGGGGACCGCAGGCGCTTTCTCGACCGGCTGGTTCTGGCCGCGGATCCCGAGCACGGCACGCGCGTGGCGGCCTTCGAGCGCGCTTTGCGCTCCCGCAACCGGCTGCTGGAGGATCACGGCACCGACCCGCGCTGGCTCGACGCCGTGGAGCGCGAGGTTGCGGAACTCGCCATCGCCATCGCCGCCGCGCGGCTGGAGACCGTCGACCGCCTCGCCGCCACCATCGCGGCCACCCGAGACGAGGCCAGCGCCTTCCCGCACGCCGAAATCGCGCTCGGCGGCTGGATTGAGGCGGAGATCGCCTCCGGTTCGGCTTTGGCGGCGGAAGATGGCTACCGCGCCCGGCTGCGATCCTTGCGCGGGCGCGACCGCGCGGCGGGCCGGGCGACGGAGGGTCCGCAGGCCTCAGACCTCACGGTAGTCCACGGGCCAAAGAACATGCCCGCGGCGCTGTGCTCCACCGGCGAGCAGAAGGCCCTGCTGATCGGCCTTGTCCTCGCCCACGCCGCTCTTGTAGCCCGGCTCGAAGGCGCCGCGCCCGTGGTGCTGCTCGATGAAGTCGCGGCCCATCTCGATCCAGCCCGGCGGCAGGCGCTTTACGATGCGCTCGACAGCCTCGGCGCGCAGGCCTGGCTGACCGGCGCCGACCCTGCGGCCTTTGCCGAGCTTGGGCCGCGTGCCGCTTTGTTCCACATCGGCCCCGGCCAGGCGGAGCGGATGCGCTGACCATGGCCGGGATGAAGCACGCGCGGGCCGCGCTGAAGGCCGTGTTCGGCTATGACGATTTCCGCTCCGGGCAGGCTGAGGTCATCGAGGCCGTGCTGAAGGGCGAGGACGTGCTGGCCGTGATGCCGACCGGCAGCGGCAAGTCCATCTGCTACCAGCTTCCGGCCCAGCTCGACGGCGGGCTCACCGTCGTGGTCTCGCCGCTGATAGCCCTGATGCGGGACCAGGTGCAGCAGATGGCGGCGGTCGGCATCGAGGCCGCGAGCCTGAATTCCTCGAACAGCGAGGATGAAGGCCGCACTGTGTTCCGTCGCATGATGAACGGCGAGCTGCGCCTGCTCTTCGTCTCGCCGGAGCGGCTGGCGGGCACATCGCTGGCGGAGCGGCTGGCCGAGGCCGGCGTGCGCCGCCTCGCCATCGACGAGGCGCATTGCGTCTCGCAATGGGGGCATGACTTCCGCCCGGAATACCGCCAGCTCGCCCGCGTCCGCGCTTTGCTCGGCGGCGTGCAGACCATCGCCCTCACCGCTACCGCTGATGCCACGACGCGCGCCGACATCGCTTCCGCATTGTTCCCAAAGCCGCCTCATGTCGTGGTGCAGAGCTTCGACCGGCCCAATCTGGGCCTCCGCTTCGAGGCGAAGGACCGCCCTTCCGACCAGATCGAGGAGGTGGTGGCGCGCCACAGCCGCAGCTCCGGCATCGTCTACGCATCCTCGCGCGCCCGAACCGAGACGCTTGCCGCCGCGCTGACCCGCAAGGGCCATCGCGCTTTGGCCTATCACGCCGGCATGAGCGCGGAGGAGCGCGCCCGCAACCAGGACGTCTTCCTGCAGGAGGACGGCGTCGTAATGGCGGCGACCGTGGCCTTCGGCATGGGCATCAACAAGCCGGACGTGCGCTTCGTGGTGCACGCGGACATGCCCGCTGGCATCGAGGCCTATTACCAGGAGATCGGCCGCGCCGGACGCGACGGCCTGCCCGCGGAGACACTGACGCTCTACGGCCTCGACGACATGGCGCTGCGCCGCCGCCAGATCGACGAGCGCGATGCCGGCGAGGAGCGCCGCCGCATCGAGCACCGCCGCCTCTCCGCGATGATCGACCTTTGCGAGGTCGCCACCTGCCGCCGGCAGTCCTTGCTGGCCTATTTCGGCGAGGAGAGCGGCCCCTGCGGGCGGTGCGACCTGTGTTCCGGACATGCCGTGCTGGAGGACGCCACCGTCGCCGCCCAGAAGGTGCTGTCCGCCGTGGCGCGCACCGGCCAGCGCTTCGGTGCCGGGCACCTTGCCGACCTGCTGCGCGGCGAAGCCACCGACACCATCAAGCGACACGGCCACGATGCGCTGAAGACCTTCGGCGCCGGCAAGGACATGACTCGCCGCGCCTGGATGACCGTGGTGCGCCAGCTCTATGCAGCCGGCGTGCTGACCGAGGCGGATGCCGAGCATGGCGGCTTTGCCCTGACGGAGCGCGGGGGCGAGGTGCTGCGCGGGCGCGAGACGCTGAAGCTGCGCGTGGCGCCGGAGCCCACCGCCCGCCGCCCCCGAAGCGGCCGCGGCTCGGCGCGCGACGATCTCGATTCCGACACCTCGCCGCTGTTCGAGCATTTGCGGGCGCTTCGCCTCACCCTCGCCCGCGAGGAGGGTGTCGCGGCCTATGTGGTGTTCTCGGACCGCACGCTGATCGAGATGGCCCAGCAGCGGCCTTCCACGCTGGAGGAGATGGGGCTGGTGCAGGGCGTCGGTGCCGCCAAGCTGAAGCGGTATGGCGACGTGTTCCTGCAGGCCATCGCGGATTTCAGGGGCTGACCCCTTCCGCCTCATGCTGAGCCTGTCGAAGCATGCTCGCGGACCGTGCGCCCGATCATCCTTCGACAGGCTCAGGATGAGGTCGAATGCGGTGTTGTGTCGATCCGAATCACCGTCGGGGAAACCGCCGGGAATCACGTGTAATCGCGGCTCTTTGTCATTATATATGTGGAGCAGCCGAATCGAACCGAGACGCCTGAATTTTCAAGGAATTTTGCCCTATGTCCGAGACCGCCGGAACAAGCGCGTCCATGCCCGAATATGGTGCCGAATCCATCAAGGTCCTCAAGGGTCTGGATGCGGTGCGCAAGCGACCGGGCATGTACATCGGCGACACCGATGACGGCTCGGGCCTGCATCACATGGTCTACGAGGTGGTGGACAACGCCATCGACGAGGCGCTGGGCGGTCACGCCGATCTGGTGACGGTGACGCTGAACGCCGACGGCTCCGTGACGGTGACGGACAACGGGCGCGGCATCCCCACGGACATGCACAGCGAAGGCGTTTCGGCGGCCGAGGTCATCATGACCCAGCTGCACGCGGGCGGTAAGTTCGACCAGAACTCCTACAAGGTCTCGGGCGGCCTGCACGGCGTGGGCGTCTCCGTCGTCAACGCGCTGTCCAGCTGGCTGCGCCTGCGCATCTGGCGCGCCGGCAAGGAGCACACGATCTCGTTCAGCCACGGCGACGCCGATGCGCCGCTCGAGGTGGTTGGCGATGCCAATGGCAAGCGCGGCACCGAGGTCACGTTCCTGGCCTCGCCGCTGACCTTCACCCAGGTCGAGTACGATTACGGCACGCTGGAACACCGGCTGCGCGAACTGGCCTTCCTGAACTCCGGAGTGCGCATCGTGCTGACCGATGCGCGCGGCGTCGAGGTCAAGCGCGAGGAGCTGTACTACGAGGGCGGCGTCGAGGCCTTCGTACGCTATCTCGACCGCACCAAGAAGCCGCTGACCGACACGCCCATCGTGGTGCGCGGCGAGCGCGACGGCATCACCGTCGAGGCGGCGCTGTGGTGGAACGACAGCTATTACGAAAACGTCCTCTGCTTCACCAACAACATCCCCCAGCGTGACGGCGGCACCCATCTGGCGGGTTTCCGAGGCGCGCTGACGCGCCAGATCACCGCCTATGGCGAGAGCTCCGGCATCACCAAGAAGGAGAAGGTCTCCTTCACCGGCGACGATTGCCGCGAAGGCCTGACCTGCGTGCTTTCGGTAAAGGTGCCAGACCCGAAATTCTCCTCGCAGACCAAGGACAAGCTGGTTTCGTCCGAGGTGCGCCCGGCCGTCGAGAACGCCATGGGCGCCGCTTTGGCCGAATGGTTCGAGGAGCATCCCGCCGAGGCCAAGATCGTCGTCGGCAAGGTGGTGGAAGCCGCCGCCGCACGTGAGGCCGCCCGCAAGGCGCGCGAGCTGACGCGGCGCAAGGGTGCGCTCGACATGGCCTCCCTGCCCGGCAAGCTGGCGGACTGCCAGGAGCGCGATCCCGCAAAGTCCGAACTGTTCCTCGTCGAGGGCGATTCCGCGGGCGGCACCGCCAAGCAGGGCCGCGACAAGGCGTTCCAGGCCGTTCTGCCGCTGCGCGGCAAGATCCTCAATGTGGAACGCGCGCGGTTCGACCGCATGCTGGGCTCCGAGCAGATCGGAACGCTGATCCTGGCGCTCGGCACCGGCATCGGCCGGGAAGAGTTCAACCCGGACAAGCTGCGCTACCACAAGATCATCATCATGACGGACGCGGACGTGGACGGCTCCCACATCCGTACCCTGCTGCTGACCTTCTTCTTCCGCCAGATGCCGGAGCTGATCGAGCGCGGGCACATCTACATCGCCCAGCCGCCGCTCTACAAAGTGGCGCGCGGCAAGTCGGAGCAGTACCTCAAGGACGAGCGGGCGCTGGAGGACTACCTCATCAGCACCGGCACGGATGGCGTGGTGCTGACACTCGGCTCCGGCGAGCAGCTCAACGGCCAGCACCTGATTTCGGTGGTGGACGAGGCGCGCGTGGTGCGCACCACGATCGATGGCCTCCATGCCCGCTATGATCGCCGGCTCGTCGAGCAGGCCGCAATCGCCGGCGTCCTGCGTCCCGACGTGCTGTCCGACATGGAGGCCGCCGCCGACACCGCGCAGGTCATCGCTGCCCGCCTCGACGCCATCTCCGACGAGACGGAGCGGGGCTGGACTGGCATCGTGGACGAGACCGGCTTCACCTTCGAGCGCGAGGTCCGTGGCGTCCGCGAGGAGACGCGACTCGACGTGGCCCTGCTCGGTTCCGCCGATGCGCGCCGCCTCAATGACCACGCGAAGAGCTTGCACGAAAACTTCGAGTCCGCCGCCACGCTGACGCGCCGCGAAGACCATCAGGCCATCCATGGCCCGGTGGGGCTGCTGGAGGCCGTGCTTGCCATCGGCCGCAAGGGTGTCTCGCTGCAGCGCTATAAAGGCTTGGGCGAGATGAATGCCGAGCAGTTGTGGGAGACAACGCTCGACATCAATGTCCGTTCGCTGCTGCAGGTGCGCGTGAAGGAAGGCGACGACGCCGACGACATCTTCACCCGCCTGATGGGCGAGGTGGTCGAGCCCCGCCGCGAGTTCATCCAGGACAACGCCCTCAACGTCGCCAATCTGGACGTTTAATCGCGGGCGGCGTCAGGCCGCCCGCATTTCGTCGATGACGTCCAGCGCCGCGCGCGTGGAGGCCTCGCGCTGCTCGGGGCTGACATTGATGCCCTCGGCCAAGACGACCTCGGGCGCGGTGATGCCCATGAACCCGAAAATGGCCCGCAGATAGCTCTCGGCGTGCTCGAAGGCGTGGAGCGGCGTTCCCTCGCCGTAGAGCCCGCCGCGCGCGATGGCGAGGATCACGCGCTTGCCGCCGACGAGGCCCTGCGCCCCTTTCTCGCTGTACTGGAACGTCTTACCTTTGATGGCAATGCGGTCGACCCAAGCCTTCAACTGGCTCGGAATCGAGAAGTTGTAGAAGGCCACGCCGATGACCACGATATCGGCGGCCAGGAACTCATCGAGGATACGGCCGCCCAGCGCCACATCGTCCAGCGTGGCTTGATCGAGCTGGAGACCGGCGGTCCCGGCGGCTAGCGTTCGGCCGCTGATGTGGGGCAATGGCTCCGCCGCGAGATCGCGGTGTGTGACCACGATCTCCGGATTGTCCCGCGTCAGCCGCGACACCGTGGCGGCGGACAGGGCTCGGGAGACGGAGTTGTCCCCCAGAATGCTGGAATCGATGTGCAGGAGGTTCATGTCGGCTCCGATGCCCGGTATCGTTTTGATACTTAGGCCCATTAGGATACCGTCCCGGAATTCCGCAAGGAGGCACATTCTTGGAACCTGAGCACACGGATGTGACCCTCGACTCGCTTCACACGGCAGGCCGCTGCGGAGCTGTAAGCGGGGTGCTGTCCCGCATCGGGGACAAATGGTCGGTGCTCATCGTGATGCTGCTGAGCACGGGCCCGCGCCGGTTCAGCGAGTTGAAACGCGCGATCGGCGGCATCTCCCAGCGCATGCTGACGCTGTCGCTGCGCGGGCTCGAACGCGATGGCCTTGTGAAGCGGACGGTGTTTCCGACCGTGCCGCCTCGCGTGGATTACGAGCTGACCGATCTCGGGCGCTCGCTGTGCGAGCCGGTCCAGGCAATCGGCACCTGGGCCTTCGAGAATTACGCAGAGATCGAAAGGGCCCGCGCCCGATACGACGCGGGCTGACCCTTTTGGGGGATCACCCCGGCAGGTGCACATCGCCGGCAGGTTCGTGGATAGGGCAGCCGTTAAAGGTTCCCCTGAAGCGCGCCGAGGCGGCATAGGTCTGCTTGCGAACCCGGTTGATGACGCCCAGCGGGCGGTGGGCTTCGAGGCCGGTCCAGACGCTGAACCGCATATTGTCGTCCACGACCTGGGCGCGTTCGTCGCTCCACCCGGTCTGGGCCTGCGCCCGCAGCCGCGCGACAGGCAGGAACGGGCTCGCGGTCTCATCCCACCGCACCGACGGATCCTCCACCGGCATGGACTGCGCGTCGCGGCACAGCTGAACCCGCAACTCCCACTCCCCGCCATGCACGGCCATTTCGCGGATCACGGCTTCGCGGATGCCGTTCCGTTGCCCCTGCAGGTCAACCACCGTGCCGCCCAATGCCTTAAGGCTGTGCGAGACCGGCGTCAGCGAGAACTTGGCCACGTGGTCGCCGTAGCGGAAAGCCGACTGCGAGTAATAGGTCTCGCCGAGCGGGTGCACGTTCGGCGCGCCGCCCAGCGCCTTCAATGTGGCGCTCTCCGAGCCGAAGGCCTCGATCGCCGTTTCGGCGCCGCGCAGCACGGCCGACAAGGCCCTCTTCGCCCATTCCGCCCGGTCGGTCGTCTTTGCGAGAAGTTTCAGGTTGCCGAGGAACTGCTTCGCGGAGGACGCGACGAAGGCGGGTCCATTGACGAGGATGAAGTCCTGGCTGGTGCCTTCGGCATCCGGCAGTCGCTCGCCCTCCACGCCCAGCAGCTTCACCGCGAGACCGCGCGGCACGGAAATGCTGTCGTGCAGGACATCGCCCGGATTGGTCGAGAAGCGCATGATCGCGGGGTAGCGTCCCGGGCGCGCGAACAGCCCCTGCGCCAGTTCGGGCGGAAGGTCGGCGAGCACTTCGAGTTCCGCCTCGAGGAGGCCATGGCTCTTTGCGTGCACGGAACGGACGGCATGCCCATAATCCGCTGAGGTCGTCTCGAGGATGCCCAGCAGGGCTTCTTCGATGCCCTTGATGGTCTCGGCCTCGCCAGCTTCCGGCTTTTCCAGAGATGCGCTGTACGGGATGGGAGCTTTCAGCATGGTCTGCGGTCTCCGTGAACCCATCCGGCGGCTGGGTGTGGAAGTGTCCAACCAAGCCGTGTCCCAGCGCAACAGAAAAGCCCCGGAGCAGGTCCGCTCCGGGGCTTTTCATCCATGCTAGGCAATCAAGCCAGACGCTCGACCGGCACCGTCTCCACCGCAGCGGGCCGCTCGACAGCGCCCTGCTCGATGAAGCGGCGGCGAAGCGGCTTCAGGACGAAGAGGGCGAGCAGCGCCGCGATGGCGTTCAGCACCACCGAGATGGCGAACACCGCATACCAGCCGTAATGGGCCGAGACGATGCTGGCGAGCGGCACCAGCAGGGCCGCCGTTCCCTTGGCTGTGTAGAGCAGGCCGTTGTTGGTGGCTGCGAACTTCGAGCCGAACGTGTCGCCGGAGGTGGCCGGGAACAGGCTGTAGATTTCGCCGAACACGCCGAAGAACAGGGCCGAGAACAGCACGAAGATCAGAGGCGTGTTGCCCTTGAACACCAGCGTGCAGAGCGCGACCGCCGCGATGGAGAACGCGATGAACATGGTGTTCTCGCGGCCGATGGTGTCGGAGACCCAGCCGAAGACCGGACGGCCGACGCCGTCGAAGATGCGGTCCAGCGAGATCGCAAACGTCAGCGCGCCCATGGTGATGCCGAGCAGCTTCACGGGCGTGTCCGCCACGCCGAAGTCGTGGGCGATGGGGCCGATCTGCGCCGCCGCGATAAGGCCGCCGGACGCCACCATGACGAACATCAGGTACATCAGGTAGAACACGGGCGTCTTGAGCATCTGGCCGGGCGTGGTGTCCACCTTGGTCTGCAGGTGGCGGCTCGCCTTCTTGGGAGCAGGCAGCTTTACCTTCGGCGAGGCTAGGAAGAAGGACAGCGCGAGGACCACGAGCCCCTGCCCAAGGCCGAAATACAGGAAGGCCTGCTCGTAGCCGGAGGTGGCGATCATTTTGGCGATGGGCTGCACCGTCAGGGCCGCGCCGGCGCCGAAGCCGGCGGCAGTGATGCCCGCGGCGAGGCCGCGGCGGTAGGGGAACCACTTCAAGGCATTGCCGACGCAGGTGCCGTAGACCGCGCCCGAGCCGATGCCGGCAATGATCGCGCCGGCATAAAGCATGGGCAGCGAGGTGGCGAACGAGTTCAGCGTCCAGGCGCCTGCAATGAGGACGGCGCCGAACATCACCACGATACGGGGGCCGTAGCGGTCCACGAACCACGCTTCCACCGGCACCAGCCAGGTCTCCGTGAGCACGAACAGCGTAAAAGCGATCTGGATGGCCGGACGGCCCCAATGGTACTTCTGGTCGATCGGGTCGACGAAAAGAGTCCAGCCGTACTGAAGATTGGCGATCATCGCCATGCAGAGCAGTCCGCACAGCAACTGGATCCATGGGCGCCACTTGCCCAGGTCCTTACTTGCTTCAACCATGACATCATTCCTTGCTGCGCCGGGACAATGCCGTCGTGGTGCGCATCTGGCAGAACTCGTGGCTGCGATTGAACGTCCTCGGCACGCTTTAAGATATTGCGACGTTGTATTTGCGCAATGCAGGCCGCCAAATTCTGGATACATACTTTGGTTTTAGCCAGTATACTTCGTGTCTTGTGTATTATTGACCAGATCACTATCTCATAAACTCTAGATTTTCGGCAGGTGTGTCTAGAGCTGCCGGTATCATTCTCCAGCTTCGACGCGGGACTGGCCAAGCTTTGCAGACCACCTATTCTCCGTCAGCATGCCCGCGCCCGACAGAACAGCTGGGCGTAGTTACCGTAGTTCTACGGTGGCGTGGCGGCTTGAAGGCACAGCATCCCAACGCTTCCCGCCGCCGCCGCTGCTGTGTTAGAGGAACCGCCGATCCGCGCCGGAAACGGCGGGCATGTGACATTTGAGCGAAAGGCCTGGGCCCGCATGACCGTGCGCAAGAACAGCTTCGATTTTGAGGATCTGCTGGCCGTGGGCCGTGGCGAGGTGTTCGGCCCCGGCAATGCGCAGCTGCCGCTGCCACCCATGCTGATGTTCGACCGCATCACCGATATCTCGGAGTCCGGCGGCGAGTACGGCAAGGGCTATGTGCGCGCCGAGCTCGACGTGAACCCCGACCTCTGGTTCTTCGCCTGCCACTTCAAGGGCGATCCGGTGATGCCGGGCTGCCTCGGCCTCGATGCCATGTGGCAGATGGTCGGCTTCTTCCTGGGCTGGCTGGGATCGCCCGGACGTGGCCGTGCGCTCGGCACTGGCGAGATCAAGTTCACCGGGCAGGTCCTGCCCAACGTGAAGAAGGTGGAATACGGCGTCGATTTCAAGCGCGTGATGCGTTCCAGGCTGGTGCTCGGCATTGCCGATGGCTGGCTTAAAGCCGATGACGCGGTTATCTACCGGGCGCAGGATCTCAAGGTCGGCCTGTTCCAGACCGAGCCGACAGCGGGCGGCTGAGCCCTTTCCCTACCACGTACAGGCTGCCCCTCCGGCGGCAGCGGAGGATGTGATGAGACGTGTCGTCGTAACCGGTATGGGCATTGTGTCCTCCATCGGCAACAACACCGGCGAGGTGTTGGACAGCCTGCGCGAAGCTCGCTCGGGCATCAGCTTCGCCGAAGCCTATGCCGCTCACGGCTTCCGCTCGCAGGTGCACGGCGCGCCCACGCTGAACCCGGAAGACCTGATCGACCGCCGCGCCATGCGCTTCCACGGCGGCGGCACCGCGTGGAACCATGTCGCCATGGACGAGGCGATCCGGATGTCGGGGCTCGAAGCCGGGGATATCTCCAACGAGCGCACCGGCATCATCATGGGCTCCGGCGGCTCCTCCACCCGCACCATCATCGATGCCGCGCAGAAGACCATCGAATCCGGCTCATCCAAGAAGGTCGGCCCCTTCGCGGTGCCGAAGGCGATGGCCTCCACGGCCTCGGCCACGCTCGCGACCTGGTTCAAGATCCGCGGCGTGAACTATTCCATCTCCTCGGCCTGCGCGACGTCGAACCATTGCATCGGCAATGCGTCGGAGATGATCCAGTACGGCAAGCAGGACGTGATGTTCGCGGGCGGCTGCGAGGATCTCGACTGGACCCTGTCCGTGCTGTTTGACGCCATGGGCGCGATGTCGTCCAAGTACAACGACACGCCGACCAGGGCGTCCCGTGCCTATGACAAGAACCGCGACGGCTTCGTCATCGCGGGTGGCGCCGGCGTGCTGGTCCTCGAAGAGCTGGAGCATGCCCGCGCCCGGGGCGCGAAGATCTATGGCGAGATCGCCGGCTACGGCCTGTCCTCGGACGGCGTGGACATGGTGGCTCCGTCGGGCGAAGGCGCCATGCGCTGCATGCGCATGGCCGTGTCCACCGTCGGTCCGAAGATCGACTACATCAACCCGCACGCCACCTCCACGCCGATCGGCGACCTGAAGGAGATCGAGGCGCTGCGCGAGGTGTTCGGCTCGGGCGATGCCTGCCCGCCGATCTCCGCCACGAAGAGCCTGACGGGCCATGCGCAGGGCGCGACCGGCGTGCAGGAATGCATCTACTCGCTGCTGATGATGAACAACAACTTCATCTGCGAGAGCGCGAACATCGAGGAGATCGACCCCGCAGTGGCGGACATGCCGATCCTTCGCGAGCGGCGCGACGATGTGCAACTGGGCGCCGTGCTGTCGAACAGCTTCGGCTTCGGCGGCACCAATGCCAGCCTCGTGTTCAAGAACGTCGACGCCTGAGGCGGGAAAGAGGACAGGCCATGGTTGCCGGACTGCTTTCAGGCAAGCGCGCGCTCATCATGGGCGTCGCCAACGATCATTCCATTGCGTGGGGCATAGCCAGGAAGCTGGCGGAAGCCGGCGCGGAGCTGGCCTTCACCTATCAGGGGGCGGCGCTCGGCAAGCGCGTGCGCCCGCTGGCCGAGAGCGTGGGCTCGGACTTCCTGCTGCCTTGCGATGTCGAGGATGAGGCCTCCGTCGAGGCCGCCTTCGCGGAAATCGAGCAGCGCTGGGGCACGCTGGACATCGTGATCCACGCCATCGCCTTCTCCGACAAGTCGGAGTTGAAGGGTCTCTACGCCAACACCACGCGCGCTAATTTCCAGCGCACCATGATGATCTCCTGCTTCTCCTTCACCGAGATCGCACGGCGTGCCGCGCCGCTGATGAAGAATGGCGGCTCGCTGGTCACCTTGACCTATGGCGGCTCCACGCGGGTCATGCCGAACTACAATGTCATGGGCGTTGCCAAGGCGGCGCTGGAGGCAAGCGTGCGCTACCTGGCGTCGGATTTTGGTCAGCAGGGCATCCGGGTCAACGCCATTTCGGCCGGCCCGCTGCGCACGCTGGCGGGCGCCGGCATCGCCGATGCGCGGCTGATGTTCAACTACCAGAAGCGCCATGCCCCGCTGCGCCGCACCGTGACGATGGAAGAGGTGGGCGGCGCCGCGCTGTACCTGTCCTCCGAGCTCGGCTCCGGCGTCACCGGCGAGATCCATTACGTGGATTCCGGCTACAACATCATCTCCATGCCGCAGCCCGATACGCTGAAGATCGTGGACGAAGTGGTCGAAGCCGCCGAGCACGCCGCGGATGCAACGGCCGCGCAGGGTGCCGCCGCCGAATAAGGTTGTTGTGTGGCCGTCCCGCCGCTACCTTGTGGTGCCGCATTGCGGCGAAACACGCCGGTTCGCGGAAGCGGGCCGGCACAGCCGGATTTCATCATGGCCCGCCTTCCGCTTCACCTCCTTCTGCTTGGCGCCACAGCCATCGTGCCCTTCGCGGCACATGCTGCCGACGTGCCCCTTCCTGAAGCCTCACTCGTCGCGGTCGAGCGTGAGGCTGGCTGGTCGGGCTTCTATGCGGGAACGCTGATCGGCTTCGGCTGGGCGGACTTCGACACGGGCAGCGCGAGCGGAGACGTGGACGGGCAGACCGCCGGCGGCCTGATCGGCCACAACTGGCAGTCCGGCCGCGTCGTCTACGGCATCGAGGGTGACCTCACGCTGCATGAATTGCGCGGCGGCGTCGATGGCGATGCAGGCACCCCGGCAACCCAGGTTGATACGCTCTATTCCGCACGGCTTCGCGCCCGCCTCGGCTACGATCTTGGCTGGGCCCTGCCTTTCGTCGCCGCAGGCGGCGTGATGAACGAATCCTACATCCACGCGGATGCCGACGGCTTCGATGGCGACAACCAGCGCCTGTTCGGCTGGACCGCCGGCGCGGGCGTCGACTTCAAGGTCAACCTGCCGGTCGTCGGCTCGCTGCTGGGCCCGATGGTCCTGCGCGCTGAATATGTCTACGAGGACTTCGGCGAGGAAGGCTTCGACGTCGGCCCGGGTATCGAGGCCGGGCAGAGCACCCATTTCGTGCGCGGCGCGGTGATCTGGCGTCCGGGCGAGGAACGCACCGCCACCGCCTTCGCCGCGCTGGAAGGCCCGGTCGATTGGTCGGGCGCCTATGCCGGCTTGATGATCGGCTATGGCGCGATGAACCTTGAGACGTCCGGTCTTGGCACCAGCGGCGATATCGACGCCGATGGCGTCGCCGGCGGCATCTATAGCGGCCGCAACTTCGCGTTCGGTCATTGGGTGGTGGGCTACGAGGCCTCGCTGCTGCTCGCCAATTTCGAGGGATCTGGCACGCAGCCCGGCGCCGGAGACGTGGACCTGCGCGGCAATATCGCCGCCGATGCCCGGCTTCGCCTGGGCTATTCGATGGATCGCTTCCTGCCCTTCATCGCCGCCGGTGCTGCCTGGACGCGCAGCGAGCAGGTCGCCACCGATCTCGACCAGCAGCGCGGCCGCGTGCCCGCCGAACTGTGGACGGTCGGGGCCGGCCTCGACTACCGCATGACGGAGAACGTCTCTCTGCGCGGCGAATATGTTTACGCACGGTCGTTCTCCTCGCAGACGACCGACTTTGGCGGCGTGGACACCGATCAGGACGTCGATCTTCACGAAGTGCGCTTCGGCGCCGCTTACCACTTCAACTGACCAGCGGGCCGGAGCCGCATTCGTGTTCCGGCAAGGCATCGCACGTCCGCTGGTGGCAACGCTCGCCGCCTGGGCAATGCTGTTCCACGTGCTCGCGATGACGTTGATGCCGCAGCCGGCGGCGGCGCTTGAAGCTGGCGGTCTGCCGGCATTCGATCTGCTTTGCTCCGGCGCCCCTCACGACAACGGAACCGCACCCGCATCGCCCCACACATCCGCAGCGATGGCAAGCTGCGCCCTCTGCGGTCTTGGCTGCAGCGCTCTCGACGTTCCGCCGGTGTTCCTCGTCCCGGCTCCGCGCAGCATCGTCGAGACGCGGTCGCGCGCTCTACGCGAGCTGCCGAAGCCTGGCCTTGACCGACCGGGCCGTGCACAGCCCCGGGGCCCTCCCGCTTTCGCCTGACGCCTAACTGCCGTTGCGCGTCGCCTTTGGCGATCGTGCGCCTGCTCCTGCGTTACGCGAAAGCTGTCATGACCGATCACCTGCAAGCACAGGCGCCGCACGGCGCCGAGCGCGCCCGTTCCGGCGCGGACCTCAAGGCCTTCATCACCCGCCTTCACTTCTATATCGGCCTCTGCGTGGGGCCGTTCCTGCTCGTCGCCGCGCTGACGGGCACGCTCTACGCGCTGACCCCGCAGCTAGAGGATGCGCTCTATGCCTCAGCGCTCCACACGGAGAGCCGTGGTCCCGCGCAGTCCCTCGCCGCCCAAGCCGCAGCGGGGCGGGCCGTGGCGGGTCCCGGCGCAACCCTGTTCGCCGTGCGCCCCGCCACTTCCGAAGGCCGCACCACGCGCGTGATGTTCAGCGCCCCGGACCTCGGCGTCTCCGAGAGCCGCGCGATTTTCGTCGATCCCGTGATCCTGCGGGTCACGGGAGATGAGGTTGTCTACGGCACCAGCGGCACGCTTCCGCTGCGCACCACGCTCGATCGCCTGCACCGGGACCTGCTGCTGGGCGAACCGGGCCGCGTCTACAGCGAACTCGCGGCATCCTGGCTGTGGGTCGTTACGCTCGGGGGCGTGCTGCTGTGGTGGTGGCGGCGCCAGAGCCGCGCGCGGCTTGGCCTGTCGTCGGCCCGGCGCCTGCACGGTCTCATCGGCCTGTGGCTCTCGGTTGGCGTGCTGTTCCTGTCTGCAACGGGGCTGACTTGGTCGCGCTGGGCCGGCGACAACATTGACGCGGTACGCTCCGCTTTCGGCCTTGTGACGCCTTCGGTGCAGATCCAGCTCGACGGTGCACCGGCGCAAGCCATGGCCGGTGAGCACGTTCATGACGGGATGGAAACCGCGCCCGCCACCGCCACGCCGGTTGATCCGGTGGCGCTGCTGGACCCCGTCCTCGCCGCCGCCCGTGCGGCGGGGATCGACGCCGCAAACGTGGAGATCCGACCCGCACGAAAACCCGATCAGGCCTGGGTGGCGCGGGAGATCGACCGTGGCTGGCCCACGCAGGTGGACACCGTGGCCGTGGACCCCCGCAGCCTCGCGGCCACGAGCGCCGCGCGGTTTGCTGACTTCCCGCTGGTGGCGAAGCTGATCCAGTGGGGCATCGCGGCCCATATGGGCATCCTGTTTGGCCCCGTGAACCAGGTCCTCGTCGCCATGCTCGGCATCTTCCTGATGGTGACGACCGTGCTCGGCTACGCCATCTGGTGGCGCCGCCGGCCGGCTCCGGGCGCCCTTCCCCGCACGCTGACGCAGAGCTGGACGCCGCTCCCGCTTGGGCAGAAGGCCATGTTCGGTGCTCTGGCACTTGTCTTCGGCTGGGCGCTGCCGGTGCTGGGCGCGAGCCTTGCCTTATTTTTCGCGATCGATGCGGCCCGCTGGGCATGGACATCGCGCAGGCGGCGGAGTGCGCCGCCTCGTGCTGTTCCCGACCGAACCTGAGAAACAAAAAGGGCGGCCCGAGAGCCGCCCTTTTCAGATCAGCATGGAAGCAGCGATCACTCGCCCGCTGCGGCCTCGGCAACCGGAGCCTTGCCCTCGAGGTCCTCGCCGGTCGCCTGGTCGACGACCTTCATGGACAGGCGGGTCTTGCCGCGATCGTCGAAGCCCAGAAGCTTGACCTTGACCTTGTCGCCCTCCTTGAGGACGTCGCCCACCTTCTCGATGCGCTTCGCAGCGATCTGCGACACGTGGACCAGACCGTCGCGCGCGCCGAAGAAGTTCACGAAGGCGCCGAAATCGACGACCTTCACCACGGTGCCCTCATAGATCGTGCCGACTTCCGGCTCGTCCACGATGGAGTGGATCCAGTTCAGCGCGGCCTTGATGGCCTTGCCGTCTGCGGACGACACCTTCACCGTGCCGTCGTCCTCGACATTGATCTTGGCGCCGGTCTTCTCGACGATCTCGCGGATGATCTTGCCGCCCGAGCCGATCACGTCACGGATCTTGTCGACCGGGATCTTGATCACTTCGATGCGCGGCGCGAACTCGCCGAGCTCCGGACGGGCGGAGGTCAGCGCCTTGCCCATCTCGCCGAGGATGTGGATGCGTCCGTCCTTGGCCTGGCCGAGGGCGACCTTCATGATCTCCTCGGTGATGCCGGCGATCTTGATGTCCATCTGCAGGGCGGTGATGCCCTCGGTGGTGCCGGCCACCTTGAAGTCCATGTCGCCGAGATGGTCCTCGTCGCCCAGGATGTCGGAGAGCACCGCGAAGCGCTCGCCTTCCAGGATGAGGCCCATCGCGATGCCCGCCACCGGACGCTTCAGCGGAACGCCCGCGTCCATCGCGGCCAGGGAGGTGCCGCACACGGTGGCCATCGAGGAGGAGCCGTTCGACTCGGTGATCTCGGACACGACGCGCAGCGTGTAGGGGAACTCATGGTTCGGCGGCAGCATCGGGTGGATCGCCCGCCATGCCAGCTTGCCATGGCCGATCTCGCGGCGGCCGGGGGAGCCCATGCGGCCGGTCTCACCCACCGAATAGGGGGGGAAGTTGTAGTGCAGCATGAAGGACTCCTTGTAGGTGCCCTCCAGCGCGTCGATGAACTGCTCGTCCTCGCCGGTGCCGAGCGTGGCCACCACGAGCGCCTGCGTCTCGCCGCGGGTGAACAGTGCCGAACCATGCGTGCGCGGCAGGGCGCCGACTTCGGACAGGATCGGGCGAACCGTCTTCACGTCGCGTCCGTCGATGCGGATGCCGTCGTCGAGGATGTTGAGGCGCACGATCTTGGCCTCGAGGTCCTTGAACACGCCGCCGACCTTCATGGCCGAGGGAGCATTCTCGTCACCCTCGGGGCAGAGCTTGGCAACGACCGCCTTCTTGATCTCGCCGACGCGGGCGTAGCGGTCCTGCTTGCGGGTGATCTTGTAGGCTTCGCGCAGGTCGCCCTCGGCGATCTCGCGGATCTGGCCCTCGAGCACGCTGTCGTCGACCGTCGCGATGTCGCGCGGCTCCTTGGCGGCCTTCTCGGCAAGGCGGATAATGGCGTCGATGACGGGCTGGAAGCCGGCATGGCCGAACATCACGGCGCCGAGCATCACGTCTTCACCAAGCTCCTTGGCCTCGGACTCGACCATCAGCACGGCGTCCTGGGTTCCGGCCACGACGAGGTCGAGATCGCTCTCCTTGACCTGGTCGACGGTGGGGTTGAGGACGTATTCGCCGTTGATGTAGCCGACGCGCGCGCCGCCGACCGGGCCCATGAAGGGCGCGCCGGAAAGCGTCAGCGCCGCGGAGGCGGCAACGAGGCCGAGGATGTCGGGATCGTTCTCGAGGTCATGGCTGAGGACGGTGACGACGACCTGCGTCTCATTGCGCCAGCCGTCCACGAAGAGCGGGCGGATCGGGCGGTCGATGAGGCGGGAGACCAGTGTCTCCTTCTCGGTCGGGCGGCCTTCGCGCTTGAAGAAGCCGCCCGGGATGCGTCCGGCGGCGTAGAAGCGCTCCTGATAGTTCACGGTCAGGGGCAGGAAATCGATGCCGGGCTTGGCGGACTTGGCGGCCACGACGGTGGCGAGCACAGTGGTGTCGCCATAGGACGCCCACACGGCGCCGTCAGCCTGGCGCGCGACGCGGCCGGTCTCGAGCACGAGCGTCTGCCCGGCCCATTCAATCACTTCACGTTGGATATCGAACATTGTCTTGTCTCTTGGTCTGCGGCGGGGTGCCGGGCCACGAGCAGAACGACGAGGAATTCTTCCGGTTGACGGACGTTCCCGCGATGCGCGGGAAGCAAATTCCTGGCAATCCTGCCCTGGCGCTTTGGGCACCCCACCTTGAAACCGCGCCATCCCCATGACGGCACGGCTAAAAGCAAACGGCGCGCCTTTGGGGCGCGCCGCCTGAAATCAGCGGCGAATTCCGAGCCGCTTGATGATGTCCTGGTAGCGCGCCTGGTCCTTCGACTTCACATAGTCGAGGAGGCTGCGGCGCTGGCTGACCATCTTCAGCAGGCCACGGCGGGAATGGTTGTCCTTGGCGTGGCTCTTGAAGTGCTCGGTGAGGTTGGTGATGCGCTCCGTGAGGATGGCGATCTGGACTTCCGGGGAGCCGGTGTCGCCTTCCTTGGTGGCATATTCCTTGACGAGCGCGACCTTGCGTTCTGCGGCAATCGACATCGGGTATCCTTTCGACAGGGCCGGCTCAGGAGCCGGACAGATGAAACACGCGTCTGGGATGGATCTCGCCGCGCTCGGCTTCCGCAAGGGCGATAAGAACGCCGCCGGCGGTGACATAGCAGGTGCCGTGGAGCGGCGGAGCATCACGTCCGCGCAGCAATACGGCCTGCCCCCGTTGGAGACGGGCCGCGTCCGCCCCGTTCACGGCCAACGCCGGGATGTCGTCCAGCGCGGTCTCAACGGGGAGGAGATGATCGGCGAGGTTGCCCTCGCCGGGCGCACATAAGCGCAAGCGCTCGATTTCGTCCAGCGAAATCAGGGTGTGTTCCCCGAACGGGCCCACGCTGACGCGGCGAAGGGCCGAGATATGGCCGTAGCAGCCAAGCTCACGCCCCATGTCGCGCGCGAGTGCACGCACATAGGCGCCCTTGCCGGTTTCAGCCTCGAAGGTGGCGGTGTCGTCGGTCGCATCCGTGAGGCGCAGGTGATGCACCTCGATCTCGCGCGGCGCCAGATCGACCGTCTCACCCTCGCGGGCAAGATCGTAGGCGCGCTCGCCGTCCACCTTAATGGCGGAAAAGCTCGGCGGGGTCTGGACGATCGTGCCGATGAAACGGGGCAGCAGCGCCTCGATGCTCTCGACGTTCGGGCGGTTCTCAGAGGTCGCGATCACATCGCCCTCGACATCGTCTGTGTTGGTCGATGCGCCCCAGGTCACCGTGAAGCGGTAGACCTTGCGGCCGTCCATAGCAAAGGGCACCGTCTTGGTCGCTTCGCCGAAGGCGATGGGCAGGCAGCCCGTGGCCAACGGATCGAGCGTGCCGGCGTGACCGGCCTTCTTGGCACCGAACGCGCGCTTCACCTTGGCGAGCGCGTGGGTCGATGTCATGCCTTTCGGCTTGTCGAGGATCAGCCAGCCGTGCACGTCCACCTTCTTGGGACGCGGCGGTTGCTGCTGCTGCTGCTGTGGGGAGGACACGTCCGTCATCACTCGTCCTCGTTCTCGTCGGGGGCGCTCTCGACATCCCGGCGCACTTCAGGTCGGTCGAGGATGGCGTCCATGCGCTGCCCGGAGTCGAAACTGGTGTCCTCGCGGAAACGCAATTCGGGGATCGACCGCAACTCGACCTTGTGGCCGAGCTCACCGCGCAGGAGCTTCCGGTTCTTCTCCAGCGCCTTGATCACGCCGTCCACGTCCTTGCCGCCCAAGGGCATCACATAGGCTGTTGCCAGTTTGAGGTCGGGTGACATGCGCACCTCGGGCACCGTGATGACGGCACGGTCAAGCACGGGATCGGGAACGTCACCGCGCTGCAGGATTTCGGCGAGCGCGTGGCGGATGACTTCGCCCACGCGCAATTGCCGCTGGGACGGCCCTGCGCCGCCGGCTGTCTTGGCCTTGGCCATGTTCTGGATTCCTTGAACGTTGCGGGCGGCTCGGGCTTGGACCGGGCGGACCCTTGAACGTAGACGCCGGAGCGTTCGTGACGCTCCGGCGTGGCATTGAGCCGACGGTGAACGCCCCTTAGAGGGAGCGCTTCACCTCCGTCACGAGATAGCACTCGATGATGTCGCCGGCGCGCATGTCCTGGTAGTTCTCGAAGGCCATACCGCATTCCTGGCCGACCTGAACGTCCTTGACCTCGTCCTTGAAGCGCTTGAGCGTCGAGAGCTTGCCCTCGTGCACAACCACGTTGTCGCGGATGAGGCGGACACCGGCGCCGCGCTCGACGCGGCCTTCCGTGACACGGCAGCCCGCGACCTTGCCGACCTTCGAGATGTTGAACACTTCGAGGATCTGCGCATTGCCGAGGAACTCCTCGCGCCGCTCGGGAGCCAGCAGGCCGGACATGGCGTTCCGGATGTCATCCACGAGATCGTAGATGATGTTGTAGTAGCGCACTTCGACGCCCTGCCGTTCGGAAGCATCGCGGGCCTCCTTCAGCGCACGGACGTTGAAGCCCAGCACCGCCGCGCCGGACGCACCGGCGAGCGTGATGTCGCTCTCGGTGATGCCGCCGACGCCGGCATGCAGCACACGGGCCTGGACCTCGTCGTTGCCGACCTTTTCCAGAGCCTGGACGATGGCTTCCACGGAGCCCTGCACGTCGCCCTTGATGACGAGCGGGAACTCCTGCCGGCCGGCCGAGCTCTTCAGCTGGGACATCATCTGCTCGATGGAGGAGCCGGAGCCGCGCTCGCTGCGTGCCGCCGCCGCATCGCGGCGCTGGCGCTCGCGATACTCGGTGACTTCGCGGGCGCGGGCCTCGTTCTCCACCACGGCCAGACGGTCGCCCGCCTCCGGGGCCGCGCTGAAGCCCAGCACCTCGACCGGGAGGGAGGGCGGAGCCTCCTTGATGGCCTTGCCCTGATCGTTGACCAGCGCGCGGACACGACCCCAGGCGGAACCGGCGACCACGATATCGCCGGCGCGCNGCCGCGCTGAAGCCCAGCACCTCGACCGGGAGGGAGGGCGGAGCCTCCTTGATGGCCTTGCCCTGATCGTTGACCAGCGCGCGGACACGACCCCAGGCGGAACCGGCGACCACGATATCGCCGGCGCGCAGCGTGCCACGCTGGACAAGGACGGTCGCGACCGGGCCGCGGCCCTTGTCGAGCTTGGCTTCGATGACGATGCCTTCGGCCGGACGTTCCGGATTGGCCTTCAGGTCGAGCAGTTCGGCCTGCAGCTGGATGGCTTCGAGCAGCTTGTCGAGGTTGAGCTTCTTGAGCGCGGACACCTCGACTTCGAGGATGTCGCCGCCAAGAGTCTCGACCTGGATTTCATACTGAAGCAGTTCGCTGCGGACGCGCTCGGGCTTGGCGCCCGGCTTGTCGATCTTGTTGATCGCCACGATGATCGGCACACCCGCCGCCTTGGCGTGGCTGATGGCCTCGATCGTCTGCGGCATGACGCCGTCGTCAGCCGCAACCACCAGCACCACGATATCGGTGGCCTGCGCGCCGCGCTGGCGCATCGACGTGAAGGCGGCATGGCCCGGCGTGTCGATGAAGGTGATGAGGCCGCCGAGCGGCGATGTCACCTGGTAGGCGCCGATGTGCTGCGTGATGCCGCCGGCTTCGCCGGAGACCACATTGGTCTGGCGCAGGGCGTCGAGCAGCGAGGTCTTGCCGTGGTCGACATGGCCCATGATCGTCACGACCGGCGGACGGCCCGTCTGGGTGCCCTCGACGTCGGCCTTGTCGAAGAGGCCTTCCTCGACGTCGGATTCCGCCACGCGGCGCACGGTGTGGCCAAGTTCCTCGGCCACCAGCTGGGCGGTGTCGGAATCGATCACGTCGTCCGGCCGCTTCATGACACCCTGCTTCATCAGCAGGCGCACCACGTCGACGGCACGCTCGGCCATGCGGTTGGCAAGTTCCTGGATGGTGATGACCTCGGGGATCACGACCTCGCGCTGGAGCTTTTCCTTCGGCTCGGCCTGCACCTTGCCGGTCATGCGCTGCACGCGGCGGCGGAAGGCGGCGACGGAACGCGCCCGCTCCTCTTCCGACTCGTGAGCCGTGGTCAAGGTCAGGCGGCCACGCTGCTTTTCCTGGCCGGGCTTCACGCGCTCCGGCTTGGCCGGAACCGCGGGGCGACCGATCATGCCGGGGCGGCGGATCAGGGGACGCGGGCTTTCGTCTTCAGCCGGGCGAACGCCCACGCCGAGGGGACGAGGTGCAACCGTCTCGCCACGCTTGGCGGCTTCGGTCTCGGCGCGGCGGCGGGTCTCTTCCTCGGCAGCGCGGCGTGCGTCTTCCTCGCGCTTGCGGATCTCGGCGGCCTCGCGCTCGGCGGCGCGGCGACGATCTTCCTCTTCACGGCGCTGCGCATCGGCGACCGCCTTCAGGCGATCCTCGGCCTCACGGGCACGGGCTTCCGCCAATGCGCGGCCACGGGCGCCCATTTCCTCTTCCGTCAGCGTGCGAAGCACGACGCCGGGATTGC
>NZ_JAXAFJ010000014.1:0-47477 GCF_033898525.1 Terrihabitans rhizophilus | reverse complement strand
GATGCGCGGGAGGCGGCCGGGCAGCCGCGCGGCGGGTTCGCCGGGCAGGTCCGCGCCACCGACGGCATGGTGCTGGACGTGCTGGCCCACCGCAGCGACGACCTGCTGGTGCTGGAGTTCGAGCCCGCCGCGAGCTCCGGCATCGTGACGGCCAAGGTGCTGGCGGAGATCGAGACCGCCGCCGCCGCGTTCGAGGATTCGGCCTCCATGGCCGCGCTGCTGGCCAATGCCGCGCGCGAGTTCCGCAACCTCACCGGCTATGACCGCGTGATGATCTACCGATTCCTGGAGGACGGCTCGGGCGTGGTGCTGGCCGAGGACCGGCGTGAGGACATGCACGCCTTCATGAACCACCACTTCCCGGCATCGGACATCCCGAAGCAGGCGCGCGCCCTCTATGTGCGCAACACCATCCGCGTCATCCCCGATGTCGGCTACACGCCCGCGCCGCTGCGCCCCACCGACACGCCGCAGGCGCCGCTGGACATGAGCGATTGCGGGCTGCGCAGCGTCTCGCCGGTGCACATCGCCTACCTGCACAATATGGGCGTGCAGGCCTCGGCCTCCATTTCCATCATCAAGGACGGCGAATTGTGGGGGCTGGTCGCCTGCCACAACGAGACGCCGCGCGCCATCGGGTTCGAGCAGCGCGCCGCCTGCCGCGCGCTGGCCGGCACCCTGTCGCGCGGCATCAAGTCCCGCGAGGAAGCCGATATCTACCGCGAGCGCATCCGCCTGCGCAGCTTCGAGGACGACATCGTTGCGCTGCTGTCGCGCGAGGGTTCGCTGGACGACGCGCTGTCGAACCACCTCGACGAGGTGCGCCGCATGCTGGACGCCGACTGCGTGGCGGTGGTGCGCGGGCGCGACGTGGTGACCGCCGGCTCCTGTCCGGGCGAGCGCTCGCTGAAGGACCTGGTCGACTGGCTGCTGAAGCGCGACGGCGATGCGGTGTTCGCGACGAACGAGCTTGGCCGCTTTTATGACGGTGCCGGAGAGTTCGGCAACGTCGCCAGCGGCATGCTCTCCATCACCTTGTCCGCCGCCCAGCCCTGGGTGGTGATGTGGTTCCGTGCCGAGCGGTTGCAGGTCATCGACTGGGCCGGCAATCCACACAAGGGAACGGAACCCGGCCCCGGAGGCGTGCTGAACCCGCGCGCCAGCTTCGACGCCTGGCGCGAGACCGTGCGCGGCCGCTCGCTGCCCTGGTCGCTGGCCGAAACCGAATCCGCCGGGCGCCTGCGCATCCATGTCTCGGAGATCGACCAGAACCGCCGCCTGCGCGAGCTGAACGAGCAGCTGATGGCCACGGTGCGCGAGAAGGACCATCTGCTGACGCAGAAGCAGTTCCTGATCGGCGAGGTGAACCACCGCGTCCAGAACAGCCTGCAGCTGGTGTCCAGCTTCCTCGCCATGCAGGCGCGGGAATCGAACAATCCGGAGCTGCAGACCGCCATCGAGGAGGCCCGCCGCCGCCTCAGCGCGGTGTCGCTGGTCCATCGCCGGCTGTACCGCGCCGACCAGTTCGAGACGGTGGATGCTGCACGCTATATCGAGGAATTGCTGGCGGAGCAGGTGGACAGCATGGGCGCCGATTGGGGCCGCTCCATCACCCGCAGCCTTTCGCCCGTCATCATCTCGCCGGACCGCGCGGTGAGCCTTGGCCTGATCGTGGCCGAGCTTGTGACGAATGCGCAAAAATACGCCTATGCCGGGGCGGCGGGCCCGCTCCACGTCGCGCTCTCGGAAGATCGCACCTCGTTCCGGCTGTCGGTGCAGGACAGGGGCGTCGGGCGCTCGTCCACCCGAAAGGGGTTCGGCACCCGCATGATGGACGCGCTGGTAGGGCAGCTGGGCGGGAGCCTGCGGTTCGAGAACAGGTCACCCGGCCTCGAGGCCGTGCTCACGGCCCCGATCATCTTGTACCCGAAGGTGGAGAAGTCGGGCCTTTAGGCTTTAGCCGAGTTCGGTGGCCTTCTTCAGTTCATCGCCGGTGGGCTGCACCGGAGGATCGCTGACCTCGGCCAAAGGCGGGATCTCGGCACCGGTCGGCCCCGCGGCATCCGGTTCCGGCGGGCTGCTGGCCTCGACATCGCGCTTGGCCTGTTCCCAGTGCTCCTGTTCCATGCCTTCGGGTTGCCCGCTTTCGTTCCAGATCTCGTAGGCGCGCTGGCGGATCATTTCGTCCTTGTCCATGGCTCTGTTCCTCCCGGAGGTTCAACTAGACGGGCAACCAGAATGGGCGAGCTTTGTTCCTGTAGAGCCATGATAGTTGCAGGCCGTACCCACCCGGACTTAGATCACGCCATGAACAGCGAATCCGCCGAGATCATCACAGCCGCCGTCCTAGTGATCGGCGACGAAATCCTGTCCGGCCGGACCAAGGACCAGAACATCGGCCACATCGCGGAGCGCCTGACGGAGATCGGCATCGACCTGCGGGAGGTGAGGGTGGTGCCGGACGACGAACCGGTCATCGTCGATGCGCTGAACGCGCTGCGAAGCCGCTACACCTATGTGTTCACCACGGGCGGCATCGGCCCCACGCATGACGACATCACGGCGGATGCTGTCGCCAAGGCGTTCGGCGTCGGCATTGATCATGATCCGCGTGCGGTTGCTCTTCTGTCGGAGATATTTCCGGCCGCCAGTCTGAACGAAGCCCGCATGCGCATGGCCCGTCTCCCCGACGGATCGGACCTGATCGTCAACACGGTGTCGAAGGCCCCGGGCTTCCGGATCGGCAATGTCCATGTGATGGCCGGCGTGCCGAAGATCATGCACGCGATGTTGGACGAAGTGCTTCCAACGTTGCGGACCGGGCCGAAGGTGTTGTCGGAGACGATCCTTGCCAATGCCAAGGAGGGCGAGATCGGCACCCCCCTGGGTGACATCCAGGCCGCCTATCCATCTGCCTCGATCGGGAGCTACCCCTTCCAGAACGAGGCCGGCTACAACACCAACATCGTGGTACGAAGCCGCGATCCGGAGGTGCTCGCACAAGCGGCTTCGGATGTGCGGAGCATGCTCGCGGCAATCTGGGAGTCTCGCGGTCAGTAAGCCGACCGCGGCCTTAGAGGCCGTGCACAATGCGGGCGTGGTGAAACTGGTAGCCACAAGGGACTTAAAATCCCTCGTCTCAGGACTTGCGGGTTCGAGTCCCGCCGCCCGCACCAATCCGCTGTCCGATCATCATCATCCGCCCGGAACCATCCCCTAGGCTGAACGTTCCAGCTTCGGGTACACACAGAGGGTTGGACAATGAACAGCATCATTTACATCATCGGCCTGATCGTCGTTGTGATCGCGATCCTGAGCTTCCTCGGACTTCGTTGATCGACGGCTGAGACCGATTGAAAAAGGGGCGCTCTTGGGCGCCCCTTTTTGATTCTGTTGGTACTTGCCGATCGGGCTTAGTTGCCTTGAGTGCGAACAGGCGCTCGCATCAGTCGCATGCCTTCGAAGCCCGGTGTTCCGGCTTGGCGCTGCTCACCGGACCGCTGCTCCCGGCGCGGACCGCGATTCTGGTCCTCACGGGATGGCCCGCCCGGGCGCCCGTTCTGCTGGGGTCGTCCTTGCTGGGGCCTGCCGCCGCCACGGTTGTTGTTCTGGCCGTTCCGGCCGCCGCTGTTGTTGCGCTTGCCGGTTGCGGGACCTGCGGCTGCAGCTTCGGCATGAGCCTTCTCGTGTCCCTCCAGAGCGGGAACCTGCTGCTGGATCAGCTTCTCGATGTCCCGCAGCAAGGGCCGTTCGTCAGGGGCGCAGAAGGAGATCGCCATGCCGCTGGCGCCGGCACGCGCCGTGCGGCCGATGCGGTGAACATAGCTCTCCGGCACATTGGGAAGATCGAAGTTGACGACATGGCTCACACCATCGACATCAATGCCGCGGGCGGCGATGTCGGTCGCGACCAGCGCGCGGGTCTTGCCAGCCTTGAAGCTGCCCAGAGCCCGTTCACGTGCACCTTGCGACTTGTTGCCATGAATGGCAGCGGCGTCGATGCCGGCATCCACCAGATACTTGGCGATCTTGTCCGCGCCATGCTTGGTCCGCGAGAACACCAGCACGCGATCCATGTTCCGATCCTTGAGAAGATTGACCAGGAGCGGCCGCTTCTCTGCGTTGTCGACGAACGCCATGCGCTGCTCAACGCGGTCGGCAGTCTTGGCGACCGGTGTAACGGCCACCTCCTGCGGATCGCGCAGCAGTTCGGCCGCGAGAACGCCGATCTCCTTCGGCATCGTGGCCGAGAAGAACAGGCTCTGCCGGTTCTTGGGCAGCTTCGCCACGACTTTGCGGATGTCGCGGATGAAGCCCATGTCGAGCATCTGGTCGGCCTCGTCGAGCACGAAAACTTCGACAGGCTCAAGCTTGAGCATTCCGCCGTTCAGGTGATCAAGAAGGCGGCCGGGAGTGGCTACCAGCACGTCGATGCCAGCGGCCAGGGCGCGGGCCTGCGGACCGGCAGAGACGCCGCCGAAGATCACTTCAACAGATAGTCCCAGTCCTTTGCCGTACGAGCGGAAGCTGGCAGCGATCTGACTGGCTAGCTCGCGGGTAGGGCTGAGCACGAGAGCGCGGCATGAACGGCGCGGCGCCACCTTCTTGTCAGAAGCCAAGCGATGGAGGATCGGCAGCGCGAAAGCAGCCGTTTTTCCCGTGCCGGTCTGTGCGATGCCAAGGAGGTCGCGACCCTGCATCAGGAACGGAATTGCTTTCTCCTGGATCGGGGTGGGGTTCTCGTAACCCTCGGCCGTAAGAGCCTTCAGGATGGCCGGATGCAGGCCGAGTTCGGCAAAAGTCGTCAATTGATATGCTTTCAATAAGCCACGAACCCGCTGCCGCAAGCGCGGAGAGGGGATGGCGGGTGCCATGAAGGACGCCCCGCGTGATCTGGGCTGTCGTATAAATGGATTAGGGTGGCTCGGCAGGAGGGATATCCCTGAGGATCCCATTCACGCGGCTGAGCACAACGATGGTCGCCGAAGCGATGAAGCGTAGATGGACTGTTCGCAGAGCTAAGTCAATGCGTTGCCTGTCCAGCGTCGCGTGTCAGGCGCCGTTTGTTGGCTGCGTTACCGCCGGAAGACCGTAGCCATAGAGCCAGTCAAGACGCCGGGTCAGGCGTTCAGTTCCCATGAGCCGCAGCGCGGTGTCCCTTGCCAAGGCCTGGAGTCCACTCATGCGATAGATCTGCCCGTTTCTCCGTGACTGGAGGATGGCCGCATGCGTGCGGGGCTGCCGCTCATCCTCGTAATTACGCAAAGCGAGCTCAGGCCGATCCGGCGAGGCAGCGAGTGCATCCGCGAGCGCTGCTGCATCCTCGATAGCCATGGCAGCCCCCTGTGCAAGATGGGGCAGCATGCCGTGAGCAGCGTCTCCCATCAGCGTGGTTGGCCCTGCTCCCCACAGTGCACCAGGCTCTTGGTCATAAAGCGGCCAGACGGTCCAGACGGGGGCCGCACGAATCAAGGCCTGCGCAGCCGGTGCCCACCCACGAAAGCACTGAAGCAGTTCGCCTGCCTGCCGCGGCTCCGACCATCCAGGCCGGGCATCTGCGCCATGCGTGATGGCGACGAGATTCATTTGGCCGCGTTGATTGAGCGAATAGCTGACCAGGTGTGCACCCGGCCCAAGCCACAGCCCTGTTTCGTTTCGCGAGGGCAGGTCGATGATGGCGCGCCAGGCGATTTGGCCGGAGAAACGTGGGGGAGGCGCTCCGAGCCGACCTCGCAGGCTTGAATAAACGCCATCGGCACCGATTAGCAGGTCGGCTGTAGGTGTTTCCTCCCCCTCGGCGGTGCGCAGATGGGCGAGAACGCCCGCCGGCACCTGGGCGAAGTCCACCACTTCGGCTCCGAGCCGGATTGCAACGCCTGCCGCGAGAGCAGCCTCCGAGAGAATGCGCTGCAGGTCCGCGCGGTGGATGACGCGGTAGGGGGCTCCCCATCGTTTCTCGGCTTGAACGCCGAGAGGAACGCTGGCGATGGCCTTGCCACTCCGCCCGTCGATGATGCGCACCGCGTCAGGACGTGCGCCGGCAGCATCCAGCGCCGGGCCGAGGCCCAAGCCATCGAGGATTCGGGACGCGTTGGGAGAGATCTGCAGTCCGGCGCCGACCTCGAGCAAGGCCGATGCACGCTCGACGATCTGGCACTTGAAGCCACGCTGGGTAAGCGTCAGCGCCGCCGCCAGCCCGCCGATGCCCGCGCCCGCGATCAGGACCGAGCGCCGACCCTTCAAAGGCTAGCGCCTGCCGTCAAAGCGCGTGCGCGGCGTCTGCGGCCCACACGCAATCGATGGGATCTGCGGACCCCGAAGGAAGCTCAGATGAATAGCGGTACAGCGTGGAGCAATAGGAGCAGACGATCTCGTTATCGCCGCCCATGTCCAGAAAGATGTGCGGGTGATCGTAGGGAGGTGCTGCGCCGATGCACATGAATTCGCGCGCGCCGACGCGGATGGCAGGGTAGCCGCCGCTGTTATGGTAATGGGGCGTGCGAATCTCGGCCACTGGCTCTGTCCCGTTTATGCTGTGATGGCCTTAGATTAGCCCCTTCGTCCCTTGAAGGCGAGAGGCTAATGGACGGGCAGATCCGCCGGGAGCACCAATGATGCCGACTTTCTCGTCTCAGGGCCTGACGCTCAACTACGTCGTCGAAGGCCGGGGTGACCCGGTCCTGCTGATACACGGTTTCGCCTCGAGCCTTCAGATGAACTGGACAGGGACGGGCTGGATCTCCGGGCTAGCAGAGGCCGGCTATCAGGTTATCGCCTTCGATCATCGTGGGCACGGAGCCAGTGAAAAGATCTACGATGCGACCGCCTACACGATCGGCGACATGGCGGAGGACGCATTCGCACTTCTCGATCACCTAGGCATCTCCCGCACCGATATCGTCGGATATTCGATGGGTGCGCGGGTAGGCGCCTTGATGGCTATCGAGCGGCCGGAGCGAGTCCGCAGCCTCGTCATCGGCGGAATGGGCAGCCGCCTCTTTGAAGGGGCGGGCAAGGCAGAAGAGATCGCAGCAGCACTCGAGGCTCCTCACAGGGACGACGTGACCGACGCGTATGCGCGTACCTTCCGGGTGTTTGCAGAAGCGACCAAGAGCGACCTCCGAGCCTTGGCCGCGGTCATGCGCTCGCCACGGCTACCGCTTGGGCCCGACCGGCTGGCCTTGATTCAGTGCCCGGTCCTCATCGCGGTCGGATCGGAAGACGATGTGGCGGGCTCTCCTCATGAACTTGCCCCCCATATCGCTGGTGCGCAGGTTCTGGAAATCCCCAGGCGGGATCACAACCGCGTCGTGGGTGACAAGGTGTTCAAGGAAGGCGTGCTGGACTTTCTGCGCCATCGTGGTTGATGTGCTCTGAACCAGCGAATGGTGCCTCTGGTACCTAACGGCCGGCGGATTACGAACCTATCTACAGAGAACGTTCATCGAGGCACGCTAGATCATGCGGCTTCGGACAGCTCGCGGGACGAGGCCATGACGCAGACCGTTCAGAAGAAGGCACAGCCTCTCGCGAGTGTGGATCCGATCTGGACGCGCTTGCGGGACGAGGCTCTGGAAGCAAGTGTGAAGGAGCCTGCGCTCGCAGGAATGCTCCACTCCACCATCCTCCATCATGACGCTCTCGAGGCGGCGGTGATCCACCGCATCGCAGCTCGCCTCGAACACGGCGAACTCTCCGACGGCGCAATCCGGCAGGCGTTCGAAGACGCGTTCGCGGCCGAACCGGAGATTGGCCATGCAATCCGCGCGGACATCGCCGCAGTGGCCGACCGCGACCCGGTGTGCACGCGCTTTCTCGAGCCGGTGCTGTATTTCAAAGGTTTCCACGCGCTGCAGGCTCATCGGTTTGCGCACCGCCTCTGGCTCGAGGGTCGCAAGGACTTCGCGCTGTATCTCCAAAGCCGCGTCTCAAGCACGTTGCAGGTCGACATCCATCCCGCCGTTCCGGTCGGCAAGGGCGTCTTCATCGACCACGGTACGGGCATCGTCATCGGGGAAACTGCCGTGATCGAAGACGATGTCTCGATCCTGCAGAGCGTCACTCTCGGGGGTACGGGCAAGCAGCACGGCGACCGGCATCCGAAGATTCGGCGGGGCGTTCTCATCGGCGCTGGTGCGAAGATCCTCGGCAACATCGAAGTTGGGGCGGGATCGCGCATTGCCGCCGGCTCGGTCGTCCTGCACCCGGTGCCCCGCTGCACCACCGTCGCTGGAGTGCCGGCCCGCGTCGTCGGCACGGCTCCGTGCGCGGAGCCTTCGCGGATGATGGACCATATGCTGTCGGCGGTTGAGACCTTCGACCCTGTGATCTAGGGCCGCGCGCCCTATTATCCGTCCGGTCCTTGCGGGTGTGCCCGGTGCATGGCACACCGCGCCCATACGCAAACATCTATGGAGGTTGCTCTTGGACAAGCGAGAGCTCGAGCAGGTGCAGGCTTATCTTCGCCGCACTTTCAAGAACCCGGATTTTCGCATCGTTGCGCGGCCGAAGAAGATGGAGTCAGCCGAGGTCTACCTTGGTGAGGAGTTCATCGGCGTGCTCTTCCGGGACGATGAAGACGGCGAACTTTCCTACAACTTCCAGATGGCGATCCTCGCCGAGGACCTGACGGATTAACGAACGGGACTCGCGGGGAAGGCTTCATCGGGCTCTGCCGTGGCGGGCCCGGCGCCTTCCTCGCCCGGAGGCGCGATCTGATGGCGTCTTTGCAGGAAAATCGCGAGGAGCCAGCACAGGATCGCCCAGCTCGCACCGGCGCACCAGCCGGCGAGTACATCGCTGGGCCAGTGCACACCAAGATAGACCCGGCTGACCCCGACCAGGAACGTAATGCCGATCGCTACGGCAATGATGTAGACCCGAAAGATCCGGCGGGTCTGGACGCGAGCCAGCAGCAGGCCGAGGGTCAGGTAAGTGGCAGCCGAGATCATCGCATGTCCGCTGGGGAAGCTGGTAGTCTGCGTGTCCACGATGTGCGCTACGAGATCCGGCCTCGGCCGGTCGAAGAACAGCTTCAACAGGTTGTTCAGCAGCGTGCCGCCGACCACCGCACCCAGGACGAGCAGCGCCGTGCCGCTGCGGCGGGCAATCAGCAGGTAGCCGATCACGCCCAGGGTTGCGAGCGCCAGGATGGTCGTGCTCCCGAGGCTTGTCAGGTCGGTGAACATGATTTCGACCCAGGGCGGGCCGATGGGGTCGTTGTTGTCCCCCGTCCGCAGCGCCAGAAGCAGCACTCTGTCGAAGTGCAAGGGCTCCTGTTCCATGATCTCGTCGGCAAGGCTCGCAAAGACGAGTAGGCCCCCAGCTGCTAGGGCAAGGCCTGCGATCGCGAGAACTTCTCGCCGCGCAACGCTCATAAGGCTTGAGAATGTCATGGAAGGGTCATAGCGCGCCAGGCGCCAGGCTCAAGGGTCAGCGCGTGCTCGTCACCTTCGCATCCACGCTGGGATCGCCCACATACACCCAGGCCTTGGGGTCTGTCTGGGACTGACGCTTGATGTACTCATACCCGGTCGCCTGCCATGGCAGGATCGCATCGCGCTGGTTGTCCAGCACGTAGTCGCCCCTGTCCGTCGCGACGGTCAGGACAGCATGACCCTCGTCTGCGTTGTCGCGGACGACCGTTATCAAGAGGGCGGAGGGTGGCCAGCCTGCGCGAACCAGCAGGCGCCGCTTCAGGAGTACGTAATCCTCGCAATCGCCGCGGTCTGTCGGGATTGCCCAGTATTCGGCTCGCCCGTAGATTTCCTGGTCGGTCGCAGGCTTGATGCGCGTGTTCGCGAACCGGTTTACTCGATCAAGTTCGGCAAAGGATTTGCCTGTCAACGCTGCACGTCGCACCTGACCTGGCGCGACGCAGTCCCTGGGCTCCCGCTCACAAAAAGAGATGAAGCCGATGGGAGCGCGCGCGAAGCCAACCACTTCCATGCGGCTCGACGTCGACTGTGCTGATGCAGGAGCAACCGCCGGGAGGACGAGTCCGGCGGCGACGCAAATCAGCGCGAGGCAGGCCGTCCTGGTCCCTGTGGTCCGGCCCTGCTTCGAGCAATGACAGGTTGGCAGAAGCGGCGTCATCGTAAGCCGGACCTGCTGCACGCGGTGTTCGTCATCGTGGGAAGCTCCGATAACGGTGTGGGGACGGGGGCATCGGGCGGTTCAGCCAATTGGCTCGGGCGGCGCATCGAAGGGGAGGGCCGAAATCCTCACGAACTCGACGCCAATGCCTCCCTCGAAGTGGCGCACTACCCTGGCTGACGAGCGGCCAATGGTCACTATGAGGTTCAGCGGCGGCTGCACATCGGTCTCGACGGCCGCTCCCGACAGGGAGACATCGAGCACTCGGCAAGGGAATTCCCGTCCGTCGGGCAGAACGATGAGGGAGCGCGTATTCTTGGGCGGACCACGTTCGTGGAGCCGGTCCTCTGGCACTCCAAGAATGTCGCGATTGGCCAGCCAGGTCAGTTGTTCCGCAAGCCGTTCGCGTTTCCGGGGCGTGGCTGCGATTTCCAGCGCAAACCCGTCCGTTATCGGCCGAACAACTGTACCTTCGATGCGGCCGAGATGATCCAGATAGACCACCACCCGTTCACCCGGACGGCCGATCACCGGCCCCGTGAGTGCTACGCCGCCTGGAGAGATGTCGCAGGTCTCGCAAGGGTACTCGCGCTGATCGGACAGCATGTAGCGTCCGGACAGGGCGACTTTCACGCGGGCATGGCGCCTGCGCTCCTCCGGCCGTTCCTTTGGTACAGGCTGCATGGACATCGAGTGGTCACGAAAAGGCGCGGCCTGAATGACCGTTCATCAGGACTGTAGTCCTCGGGAGTTAACGAGCGGTGATCCAGCCATTCGGCAAATGGGTGTCACTGTGCCCAAATCATCTATGACCGCTTGCTTTTGCAGGGCAGGCGATACACTTCTGCCGCAGATCAATGGCGCTGCAGCGAACAAACGAACCCATTCTGAATGCGCCCGCAGTCGTCGCCTGGACGATCGCCGCGCTGGTGGCGATCCATGCTGCGAGGACGTTCCTCAGCAGCGACGAAGACACCCAGATCCTTCTCTACTTCGCTTTCATCCCGGCGCGTTATGACGCCACCTCGCCACTGGCCGGGCTTTTCCCCGGCGGCTTTGCCGGAGATGTGTGGACCTTCGTCACCTATTCGGCTCTGCACGGTGACTGGATGCATCTAGGCGTCAACGCGTTGTGGCTGCTCGCCTTCGGCAGTGCCGTCGCCTGGCGCTTCGGCGGCGTGCGGTTTCTGCTCTTCATGGCAGCGACAGCCGCCTGCGGGGCTGGCGCGCATCTTCTGACGCATTCCGGCGAAACCGTTCCGATGATCGGCGCGTCCGGCGCGATCTCGGGCATGACGGCGGCTGCAATTCGCTTCGTCTTCGAGCCGGGTGCCCCGATGGGTCAGTTCCGGAAGCGCGGTTACGCGGCCTACGCTGTTCCTGCTGTACCGGTTGGCGACCTGTTCAGGTCGAAACAGATCGTCACCTTTCTGATCGTCTGGTTCGGCATCAATCTGCTCTACGCGGTCAGTTCGCTATCGCTCGAAGGCGGGAATACCATCGCCTGGCAGACGCATATCGGCGGCTTTCTCTCAGGCCTTTTCCTGTTTCCCTTGTTCGATCCCAGGCATGCGGTGAAGGCCGCAGAGGTCGACTCCGGCCCTTGATCGAAATGCCACCTCGGGCAATCATCTCCTGAACTGCGGGACGAACATCGCAGGCTGCAGCAGGGAGAGAGCCGATGTACGTATCCACAATTCTCGACACCAAGGGCCGCGATGTCGTGACCGTGGAAGCTGATTGTACGCTTCTACAGGCGGCCGAATTTCTGGCGCGCCGCAAGATCGGAACACTAGTCATCACCGACTACGAGAACGTTCCGATCGGCATTCTTTCGGAGCGGGACATCGTTCGCGCGGTGGCTGAATCGGGCCCGTCGGGCCTCGATCAGCCGGTCTCGGCGTATATGTCTTCTCCGGTCCAGACCACGAATCCGGGCCAGCTGATTCGCGCCATCATGGAGCAGATGACCGAAGGTCGGTTCCGCCACATTCCGGTTCTGGAAAATGGCCGGATGGTCGGAATTGTCTCCATCGGCGACGTGGTGAAACACCGCCTCGCGGAATTCGAGGCGGAGACCAGTGCCATGAGGGACTACATCGCCTCAGCCTGAGGTCTTACCGTAGATGTTGGCCGGATCGAAGAGACGGTCAGCATCCGCGAAGCTCAGGGCCAGATCTGGCGACACCTTGTCGCCAAGGGGTACCGTTCGGTAGAAGCAAGACACCCGACCGGTGTGGCATGACGCGCCGGTCCCGCGAACGCGGACCTTCAGGAGCACGGCATCCTGATCGCAGTCCACCCGCATCTCCACCACATCCTGCACGTGGCCGCTGTCCTCGCCCTTCTTCCACAGACGGTTCCGGGAGCGCGACCAGTAATGCGCCTCCCGGGTTTCGATCGTCGCGGCAAGTGCTTCTGCGTTCATGTGCGCCAGCATCAACACCATGCCGCTTTCGGCATCGGTGACGACGCAGGTGACAAGCCCCGATGCGTCAAATCTCGGCGCGAGCACAAGCCGGTCTTCCAGGTCTGACTTGCTGAGACCTTCGGCGAAGGTCACGCTCACCGCTGACGTCCGCGCACAAGGGTCATGAACCTGACCTGTTCGGCTGGATCCTTAAACACGCCGGTGAAGCGCGTGGTGGTGGTGGAGACGCCCGATTTCTGAACGCCGCGCATCGCCATGCACATATGCTCCGCCTCGATCATGATCGCGAGGCCGCGCGGCTTGAGCACGCCATCGATCGCGTCGGCGATGGAAGCCGTCAGATTTTCCTGGGTTTGCAAGCGGCGGGCGAAGACATCCACGACGCGCGCAATTTTCGAAAGGCCGACCACGCCGCCACGCGGGTAGTAGGCGCAGTGCACATGCCCATAGAACGGCACCATGTGATGTTCGCAGTGCGAGAAGAAGGGGATATCCTGCACAAGAACGATGTCCTCGTAGCCGCCCACTTCCTCGAACACGCGCTCGAGCACCGCGCCGGCGTCCTGCCGGTAGCCGCCATAAATCTCGCCGAACGATTTCACCACGCGGGCAGGGGTGTCCAGAAGACCTTCCCGGGCGGGATCGTCGCCGAGAAAGGCGATGAGGGTGCGCACGGCCTCCTCGGCCTCCTCGCGAGAGGGGCGGCGATCTTGATCTTTCACGGCCTTGAAGGCTGCCGGATGATTTTTGACGATGGCGTCCATGTCACCTTCCACCGGCGCCTTACACGCTCGGCATCCATGTCGGCGGGCATGTTACAAGCCGGCCTCGGCACCTATATAGGGGCGAACCCCTAAGCCGCGAAAGGCTTGGCGATGCAAGACGCGCGATGCGGGCATGCACTGCCACACGCGGTGAGAGACATCCATGCTGAACGACATCTACAATCGTCGAATCCTTGAACTTGCGAGCGACATCCCGCGCCTGGGCCGCCTTACGGAGCCGGATGCGACCGCCACGGCGCATTCGAAACTGTGCGGTTCGACCGTAACCGTCGATCTGAAGATGGACGGTGATCGCGTCGCCGACTTCGCGCAGGATGTGAAGGCGTGTGCGCTGGGCCAGGCATCATCGTCTATCATGGGCGCGCAGATCGTCGGCTCCACGGGCGACGAGCTTCGGCAGGTGCGCCAAGCCATGCGCGCAATGCTGAAGGACGGCGCGCCTGCACCGACTGGCCGTTTCGCAGACCTCGCGGTGCTGGAACCGGTGCGGGACTACAAGGCGCGCCATGCGTCGACGCTGCTCACCTTCGATGCCGTCGTGGATGCCCTGGATCAGATCGCCGCTCGAAAAGGTCATGCGAAGAGCGCGTGAGCGCTAATGTCATTCGCACGGCGATCGAAAAAGCCGGCCCGGCTGCGATGATCGCAGTGCTTCGCGGCGCTTGGTGGAGCCAAACTTCAAGGGCTGCTAAGGAACGTCTCGAGAAGAGGAACCAGGCACGCCATATCGCCCATCTTGTTGAGCCTGACCAGCATTCCGAGGCGGTTTGAGACCACTATTCCAGAGGTTGTGCGCAGTCTCAGGCAGCAATCGGTCGACAGCCCGGTCCTCGTAAACATTCCGACCAGTTACAGGAAATGGGGTCCGGCTAAAGTGCCGGCGCCGCTGCAATACAGTATGAGCTCGCGGCAGCGCTTCGGCACATTGCGCTCGAATCTCGATTATTGCGGGCCCTGCATGATCGTGAACGGCACACTGCCGACCAGAGAAGCTCGCTAAGTCGCAGCTTTTAGAGCGCGAAGCTTGTCCCGCAGCCGCACCCGCTGGTGGCGTTCGGATTGCGGATCTGGAAGCTCGCGCCGATGATCTCGTCGACGAAATCGATCTCGCACCCCTTCATGTATTCCAGGGATACCTCGTCAACCAGAACGGTCACGCCGTCGCGCTCGATCGCGAGGTCGTCCGTCTGCCGGTCGGTAGCCACCCCGAATTCGTATCGAAACCCGGAGCATCCGCCTCCCTCGACGCTGACGCGGAGCATCGCACCCCTCGGTTCCCCGCTCAGGATCTCCTGGATACGCCGCGCGGCGTTCTCGGTGACGGTGACGGGCGGGAGGGCGGCTTCAGCCTGTGACATGCGTTGCACTCTGATTGGGACAGCTACGGCCCTTATGTGCGATGCGTCATCGGCATCCGCAAGCCAGAGGCCTTGGCCTACTGGCAGCCGCGTACCGCAATGCCACAGAGGCGTCTAGATGATCGATCCGGCTTACCTGACCCGGCCTCGGGCGCCTTACGCAGTGGATCCCGCGTCCACGCGCGGCCGGCTGGTTCCGGAGCCCGCCAGCCCCACGCGCACCGAGTTTCAGCGGGATCGGGATCGCATCCTCCACTCCTCGGCCTTTCGGCGGCTGAAGCACAAGACGCAGGTGTTCGTCTATCACGAGGGCGACCACTATCGGACGCGCCTGACGCACACGCTGGAAGTCTCCCAGATCGCCCGCTCCATAGCCCGGGCACTTGGGCTCGACGAGGACCTAGCGGAGACTTTGGCCCTCGCGCACGATCTCGGCCACACGCCCTTCGGCCACGCCGGCGAGCGGGCGCTGCATGCCTGCATGCACGGCGAGGGCGGGTTCGATCACAATGCGCAGACGCTGCGCATCGTCACGCGCCTGGAGCGGCGCTACGCCGCCTTCGACGGATTGAACCTGACCTGGGAGACGCTGGAAGGGCTGGTGAAGCACAACGGTCCCCTGACCGACGGGAACGGACGCCCTCTTGGGCCCGATCCGCTGCCGGTTGCCATCACGGTCTACGCGGAAGAGCAGGATCTGGAGCTATGGAGCCACGCCTCGGCCGAGGCACAGGCGGCGGCGCTGGCGGACGACATTGCCTATGATGCCCACGATATAGATGACGGTTTGCGAGCAGGATTGTTCGGCCTCGATGATCTGCGGGAGGTCCCTTTCCTGGCCGACCTCCTGAACGACATCCATCGTCTCTGGCCGGGCCTCGATGCGTCCCGCGCCATCCACGAACTGACTCGGCGGGTGATCACGCGGTTCGTGGAAGATGCGATCAGCGAGGGATCGCGCCGTATCGTGGCCCTCGAGCCCCGCGGCGCAGGCGATATCAGGGCCGCACGGGAAGCGGTGATCTCCTTCTCACCCGGCCTCCAGCAGGCGGACCTCGACATCAAGCGCTTCCTGTTTGCGCGCATGTACCGGCACCCGCGCGTTGAGCATGTGATGGCGGACGCCCAGCAAATCGTTCGGGACCTTCACGCCCATTACCTGGCCAGGCCTTCGGACATGCCGGAAGAGTGGCGCATGGAAGGCGCGAACAGCAGCCGCGCCATCGCAGATTTCATCGCCGGCATGACGGACCGATACGCCATCCAGGAGCATCGTCGGTTGTTTGACGCGACGCCTGATCTGCGTTAGGCGGCGCGGACCCCCTTTTCCCATGTCCGGTTCGCGCCATGACGGTGGAGCCGCCTTGGGTCCGATCCGTCCCCGGTGAAGCGCGCGCTCGGGATGAGGATGGTGCCGTCCATGAACCTGTTTACCGACTTCTCCGACCGGGTACGCAACGCCGTTTATGCAGCGACGTCCATGTCGCTGGATGTCTCGAAGGTCGTGGTCGAGCCGACGCGCGATCCGGCCCATGGCGATCTGGCAACGAATGCTGCCCTGGTGCTGGCCAAGGAATTCGGGAGCAAGCCGCGCGACCTTGCTGAGCTCATCGTGGGGCGGCTGCGGGAGGATCCCGACATCGCGGAGCTGGAAATCGCAGGGCCCGGCTTCATCAATATGCGTCTGGGTCCAAATGTTTGGCCGACTTTGCTCGAGCGGGTTCTCGAAGCCGGCGACCGCTACGGATCGGCCATCCGGCGCGCGGGTGGTCCGGTCAATGTCGAATATGTCTCGGCCAATCCGACCGGGCCCATGCATGTAGGCCACTGTCGGGGCGCGGTGTTTGGCGACGCACTGTGCAACCTGCTGGCATTCGCAGGGTTCGACGTGACGCGCGAGTACTACGTCAACGATGCGGGTGCGCAGGTCGATGTGCTCGCCCGCTCGGCCTTCCTGCGTTACCGCGAGGCGCTTGGGCAGGAGATCGGCACGATCCCCGAAGGTCTCTATCCCGGCGACTACCTGAAGCCGGTGGGGCAGGCTCTGGCAGATCTCCACGGAGACGCGCTGCTGAACATGCCGGAAGCGGAGTGGCTGCCCCTGGTCCGCGCGGCCGCCATCGATTCCATGCTGGCGATGATCCGGGATGACCTGGAAGCCCTGAACATCCGTCATGACGTGTTCTTCTCGGAACGTTCGCTGACGGTGCCGGAAGACAAGGTCTCCCTGACACTTGCCGATCTTCGGGACAAGAACCTCGTCTACGAAGGCCGCCTGCCGCCTCCGAAGGGGCAGCTTCCCGAGGATTGGGAAGATCGCGAGCAGACCCTGTTCCGAACCGTGGGCTTCGGCGACGACGTGGACCGCCCGCTCGTCAAGTCCGACGGAACCTTCACCTATTTCGCCTCCGATGTCGCCTATATGCGGGACAAGCTGGAGCGGGGCTTCAGCGAATTGATCTTCGTCCTCGGCGCGGACCACGGCGGCTACGTGAAGCGGCTCGAAGCCGTCGGCGCCGGCTTGTCCGCGGGGCTTGCGCATGTCGATGTGAAGCTTGTCCAGCTCGTGCGGCTGTTCCGTGCAGGCGAGCCCGTGCGCATGTCGAAGCGTTCCGGTGACTTCGTGACCCTGCGGGATGTTGTCGACGAGGTGGGCCGCGACGCCGTCCGATTCATGATGCTGTTCCGCAAGAACGATGCGGTGCTGGACTTCGACTTCGCCAAGGTTGTCGAGCAGTCGCGTGAGAACCCGGTGTTCTACGTCCAGTACGCCCACGCCCGGGCGCGCTCCGTTTTGCGCAACGCGGCGGAGGCGGGCTTTAGTGCAGAAACGGCCGATCTATCGCGCCTGAGCGACGCCGGCGAGATAGGCCTCATCCGACGCATCGCCGAATTCCCGCGCATGATCGAAGCGGCGGCTTTAACGCATGAACCGCACCGGATCGCGTTCTATCTTCATGATCTTGCCTCCGACTTCCACAGCCACTGGAACCGCGGCAATGATGCGACGCATTTACGGTTCATTATCCCTGATGATTCAAGGTTGACGAACGCCCGACTGGCGCTCGTCCTTGCATTCGCTTCGGTGCTTTCGACCGGACTGGGTTTGCTGGGGGTGGCGGCGCCGGAAGAAATGCGCTGAAGCACTGGAGAAGCGGGGCGGTAATCGCCACATTCTCCCCGTGTTTCATCCTTAGCAGAACTTGCTCTGGGGAACGATATGAACGACCAGCGCCGTTACGGTTCTGACTACGACAACCTGCGAAACCTTCGCGAGGGGCAGCGGCCCGCGAACGGGGGCGCGGATCCGCTCGCGGAACTGGAGCGCCTAGTATCCGAAGGCGAAGCGCGCATCGGCCGGCAGTCGGCTCGCCCGGTTCGGCAGGATCCGCGAATCCACTATGAGGATGAACCGGCTCTCGCCGGGCATCACGGCCACGACCATGTGGTCGCCGAGGCCGAGTACTTCGGTCGCAACGATCCTCGTGGCTACCAGCAGGGTGAGGAGTTCGACTTCCCACAGGATGAAGCCTACGCGCAGCATGCGGGCTACTATGGCGAAGCGGATGACTACCATCAGCAAGCGTACGAGCAGCCGGCGCCAAAACGCCGGAGCGGGACCTTCACCGTCATGACCGTGATCGGCCTGGCTGTGCTCGGAGGCGCCGGTGCCGTGGCCTACAGCATGTTGGACGGGGGCGATGCCGGGTCCGGTGACGGCAATCCGCCGCTCATCGAGGCCAGCCGAGATCCGGCGAAGACCACGCCCGAATCCGGCGGCAACGAAGTACCTCACCAGAACAAGCAGATCTATGATCGCGTCGGCTCCGCGCCGGCGGGTTCGGCCAAAATCGTGGGTGGAGCCGAGGAGCCGGGCGAGCGTCCCGTCGGCACATATCCCGATACCCCACAGACGCCGCTGCCGGGCGAGAACGGCGGTCCTGAACCGCTGCCCTTGGACAATGCGGCTCCGACAGTGCCGGGAGCGCGGAAAGTCCGCACCATCGCGATTCGTCCGGATGGCTCCTTCGCCGAGCCCCTTTCGGGAGCTCCAGCCGAGTCCGCCAGGCCGGCGGAACCCACGGGGCCGATCGTCGGCACGGGCGAGGTGGATCGGGGCATGTCCATGGAGCGTGGGCCGGAGTTCGGCATCATGACCAGCGAGGGGGCGGCCGACGCGGCTTCTCCGAACGGCTTGGCGCTTGTGCCCATGCCGATGGCGCGCCCGGGCGGTCTCCAGGCGCAAGCAGCGCCGGTGAACACCCTGCCGGCGCAGGTTTCCACGCCCGCACCGGCTGCAGCACCTGCAGTATCTGCGGCACCGGCAGCCGCTGCTCCTTCGGCGGTTCGCGCGCCCGCGAACCAGACCATCAACAAGAAGCGTGAGTTGCGGCCGCCGCCGATCCCGGCCGGCCAGCAGCGGCCTGCGGGGCAGCGCAGTTCCCTGTCTTCGCCGGCCACCACAGCCTCCATCGCGCCGGCCTCGTTGGGGGGAGCAGGCTTCAGCGTGCAACTCACGGCGCAGAGCTCCGAGGCGCTTGCGCAGTCGGAGTTCTCGAACATGCAGCGGCGTTATCCCTCGCTCCTGAGCGGACGCCAGCCGAGCATCGTGCCTGTTTCGATACCCGACCGCGGCACCTTTTACCGCGTGCGGGTGAACACAGGGACGCAGGCGGAAGCCTCGAACCTGTGCTCAAGCCTGAAGGCCGCCGGAGCGGACTGCCTGGTTCAGCGCAATACGTGACGTCCGACTGTTCGTCGCCAGCGCCAGTTTAGGATCCCGGGCAAAGCCATGACACCACGCGCATTCATCTGCGGCCTCGAAGGCACAGAACTCTCCGACGCAGAGCGCAGCTTCATCGACCATGCGGAGCCATGGGGCATCATCCTGTTCGCCCGCAACATTCGCGACGCGGAACAGGTACGGGCCTTGGTCGGGGAGGTGCGGGCGCTTCTTGGCCGTGGCAACATGCCCGTCCTGGTCGATCAGGAGGGTGGGCGTGTGCAGCGCATCCGCCCGCCGCTCGCGGAGCGCCATCCGCCACCATCCGCCTATTCCAGCCTTTACCGCAAGGACGCGCAATCGGGGCTGGATGCGGCCCGCATGGGCGCCCGCCTGATCGCGCATGAGTTGCTCGCCTTGAGCTGTAATTGCGACTGCCTTCCGCTCCTGGACCTGCAATTCGAGGGTGCTCACCAGATCATCGGCGACCGTTCCTACGGTGCCGATCCCGCCGATGTGGCCGCGATGGGACGCGCGGTGTGCGAGGGCCTGCTGGCCGGCAATGTCCTGCCCGTGGTTAAGCACATTCCCGGCCATGGACGCGCGCTTGCCGACAGCCATCTGGAACTGCCGCGTGTGGACACGCCGGTTGCGCAACTCCAGCAGACCGATTTCCTGCCGTTCCGCAGCCTTGCCGACATGCCACTCGCGATGACGGCGCACGTGCTCTACACCGCGATCGATCCGGACCGTCCCGCCACGCTTTCGCCCGCAGTCATCGGCGAGGTCGTGCGTGGCTTTATCGGCTTCTCCGGCGCGCTGATGAGCGACGATCTCTCGATGAAGGCGCTGTCCGGCGGCATGACGGAGCGGACAGAGCAGGCGTTCGCAGCCGGCTGCGATCTTGCGCTTCATTGCAACGGCGATCTCGATGAGATGCGCGCCGTGGCCGCGTCCTCCCCGAGGCTCGACGGCGAGGCCTTGAACCGCTGCGATGCAGCTCTGGCCTGTCTCGGTGGTCCACAGGCTTTTGATGTGGAGGAGGCCCGCGCGCTCGTCCGAAGTCTATTGCCCGCCGCCATTGCGTGATTGACTGTGGCGGACATTGGAGAAGTCCGGTCCGTCATGAAGGTCGATCAGGGGGGCTTTGAGGAAGAGGCCCCGTTCCCGGCTGACCGGGAGGATGCCTTTCTGGTCAGCCTCGATGCCTTCGAGGGGCCGCTGGATCTGCTTCTCGATCTGGCCCGGCGGGAAAAGGTGGACCTCGGGCGCATCTCGATAGCCAACCTGGCGACGCAGTACCTCCGTTTCGTCGAAGAGGCGACACGGCTCCGTCTGGAACTCGCTGCGGACTATCTGGTCATGGCCGCGTGGCTGACCTACCTGAAATCCCGCCTGCTGCTGCCGGACGCACCCAAGGACGATGGTCCATCCGGGGAAGAGATGGCTGCCGCGCTTGCCCACCGGCTTCGGAGGCTGGAAGCCATGAGGCGAATGGCAGACGAGCTTTCGGGCCGCAATCAGCTTGGGCGCGATACCTTCCCTCGTGGCGCCCCCGAGGGCGTGCGCATGCTGCGCAAGACGGCTTGGGATGCATCCCTCTTCGATCTGCTCAGCGCCTACGCTCAACAACGGTCGACCAGCACCCTCAGTCAGGTCGTGATCCGTCGCCAGCCGGCGTGGCCGCTCGCCGATGCACGGGCTGCTCTCGAACGTCTGCTGGGGGATCTCGCCGAATGGACGCCGCTCGAGAGCCTCATCCTGCAACATCTTGCACCCTTGCAATCGCAGCGCTCCGTTCTGGCCTCGGCCTTCAGCGCAAGCCTTGAACTGGCCAGGGAAGGCAGCGTCGCGCTGCGGCAGGAGAAGCCCTTCGCGCCGCTCTTGCTGCGAGCCGGAAAGGCGCGGCAGGAATGACCCGGACACCGAAGATCCTGCGCGATGCGACCGCCTTCGATGCGGTGGATTTCGAGCATGTCCGCATCGCCGAGGCGCTGTTGTTCGCGGCAGAGGAGCCGCTGGATGATGCCTCGCTTGCCGCGCGATTGCCTGAGGGCGCGGATGTCGATGGCATTCTCCTGGCCTTGCGCCAGCACTACGCCGTGCGCGGCATCAACCTGGTGTCCAATGGCGGGCGGCATGCCTTTCGCACGGCAGCGGACCTCGCCGTGTTGCTGCGCCGCGAGGCCGTGGAGGCGCGGAAACTCTCGCGTGCTGCCTTGGAGACGCTGGCGATCATCGCCTACCACCAGCCGGCCACAAGAGCGGAAATCGAGGCAATCCGTGGCGTCTCCGTCGCCAAGGGCACCATGGAGGTGCTTCTGGAAACCGGGTGGATCCGGCTCCGGGGGCGCCGCAGGACCCCGGGTCGGCCCGTGACGTTCGGCACCACGCCGGACTTTCTTGACCACTTCGGGCTGAATGCGATCGGCGATCTTCCGGGCATGGAGGAACTAAAGGCCGCCGGACTGCTCGACTCGCGCCTGCCCGCCGGGCTCGACATCCCCATGCCCGCGGACGATGGCGCGCTGCGAGAGGATGAGGAGCCGCTGGAGGAACCGGATCTGGACATACTCACGCTGCTCGACTCTGCGGCTCCGAACGGTGAAGGCGCGCCTTAGCGTTTCAGCGGCAGGCGCACGATGAGGTGATTGCCGTAGACGGGGACGACCCGCGACGCTTGTCTTTGTGGGCCGCGAAACTTAGGTTCGGCATAGAAAAGGGCGGGCGCAGGTGTGCCTGCCGAGCGTGGATGCGAGGATCCCTGTCATGAGTCTCACGCATTGGCTGGTCGTGGCCGTTCTTGTGCTGCTGCTGTTCGGCCGTGGAAAGATCTCCGACCTCATGGGCGATGTTGCCAAGGGCATCAAGAGCTTCAAAAAGGGCATGGCTGACGACGACGAGACCACCACCACAGCTACCACCATGCCACCGGCTCCGGTGCCGCCGGCAGTTCCGACCCGCACCATCGAGCATCAGCCGGTGACCGGCGAACCCCAGCCCGTGGTCAAGCGCGCCGAAGTTAATTCGTGAAGCGCGCCGGCTCCTCGGGGCCGGGCTGAGGCACAGAAAAGATGTTCGACATCGGCTGGTCGGAGATGCTTCTGGTCGCGGTTATCGCGATCGTGGTCATCGGCCCGAAGGATCTCCCTGCTGCCTTGCGGCAAGCGGGAAAGTGGATGGGTGCCGTGCGCCGCATGGCTTCGGATTTCCAGGGCCATGTCAACGAGGCCATGAAGGAAGCGGATCTCGACGAACTTCGTAAGGAACTGACGGACCTCAAGAAGACGGCGAGCGGATTCACCAATCCCGTGCATACGATCCGGGACGAGGTGCGGACGGCCATTCAGGGCCAACCCGCCGGGTCGACGACCGCTCCGGCAATTCCCGAGACATCCGTCGCCAGCCTGGCGCCAACTCTTGCCTCCTCGGATGCAAGCGGCGCGGTGACCGGCGGCGCGGCCGAGATCCCGCCGATGAAGTCGGAAGCGGGTACGCCGCGTCCTGCGGACCTCCTCGAACCGACAAGCGGAGCTGGCCCGCACTTCCCGCCTGAAGCAGAGATCTCGGCGCCGGCAAGAAAACCGCGAAAACCCCGAGCGAAGAAGGCGGTCGCCTCCGCTGAAGGCGCCGGGCAGACAGGGGCAGAGCAGTGAGCGCACCGGAATCGGACGAGGTCGAATCCTCGCGTGCGCCCTTGATGGATCACCTGATCGAGCTGCGCTCGCGCCTGATCAGGGCCCTGATCGCCATTGGTCTCGCCTTCGTGGTCTGCTTTGCCTTCGCCGACACGATCTTCAACGTCCTGCTGTGGCCTTACGAATTTGCTGCGGGGTCCGATGCGGTCCTGCAGCTTATCTACACAGCGCCCCAGGAATTCCTGCTCACCCAGATCAAGCTCGCGCTCTTCGGCGCCGTGTTCATCGCGTTCCCGGTCATCGCCATCCAGGTCTACAAGTTCGTGGCGCCGGGGCTTTACCGGCATGAGCGGGCAGCATTCACGCCTTATCTGATCGCGACTCCAATTCTTTTCCTGCTCGGCGCATGCTTCGTCTATTTCGCGGCCATGCCGCTGGCCATGCGCTTCTTTCTCGGTATGCAGCAAAGCGGCGGGGCGGGTGAGGCGTCGATCCAGTTGCTCGCCCGCACGAGCGAGTATCTCTCGCTTATCATGACGTTGATCCTGGCTTTTGGGATCTGCTTCCAGTTGCCTGTGATACTTACGCTTTTGGCACGCGCCGGAGTGATTGACGCGGCTTGGCTCAGGAGCAAGCGCCGCTATGCCATCGTAGCGGTCTTCGCGGTTGCGGCGGTGCTTACGCCGCCCGACGTCATCAGCCAGATCGCCCTTGCCGTGCCTACCTTGCTGCTCTACGAAGCCTCAATCTTCGTGGTGCAGATGCTGGAAAAGAAGCGTGCTTCGCAGGACGCATCGCCGGCCTGACCGCGCCAATCATTCCTGGCGGTTTTCGCAATGCATGACATCCGGTGGATCCGCGACAATTCGGACGCCTTCGCCGAGCGCCTGATGGCGCGGGGCATCCCGCAGGCGGATGTCGATGAGACCCTCCGTCATCTGCTGAAGACGGACGAAGCGCGCCGGGGCGTTATCAGCGAGTTGCAGCTTCTTCAGGAGAGGCGGAACGCGGCCTCCAAGGAGGTCGGCAAGGCGAAGGCCGCCCGCGATGAAAGCCGCGCCGCAGGCCTGATCGAGGAAGTAGCCAGCCTCAAGGCAGGGCTTGCCAGCGGTGAGGAAAAGCAGCGCGCCCTCGACATCGCGCTCGAAGCCGCACTCGCTGAGATCCCGAATCTCCCGGGAATGGATGTTCCGGTCGGTGCCGACGAGCACGACAATGTGGAGTTCAGCCGCTGCGGAGAGCAGCCCAGCCTTGGCTTCACACCACGCCAGCACTTCGATCTCGGTGAGGGTGCGGGGGGCATGGATTTCGAAACCGCATCGCGTCTGTCCGGTGCGCGCTTCGTGGTTCTGAAAGGCGGCATCGCTCGGCTTGAGCGTGCGCTCGGTCAGTTCATGCTCGATCTTCACACGGAGGAGCATGGCTATGTCGAAGTACAGCCGCCGCTCCTCGTTCGTGACGAGGTGATGTTCGGGACCGCGCAGTTGCCGAAGTTCCGGGATGACCAGTTTCGTGCGGGCAGTCTGGCTGAAGGCGGGTCCGAGGCGGGCGACGTCATACAGGACGGCCGATGGCTGATCCCGACTGCCGAAGTCCCGCTGACCAACCTCGTGCGCGAAAGCATCCTCTCGGAGGAGGAATTGCCGTTGCGCTTCACCGCGCTGACGCCGTGCTTCCGCGCGGAAGCGGGCGCCGCAGGCCGCGACACACGGGGCCTGATCCGTCAGCACCAGTTCAACAAGGTCGAACTTGTTTCGATCACCACGCCTGAACAGTCGTCGGACGAGCATGCGCGCATGCTCTCGGCTGCCGAGGACGTTCTGAAGGCGCTGGAACTGCACTACCGGGTAATGACGCTGTGCACCGGGGATATGGGTTTCTCGTCACAGAAGACCTGGGACATCGAGGTTTGGCTGCCGGGGCAGGGCACGTTCCGCGAAATCTCGTCCTGCTCGGTGTGCGGAGACTTCCAGGCCCGCCGCATGAACGCGCGCTACCGCCCGGCGGGCGACAAGGGCACACGCTTCGTGCACACCCTGAACGGCTCCGGCGTGGCGGTCGGCCGCGCGCTGGTGGCCGTGCTCGAGAACTACCAGAACGAGGACGGCTCCATCACGGTGCCCGCAGTGCTGCGGCCCTATATGCGGGGCGTCGAGCGCATCGAACCCGCGGCTTGATGATCTCTGGAACCGAGGCGAGACGACCATGCGCATCCTGATCACCAATGATGACGGGATCAACTCGCCGGGGCTCGATGCCCTGGTCAGGATCGCAGCCGAAATCTCCGATGATGTCTGGATCGTCGCGCCTGAATACGATCAATCCGGCGTGGCCCATTCCCTGTCGCTGAACGATCCGCTGCGGCTCCGTCCAATCGGCGAGAGGCGCTTTGCGGTGAAGGGCACGCCCACGGACTGCGTTATCCTTGGTGCTCGTCATGTGCTCGACGACAAAGCTCCGGATCTGCTGCTCTCCGGGGTAAACCGCGGACACAATCTCGGAGAGGACGTAACCTATTCGGGGACGGTTGCCGGGGCCATCGAAGGCGCGTTGCTGGGCATCCCGGCCATCGCCATGTCGCAGGCCTATCCGCCGGGTTTTCGCGAGAAGGTCAGCTATGCCACGGCGGAAGCTCATGGAGCTTCGGTCATCCGGAAGGTTCTGGAGGCCGGTCTGCCGGCGGGTGGACTGGTGAACGTCAACTTCCCGAACTGCGCTCCCGAAGAGGTTGAGGGCATCCGCGCCACCCGCCAGGGGCAGAGGCCGCAATGGCAGGCCCAGGTGGAGCGGCGTCTGGATGGCCGTCACAATCCTTATTTCTGGATCGTCTACGGCCACGAGATCGGCGATCCCGGCGCGGAGACAGACCTGCGCGCCGTCGCAGACCGATGCATTTCCGTGACGCCGCTCAAGATCGACATGACCGACGCCAGCATGTTGGATCGTCTGTCAGGAGCGTTCGCGCGGCACGAGGGCTGATGCATGAGTGACGGCGCCCCCGTAGCCGACGATGACGAGCAGCGGCACCGCGCAGAACTGGTGCTGCGCATGCGGCAGAGCGGCATCAACGATGCGCGGGTGGTCCGCGCCATGGAGATGGTGCCGCGGCGTCTCTTCGTGCCGCCGCACCTTGCGGATCAGGCCTATGCCGACCGCGCCTTGCCGGTCGCTTGTGGGCAGACGATCAGCCAGCCTTACGTGGTCGCCTACATGACCCAGCATCTACAGGTCGGCGACCGCCACAAGGTCCTCGAAATCGGCACCGGCACCGGCTACCAGACGGCGATTCTCGCCGGCCTTGCCCGGCGGGTTTATTCAGTCGATCGCTACCGCACGCTGGTCGCGGCCGCGGAAGGACGTCTCGCCTCGCTCCGAATTTCGAACGTGACGCTCCTGACGGCGGATGGCTATCTTGGCTGGCCTAGCCAGGCGCCCTTCGACCGCATCCTCGTCACCGCGGCGGCTGAGGATGTTCCCCCCGCTTTGTGCGACCAGCTGGCCGACGGCGGCATCCTGATCGCGCCGGTCGGGCCGATCCGCGAGCAAAAGCTGATCCGTCTCCGCAAGACGGCTACCGGATTTGAGAGGGACGCTCTGCTCCCAGTTCGATTCGTGCCCCTGGTGCCGGGAAAAGCCGTCGCTCTCTGATTGCGTTCGCAAGGATTTCAAAGGGACGTGTCATTGGCAGACGCAAGACGATTGCGGTGCCCACCTTCAGCCCCAGAGGTCTTTGAACAGGCGACGCTCGTCCCCATATCTCAATCGCGTCGAACGGATTATCATGGCTCCGTTCACGGTCGGCCTTGAACCGACAAGAGGACGAGGACCCCGGATGCCCATTCCAATCATGCGGCTCACTGATCGAGCAGCAAAGCGCGTCAACGACATCATGTCACGCTCAGAGACACCCTTGGCCGGCCTCAGGGTCGGCATAAAGAAGGGCGGCTGTGCGGGCATGGAGTACACGATGGAGTATGCCGCCGAGGCGGCACCGTTTGACGAGGTGATCGAGGACAAGGGCGTCCGAGTCCTCATCGATCCCAAGGCGGTGCTGTTTCTGCTCGGCACCGAGATGGACTACGTGACCGAGAAGATGTCGTCGCGGTTCGTCTTCAACAATCCCAACCAGACATCGGCCTGTGGATGTGGTGAGTCGGTGGAAATCATCGCCGCCAAGCCCGAGACGATGGCCCACGCGGGCTGATCTTCACCGCTGCTCGAAAGAGGCTCCTCATAAAGCCGCGCTGAAGCGCGGCTTTTCGCATGACGCTCACACCGTGATGCTGATGCGCGCAGGCGAGCTTCAGTTCGGCGCGTGCCGACCGGGCGCGAGACCTCGTCCGTGCTCTCAAGGACGCCTGATCGTCAGGAAGATTTGATCTTTACGGGGCGCAGCAGGAACTGCGGCACGTGATCGCCAAGTCCGCGCACCGGCGGCCCATCATCGCGATCCCCGCCATGACGGGGCGCCTTGTCCCGCCTGCGGTCGCCATGAGCCGCGTGCCGCTCCTGCTGAGCGGGCCGGTCGGTTCTGGTTTCGGCCGGAGCACGTTCCGCTCGAGCCTCGGCCGGAACCCGTTCGGCGCGAACCTCTTCACGCGGCGGACGCTTCTCCTGGTCCGAATCCGGCTTGCGGGCAGGGCGGTCTTCCGTCTTCCGGCCCTCGCGCCTGCCGTCCGTCTTCTTTCCTGGGGCCCGCTCGCCGCCTGACTTCCGGCCGCGCCCGGCGCCGCGTCCGCGCGTCTCGCCTTCTGCGTTCTCGGAAAGCGGCTCGCCTGTCCAGGTGATGCTCTGGCCCGTGCTCTTCTCGATCGCTTCGAGGTAGCGACGGTCTGAAGGTGCCACGAGCGTGATCGCCGTACCGGTCAGGCCCGCACGCCCTGTACGGCCGATGCGGTGGACGTAATCTTCCGCATGGATTGGAACGTCATAATTGAAGACGTGGCTGACAGCCGGGATGTCCAGCCCGCGTGCAGCGACATCGCTGGCCACCAGGAGCTCGGCCTCGCCCGTCTTGAATTGATCGAGCGCCTGCATGCGGGCGCGCTGGTCCATGTCGCCGTGCAGCGCCACCGCCTTGAAGCCGTGCTTCTGAAGAGAGCGGTGCAGAACAGAGATGTCGCGTTTGCGATTGCAGAAGACGATGGCGTTCTTGAACAAATCTTCCGCACGAATGCTGCGACGAAGGGCGTCGCGCTTCTCGGCCGCATCGGATCCGGTCGATATGAGCCTCTGCGTGATGTTCGTCGATGTCGTCGAGGGCTTCGAAACCTCGATCTTCACCGGATCGCGCAGGAACTGGTCGACCAGCCGCTTGATCTCGTTCGGCATCGTTGCCGAGAAGAACAAGGTCTGTCTCTTCGGCGGGATCAGCTTGCAGATGCGCTCGATGTCCGGGATGAAACCCATGTCGAGCATGCGATCGGCTTCGTCGATCACCAGGACCTCGATGCCCGTCATCAGCAGGCGGCCGCGCTCGAAATGGTCGAGCAGGCGCCCCGGCGTGGCAATCAGCACATCGACGCCGCGCGTCAGCTTCGCGTCCTGATCCCCGAAGGAAAGGCCGCCGATCAGGAGTGCGACGGAGAGCTTGTGGTTGGTGCCGTAGCGATTGAAGCTTTCCTCGACCTGCGCCGCCAGTTCGCGCGTGGGTTCAAGGATCAGCGTCCGAGGCATGCGAGCCCGGGCCCGGCCCTTTTCCAGCAGCGTCAGCATGGGAAGCGTAAAGGATGCGGTCTTGCCGGTGCCGGTCTGGGCGATGCCAAGCACATCCTTCCCGGCCAGAACCTCAGGAATAGCCTGCGCCTGGATCGGGGTCGGTTCGGTGTAGCCGGTCGCGGTAACGGCCGCGAGGACCTTGGGGCTTAGCCCGAGTGTTTCAAAGCTCATAGAAAGATGTTCTCGGCGCAACGCTGGAGAAAGACGGCGGTCCATTGCGTCACCGGCTGGGCGCAACATAGGCGGCGCTCCGTGCGTGTCAAGCGAAGGGCGCGTTGCCGCCGATGTGTTGCCGCGCTTCAGACAAGATTACGCGGCAGATAATGAAGCCCAATCCTTCCCGGGGCTTCCGAAATCATGGCCGAGTCGAGTGACGAGAAGACAGGTATTGTTCAGGAGCCCGTCTCCATTCCGGAGGTGAAGCCTGAGCGTCCGATTTGGCCGCGCCCCCACGACGAGATAAGTGTCGACGAGCATGTGCAGGCGCTCGAAGCTCTGAACCCCGAGCGCGTGGAGCCCCGCCTGGACGATGTGGTGGCGGAAGATGCCGGCGGCGCCAGCGTGCCGCCTCCAGTCGAGGGACCTCATCCTTCGCTCGGTGAGCCGGCTCTCGATCCGCTGCCCGCCGCTCCGGTTCCTGAAGCGGCGGTTGTTCCTGCGCATGACGCCGGCGTCGAAAGCGCAACCGTCGTGGTCCCGCCGGTCCAGCCCGAAAGGCTTTCGGCCGCCGACGTTCCGCCCGTGGCTCCTGTCCAGACGTTGGATGAGGCGCCACCCGTTCGCCATGACCCCGAACCCCTGGCCGCAGCGGCTGCGCTGGGAGCGGCTCCGGCAGCGACCCCGCTGATCGCGGGAGATCGCGTCGCGCCGATGGACCACCGTCCTGAACAAGTCCGAGCCGAGGTGCCGCCCCCTGTAGATGCAGGGCAGGGACGGGGCGGCTTTGGACGCGTTGCCGCGGCCGGTCTGCTTCTTCTCGTCGCGGGAGGTGGCGTGCTCTACGCGATGAGCGGCGACGACACTCCGGAGCCCGTGCAGCAGGCGCGCAACGAGGCGCCCCCGCCGGCTGTTGTTCCTGTCCCGGTCAGGAACGAGGAACAGGCGGCGCAGCCGTCATCGGACGATCTTCGTCTCATCCGCGATCACCTCACGCAGCTTGAGGAGCGTTTCTCACGGATCGAAACCCGGATGAACGAAGTCGCCGCACGGCAGCCGGCGTCCACGTCGTCGGCAGGAGATGCGACGAGGGTCAACGAACTTGCCACGCGGCTCGACAGGCTCGAGCAAGCCAGCAGAACCGCTCCGGCGACGTCGACGACGAATGAACGCCCTGCTGCTGAAGCCCCGCGTGTGGTGACACCCGCCGCGCCGGCTCCTGCCCAGACCGCATCGGCACCGGAAACCACTCAACCGCCTCAGGAAGAGGCAGCGGCGCCGACGCCGCCGGCAATCCCGCAGCCCCGTCCCCCCGTGACGGCACGCGCGGATCAGACGCCTGCAGACGTTCCGCCGCCGCCTGCTGCCTCGGCGGCTCGCCCGGACAATCCGATTCTTGCGGGGTGGACGGTCCGTGACGTCTATGACGGCACGGCAGTGGTTCAGAGCCGACGCGGCCTGATGGAGGTGCAGCCGGGAGATGAACTGCCGGATGGCAACCGGGTGCTCGCGATCCGCCGCTTGGGAGGACAATGGGCTGTCGTCACCCAGCGCGGCATCATCACCGCCGGGCAGTAGCTAATGGAGAGGCCACCCCGGGTGGCCTTTCCGATGTCTCGCAGGGTCAGTTCGTGGCTGGCCCGAAGCGGGCGGTCCCCGGGGCGCCGACGATCAGCACGAAGGTCTCGCGAAAGCCCTGTTCATCCTGCGGCGTGTCGAAATAGACCGCCGATTCCTCGTCCCCGGTTTCGCTGCGTACGGAGGCCAAGGCAAGCTGCGGCGTCTCCGATTCCTGCTCGATTTCCTGCGTCTGGATGATCTCGCCTTCGTCTGAAATCCACTGGACGTAGAGTTGCAGCGCGCCGGCCGAAACCTTGCCGATGGCGCGGGAGAATCCGCTTCCGCCATCGGCCGCCCAGGGCCCCAAGACACGCACCATCAGGATGTCGGTCGGGATGCCGAGGCCCGCATCAGCTGAGTTGCTGTCCTGGTCGGCGCTGTTGGGGGCAGCCTTGATGTCCGAGAAGGGTGTTGCGGCGTCCGGTGTGGCAGCCTGCGGCGCGGTCGGCTGTGGCGCAGGCGCTGGTGCGGTCGCTGCCGGAGGGCTGGGCGCCGGGTCGGCCGGTGCCGCCGGTCCCGTGACAGTCGAGGGAGCCGCCGGCGGCGTCTGTGCCAGTGATGGCGATGCGATCAGGCCGGAGAGAAGAACAAGGGCAAGCACGCTCCGGCTGGTCATGGCATTCTCCTAGACGTCGAGTTCGCCCGCGAAGGGCGCATGTTCCTGGATGAAGCGGAAACGCGCATCGGCCTTGGAGCCCATCAAACGCTCCACTGCGTTGCGGGTTTCGATTTCGTCGTCCTCGGCGATCTCGACACGCAGCAGCGTGCGGTTCTTCGGGTCCATGGTCGTGTCGCGCAGCTGCTGCGGCATCATCTCGCCCAGACCCTTGAAGCGCCCGATATCCACCTTCTTGCCCTTGAAGCGCGTCGCGATCAGGCGCTCGCGCTCGGCGTCGTCGCGGGCGTACACGGTCACCGGCCCAACGGTCATACGATAGAGCGGCGGCACCGCAAGGAAGAGGTGACCACCGCGAATGAGCGCCGGGATCTCACGATAGAAATAGGTGACGAGCAGGGAGGCGATGTGTGCCCCGTCCACGTCGGCGTCCGTCATGATGATGATCCGCTCATAGCGCAGATCCTCTTCGCGGTAGGACGAGCGGGTGCCGCAGCCCAGCGCCAGAAGCAGGTCGGACAGTTGCTGGTTCTGAGCCAGCTTGTCGGCACCGGCATTGGCGACGTTCAGGATCTTGCCACGCAGCGGGAGCACGGCCTGATTGGCGCGCTGGCGCGCCTGCTTTGCCGAGCCACCGGCCGAATCGCCTTCGACGATGAACAGTTCCGCCCCGGCCGCACCGTTCTGCGAGCAGTCCGAAAGCTTGCCGGGGAGGCGAAGCTTTCGTGTGGCGGTCTTCCTCAGCGTGTCCTTCTCGGAGCGGCGGCGAAGCCGTTCCTCGGCACGCTCGATCACCCGGTCCAGAAGCTTGCGCGCCTGGCTGGGGGAGGAGCCGAGCCAATGGTCGAACGGATCGCGGATCGAGCCGTCCACGAGGCGCATAGCCTCGGCCGACGAAAGCTTTTCCTTGGTCTGCCCCTGAAATTCCGGCTCCCGGATGAACACCGAGAGCATTACCGCGCAGCCGGCAAGGATGTCGTCGCTGTTGACGTCCTTGAATTTCTTGGCCTGTCCGGCAAGGTCCGCATAGGCGCGCAGCCCGCGCAGCAGGGCGCCCTTCAGGCCATGCTCGTGCGTGCCGCCTTCCGGGGTCGGAATGGTGTTGCAGTAGGAGCGCGTGAAGGCGTCGCCATCCTCTGTCCAGGCGATCGCCCATTCAACGGCGCCCGGTCCCTCATTCGCCTCCACACGGCCGGCGAAGATCTCGGACGTCAGCAGTTCCTGACCCTCGAGACTGGCCTTGAGGTAATCCTTCAGGCCACCGGGGAAGCGGAACACTTCCTTGGCCGGAACGTCCTCCACCGCCACCAGCAGTTCCGGCGCGCACGACCAGCGAACCTCGATGCCTGCGAACAGATAGGCCTTGGCCCGCGTCATCGTGTACAGGCGCTGCGGCTTCATGCGCGCGCCTTCTCCGAAGATCTGCGGGTCCGGCATGAAGCGGAGCTTGGTGCCTCGGCGGTTGTGAACGGGGCCGATCTCTTCGAGCGCCGTCAGCGGTGCGCCACGCGAATAGACCTGCCGGTACAGCACCTGGCCGCGCGCGACCTCGACCTCAAGGCGCTCGGAAAGCGCGTTCACCACGGACACCCCCACGCCGTGGAGGCCGCCGGACGTGGCATAGGCCTTCGATCCGAATTTGCCGCCCGAATGAAGGGTGGTAAGGATCACCTCGAGAGCCGATTTGTCCGGGAACTTCGGATGTGGATCGACAGGGATGCCACGCCCGTTGTCCGAAACGGTCACGGCGCCGGAAGCGTCGAACTCCACCTGAATGAAGGAGGCATGGCCCGCCACCGCTTCATCCATGGCATTGTCGATCACTTCGGCGAAGAGGTGATGCAGCGCCTTCTCGTCCGTCCCGCCGACATACATTCCGGGACGGCGACGTACAGGCTCGAGCCCTTCCAGAACTTCGATATCCGCGGCTGTATAGCCGGCTTCGCCAGGTGTGCCTCGTTGTGGTTCGGGCGCCGCTACGGGCTTCCGAGCAGCGCTGCCGCCAGATGAAAACAGATCGGGATTGGCCATGTCTTCGCTGTGATTCCTTCGGGGCGGACTATCGCACAAGGGAGTACCGAACGTGAACAGCGCACGGATATGACTCACAGCAAGTGCGTCTTCGCGGCCACTTCGCGCCAAGCCTTTCCAAGCCGGTGCCCGCGCCACCATATAGTGGCTGCATGAAAAGCCTGCTGCTGTTTCCGATCCGCTTCTACCAGCACTTCGTGTCGCCACTGATCGGGCCACGCTGCCGGTATCAGCCCACATGCTCCGCCTACATGGCAGAGTCCGTGGAGCGACACGGCGTTTGGCGGGGCGGATGGATCGGGACGGCGCGGCTGTGCCGCTGCCACCCATGGTCCCCGTCGGGATTTGACCCGGTGCCGCAGCAATTGCCCGCGTCGGGGCGGTGGTATATCCCGTGGCGCTATGGCCGCTGGACCGGCCGTCATATGACCGTGCGGCTGGACCGGCAGGATCCGACCGCCGAAAACAACTGACCGCCGCTTACCTGCTTGGTGTGCAGGGCTGAGCGCTTGAGGAACATCCCATGCCCATTCTGACCTTCCCTGATGGCGCCGCGCGTGAGTATCCCGCCGGCTCCACTGGCCTTGACGTGGCCAAGGCCATCTCCCCGTCGCTCGCCAAGCGCACGGTCGCCATGGCGCTCGACAGCACCGTGCATGATCTTGCGGATGTCATCGAGAACGATGCCCGCATCGAGTTGATCGGCCGCGACGATCCCCGCGCGCTCGAGCTGATCCGCCATGACACGGCGCATGTGCTGGCGGAAGCGGTGCAGGGGCTGTTCCCGGGAACGCAGGTTACCATTGGCCCGGTCATCGAGAACGGCTTTTATTACGACTTTCACCGCGAGGAGCCGTTCTCCATCGACGATCTTGCGGCGATCGAAAAGAGGATGCGCGAGATCATCCAGCGCGACGCGCCGTTCACGAAGGAGATCTGGACGCGCGATCAGGCCAAGGATTTCTTCCGGGCTGCCGGCGAGGAGTTCAAGGTCGAGCTGGTGGATGCCATTCCCGCCGGGCAGGACCTCAAGATCTATCGCCAGGGCGAGTGGCTGGACCTGTGCCGTGGTCCGCATATGACGTCCACGGGCAAGGTCGGGACGGCGTTCAAGCTCACGAAGGTGGCCGGCGCATATTGGCGCGGCGACAGCAACCGGCCGCAACTGCAACGCATCTATGGCACCGCCTTTGCCAAGCAGGAGGAGCTGGACGCCTACCTTCATCAGATCGAGGAGGCAGAGCGCCGCGACCACCGCAAGCTTGGCCGTGAGATGGACCTCTTCCACTTCCAGGAGGAGGCGCCCGGATCGGTGTTCTGGCACCCCAAGGGCTGGACGCTGTTTCAGGCACTGATCGCCTATATGCGCCGCAAGCAGAACGCCGCCGGCTACACCGAGGTGAACTCGCCCGACATGATGGACCGCAGCCTGTGGGAAACCTCGGGCCACTGGCATTCCTACGGCGAGAACATGTTCACGACGAAGACCGAGGACGACCGCGTCTTCGCGCTCAAGCCGATGAACTGTCCGGGCCACATCTGCATCTTCAAGAACGGCCTGAAGTCGTACCGCGATCTGCCTGTGAAGATTGCGGAATTCGGAAAAGTCCACCGCTACGAGCCGTCGGGCGCGCTCCACGGCCTGCTGCGTGTCCGCTCCTTCACGCAGGACGACGCACACGTGTTTTGCACCCCCGAGCAGATCATGGAGGAGAGCCTAAAGGTCAACGACCTCATCCTCTCCATCTACCGCGACTTCGGCTTCGAGGATGTCCGCATCAAGCTCTCCACGCGCCCGGAGAAGCGCATCGGTTCCGACGAGGTGTGGGATCGCGCCGAGGAGGCGCTGAAGGCAGCGCTCGATGCGTCTGGCCGGCCCTACACGATCAATGAAGGCGAGGGCGCGTTCTACGGGCCGAAGCTGGAATATGTGCTGCGTGACGCGATCGGGCGCGACTGGCAGTGCGGCACCCTGCAGGTGGACTTCAACCTGCCGGGGCGTCTCGGTGCGTTCTACATCGCATCCTCCGGGGAGAAGCAGCAGCCGGTCATGCTGCACCGCGCGATGTTCGGCTCGCTGGAGCGCTTTACCGGCATCCTGATCGAGCAGCACGCCGGCGCGTTCCCGCTCTGGCTCGCGCCGCAGCAGGTGATCGTCGCCACGATCACCGAGGATGCCGACGAGTACGCAGTGGAGGTGACCCGCATCCTGCGCGAGGCCGGGATTCGCGCCGATGCCGATCTTCGCAACGAGAAGATCAACTACAAGGTGCGCGAGCACTCGCTTGCGAAGGTGCCGGTGCTGGCGGTTGTCGGCCGCAAGGAAGGCGCCGAACGGACCTTGTCGATCCGTCGGCTCGGCTCACCCGACCAGAAGACGGTGCAACTGGACAGCTTTGTCAGGGACATCGCGGCCGAGGCGCTGCCGCCCGACCTGAAGCAAGGCTGAGGCCTCAATTGCGGGCCAGTTCGATCCGTTCGCTCTGGCCCGCCTTGACCTCGAACGGCTTCTGCACGGTTTCTCCATCGGCGCGGGCGACCGCGAGATACTCGCCTTCTTCAAGCACGATGCTGTGCTGGTCCTGTACGCCATCAGAGACCACGTCGCCGCCGGGGGTCAGGATGCTCCACGTGGCGTCGCTGATCTCGGCGCCGTCCGGCGCCAGCAGGCGCAGGTCCACCGTCCCTGCCTTGTGCAGGACAGCGGCGTCCGTCAGCTTGCCGGGCTCCACCCGCACTTCGGAATCGATCCGGGCATTCGCGGTGCCATAGGTGGACGTCACCTGATAGGAACCCGCGGGCAGCCGCAGCAGCACGCCTGCCTTCACCTCGGCGACGAGTTCGTCACCGCCGGCCCCGTTGTTCCTTCGTACCTCGAAGCCCAGTCGCTCGTTCGGAATGGGCTTGCCGGCCACGCTTCCCGTGAAGCGCAGCGCGCCGGCGTTCAAATCCACACGCTCGTTCAGGGCCGTCGAACCGAGCACGATGTGGCGTGTGGCACCGACGAGGCCATAGGTCACGTGGCAGATGTAACCGCCAGGATCGAGCGTCATCATCGGATTGGCGTCGGTCGTTTCCATCACCAGAGCGTGATTGCCGTTTACGTCGGGCTGGTCCGAGAAAATTCGCCACTGCAGACCCGACTTGATGGAGGGGCCTTTCTCCTCAAACTGCGCGCTGAGGCTCAACACGGTCTTGGTCAGCGAAGACGGGCTGACCGGCGCAAGCGTAGGCGTGCGCCTCAGCATATTGCCCGGTGACCCTGGGTCGAACTCGGGAGGAAGCCGCAAAGGCGAGGAGGGGTCGGCGAGCGCCGGAGCCTGCACCTGCGCGCGGGACGCGGAAGCCAGCGCGAGAATGGCGCATGCGGCGAGGAGGGGGACTCGAACAAGTCGAAAACGCATACCGGCTGGGTTCCATGAAACCGGGGCATTTGCAAGGCGCGCGCGGTTGCCGTGGGAGCGCTGGTTTGCGATGAACGCCCCAGAGGTGCCCATGTCCGATACGATCGATCTTCTGCTCAGCCGCCGCTCCGTTCCCCCGTTCGCGCTCCATGAACCGGGCCCGACCGAGGATCAGATACGGACACTGCTCACAATCGCCAGCCGCGTGCCGGACCATGGCAAGCTCGCCCCCTGGCGCTTCATCCTCGTGCAAGGCGACGACCGCGCTGCGCTTGCCGACCGGCTGGCTGAAATTGCGCTTGCCGATCCGTCGGCCGACGCCCAGCGGATCGCCGAGGACAAGAAGCGCTTCGCCACGCCCCTCATCGTCATCGTGGTCAGCCGCGCGGCGGCCCATGTGAAGATCCCGGAATGGGAGCAGGTGCTTTCGGCCGGCGCGGTCTGCATGAACCTGATAACCGCCGCACATTCCCTCGGCTTCGCGGCGAATTGGCTGACCGGACGTGCGGCCTATGATCCTTCTGCCGCACCGGCTCTGGGGTTGGTGGAGGGCGAGCGAGTTGCCGGCTTCATCCACATTGGCACCCCGGAGGCACCGATGCCCGACCGTCCCCGGCCGCCGCTGGAGGAGATCGTAACCCGCTGGTCAGCCCCGTGAGTGGCGTCCACTTCTACGAACCGGCCAAGGGGCACGGCCTTCCGCACGATCCGTTCAAGGCCATCATCGCGCCGCGCCCGATCGGGTGGATCTCGACGGTCGATGCCGAAGACCGCCCAAATCTGGCGCCTTACAGCTTCTTCAACGCGTTCTCCTCCGTTCCGCCGATCATCGGCTTCTGCAGCGAGGGCTGGAAGCACAGCGTCCGCAACATCGAGGCGACTGGCGAGTTCGTCTTCAACCTCGCGACGGCACCACTGGCCCAGCAGATGAACATCACCGGCTCGCCTTTCGAGGACGGTGTGGACGAGATGGCGGCGGCGGGGCTGACAGCGGCGGCATGTCGCCTCGTGCGTGCACCGCGCGTCGCCGAGAGTCCCGCGGCGATGGAGTGCAGGCTGATCAGCATCACGCAGCTGCGCGACATGGACGGCAACGCGCTTGGTCGCTTCCTTGTCCTCGGACAGGTGGTTGGCGTTCACATCGACGCGTCCTTTTTAAAGGAGGGGCTGTTCGATACCGCTGCGGCGAGGCCGCTCGCACGCTGCGGCTACCTGGCCGACTATGCCGAAGTCAGTGAGCTGTTTCGCATGCCGCGAACAGCAACGGTTTAACTCCGGGTTTACCATACGGGAGGAAGCTGGCCCTGTTATCGCGTATCGGAGGCCCGCTTGCCCATGCCGCACCATGCCGATGTGCCCGCAGTTCTCGGCGGGAGCCAAAACGATCTCGTCGCGCGCTTTCTGGACTGGGCCCCGGCCGCCGCTCCGGAAGCGCGAGCCGAAGGTGTCGCTGCATTGGCGCGGGCCTTTCTCTATTCCGACCTTTCGCAGAGTTCGCGTGAGATCGTTGCCGACGTCCTGGCGCTGTTCACCGAGGACAGCTCGTTCCGGGTGAGATCCAGCCTTTCCGGCGCGCTTGCCCGCAGCGCAGAGGCGCCGCCTGCCGTGATCCGCGCTCTCGCCTATGACGTGCCGGACGTGGCCTTGCCGGTCCTCGTCTTCTCCCCATTGCTGCACGATGCGGACCTCGTTCAACTGGTCACGACGCGGGGAGAGCAGGAGCAGGCGGCCATTGCGGCCCGCAACGCAGTCTCGCAACTCGTTGCCCTCGCGCTCGTCGAGTATGGCTCGGCCCGCATCTGCATGGTTCTGGCGTGCAATCCCGAAGTTGGCCTGGAGCCCGGCCTCCTCGTGCGGATGCTGGAACGGCATGGAACGGATGCGGACCTGCGCAGCCGCCTGCTCTTGCGGCCCGAATTGCCGGCGCCCCTTCGCTACCGGCTGCTGTGCAACATTGCCGATGAACTGGGCAGCATGGCTAGCGACCGGCTTGGCATGGACGAACGGCGCGCCGAACATATGACGCAGGATGGCCGCGAGAGGTCCGCCCTCGTCGTCGCCGAAGATGCAGGAACCGAACTCGCGGGCCTCGTCTCCCATCTTCGGGATGAGGGGCAACTGACCACCGCCATTGTGCTGAAAGCCCTGAGCGAGGGGAACCTTGCTTTCGTGATCGCGGCCTTCAGTGAACTGACCGGCGTGACCCCCGCCCGCGTCGGTGGCCTCCTGAAGGATCCGGAAGCTGCGGCCTTTCGCGCGCTGCACCGTCAGGCCGGAATGCCGCGGTCATCCCTGTCCGTGTTCCAGCAGGCACTCGGGGCATGGGGGGAAGCGGAGCGGCAGCGGCTCGAAGGTGCGCATGCGCGTCAACTGGTGGCCGAACGCGTGCTTGCCGCAACGGAAGGAGCAGCGGCCGGCCTGTTCGTGCAGAGCGGAGCCGATGCCTCCCGCCAGGTGTCGCGAGCCAGACTTCGTCAGCACGCTCCCGAGCACTTCGCCCGGGCGGCCTGAGCGATACCTACATCAGCTGGGCAGCGGCGAACTGCTCGGCGATGATGCGCTCTTCCATCCCGTGCTCGGGATCGTGGAGCATCACCATCTTGCGGTCGCGGTCCAGCCGGATCACGACCTCCTTGGCATTGCGAAACTCGGTATGGTCGGCCACCGCAGAAACCGGCCTCTTGATGGGGTCGAGGACGCCGAAGCGCACTTCCACATGATCCGGGAGCAGGGCGCCGCGCCATCTCTTCGGCCGGAATGGATTGAGGGGCGTCAGCGCCAGCAGCTTGGAGTTCAGCGGCACGATCGGACCGTAGGCCGAGTGATTGTAGGCCGTTGATCCGGCGGGGGTGGCGACCAGCGCGCCGTCGCCCGCCAGTTCCTTCATGCGGATCGTGCCGTCCACCCAGACTTCGAGCTTCGCCGCCTGGAAGGTCTGCCGGTACAGTGAAACCTCGTTCACCGCCCGTGCGAAGTGCCGATGGCCCTCGGTGTCCAGCACATGCATGACCAGGGGGCGAACCACGGTGGGGACAGAGGCTTCCAGCCTCTCCAGCAGGCCTTCCTCCCTGTAATGGTTCATCAGGAAACCGACGGTGCCCCGATTCATCCCATAGATGGGCACGTCTTTCGGCATGAAGCGGTGCAGCGCATTGAGCATCAGGCCATCACCGCCCAGCGCAACCACCACATCGGCTTCTTCGGCGGGCGCGTTGCCGTAGACGTGGGAAAGCCGGCGGGCGGCCTTCTGTGCTTCATCCGCATTGCTGGCGATGAAGGACACCCGAGAGAAACGTGGAGCCGATTTGGCCTGAGGCTCGGCGGTCAGGAACTCGACCACGTCGGATGATTGCTGCAAGGGGTCCACCATCCGCCAGGCGCCTTGATGCGGGGCGGCCCGTGCCCCGTGGAACAGAGAAGAGGCTTACATGGAGCATCCCACATTCGTCTATACCACATGGCCTTCGGCAGACGACGCCGAAGCTGCCGCAAGAGAGCTTGTAGGCAAGGGCCTGTGCGCGTGCGCCAACATCATCCCGGGGATGACCTCCATCTACGAATGGAAAGGCACGCTGGAGCGGGCAGCTGAAGTCGTCATGATCCTGAAGACCCAACCGCGTTGTGTCGCGGACCTGATGGCTGCCGTGGAGAGCCGTCATCCATATGACGTCCCGGCGATCACGGCGTTCCAGTCCACGGATGCGGAATCCCGCTTCGCGGACTGGATCGTGATGCAGACCGGCGGGCCTTCTGCGACCTAAATCACCGGCAGCCAACCAGCCGGCACGTAGCGATAGCGGTCGGCTTCCTTGGCGATGTAGCCGTGGCCGGGGAAGGGGAAGTGATAGCCCTGAACCTTCAGCCTCTCGGCAGCCGCCATGTCGAGGACCCGCCGGCGGGTCGCCTCGGCCATCACCGGGTCCATGTCGAACACGGCGTGCCAGCCGGGGTTGCGCACGAACAGCGCAGGATGATTGGTCGTGTCCGACAGGAAGAGAACCTGATCGCCGCCCGATGAGATGCGGAAGATCATGTGGCCGGGCGTATGGCCGAACGCCTCGTGAGCTACGATGCCCGGCACCAGTTCCTGCTCGCCCGTGTAGCGCGTCAGGTCCTTGGCCATGGGGCCGAAGATCTTGCGGACGTTCTGGAACGTCGTCTTCTGCCCCTCAGGGGCGCGGCTCATCTGGCCGTCATCCATCCAGAACGCGTATTCCGCCTCGCCCACAAACACCTCGGCGTTCGGGAAGACCGCGGCGCCCTCCTTCGTGCGCAGGCCAAGAATATGGTCGCTGTGGAAATGCGAGATGATCACCGTATCGACCGACTTCGCGTCGAGACCCGCGGCCTCCATGTTCTCGACCAGCCTACCGGCGGTCGGCGCGAGTTGTCCGCCCGTCCCCGTGTCGATCAAGACGAGCTTGCGCCCGGTGTTGACTACGAGCTGGTTGAAGGGGATCGCCACCACATCCGTCGGCAGGAAAGCGTCGTGAAGCGAGGCTTTGACGTCTTCGAAAGCGGCGTTGCGGACGAAGCCGTCCTTCAGCGTCATCATGTTCGCGCCGTCATTGATCGCCGTCAGCTCGAACTCGCCGATGCGGTAGCGGTAGATGCCCGGCACCTGACGGCCGGCCGCTGGTGCCGCCGCACGTGCCGCCCCGGCCGGCAGGAGGGTGGACACGGCAGCAGCGCCGCCGGCCGCCATCCAGGCGCGGCGGGTGAAAGCTGGTTCGAATCCTGACTTCGTCATTCCTGCTCTCCTGTGGCGCTCATGATGCCTTGCGCACAACGAAACTAGACGCAGCTTCGCAGCAGACCAGACACGAGCCTGTGAATCCTGCTGGCGGCCTATGGGTTCCCCTTTCCGGCAAGGAACACAAGAGCAGCGACAACGTTGCTGTTTCACGTCAGGGCTGGGGACCAGGAAAGATGGCTGGATCACTGTTGACCGCGGAGGCGGGCGGGGCCGTCTTGGGCTCTTCTGCGCAGCCCCATCTCCGGCGGCCGCGCTCATGAAGGACGAGGTTTCGGGACTTCGCCTCATCGGGCAGCACGGTGCATCGGAACTGCCGAGCATCGTTGTCGACAGCTACAATCTCGAGCTCTCCGACAGCAGCGGCTTCATTGGCGATCGCGCCTCCAAGGGGGCATTTCGATCCTATCTGGATGAGGAGCGCAAGCTGTTCGCCAAAAGCGGGGAGGATCCGCTCGGGGAGGAGGACAGCGCTTCATTGAGCAAAAAGGCGATCGATCAGCATCTGATCGAGGATGTGGAGGCGGCCGGGATCGTCTTTAGCGCGATCGAGCGCTTCTCCAATGAACTGGCAGGCATCATCCAACGATTCCTGAAGGTCAAGGAGTGGAAGGGCACCCAGCGCATCGTCGTAGGGGGCGGCTTCCGCAACAGCCGCGCCGGCGAGATCGCCATCGGCCGTGCATCCGCGCTCCTGAAGAGAGCCGGAATAGATGTGAAGCTTTGCCCTATCCGCCATCATCCTGATGAAGCCGGGCTGCTCGGCGCAGGTCATCTCGCCCCCGCATGGATGTTCGCCGGGCATCGAGCGCTTCTGGCGGTCGATATCGGCGGTACGAATATCCGGGTGGGCCTTGTACGGCTGCGCCTGAAGGAGGCCTCGGATCTGTCGCGTGCGGAGGTCGTCGCCTCAGATCTGTGGCGGCACAGGGATGAGAAGCCGTCGCGTGAAGAGGCCGTGGCGAAGCTGATTTCGATGCTGGCAGGTATGATCGACAAGGCGGAAGCGGAGGATCTGGCGCTGGCGCCGTTCATCGGCATCGGTTGCCCGGGCGTGATCGATGCCGATGGCTCGATCGAGCGGGGATCTCAGAACCTGCCGGGCAATTGGGCGTCCAGCAGGTTCCATCTGCCCACCGCCATCGCAGAAGGCATTCCGACGATCGCGGGTTGCGAGACCATGATTTTGATGCACAACGATGCTGTCGTGCAGGGGCTGAGCGAAGTGCCCTTCATGACCGATGTGGAGCGCTGGGGCGTCCTGACGGTCGGCACAGGTCTCGGGAATGCGCGCTTCACCAATCGCGGGTAGAGGCTCGGATCGGAGGATGGTCTGGAAGATCTTGCAATCTACGGAGGCCTATTCGCGGCTGCCTTCGTAGCGGCAACCTTCCTTCCGTTTTTGCCGGCATCTTCGGAACTCGCGCTGGGAGGCCTGCTGGCTGCGGGGCACGGTTCGCCCATCCTCCTTTTTCTCGTGGCAACCGGCGGCAATGTGCTCGGCTCTGTCGCCAACTTCTACGCCGGAATGTTCGCTGCGCGTTTCGCGGGACGGCGATGGTTCTTGAGCGAGCGTCAGCTGGAAGCGGCATCGGGCTGGTTCGAGCGTCGCGGAAGCTGGCTTCTGCTGTTCGCCTGGCTTCCTGTCGCGGGCGATCCGCTCACGGTCGTGGCGGGCATGCTGCGCGTGCCGTTCTTCAAATTTCTGGTGCTGGTCACCATCGGCAAGGCCGCCCGTTACGGCGTCCTGGTCGCAGGCTTCGGATGGTTTCAGGCCTGAGGAACTGGTGCCGGATGAGGGGATTGAACCCCCGACCTTCGGTTTACAAAACCGCTGCTCTACCGCTGAGCTAATCCGGCACGCACGGACCGGTTAGCAGAGGCAGGACGGGCCATCAATAGCGTTCCGCGTCATGACAGGGAGCCGGCTCTCTCCTTCAGGGCCAGCACTGCGATATGAGGCGCCGAAAGCCTGAGCATGGATGAGCCGACCGGTTCCGTGGAGAACAGGTAGATGTGCGGAAACTTGGCCCGGAGCAGCGGAACACTGTCCAACACCGAATAGGAATAGAAGATGCCGTCGCCGTCGGACTGATGGAAGCCGCGTCCTCTCGTCCTGATCAAATCGAATGCACGCCAAAGCCCCAGCACGCGTAGCGAATTCTTGACCAGCCGTGCGGGCAGGGAGCCGTGACCGAAATTGTTCGTGTCGGAGATGAACACGCCCTTCCGGGCGACGCGGCACATTTCCTGTACCGCTTTGGCGTTGTCGCGGATGTGGTGCAGTACGGCGAATTCCATCGCGAGGTCGAAGCTGTCTTCTGCAAAAGAAAGCTCTGTCGCGTCGCCGTCTGTGAGTTCGTCCTCGCCCAGCCCGTTTTCATGACCGATCCGGCGCAGGGCTGAGACGGGTTCTATGCCCGTGATCGTTGCCGCGATGCCCAGGCTCTTGGCCAGCCGCTGTGCGCGGCCCGTGCCGGCGCCCACATCCAGAATGCTGTTGACGCCGATGCGCGGCAGCCATCCGGCAAGGATGTGGAATGCGATGTCGTGCTCCACATCGCTGAACACGTGGCTGCTGTCGTAGTCGGGAGCCGTGCGGGCGTAGTAGGCCCGCTGAAGTTCAACATCGAGAGACATGGAGGCTTATCCGCAGGAGCTGTTATGTCCTGCTCCGTGCATCGCATCCCGGAGCGGCAGCCGTCCATCCCGCACCGAAAAGAAGCGGCCCCGCCGTAGCGGAGCCGCATGACACCGTGTCAGTGCCAGTTGTCGAGATCCCGATCCTTCGTCTCGGGGACGAAGAACACGCCGATGATGAAGGTCATCACGGCGATGACGATCGGGTACCAGAGGCCGTAATAGATGTCGCCGGTGGCGGCCACCATGGCGAAGGCGGTAGCCGGAAGAAGACCGCCGAACCAGCCATTGCCGATGTGGTAGGGCAGCGACATGCCGGTGTAGCGGATACGGGTGGGGAACAGTTCCACCAGAGCCGCCGCGATCGGCCCATAGACCATGGTCACGAACAGAACGAGCACGAACAGAAGTCCGATGACCGCCGCCACCTGTGGGCGGAAGATGTCGAACGGATGCGCCATCTTCACGATCTCGGCGTTCTGTGCGTTGTTCGGATATCCGGCAGCCTGGAGCGCCGGGGCCAAGGTCTTCGCGAAGTCGGGGCCAAACGGCACTTGTGTGCCGTTGATGTCCACGACGGTTGGGGTGCCGGCAGGCGCGGGCTCCGTGGAGTACCGGACGGAGGACTTCGCCAGCACGTCACGCGCCTGGTCGCACGGCTCGGTGTAGACGCGGGTGCCGATGGGGTTGAACAGGCTTCCGCAGGTCGCCGGATCGGCCACCACCTTCACCTGGACCTGCTCGATGGCCCGCTCGAGCGGCGGATTGGCGAAGGTCGTGATCTGATTGAAGACCGGGAAGTACGACACCGCCGCGATGAGGCAGCCCGCGAGGATGATCGGCTTGCGGCCGATCTTGTCGGACAGCCAGCCGAAGAACACGAAGAAGCCCGTGCCCAGCAGCAGCGAGTAGGCGATCAGCAGGTTCGCCGTGTAGCCGTCCACCTTCAGGATGCTTTGAAGGAAGAACAGCGCATAGAACTGGCCGGTGTACCAGACGACGCCCTGACCGGCGGTGAGGCCGAGCAGCGCGATGATGACGAACTTGGCGTTCTTCCACTGGCCGAACGCTTCGGTGAGCGGCGCCTTCGAGGTGCTGCCTTCGGCCTTCATGCGCTGGAAAGTAGGAGATTCGTTCAGGGTGAGACGAATCCAGACCGAAATGCCGAGCAGCACGATCGAGATCAGGAACGGAATGCGCCAGCCCCAGGCGGCGAAATCGGCTTCGCCGACGGCGCTGCGGGTCGCGAGGATCACAAGCAGCGAGAGGAACAGGCCAAGAGTCGCCGTGGTCTGGATCCACGAGGTGTAGAACCCGCGGCGGCCCGGAGGGGCATGCTCGGCCACATAGGTGGCTGCGCCGCCATATTCGCCGCCAAGCGCGAGGCCCTGCAGCAGGCGCAGGATGATGAGAATGACGGGCGCCGCGATGCCGATGGTGGCGGCGTTCGGCAGGATGCCCACGATGAAGGTGGACAGGCCCATGATCATGATGGTGACAAGGAAGGTGTATTTGCGCCCGACAAGATCGCCGATGCGGCCGAACACCAGGGCGCCGAATGGCCGCACGAGGAAGCCTGCGGCGAAAGCCAGAAGCGCGAAGATGTCACGCGTGGCCGGAGGATAGGCACTGAAGAACTGGGCGCCGATAATGGCGGCCAGCGAGCCGTAGAGATAGAAATCATACCACTCGAAAACCGTGCCGAGCGACGAGGCGAAGATGACCTTCTTCTCTTCCCGCGTCATGTCTCGCGGCTTCGCCCGTGCCTGCAGTGCGTCTCCCGTATAGGCCATCTGCAATCCTCACCATTGCGAGGGCGTGGACCGCCCTTCGTTTCAAGGTGAAAAGCCTACCGCGACTTCTTGTCCGGTGCGCGCCTTTTTTTGGCCACATCCGCTAACTCGGTGGAAATAGCTCGAATAATCACCAGATGTTTCGCATGAGGATACTATTCTTCCTGGTTGCCGCCGCTCTCGGGCTATCTTCGCTTCCGCCGGCCTCCATGGCTTCGCCGCTGGGCGTCGAGAATCGATGGAGCCTCGATGCACAGCGCAACACACGGCTTCACCGACCGAACGAAATCAGGCGCGGAGTGCCGCCGGAGAGACGCAAGCCTCGTGCTTTCAAGCCGACGAAGCCTCGCGTGGCTGAACCCGGCGGACTTCGGCCGCCACGTTACGGCCTTCCGCGCCCGGTCATCGAGCGCATTCCTCGGGTTTAGCGTGACCGTGCGAGGTGGGCGGCATGCAGCGCGATCGCGGCCGCGTTCGAGACGTTGAGGCTGCGGATCGCGCCGGGCATGTCCATGCGGGCGAGCACGTCGCAATATTCCCTTGTCTTCTGCCGGAGCCCCTTGCCCTCGGCCCCAAGCACAAGGGCCAGAGGCGGCGCCAGAGAGATGTCGTCCAGGTTCTCGGGCGCATCCGAATCGAGCCCGACTCGCCGATAGCCGCGTTCCGCCAACTCATCGAGTCCGCGCGACAGGTTCGTCACGGTGATGAAGGGGACATGTTCCAGCGCGCCGGATGCGGCCTTGGCAAGCACACCGGTGGCCGCCGGGGAGTGACGGTTGGTCGTCATGATGGCGTCGACCGCGAAGGCGGCCGCCGTGCGCAGGATGGCGCCTACATTGTGTGGATCGGTGACTTGATCGAGCACCAGAACAATTCCGGTGTCCGGAAGATCACGCATGCGCGGCTGGGGCAGGGCATCAGCCTCGGCGTAGAGGCCCTGGTGAACCGAATCCGGAGTGAGGAGGCGGTCGATATCACCCGGACGCACGATCTCGGGCTGAACCTTCGGCTGGACGCCCTCCTCGGCAAGGCGCTTGATCGCGTTCTCCGTTGCCAGCAGGCGGCGGATCTTGCGGCTGGGATTGTTCAGCGCCTCGATCACGGGGTGGAAGCCGTAGAGGATGACCGTATCGTCGTCCTCGTCGCGGCGCGGCCGCGCGTTTCCAGGGCGGCTGAAGCGGTTCGGCGTCTTGGCGCCAGCGGAACGGGGCGGTCGGCTCATCCTCGTTCCTTGTCACGGGCCGGACGCCTTGGCAACGAGGCATGCTCAACCTTACTTGTTGACAGCGCGGCGGCGGATTACCATAAGAGCCGCCGCTGGACACGGGGTGTCGCAACCCAGTGTTTTCCGCGTCTGCGATTTGCCTTCTCCGCAAGGAGCCGGCTTCGTGGGGGAGTGTCCCGAGCGGCAAAGGGGGCGGACTGTAAATCCGCTGGCTATGCCTTCGCAGGTTCGAGTCCTGCCTCCCCCACCACCTATTTGGTGCCGAGTACGCGGGTGTAGCTCAATGGTAGAGCAGCAGCCTTCCAAGCTGAATACGAGGGTTCGATTCCCTTCACCCGCTCCACTCGCCAAGCCCTTCTGACGCACCAAGCTTGCAGTGGCGGGCGAAACGCCTTATCGAACCGCCGCCAAGAAACCCTCATCACGTGAGCTCAAGGAACCTGGTTCGCCATGGCCAAAGAGAAGTTTTCGCGGAACAAGCCGCACTGCAA
>NZ_JAXAFJ010000013.1:0-83109 GCF_033898525.1 Terrihabitans rhizophilus | reverse complement strand
GGGCCCGCCAGCCCGCAGGCGTTCGCCGACGCCGCGGCGGCCGAGATGGCCGACGCGCGGCCGCAATCCGCCAATGGCTTCAAGGTCGAGCTTGCGCAGCGGACGCTGTGTGCCGTCCTCACCGAACTGGCGGAGGCCGGACAATGAGCAATGTGCAGAACTTCATCATCAGCTCTGTCCGCACAGCCATCGGCTGGGTGCCCGGCCAATGGCTGCCCGGCGGCAAGCCCGATCCGCTGATCGAACGCCGGGCGGCAATCGGGCGGCAGGCATCGCGGCTCGACGGGCCGGAGAAGGTGACGGGCGGCGCGCGCTTCGCCGCCGAGGTTGCGATGGAGGGGCTGTGCTACGGCGCGCTTGTCCACGCCACCATCACGCGGGGACGGATCACTGCCCTCGACACGGGAATGGCCGAGCACGCGCCGGGCGTCCTTCACGTCGTCACGCACCGGAACATGCCGCGGGTCGCCAGCCCCGCCTTGATCGCCATCACCGATCCTACGGCGGTGGGCAACAGCAGCCTCCCCATCATGCAGGACGACAGGGTCCACTATAACGGGCAGATCGTCGCCATGGTGGTTGCCGAGACCCAGGAGCAGGCCGATCATGCCGCGACGCTCCTGCGCATCGACTATGCCGAAACGGCGGCGCCGACCCGGTTCGACGCCGCCAAGCCGGATGCCCGGATCATTCCGTCACTGATCATCGACGCCAACCATTGCACCGTCGGCAATCCCGAGCGGGAATTGGCGGGCAGCGCGCACAGCGTAGACGCGATCTATCGAACACCGGGGCAGAACCACAACGCCATCGAACTGCACGGGCTGACCGTGGCGTGGGATGGCGATGCTCTGAACGTCCACGACGCGACACAGATGATCGCGCCGACCGCCGCCACGCTTGCCAAGATTTTCGGGCTGAAGCGCGAGAAGGTGCGTGTCCTGTCGCCGTTCGTGGGTGGCGGCTTCGGAGCCAAGGGATTCTGGGATCACCAGATCGTCGCAGTCGCGGCCGCGCGGATGGTCGGCCGCCCGCTGCGGCTGATGCTGAGCCGCGAAAGCGTCTACCGGATCATCGGAGGACGCAGCCCGACCGAGCAGCGCGTGGCGATCGGCGCCGACGCGGAGGGCAACTTCACCGCGCTGGTGCACACCGGCTACTCGGTCATGCCGACCTATAGCGCAAGCCCGGAGGCTTACACGCTGGGAACGCGGGCGCTGTACAGCGCGAAGAGCTTCGAGTTTCTCCAGCGCCATCTCGATCTGGCCATCGTCGCCAACACCTTCATGCGCGCGCCGGGCGAGGCGGTCGGCACCTTCGCGGTGGAAAGCGCGGTGGATGAACTGGCGCATGCGATGGGGATGGATCCCATCGAGCTGCGGCTGCGCAACCTGCCCGACAGCCATCCGATCACAGGGGTCGCGTTCTCGCAGCACGCGCTGGACCAGGCCTATCGCGATGGCGCGAGCCGTTTTGGCTGGGATCGGCGCGATCCGGTTCCGGGCACCCGACGTGAAGGCGAGTGGCGCATCGGGATGGGCTGTGCGAGCGGCAGCTTCCCTTATGTCCGGATGCCCGGCGCTGCGGTGCGCATCACCCTGCACCGCGATGGCACCGCGCTTGTCGCCTGCTCTGCGCAGGACATGGGGATGGGAACGGCAACGGTGCAGGTCCAGCACGCGGCCGACCGGCTTGGCCTACCGATGGAGGCGGTGCGCTTCGCCATGGGCGATTCCGATCTTCCAGCCGCTCCGATGGCCGGCGGATCCGCGCAGACCGTCTCCATCGCCGGCTCGATCATCGTTGCGGCCGAGAAGCTGACGGGAGAGCTCTTGCGGCTGGCCGGCAACAGCAGCCCGCTCGCAGGCCTGCGCGCCGGAGAGGTGCGACTTGAGCGGGAAGGGATCGCCAGCACCGCCGATCCGTCCCGCCATGAAAGTTACGCATCGATCCTTGACCGCGCCAATCGCGACGAGGTCGTTGTGACCGCCACGGGCACGCCGCCGCTCGAGTTCTTCAAGCACACGATGCACAGCACCTCGGCCGTGTTCTGCGAACTCAGGGTGAGCGACGTGACCGGCGAGGTGCGGGTCGACCGGCTGCTCGGCTCCTTCGATTGCGGCGCGATCCTGAACCCGAAGACCGCCGCCAGCCAGTTCCGCGGCGGCATGATCATGGGCCTTGGCCTGGCGCTGATGGAGGAGACGCTGCTGGACGAACGCAGCGGCCGGATCATGAATCCCACCCTTGCCGACTATCACGTCCCCGCGCATCTCGACGTTCCCGAAATCGAGGTCATGTGGACAGGCATTCCCGATCCCCGCTCGCCGCTCGGCGCACGCGGCATCGGCGAGATCGGCATCACCGGCGTGGCGGCCGCCGTGGCCAATGCGGTGTTCAATGCGACCGGTAAACGCGTGCGCGAGCTTCCGATCACACTCGACACGTTGATGTGAGGTCGCCTGAAGACGCGGCTTACTGCTTGCTAATCGGCAACGAAGGACGCCATGCCTTCGCAATCCCGCCCGCACCCGGAGTATGACGATCTCTAGCCTTGTCGTGGCCGTTCCGTCCTTGCTGGTGATCGTTCGCTGGTTGTGGCCATTGTCGCTGCCCTTCTGGGTGAAGGGCGCGATGGCAGTGCTGCTGCTCGTCGCCTCGCAATACCATCTGTGGAGCCGGCTCTCCTCCGGATCGGTGTTCGCACCCGAGTTCCCGCGCGCGATCGTCATCGCCTTCAACTGGAGCTTCGGGGCGATCCTGTTCCTCGCAGCCCTGCAGGTGTTGCTCGACCTGGGAACACTGGCTGCCATGGCGGCGCGCTGGCGCACCATGAGCGCTCCGGACAGCATCCGCTATGCGGCAGCAGCCATCGCGGCGCTGCTGGCGGCGTTCTGTGTTGGCAACGCGATCCGTGTTCCGCCGATCAAGGATGTCGAGGTCGCCATCGCCGGCCTGCCCCCGCAGTTCGACGGCTACAAGGTGCTGCAGCTGACCGATCTCCACATCAGCGGGCTGTTCGCGGCAGAATGGACAGCAGCCACGGTTGAGCGGGCGAACGGCGCAGGCGCCGATCTCATCGTCATATCGGGAGATTTCATAGACGGCTCCGTCGAGATGCGTCGTGAAGACGTGGTGCCGCTGCGGGATCTGCTCGCGCCCGACGGAGTCTACGCCGTCCCCGGAAATCACGAGTACTTTTTCGATTATCCAGCCTGGATGGATCGCCTGACAGGCCTTGGCATCCGCATGCTGCCGAACGCGCATGCCGTGCTGGCTCGCGGCGACGGTCGTCTCGTCCTGGCGGGTGTCACGGACCGATCCGCTCGCGCTACCGGTCACGCGGGGCCGGACCTCGCAACGGCTCTTGCGGGGGCACCGGCCGGCGTACCGATCCTCCTTCTCGATCATCAGCCAAGGAACGCACCGGATGCGGCGGCGCGCGGCGTTGCGCTCCAGCTATCCGGCCACACCCATGGGGGCATGCTCGTGGGGCTGGACCGGCTTGTTGCGCGCGCCAACAACGGGTTCGTATCGGGCCGATACGCGGTCGGTGACATGACGCTCTATGTCAGCAACGGCACCGCGCTTTGGCCGGGCTTCGCGCTTCGCCTCGGCCGGCCTTCCGAGCTTACGCGCATCACTTTGCGTGCGCGCCGATAGGTCGTCGCAGTTGCGGCAAGGCGCGCTGCCAACGGCTCGGCTCTGCTCGATAAAGAAGGATGGTGCGGGTGGCCGGGGTCGAACCGGCACTCCTTTCGGAACCGGATTTTGAGTCCGGCGCGTCTACCAATTCCACCACACCCGCATGTGCCGCCGATCCGGTCCGGCGCTCACTGCACCTATAATGCAGCCGGAGCGAAAACTGAATATCGGCGGCATCTTCTGCCATGGCCTCGGTTTCGAAGTCCAGTACCTGCAGATGGCGTCCTGCCGCGCGATGGACGAGCCGATCGTGAGGCGCTAGAGCACCGGAAGCTCCCTGACGCGGCGGCTCACCGGTTGGTGGCTGCCGGTCGAATGCCAATCCCTGGTGTGACCATGCCCCTTATCGCCCGCGCCGCACCATTGCTGATCCTGCTTGTCGCCTGCGCTGCTCTGGGCGCGGCGCTCATCTTCCAGCATGTCTTCGGCTATGTGCCGTGCCAGATGTGCCTGTGGCAGCGCTGGGCCTATTATGTCGGCATCCCCCTTGCGGCCGTACTCGCGGCCGGTGGGACAAGGCTGCCCTCGGGTCTGGTGAAGGCCGGGCTCGCCGTTCTGCTTCTCGTCTTTGCCGCCAATGCGGCGCTCGGCCTCTACCATGCCGGCGTGGAATGGCACTTCTGGCCGGGACCGACCAGTTGCGGAGCGGGCGCAGCGGGCCCCAGCACCGGCAGCCTGATCGAGGACCTGAAGCGCACCCGCGTGGTGGCCTGCGACGCGGCGCCCTGGCACTTCCTCGGCCTGTCGTTCGCCGGCTGGAACATGGTCGCGAGTGCCGTGGTTGCGCTGATGTCCGGGGTGGGCCTGCTCGGCCGTCGGCCCTACGGCTCCAGCTCGGTGTCCCAGTACAGGTAGTCGAGCCAGGAATCGTGCAGGTAATTGGGCGGGAACAGCCGCCCGTTGCGGTGCAGGTCGTTGACGGTCGGCGGATAGGGCATCTGCGCCGGCAGCATCCCGCAATGCTGGGGCAGTGCCGCGCCCTTGCGCAGATTGCAGGGCGAGCATGCCGCGACGACGTTCTCCCAGGTCGTCTGGCCGCCGCGCGAGCGCGGGATCACATGGTCGAAGGTCAATTCTTCGTGCGAGCCGCAGTACTGGCAGGTGAAACGGTCGCGCAGGAACACGTTGAATCGCGTGAAAGCCGGATTGCGCGAGGGCTTCACATAGCTTTTGAGGCAGACCACCGAGGGCAGCCGCATCTCGAAGGTGGGGCTGCGCACCACCCGGTCATAGTGCGAGAGCACGTTCACGCGGTCGAGGAAGATGGCCTTAGTGGCATCCTGCCAGGACCAGAGCGACAGCGGGTAGTAGGACAACGGACGGTAGTCCGCGTTCAGGACGAGGGCAGGACATGCTTCGGGAGAGACGTGCATCGTCACCCAGCGCTCCGGTCTATGCGCCGGCGCCCAGCCGACGCACTGGGACAGTCTAGGATTTGTGTGTCCGTCTTGTGAAGCCCCCGGCAGAGGCTACCTTGAGGTGTCTCCGGAACGCAGCGCCTTCAACGCTATTCCGCACGCCGAAGGCTTGACGATGTCGATCGCGCGGTAGCGCCCCTGCGACACCGTGAACTTCACGCAGATGGCGTCGCGTGGATGCCACCAGTAGTTCCGGATCTTGTTGACGTAGCCGAGACGGGCGATCCCCAATTCGGCCTGGCCCGCGCGTGCGCCGACATAGCTCTGCAGTTCCGCAGGCGGGTGAGCGGACGCGGCCGGCGCCATCAGCGCCGACGCCGCCAGCAGGAAACATGTCCGCAGTGACCTGAGCATCGCCCCTTCTCCCCGTCGTGCGGAAGCTGTCTAGCCCAGGTGCTCGACAAGAAAATCAGCACCAAGCGCCAGACCCTTGCGGTCGATGCCATGCGCCATGCCATGCGCGACGTGCCAGCGACGAGGCACATCATTCTCGGCCAGCGTCTCAACCGTGGCGACAAGCGCATCCACGGGGATGACCTGATCCATGGTGCCGTGCGCCAGCAGCACCGGAGGTCGGGACTTGATGTCTCCAGCAAGATGCTCACGCCCCGCCAAAGTCCCCGCGAAGCCGATGATGCCGGCGAGCGGCTCGGCGCGCCTCAAGCCCACATGCAGCGCCATCATGGTGCCCTGGCTGAAGCCGACGAGCGCCACCTTGCCTGCGGGCAGGCCCGTGCGCTGCATCTCCTCGTCGATGAAGGCGTCGAGCACGGGGCCGGCACCCCTCACCCCGTTCCACCGCTCTTCTTCGCTGCGCAGGCTGAGATCCCACCATTGCTTGCCCTGAGGGTTCTGCAGGCAATCCTCGGGCGCGTGCGGCGAGACGAACTCGGTGTCCGGCAGGCGCTGCGCCCATTCGGAGCCGAGACCGATCAGATCGTTCCCATCGGCACCATAGCCGTGCAGGAAGATGACGAGCGAACGGGTCGTGCCGCTGGCGGCGGCGAGGCGGGGGCCATCAAGGTGCATCGGCTACTCCAGAAAATCGCCGCAGCGGGGACCTTCCTGCGTTCCCCACGGCATGATGGGCACGGCTGAGGTCGAGTTCTTGGGCGATCCCTCGATCAGCTTGTCCGTGTACATCAGATAAACCAGCACATTGCGCTTCGCATCACAGCCCCGGACGATCTGAACCTTCTTGAAGAAGATCGAGCGGCGCTCGCGAAAGGCTTCCTCGCCCTGCTTGAATTTGCCCTTGATGGCGATCGGCCCGGTCTGCCGGCACGCGAGCGACACGTCGGACGCTTCCTCGGCAAGTCCCGCCCAGCCCTTCCAGCCGCCCACTTCGGGCAGCGTGAAGTGGCAGGCCACATTCTCGATCAGCGGATCGTCGATGGCGTAGACCGCGAGCTTCGCATCCGGGGAGAACATCCGGAACACGGTGCTTTTCTTGAAGATCAATTCAGGATCGTCCTCGGCGAGAGCCGGGGCGCAGAGCGCCAGCAGGACGCCAAGGGTGGTGAGAAGCCGCATAAGATATCGCCCGTGGGGAAGAGGTCTGCAGAAGATAGGGCGGCGCGTCCGCGCACCAATGGCCTGAGATGAACCTAACGGGCCTGAGCCGGTTGATACGGATGGAACATCCCTCGCAAGCGTCGAGCCACGCTGCGCAACTTGCGCTGCTGGAGAAGCGCGGCGGAACCGGAAATGTGCTGACGGCGCTGTTCGACAGCCTGGAGCCGGCCCAGCCGTGGAGCATCCGCGGGCGTTACAGAGGCGCCGGCATCGAAACGGGGCACCCCATGAACGGGGTGATGGAAGCGCTCGGCTGGTACGGCAAGCAGTTCCTGGACAGCGGGCGTGCCCATCCGATGCTGTTCCGCTCCATGCGAGGGCAGTTGACCTCGCTGGACCCGGCCCTGATCCCGGCACGCCTTGCGGCGAAAGCCGGCGTCCTGCTTCGGAGCAAGCCTGCGCGGCTGGCCTTCAAGATGGCGATGCCGGCCTTCTCGACGCGGCGGCCGACTGCACGGCTGCACAGCCGGATGCACAGGGGCGTGGAAACGGCTGCGATGATCTACGACGCACAGCCCATTTGCGATTTCCTGCGCCGCGTGGACGACGACACCTTGCTGGGCTTCATGGAGATGCGCGGCGTAGATCCCTACTTCTTCACGCTGCGGCGGGACGCAGATCAAACCGGAGCGGAATCGCGTCCGCTGCGGACCGCCCCAAGATAAGCCCAGAACAGGCGTGCGGCGACGCCCCGATGCGGACGCCACCCTTCGGCCATTGCCCTGAGGTCCCGCTCCTCGGGGCGCTCATCGAGCCCGTGGATCAGGCGCGCCGCCTCCCGGACCGCAAGATCACCGGCGGGGAAGACATCGGGATGCCCGACGGCGAACAGCAGGAAGACTTCCGCCGTCCACCGTCCGACGCCCTTGATGCGGCAAAGGGTGGGGATCGCCTCCTCGGCGTCGAGCGAGGAGAGGGTGGACAGATCCAGTCCGCCGGTCACCTCCGCAGCCGCAGCCCGCAGCGCCCGCATCTTCTGGATGGACAGACCTGCGCGGCGCAGCGCCTCGTCAGGTGCCTCCAGCATTGCATCGGCACTGAGCGTGCCGAGTTCCGCCTCCAGCCGCGCCTGGATGGCCCGCGCCGCGGCCACCGAGATCTGCTGGCCGACGATCACCCAGACAAGCCCTGCGAAATCGGGCGAAATCCTGCGCAGGGGCAGCGGGCCGGCTATCCCACTCGCCTCCGCCAGGCCCGGCGCGCGAACGAGCAGGGCGTCCAGATGGGCGGCGAGATCCGCCTCGTTTGCGATGGTCGCTGGAAGATGCATATGCATCCCTATGCTATTCTCCAGCCAGCACCCAATCGGCAAGCCAGGATGAACCTGCCGGTCTTCCGTTTCGCTCCCAGCCCCAATGGCCTTCTGCATCTGGGCCACGCTTATTCGGCCCTGCTGAACCGGGATATGACGGAGGCGGCGGGCGGGCGCCTGCTGCTGCGCATCGAGGATATCGACCCCGGCAGGTGCACGCCGGACCTCGAGCAGGCGATCCTCGAAGACCTGCACTGGCTGGGTGTCAGGTGGGAAGGCGCCGTGCGCCGCCAGTCGCAGCATCTGCCGGATTACGCCCGCCTGCTCGCCCGTTTGCAGGCGGGCCAACTGGTCTATCCCTGCTTTTGTTCGCGCGGCGACGTGCGAGCCGCTGTTGCCGCAGGGGGACCGGACTGGCCGCGCGATCCCGATGGCGCGCCGGTCTATCCCGGAACGTGCCGAAACCTGCCGCCCGCCCGCGTTTCGGAGCAGCTCGCCTCCGGCCAGCCGCATGTCTGGCGCCTCGACATGAAGGTTGCCGTGGCGGGACTGGGCGGCACTCTCCGCTGGTCCGACGCGGGGGAGGATGGCGCCATCCGCGACATCAGCGCCGATCCCGCCGCGTGGGGAGATCCGGTGCTGGCCCGCCGCGACGTGCCGACCAGCTACCACCTCTCGGTGGTCCACGACGATGCGCTGCAGGGGATCACCCATGTGGTAAGGGGACGAGACCTCTACTTCGCCACCAGTCTTCACCGCCTGCTCCAGGAATTGCTCGGCCTGCCCGCGCCGGTCTATCGGCACCATCGGCTGATCCTTGGCGAGGACGGGCGCAAACTTGCGAAGAGCGCCGGGTCCGCATCCTTGCGCGACCTGCGCGAGACGGGCCATAGCCCGGAAGACATCAGGATGCTGGTCGGCCTCAGCCCACCCCGAGGATCCACAGCCATGCCGCCACCGTGACCACGGATGCGGCGGTCGAGATGGCGATGGTGTTCGAGGCGAAGGCTTCGGCGGTCTTGTAGCGCATGGCCAGAAGATAGCCGTTGATGCCGGACGGCAGCGCGGCGAAGAGCACAGCCACGCCCGTGAACACCGGCTCCAGCCTGAAGACGTAGGTGCCGAGCAGGTAGACCAGCAAGGGGTGGAGGACGAGCTTGAACGCCGCCACCGTCCATGCCGCTTTGGGATCGGACCTGAACCCATACAGCGCAAGTCCTATGCCCATCGAGATAAGGGCCACGGGGGAGGCCGAGTTCGCGAGGCTGTCGAGCAGCGGCTTCAGGTAATCGGGCGTCCGGACGCCCAGAAGCTTGGCCGCTACCCCCGCGATCAGCGCGAGAAGTATGGGGTGCGTGACGAGCGTCCTGGCGAACCGCTTCACGCCGCCGGACTGCCCAGGCGAACCGGTGGTCTCGATGAGGATGGAGGCCACGGCCATCATGATCGGCAGATGGATGGCCAGCAGAAGGAACAGCGGCACCGCGCCTGCTTCGCCATAGGCACGCAGGATCAGCGGAATGCCGAGGAACACGGTGTTGGATTGCGCCGAGCTGAAACCGTGGATGACGGCTTCGCGTGTGTCGCGGTCGAAGACCCGCCTGGCAAAGATCATGGCCAGGACCCACACCACGGCCACGGCGATGAAATAGCTCAGCCAATAGCCCCAGGGGCTGCTGTCGAGCGGCGCTGAACTTTCCGACAGCATCCGGAAGATAAGCGCCGGCACGGCAAGCGCGAACACATAGTCGGCGAGGCCTTCACCCGCCTTCGCGCTGACGAGCCCCGCCTTCACGGCGAGAAAGCCGAGGCCGATCATTCCGAAGATGGGGAGAACAATCGAAACGAGGCTCGACAAGATACCGGTCCGCTTTGGTGAATTCTTTATGCAATTCGCAAGATGCGAAAAGCAAGGATCGGCCCGAAAGAAGTCGAACGATCCCTGCGCCTCCGCGTTCTCTCTTGAGAAGGCTTGGACGGCCGCATGCGGCCCACACCTCAACCCATCCAATGGAGACGACAATGATGAAGCGACTTCTTCTTTCAGGCGCCGCCCTTTCGATGATGGCTGGCTTGGCGATGGCTCAGGCGCCGGCCGATCCGGTCCAGAACACGAATCCGCCCGCTCCGGTCTCGCCCCATGCGATCGCTCCGCAGAATGCTCCGGCCGATGCGGCAGCTGACAACGCCACGCAGAACCAGGAAAGCCCGAACCTCTACTCCAATCTGCAGGGCGCAGATCTTGTAGACGGGCAGGACAAGTCACTCGGCCGCGTGGCCGACGTTATCCTCGACAGCTCCGGCCAGCTTCGCCAGATCGTCGTCGGCCATGGCGGCCTGCTCGGCATCGGCGAGACCTTGCGCGCTGTGGACGCCGCCGAACTGCCGCAGGTCCAGGACGGCAAGGTTCGCATGCCTGACATGACCACAGCCTCGCTGGAGAGCCTGCCGCAGTACAATTATCCGGAAGCGGAGACGGGGCGTGCATCGACGTCCGGCTCAGCGGCTCCCGCGACGACCGAGGCACCCGCCGCCGCAAACGCGCCCGCCGGCACCGTGGCGACCGGCGGCAATCAGCCGGGCAGCACCACCGACCTGAATGCCAACTCTTCCGCCGCTCCGGCCTCCGGTGAAGCCGCCAACACCGCGGCGGCATCCTCCGACATGGCGTCCGGCGCCGCGGTCTCGGGCAGCGATATGTGGCCGGCCAGCTATCTTGTCGGCGCAAAAATCACCAACGCGCAGGAAAGCGCCGCGATCAACGATCTTCGATTCGAAGGAAACAAGGTTGCCGCCGCGCTCGTGGACAAGGGCAGCCTTGGGCTCGGGTCCGATGTCAGCGAGGTTCCGTTCACCAACCTCGCTCTAGCCGGCAGCCCGAAATCCCCGAAAATTACTCTGAAGTCGGGCACGCCAAATATAGCTGTCGAAGGGCAGGCACCTGCCGCGAACCAGTAAGCTGCAAACAAAAACGCCGGGCTCATCGCCCGGCGTTTCCGTTCAGGTTTGAATTGGTCAGGCGCTCATACGCGCACCGCGCTTGTGGGCGCGGGTGCCGAAGAAAAGGGCCTGGCTGACAATGGCCTTCACCGTCTGGGTCTGGAACGGCTTGGAGATCAGGAACACCGGCTCCGGCCGTTCGCCCGTCAGCAGCCGCTCCGGATAGGCCGTGATGAAGATCACCGGCACGTCGAACTGGCCGAGGATGTCGTTCACCGCGTCGAGGCCAGACGATCCGTCGGCGAGCTGGATGTCCGCAAGAACGAGGCCTGGCTTGGTCTTCTCCGCCAGGGCCACGGCTTCCTTGTGGGTGCGGGCGACGCCGGCGACACGGTGGCCGAGGCTCTCAACGAGTGCCTCGAGATCCATGGCGATGATGGGCTCGTCCTCGATTATGAGAACATCGGTCGCCACGAGGCCGGCGAGTTCGCGGCCCGTATCGTCGATGGCGCGGGTCACCTCGTCTTCGCTGATGCCGAGGATGCGGGCGGTGTCCGCCGTCGAGAAGCCTTCGACCGAAACCAGAAGAAAGACCTGGCGCGACAGCGGTGCCAGTGCATCAAGCGTACGGGTGGCGGGCGTGCCGGACTTTGCCGCGCCATCGCCTTCAAGGTTGACGCGGACGGACGACCAGATGCGGGTGAACACCTGGTACACCGCGATCCTGGGCTCCATATCCTTCGGGAACAGCGAGGGATCCTCCACCAGGGTTTCCAGTGCGGCGGCGACGTAGGAATCACCGCTCAACTGGCTGCCAGTCAGGGCACGCGCGTAACGACGCAGAAACGGCAGCTGTGCCGCGATAATTGGCGCAATCGACATGTTGTACCTGGTTCCCCTCTTCGTCGCAGGCGCGACGGTAGCAACGGGGTAACGCGCAGGCGAGACAAAAAGTTTCACACCTTTATGGAACGGAAACCGGAAGAGGGCGTTCTTGTGAGTTGACGATTGCGAAGGCTGGGCAAGCCGGGTTTGCGTTGGTGGCCAAAGGTGCGTACCACCTCCGACGCATCAGATTTAGAGACAAGGTAGGGCCGGTTTCCCGCGGCCCAACAAGGTGTGCGGAACATGGCTCATTCTGAAAAGGGTTCACCGGAGATCGATCTCGAGCTCCAGACCCATATCGGCCGGCACCTGAAGGCATCTTACGACGATATTCTGGTTCAGAACGTGCCCGACAGGTTCCTCGACCTGCTGAAGACGCTTGAGGAAAAAGAAAAGGGTCAGGACAGCCGGGACGAGCAGCGATGAACGATCGCCCCTCCGTCCGGGACGATCTCCTGGCGCAGATACCGAGCCTGCGCGCATTCGCGGTGTCGCTCTGCGGGCAAATGGACAAGGCGGATGACCTCGTTCAGGAAGCCCTCGTAAAGGCGTGGTCGAACCTCGGCAGCTTTACCGAGGGCACGAACATGCGTGCCTGGCTCTTCACCATCCTGCGAAACGTCTACTATTCCGAACATCGCAAGAGGCGCCGCGAGGTGCAGGACGCCGACGGCATGTTCTCGGCGCGACTTGTCGTGCATCCCTCGCAGAACGGCCATATGGACCTTCAGGATTTCCGCACTGCGCTTTCCGGCCTGCCGCCGGACCAGCGCGAGGCGCTGATCCTCGTCGGCGCGTCTGGATTTTCCTATGAGGAAGCTGCCGCGATCTGCGAAGTCGCGGTCGGCACCATCAAGAGCCGCGTCAATCGGGCTCGCAGCGCCCTGACGCGCTCCCTCGCCGTGCAGGCCGGGTCGGAGTTTGGTCCCGAACCCACGCTTCAGGCTGCCATGGTGACAACCTCATCGGGAAGTTCATCCTGACCGGCCCAGCAGCATGAGACAGAGCTTACGGTCGAGGCTTGTCCTTCTTCTGCTGCTGGCAAACCTGCCCGCCGCGGCGCTGGCGATTGGCGCCACGTTGAAGGCGCAGAGTGCGACCGTCACCGCGCGGGAACGGGCCAGCGTTCAGGAAGCGGAGTTGATCGCGACACGGGCAGGGCTGACGCTCGGCATTGCCGAAGGCGTCGTCGACACCCTTGCATCAAACCCCGCGGTGGCGAGCGGCAACGCGGCCTGCCGCACGATTCTGGAAGACTCGCTGGCGCTGCGGCCCGATTATGTCGGCATCGTCGTCGCCGACGATCAGGGTCTTGTTATCTGCTCCGCGGGCGAAGTCGATGAGGGAAAGGTGGCGCGCCACTCCTCTCTTCTGCGGGCACTGCAGGCACAGCCCACCGATATCGGTGATACCGTCTTCCTGCCGGAGAGCATCCACACGCAGGAGAAAACAGTCCTCGCTGCTCGTCCTTTCGAGCGTGAAGGCGGCAGAGGGGCCATAGGCCTTCTCATAAAGCGTGCAGCCTTCGACAAGATCTTCCAGCCCGGAGAGGGCCGTCTCTCCAATGGCGCGCTGGCTCTCGTGCGCAGCGGCGGCATCGTGGTCAGCCAGTTCGGAAGTGCCGACGAGAAATGGCGCCCTTCAAGGCCGCTGCCGATGGATGAATCCAGCCAGTTGCCGACAGGGCTGACCTTTGCCGCCAGCGGCGGCGAGGAGTTCTTCTACGCGCTGGCGCCCGTTCGCGGCACGATGACGAACATCGTCCTCGCCACGCCCAGTTCCATACTGACCAAGCCGGACTGGACGAGCATCGGCATCGCCTTGCTCGCGCCGCTCCTGATGCTCGTGCTCGGCATCGGGGCCGTCTTCGCCGGCGTGGACCGCCTTGTTCTCCAATGGATCGCCCGGCTGCGCGCCGCCACCGGCGCCTGCGCGCGCGGCGACTACTCCGTGCGGGTGGCAGGGCTGGACAGCGCGCCGCTTGAGATTGCGGATCTCGGCAACAGCTTCAACGTGATGGCCAGCCGCATCGAGGAGCGTTCCCACGCGCTAGAGGAAGCCTTGGCGGGGAAGAACGGCCTGCTACGCGAGCTTCACCATCGGGTGAAAAACAATTTCCAGATGATCGCCAGCCTTCTGGCCCTCCAGCGGCGCGAACTGCCGCTGCGGCTGCGCACCCTGCTGCGCGTGCCCGAAGACCGCGTGCTGGCGATGGCCTCGGCCTACAAGGCCTCCTATGCGACGGGCGAAATCGGCCGTGTGTCGCTGCTCGACCTGTTGCGCGACATCGCGGCCCAGTTGCGCCAGAGCTTCTCGCTGTCCGCTCCCCTGATCACGCTGAAGGCTGAAGCCGAGGCGATCTGGCTCGATCTCGACCGCGCCGTACCGCTCGGCCTGCTAGTTTCCGAGATCATGTCGTCCGCACTCGACCGTGACGATGCCGCCACGATGCCGATCAGCATCACGCTGCAGCGTACGGCGGAGGATGCGATGCATGTTCAGATCGCAGGCGCGGGAATCTCGCACGCCGTGCCTAGCATGGGCCTCGCGGCTCGCCTGGTGTCCGCCTACACGGCGCAGCTCGGTGCGCGGCTTGAGACAGTGGGCGAAGACATGATCCGCATCCATATGTCGATCGACGCGGCGGCCCAGGCCCATCCGGGCCGGGTCGAACTCGGAAGCTAGCGTTCGACCTCGGTCAGAGAGGGTGAGGGCACAAGCATCCTCAGCCCGCCTGGCTGGATGTGGAACCGCAGCGGTGTCGGCTCGCGGACCAACTCGCCATCCAGTGCCATCCACACCCGGCTCCGTGCCGAGCTGATGGTGAATGTCTGCGCCGCGAAGCTCTCGATCGCATCGCCCTCGCGCCAGCGGCCGGCGATCAGCTCGAAGCCTGCCCGTGCACGGCCGGCGAGATGCGAATGGCGCATGAGGTGCAGTTCCAGCACGCCCTCGTCCAGTTGCGCGCGCCGCCAATCGTCACCGATGCGGTTGTTGGTGACCAGGATCGCATAGGCATCCGTGTTGAAACGCCGGTCGCCCACATCGATGCTGAAACGGACGCGACCCGTTTTCGTCACGGAACGCCACACCGACATTGTCACGCTGAAGAGGCGGCCGAGCGGAATGTTGAAGCGGGTCTGCTCGCGCTCGCGCGCCACCCGGCTGAAATAGCCAAGGCCACAAAGGGAGTGAAACGGGCGGCCGTTGACGGTGGCAAGATCTATGTGCCGGACCTCCCCGCCCGCCAGTGCCCGCGCCATCTCGGGCAGGCCGCCGGCAGGGAACATCAGGTCGCGGCCAAGAAGATTCACCGTTCCGAGCGGCAGCAGGCCGAGCACCTTGCCGCTGCCTGCAAGCTTTGCCAGCGCATGCGAGAAGGTTCCGTCGCCGCCGCCGACCACCACGACCTCATGATCCGATCGCGAAGCAGCTTCGAGCCGTGGCCCCATCTCCTCCGGGTCGACGAGATGCACCTCGGCGGGGCGGCCCGCCGTCTCGAAAGCCTCGGCGACGACCTCACGCGGCCGTTCCAGACCACCGCTCAGCAGGGTACCTGCCCGGGCATTCAAGAGGACGAGGCAGCTCATGGTGATCCGAGGTGAGGGTCGCGACCCACTTCAAGCGTTGGAGGGCCGATTCGTTCCCGAACCGTATCATCGGCGGGAACGCGGAGGCCGAGGGCAGCCATGGTGGCGGAGATATGCGGAGGCAGAGGTGCCTCGACCTCTATCGGAACGGCGCCCGGCTTGAACGACAGGGAGATGCGCCAGGAGTGCAGATGGAGCATCGGCCCCGCAGGCGGCGGCGGGGACGTGGCGTAGATACGCTCGCCCAGAACGGGGCAGCCGAGCGCCGACAGATGGACGCGGATCTGATGCGTGCGCCCGGTGAAAAGGTCGAGCTTCAGCAGGCTGAACCCTCCGGCGGTGTCCAGGACCTTGTAGCCCGTCAGCGATTTCTGGCCGTGCTCATGATCCACCTTCATGAACCAGCCTCGATTGGCGTCCCGCTTGGACAGCGGCAGGTCGACCATGCCTTCGGCTTGCGCGGGCACGCCACGCACGACAGCAAGGTAGACCTTCTGGACATGGCCGGTCTGGAACAGCTTTCCGAGCTTGGCCAGGGCCTGCCGATGGCGGCCGAGCACAAGGCAGCCGGAGGTTTCGCGGTCCAGCCGGTGTGCCAGTTCGGGGCGCCTGGGTAGGCCGAACCGCAGTACGTCGAAATGCTGGTCAAGCGTCTCGCCGCCTTTCGGGCCCGCATGGACGGGCAATCCCGCCGGCTTGTCGATCACGAGCATCATGGCATCGCGGTAGAGCAGGCGCGGGAGCAGGTCTTCTGAACGCATGGGACCGTTTATCACACCGCACGAAAACGCGCAGTGCAGTGCTGGGCGCCACGGCCATTCGCGCTAAAACGAGCAGATGGCTTCTCTCGATTGCGTTCTCGTCGCCGATGTCGGCGGCACCACCAGCCGGTTCGGCATCGTCACCCGCGGCTCACTCGAGCCCCGGGACATCCATGAGCTCAAGGGCGACGATTTCGCCAATCTGCAGGAGGCGATCCCGCATTACCTCACGCTGACGAAATCGCGTCCGGCGCGTGCGGTCATCGCCATGGCAGGCCCCGTGAAAGGCGGCACCGTTCATCTTACCAACCGCAGGGGCTGGTCCTTCGTGCCGGAGGAATTGGCGCAGCAGCTGGGCCTGGCGCGGGTGGACGTGATGAACGACTTCGCCGCACTGGCCTGGGCGCTCCCCTACCTGCCGCCCGACGAACTGCGCTCCATCGGCGGCGTGCCGCTCGACGGCGCAGCGACCAAGCTGGTGCTTGGTCCGGGCACGGGGCTAGGCGTTGCGGCGCTTGCGCGTCACAACGGGCGCTGGACGCCTGTTCCGAGCGAGGGTGGACATATCGAACTTGCGGCGATCACGCCGCGCGAGCAGGCGGTGTTCGACCGCGTCCGCTCGCAATATGGCCGTGTTTCGGCGGAAGCCATTGCCTGCGGCTCCGGTATCGCCCGCATCGATGCGGCGATAGCCTGGATCGACAGCGGCGAGATCACCGAACGGGAAGGCAAGGACATTTCCGACGCCGCCCGCGCCGGCGAAGCGCGTGGACGGGAGGTGATGGACATCTTCTTCGATGCCCTGGCCCGCTTTTCCGGCGACATGGCGCTCGCATTCCTTGCGCAGGGCGGCGTCTATATCGGCGGCGGCGTGGCGGTGAAGACCATCGACCTGATGGACGAAGCACGGTTCCGGGCGAATTTCGTCGCCAAGGCGCCCCATGAAAAGCTGGTTGCCGCAATCGGCACTTCGCTGATCACGGCACGTTACCCCGCCCTCACCGGCTGCGCCGCCTATGCGATCTACGAAAGCTGAACCGGCGCCGCACTGGCAATCCGTCCGGCCATGGTTACATTGGGGAGCGAATGCCCCATCAGCACGACCATCATCGGCATGAGCCGTCCGTCGCTGGCTCCGTAGCGGCCATCACGGCGCGGGCCGAACGCGTCTGCCAGGAGCGCGGCGAACGCCTGACTCCGACCCGTGCCCGTGTGCTCGAATTGTTGGCGGGCAGCGCCCAGCCGCTCGGGGCCTACGACCTGATCGAGCTTCTCGGCACCGGCGACGGCCGCCGTCCGGCCCCCATCACGGTCTATCGGGCGCTGGACTTCCTGCTCGGCCAGGGGCTTGCCCACCGCATCGAGAGCCGCAACGCCTTCGTGGCCTGCGATCATGCCCATGGGCATGGAGACGTGGCGATCTTCCTGCTTTGCGAGAGCTGCGGAGCCGCAGCCGAGGCATGCGGCGAGGATGTCGGGCAGCACCTTGCGACACTGGCCCGCGGAGCCGGCTTCGAGCCGCGCGGGCAGTTCATCGAGATCGCCGGCCTGTGTGCTGCCTGTCGCGCGACGGGCGCATGATGATCTGCTATAGAGCCGTCAAATCGCGCTTGGCGCGCAGCATTCTTTGATGAGGACCCCATGGTGGACGAGGTTTTGAAGAACCGCCGCCGGCAATCGGTGGCGGTGAAGGTCGGCAATATCACGGTCGGCGGCGGTGCGCCCGTCGTCGTGCAGTCGATGACGAACACGGACACCGCAGACATCGACGGCACCGTCCGTCAGGTCGCGGCGCTCGCCCGCGCCGGCTCCGAGCTGGTCCGCATCACGGTGGACCGCGATGAGGCCGCCGCCGCCGTGCCGCACATCCGCGAGCGGCTGGACCGCATGGGCGTGGATGTGCCGATGGTCGGCGACTTCCACTATATCGGCCACAAGCTGCTGGGCGATCATCCCGCCTGCGCCGAGGCACTCGCCAAGTACCGCATCAATCCCGGCAATGTCGGCTTCAAGGAGAAGAAGGACAAGCACTTCTCCCAGATCATCGAAACTGCCCTGCGCCACGACAAGCCCGTCCGCATCGGCGGAAACTGGGGCTCGCTGGATGGCGAGATGCTGACGGCGCTCATGGACGAGAATTCCAAGAGCGCGAATCCCATCAGCTCCCGTGCGGTGACGCGTGAGGCGCTGATCCGCAGCGTCCTGCTCTCCGCAAAGCGTGCCGAAGAGCTCGGCATGGGCCGCGACAAGATCATCATCTCCACCAAGATCTCGGCGGTGCAGGATCTCATCGCCGTCTATCTGGATCTGGCGACCCGCTCCGACTATGCGCTGCATCTTGGCCTCACCGAGGCCGGCATGGGATCCAAGGGCATCGTGGCCTCGGCGGCGGCCCTGGGCGTCGTTCTCCAGAACGGCATCGGCGACACCATCCGCGTGTCCCTGACGCCGGAGCCGGGTGGCGACCGCACCAAGGAAGTGACCGTCGCGCAGGAAATCCTGCAGACCATGGGTTTCCGCACCTTCGTGCCGCTGGTGGCCGCCTGCCCCGGCTGCGGCCGCACCACCTCCACGACCTTCCAGGAATTGGCGCAGGAAATTCAGGGCTACATCCACACTCGGATGCCGGTGTGGAAGACCCAATATCCGGGCGCCGAGACGCTCAACGTCGCCGTCATGGGCTGCATCGTGAACGGTCCGGGCGAGTCGAAGCACGCCGATATCGGCATCTCGCTTCCGGGCACCGGCGAACAGCCGACCGCCCCGGTCTTCGTCGACGGCGAGAAGGTCACCACCCTTCGTGGCCCCACCCTTGCGGCCGACTTCACGAAGATGGTCGAGGATTATGTCCAGCGCCGCTTCGGCGTGACCGGCAAGGTTCCCGAGCAGGCGGCCGAATAGCCCTCCAATCCCTTCCGCCGCCAAGGAGATCCGCAGGTGAGCCGGTATTCCGACCCCCACGCGGATTTCTATGCCGATGACGATCTCGACCCGGACCGCTCGCCGCTGATGCGCCGTCGAAGGCCGCTTCGGTCCGTGTTCTGGATCATCGTCCTCCTCGCGATCGTTCCGTTCGCCCTGACGCTGGTCTACGCCGTCGTGCCGCCGGTCTCGACGCTGATGCTGGCGCGGTGGGCCACGCTGCGGCCCGTGGAGCGGCAGTGGACCCCCATCGAGAACATCTCGCCGCTCCTCGCGCGCTCCGTCATCGCGTCGGAGGATGCCCGCTTCTGCTCGCATGCCGGCGTGGACTGGAATGCCATCCGCCTCGTGATGGAGGACGCCGGAGAGGACGGGCCCGCGCGCGGCGCATCCACTATCACCATGCAAGTGGCCAAGAACCTCTTCCTCTGGAACGGCTTCGCCTATGTGCGTAAGCCCATCGAGATCGTGCTGGCACACTGGATCGATCTTGTCTGGAGCAAGAAGCGCGTGATGGAGGTCTACCTGAACATCGCGGAATGGGGCCCCGATGGCGTCTTCGGTGCGGAGGCCGGCGCCCGGCATGGCTTCGGCAAGCCGGCCTCGCGCCTCAGCGGCCGCGAGGCAGGGCTGATGGCGGCGGCACTTCCCAACCCCGTCGTGCGCAACACCGCGCGACCGACACGAGCCCAGAATCGCCGCGCGGGCACCATTGCGGGACGCGGAGCGGACACGTCCTGCATCGCAGGATAGCTGAGGGCCCTAGATTTTTGCTGCCGCCTCTGTTATCCCCCGCGCCAATCCAATGTCAGCGCCGCGCCTGAACAAGCCGCACTGCGCCCTTTTCAGGAGTATCCACAATGGCCGTTCCGAAGCGAAAGACCTCCCCCTCGAAGCGCGGCATGCGCCGCTCCGCCGACGCGATCGCCGCGCCGACCTATATCGAGGACAAGGACTCGGGCGAGCTGCGCCGTCCGCATCATCTCGACCTCAAGACCGGCATGTATCGCGGCCGTCAGGTCCTGACGCCGAAGGCCGACGCCTGATCTGACGGCTCATCGAGAGCTCTGTACGGAAAGCCGGCCCCGTGGCCGGCTTTTCCCGTTTTAAGGCACCTCGGCAGTCGAAGGTCGAAGTCCAGCGGCTGGACGACGCAGTTGTGCTGCCCTCATAGTGCGCGCGCGGCGCGTCCTTTCACCTCCGGGCAGCGGAACACACAATGTCCTCAGCAGATGGCGCCCAACCGGGCGGCCCTTTGCCCGATCTTCGCCAGGTCCTCGTCAAGGTGCAGGCCTCCGGTTATCGCTGGACGGTCGCAACGGACGCCCTCGACTGGAATCCGCATCAGCCTCATGCGCTTGCGGCGGATGGCGCGATCACGACCGGCGCCGAATGGGCACGCCGCATCGACCCCGATGCCATGGCCACCCGCCAGAGCACCGTGATGTCGTCCACGGCACGTGATGACGGGTGCGGCGTTCTCTACGAACTTGAATATCCGCTGCGGGCGGCCTCGGCAGGAGATGGCGGCCTGATCTGGGTGGAGGATATCGGGCGCTGGCATGCCGACGCGATGGGCCGACCGGCCTATGCCGAAGGCATCGTCCGCGTTGTCACGGAGCGCCACGAGGCCGACCAGCGGCTTGCGATCCAGACCCGGATCGACCCCCTCACCGGCTCACTGAACCGCCCGAAGCTGCTCGATCTGCTCGGCATGATGATCAACGATGCGCGAAGGTTCCAGTCGTCCTGCGCGCTGTTGCTGGTCGCCATCGAGAATATCGGCGTGCTGGACGGCTCATACGGCAGTGCTCCGGATGAACTGGTGGCAGCGGTCGCCAAGCGCCTGCGGTCAAGCATGCGTGCCGGTGACGCTCTCGGCCGCTTCTCGCACTCCGTCTTCGGCCTGGCGCTTGCCAATTGCACCCTGCCGGACCTCCATGTCGCCGCGCGCCGCTTCATCGACGCCGTGCACGGCACGCCTGTCCCGACCAGCGCAGGTCCCATCGGCGTGCGCGTCACCTGCGCGGGCATCGTGGCCCCGCGCCATGCCGACAACCAGCCGGAGCTTGTCACGCGGGTAAGCGACACCCTGGCCGAACTGCGCCGCAAGAAGCGGGGAAGCTTTACGGTCTACGCACCCAATCCGGAGCGGGACGAGCAAAGACGGCAGAACATCCACCTGGCAGAAGAGCTCGTCAGCGCGCTGGACGAGCGGCGGGTCTCACTGGTCTACCAGCCGGTGGTGGATGCACGCAGCGGCGAGGTGGCCTGGCACGAAGCCCTTGCCCGAATTGCACTGCCGGGTGGAGAACGCGTCTCCATCATGCGCTATGTGGAAGCCGCGGAGAAGCTTGGGCTCGTCCACCTGCTGGATCGCCGCGTGCTGGAACTTGCCATTGAGGCCCTCAACGCGCATCCGACGGCCGCTCTTGCGGTCAACATTTCCGCCGAGACGATCGGCGACGAAGACTGGCGCCAGCACCTTCTGGGAACGCTGCGCCGCAACAGCGCGATTGCCCCACGCCTGCTGATCGAGATCACGGAAACGGCCGCGCCCGGCGATCTTTCGGAAGCTGCGGGGTTCGTTGCGCAATTGCACGAGGCGGGCATCCGCATCGCTCTGGACGATTTCGGAGCCGGGCAGACCTCGTTCCGCAGCCTGCGGGCCCTGGGCGTGGACCTCGTCAAGATCGACGGTGATTTCGTCGCCGGGATGGGAAGCCGCGTCGAAGACCGCGCTTTCGTGCGCGCCATCGTCTCGCTGGCACGGGATATCGGCTTCCGGACCGTCGCGGAACGCGTTGAGGACGAGGCCACGGCGGACATGCTGAAGGGCATGGGCGTGGACTACCTGCAGGGCGACCGCTGCGGCGCGCCTGGAGCTCTCGAAGGCTGAAATATCCGATCTTGCCTGCTGGTGGAGCCGAGGGGAATCGAACCCCTGACCTCGTCATTGCGAACGACGCGCTCTACCAACTGAGCTACGGCCCCTCGCAGGCAGCGCCATTTACGTTGCGGCTCAAGAACCTGTCAAGCAAGGCACACTTGTGGCCCGCGCGGGCCGTCGATACATAGCTCTTGCCCGCTGGAGCCCTGCCGAATGAACGCCCTTTTCATCCTGATCGACGCCGTGCTCGGCCTGATCTTCTGGATCATCGTTCTGTCGGCCATCATGAGCTGGCTGATCGCGCTCAACATCGTCAATCCGCGCAACCAGTTCGTCGGCATGGTGTGGGACACTCTTGTCCGGCTCTCCGAGCCCATGCTGAACCCGCTGCGCCGTGTGCTGCCCAATCTCGGCGGCATCGACATTTCGCCGATCATCGTGCTGCTGCTCATCAGCTTCCTGCGCAATCTGCTGTGGTGGGACATCCGCCCCGCTTTGATGTGAGCACGCGCGCCTGGAGCGCCACGGACGATGGACTTCTCCTCACCGTGAGGCTGACACCGAGGGGCGGACGTGACGCGCTGGACGGCACGGCAATCCTCGCTGACGGGCGCGAGGTGCTGAAGGCGCGGGTGCGGGCCGTGCCGGAGGATGGCGCGGCGAACCGGGCTCTCGCTGCCCTGCTGGCCACCGAGTTGGCCGTGCCCCGCTCCGCGCTTGTGCTGCAATCCGGAGCGACGAGCCGCATCAAGACATTCCACATCACAGGCGATTGCGCGGAACTTGCCGCGCGGCTCGCCCGAACATTCGGGGGCTGAAGAACGCAATGACGGCACGGATCATCGACGGCAAGGCGCTCGCGGAGAGCATCAGGAACAAGGTGGCCGCGGAGGCCGCGGAGCTGAAGCGCAGCCATGGCATCGTGCCCGGCCTCGCGGCGGTTCTGGTGGGCGAGAACCCGGCCAGCCAGGTCTATGTGCGCAACAAGGTGAAGCAGACCACGGAAGCAGGTCTTGCGAGCTTTGAGCATGTGTTGCCGGCCGAAACCACGCAGGATGATCTGCTGGCGCTGGTGCGGCAGCTGAACGCTGATCCCAAGGTGCACGGCATCCTCGTGCAGCTGCCCCTGCCGCCGCAGATCGACCCCGATCTCGTCATCGCCACCATCGATCCTGCCAAGGATGTCGACGGCTTCCATGTCGAGAATGCGGGGCGGCTGGTCGTGGGGCAGGAATCGCTTGTTCCCTGTACGCCGCAGGGCAGCGTGCTGCTGGCCAAGACGGTCCATCCGGACCTGACCGGCCTTGAGGCCGTGGTGCTCGGCCGCTCCAATATCGTGGGCAAGCCGGTGGCCCAGCTTCTTATTGCCGAGAGCGCCACGGTGACGGTCGCGCATTCGCGGACCCGGGATCTGGAAGCCGTTTGCCGGCGCGCGGACATCCTGGTGGTAGCCGTCGGCCGCCCGGAGATGGTCAAGGGGTCATGGATCAAGCCGGGCGCGACGGTGATCGATGTCGGCATCAATCGGGTGCCCGGTGAGAACGGAAAATCCCGGCTGGTGGGTGATGTCGACTTCAAGGAGGCGATGGAGGTCGCCGGCGCCATTACGCCTGTGCCCGGTGGCGTGGGTCCGATGACCATCGCCTGCCTTCTGGCGAACACCCTGAAGGCCGCGATGGTGGCGAACGGCCTGACGCCCCCGAGCTTCTGACCACGGTTTGCCTGCGCCGAAGGCGGCGCGTCCCACCGGGCGCGCCGCTTTGGTTTTATAAGGACCGTGAGGGCCGTCGCGGGGCTGGCCGTTCTCCTGCGGCTACTTGCCCGCGAGCAGCGTCTCGGTTTCCAGCCGCTTCGCGCCCTGCGCGCGCTGAATGGCCTGCACGATCATCTCGCGCGCCTCGTCCACCTGTCCCCAGCCGATCAGGCGGGACCATTTGCTGGTCTCGAGATCCTTGTAGTGCTCGAAGAAGTGGGCGATCTGCTGGAGCGTGATCTCCGGCATGTCGGACACCGTCTGTATCTTCTCATAGCGCCGCGTCAGCTTTGTCACGGGGACGGCGATGATCTTCTCGTCGCCACCGCTTTCGTCCTCCATCTTGAGAACGCCGACCGGACGGCAGTTGATGACCGCGCCGGGAACGATGGCGCGGGTATTGGCCACCAGCACGTCGATGGGATCCCCGTCATCGCTCAGCGTGTGCGGGACGAAGCCATAATTTCCGGGGTAGCGCATCGAGGTGTAGAGGAAACGGTCCACGAAGAGCGTGCCGGATTCCTTGTCGAGCTCATACTTGATCGGCTCCCCGCCGATCGGGATCTCGATCACCACATTGATGTCGTCCGGCGGATTCTTGCCGATCGGAATTGCTTCGATGCGCATTGACGCTCCTGTTGGTCTGCTGTCCGGTACTTTGCCGGGCTCCAGCAGCGGACAATTACGCCATTTATGTCAAGACCACGTAAAGGCGATCTTCTCGAGCGTGGTCGTACCGAAAGTCTCAGAACCGCGTGCCGTCTCGACGCCGCCCATGGACAGATAGAAGCGGCAGGCATCCTCGTTATCGCGCAGGGCCCAGATGCCGAGCCCCGGCCAGCCCAGCTCGTCCAGCGCCGCGCGGCTGCATGTCAGCAGGCGTCGGCCAAGGCCGAGGCCGTGATATTCCGGCCGCACATACAGTTCGAAGATCTCGCCGCTGACCGGTATCGAGGCGACCCTGTTGCGCCCGAAGCTGGCATAGCCGGCGAGTTCACCGGCGACGGTGGCGATCAGCATGCGGCGGCCGCGATTGCGGATGGCGCGCTGCCACCAGTCCTCGCCGCGCCGCATCACCATGCGCTCAAGCTCACGTCCGGGAATGATGCCGCGATAGGCGTAGCGCCAGGTGTCATCATGCGCCCGACAGAGAGCTATCGCGTCTTCGACGCAGGGCGACCGCAGATCGATGGCGAGCGTGCTCATGGGTGAAGTCTAGGCCCGGAATGCCCCTCGCGCCAAGACCGTGCCGCCGTACTTGCCGCATGCGGGATGGCGACGCTAGACGGAGGAAGACATTGCCTCGCGGCCACACCTTCCCATCTTATGCGGTGCCGCCGCAAATGCGGCCCGATGCTCTCAGGAGACAATGCAATGCTGCTCAACGAAGCCCCGGCCGATGCCGCAACCGGGCTCGTCAAGGACACGACGACCGCGAACTTCATGGTCGATGTCGTGCAGGAGTCCCGGACGCAGCCTGTGCTCGTGGACTTCTGGGCCCCCTGGTGCGGTCCCTGCAAGCAACTGGCGCCCGTGCTCGAAAAGGTGGTGCAGCAGGCAGGCGGCAAGGTGAAGCTCGTCAAGATGAACACCGACGAGCATCCCGCCGTGGCCGGTCAGCTGGGCATCAAGTCGCTTCCATCCGTCATCGCCTTTGTCGATGGCCAGCCCGTGGACGGGTTCCTCGGCGTCCAGCCCGAGGGGCAGATCCGCGCCTTCATCGAGCGGCTGACCAAGCCCATGGATGCCGCTGACGCGGCGGCCATGCTGGAGCAGGCGGAGGCCTTGCTGGCCGAGAACGACCTTGCCGGCGCGGGCGAAGTCTACAGCGCGCTTCTGGCGATGAACCCGGAAGAGACCCGCGCCATGGCCGGTCTCGTTCGCGTGCAGATTGCCGCAGGCGATGTGGAAGGTGCGACGGAGTTCCTGGATTCGCTGTCGCCTCTGCTCGTGAACGATCCGGCCTTGGCGGCCGTGCGCGCACAGATCGCGCTGGCCGGGAATGCTCCGGAAGCCGGCGAGATCGCAGGCCTCGAGGCCAAGCTCTCCGCCGATCCGGACGATCATCAGTCGCGTTCGGACCTGGCCGTCGCCCTTGCCGCCGCAGGGCGCAAGGAGGAGGCGGTCGACCATCTTCTGGCCATCGTCCGCAAGGACCGCGCCTGGAACGAGGATGGAGCGCGCAAGCAATTGCTCCAGCTGTTCGAGGCATGGGGGTTTGCCGATCCCGTTGCCGTTCAGGGCCGCCGCCGGCTGTCCTCAGTCCTCTTTTCCTGAGCGGAAGATGCCGATCAACACGATCTATCGCGCACCCTCGGACCTGCCGCCCCTGCTGCCGGTGTTCCCGCTGCCGGAAGTGCTGCTGCTGCCGCGTGGCGAGATGCCGCTGAACATCTTCGAGCCCCGTTACCTGGCGATGATCGACCAGGCGCTGGCGTCCCATCGCATGATCGGGATGATCCAGCCGGAATTCGATGCGCCCGACGACGCATCCGTTCCGCCACTGGTGGAGGTCGGCTGCCTGGGTCGCATCACCGGTTTCCAGGAGACCGGCGACGGCCGCTACCTCGTGACTCTCACCGGCATCTGCCGCTTCCGCCGCCGGGAGGAGGTGAAAGGCACCACGCCATTCCGGCAGGTGAAGCCCGATTATTCAGAGTTCTCGGCGGACCTTCTTCCCGGCGCCGGCGAGGACCAGGTTGACCGCCCGGCTCTGATGGCCACATTGCGCGCCTATCTGGACGCCAACAGCCTCGACGCCGACTGGTCCGGCATCCAGAACGCGTCCAACGAGGCGCTGGTCAACGCGTTGTCGATGATGAGCCCCTATGGCGCCCGCGAGAAGCAGGCCCTGCTGGAGGCACCCGACCTCAAGAGCCGGGCGGAAATCCTGGTGGCCATCACGGAGATGGACCTCGCCCGCACGCGGGGCGATACAGACACGTCCCTCCAATAGGTGTGAGCCGCCCGATGAACGACGTGTCCAAGCCCGCAGCACCGCGGATCGATCCCAGAGCGCTGGAAATCCTTGTCTGTCCGCTGACCAAGGCAACCCTGGAATATGACGCAGCTAGGCAGGAACTGATCTCGCGGCCGGCCAAGCTGATCTACCCGATCCGGGACGGCATACCGATCATGCTTCCCGAAGAAGCGCGGCCGCTGGAAGACTGATCGTCTACAGCGTCTCGCCGCGCATTAGCCTCGGCACCTCTCCACCGAGCCCGGCAGCCGAGCGGATGAAGGCCCGTTTGGCCGTGGGCATGCGATCGACGAGGCCGAGCCCGATGTCGCGCAACAGGCGCACGGGTCCCGATCGGGTTGTGAAAAGCTGCACAAGGCCGTCCATGGCACCGGTCATCAGCGCCGTGTCGAACCTGCGCCAGCCACTATAGCGAGCGAGCACGGCATCCGAGCCGATGTCCTGACCAAGCCGCGCGGCATCGACCACGCTTTCCGCCAGAGCCGCGACGTCGCGAAGGCCCAGGTTCAGCCCCTGTCCCGCGATGGGATGGATAGCGTGCGCGGCGTCGCCGACCAGCGCCACGCGCCCGCGCGCAAAGTCGGCTGCCAGCCGGAACTCGAGGGGCCGCAAGGCGCGGCGACCGTCGAGATCGATCTGGCCGAAGCGGTGCCCGGCACGCTTCTGCAAGGCATCGCGGAAGCCGGCGTCGTCAAGTTCGGCAAGGCGGAGCGCCTGGAACTTCCGCTCGGACCAGACAATGGAGGCGCGGTCTCCCCGCAGCGGCAGAAGGGCGAGCGGTCCGCCTTCGAGGAAGTGCTGCACTGCGATGCCGTGATGCGGCTTCTCCAGGCGCACATTGGTGACGATGGCCGATTGATCGTAGCGCCAGCCCCGGCTGGTGATGCCGGCCATGCCCCGCAGCGTGGACTGCGCGCCATCGGCGGCCACGACCAGGCGAGCGCTTTTGGTGGAGCCATCGGCAAGGACCGCCTCCGCGCCGCCCTCCACTTGCCGAAGGTCGGCGATCCTGCCGGGCGCGAGGTGAACGCCCGCGCGTTCCGCTGTGGCGAGCAGCGCGGCTTTCGTGAGGCCGTTCGGCGCCACATGGGCAAAGGGCTCGCCGGGCGCAGCCTCGCCATGGATCTGCAGGAACACGGGGCGCAGGATCTGTTCGAGCCGCCCGTCGGTAATCTCCATGCCGAGCATTGGCTCCGCATCCGACGCGATCGCGTCCCAGGCACCGATGGCTTCGAGCAGGCGGCGCGTGCCGGCGACCAATGTTGACGCGCGAGGATCAAAGCCGGAGGGGCGGCCAAGCGACGGGTCGACGATCATCACCGACAGCCCGGCACCGGCAAGCGCCGCACCAAGGGCGAGCCCCGCAAAGCCCGCGCCCGAGATCAGCACATCCGTGCGTCCCGCGCCCGTCATCCCACTGCCCTGCATACCGGTTCGCTCCGCTCCGGGTGTAGAAAGGATCGCCCGCTTCCGACCCGCGAGAGAACATATGGCTGCGCAATCCGCAAATCTCCTGCCCATCCTCCAGCTCGAACGGCTGGAGCTCAATCTCTTCAGGGGAGCATCGCCCGAACCGGAGCGGGCACGGGTGTTCGGCGGTCAGGTGGTGGCACAGGCGCTGACGGCGGCGATCAACACGGTGTCGGAGCGGGCGGTGCATTCGCTGCACGCCTATTTCCTGCTTGCGGGCGACGCATCGGTGCCGATCATCTACGACGTGGAGCGCCTGCGCGACGGCGGCAGCTTCAGCACGCGGCGGGTCACGGCCCTTCAGCACGGGCAGACGATCTTCGAGATGTCGGCTTCTTTCCACGCAGCCGAGACGGGGCTGACCCACCAGTTCGCCATGCCCGAAACGGCCGATCCCGAGAGCTTGCCCGATGCGCACAGCATCCGGGACATGCCCGATGTCCCATCTCCGGTTCGCGCCTATTTCGATGCAGCAAGGCCGATCGAGATGCGGCCGGTGGACATGACGCGCTACCGCAAGCGCGGAGAGGCGCGCGAGCCCCGGCAGGCAGTGTGGTTCCGCACGTCCGAGCCGCTGCCGGACGAGGACGGCCTCCATCAGGCGGCGCTTGCCTATGCGTCCGACAAGACGCTGCTGGACACCGCGCTGGTGACGCATGGCAAGACCGTGTTCTCCATGGAGATCATGGCGGCCAGCCTCGATCACGCCGTGTGGTTTCACCGTCCGTTCCGCGCCGACGACTGGCTTCTTTATGTCCAGGACAGCCCGAGTTCCGGCCACGGCTTGGGTCTGGCACGCGGCCTGATCTTCAGCCGGGATGGGCGCCTTGTCGCCAGCACTGCGCAGGAGGGTCTGATCCGCGTGCGCAAGCCGAAGCCATCGACGCTTTTTTAGGCAATCGCCTCAAATCAACCTGCACAACAATGCGCCATTTGCCCGCGGATGTTGCTCGATGCCTCCGCGCACGCGGGCAACATCTCCTGAGATGAGCAATCTCCGCCCCGCCGCGCAACTTGGCACGACCCTTGAATAGAGGGATGCGGCTGAGCCCGGCAATGACCGGGCGCTGACAGACGCTGCGGGTTCTCCGCGGCGCATCAAGACGGGGGACCAGGCATGAAACTGGTGATGGCTATCATCAAGCCGTTCAAGCTGGACGAAGTCCGCGACGCACTGACGTCGCTGGGCGTTCACGGCCTGACGGTGACTGAGGTGAAGGGGTATGGCCGGCAGAAAGGCCATACGGAGATCTATCGCGGCGCGGAATACGCGGTGAGCTTCCTGCCGAAGCTGAAGATCGAGGTGGCGGTTGCCGCCGGCATGGTGGACGCAGTCGTCGAGACCATCACCACCGCCGCGAAAACCGGCCAGATCGGCGACGGCAAGATCTTCGTCACCCCCATCGAGCACGCGATCCGCATTCGCACCGGCGAGTCGGACAACGACGCGCTCTGAGCCCATCCCTTTCATCCGATCCTTCTCCGGAGCACATCAATGAACGTCTCGAAACTCGCAGGGCTCGCGGTGCCTGCGGCGCTGCTCGGCCTGATGGCCGTGGCACCCGCCCTCGCACAGGAAGCCATCCCGTCCGCCACCGAGGCCGCGCCCGCCGCGGCTGAAGCCGTCGCCGCAACGGTGAACAAGGGCGACGTCACCTGGATGCTCGTCGCCACCGCGATGGTCTTCCTCATGATCGCGCCTGGCATCGGCCTGTTCTACGGCGGCCTCGTCCGCTCCAAGAACATGCTCTCCGTGCTGATGCAGACCTTCGTGGTCGGCTGCATGATGATGCTTGTCTGGGTCGTCTACGGCTATAGCGTTGCCCTGAACGCCGGCGGCATCGCCGACCAGTTCTTTGGGGGCGCCAGCCGCCTCTTCCTCGCCGGCATCAACAACGACTCCACCGCCGCCACCTTCACGGACGGCGTGGTCATCCCGGAATACGTCTTCGTCGCCTTCCAGATGACGTTCTTCGCCCTGACTCCCACGCTGATCATCGGCGGCCTCGTCGAGCGCATGAAGTTCTCGGCCATCCTGCTGTTCTGCCTGCTGTGGGGCACCTTCGTGTACCTGCCGGTCGCGCACATGGTCTGGTACGCTGAAGGCTACCTGTTCAAGATGGGCGCTCTGGACTTCGCGGGCGGCACGGTCGTGCACATCAACGCCGGCATCGCCGCTCTTGTCGGCGCCATCGTCCTGGGACCGCGCATCGGCTATGGCCGCGAGATCCTCGCTCCGCACTCGCTGGTTATGACGCTGATCGGCGCCGCGATCCTGTGGTTCGGCTGGTTCGGCTTCAACGCCGGCTCCAACCTCGAGGCAAATGGCGGCACGGCGCTGGCCATGCTCAACACCTTCGTCGCAACGGCCGCCGCAACGCTCGGCTGGCTGCTGGTCGAAGCTCTCGGCAAGGGCAAGGCCTCTCTGCTCGGCGCGGTGTCCGGTGCCATTGCCGGCCTCGTGACCGTGACCCCGGCGGCTGGCCTCGTCGGCCCAATGGGCGCAATCGTGATGGGCGGTCTTGGCGGCGTGGTCTGCTACTACTTCTCCACCTCCATCAAGAACGCCCTCGGCTATGACGACTCGCTGGACGTGTTCGGCATCCACGGCGTGGGCGGCATCATCGGCTCCATCCTGACGGGCGTCTTCGTCGCCCCGTCTCTCGGTGGCGTCGGCGTGGACGGCTACACGATGGGTGGACAGGTGATGACCCAGGTCATCGGCGTGCTGATCACCGTCGTGTGGTGTGGCGTGGTGTCCTTCATCCTCTTCAAGCTTGTCGACATGATCGTCGGCCTGCGCGTGTCGGCAGAGGCAGAGCGGGAAGGCCTCGACATCACCTCGCACGGGGAACGCGCCTACACGCACTGAGCCAGATTTCTCCTCCCAAACTCGACCCGGGCAGCCACGCTGCCCGGGTTTTTCTTTGCCTGCACGGCCGCAGATCGCGCTTTCCGCCGCGGAAGAGCCATCAGGGTTAAGCCCGCCTTTACCCTGTTGCCGCTAGTGTCACGACAGGTACGGTTCGGAGGGGTCCGGTGCGAGCGCTGGTTTATCGCGGCGGTGTACGGCGCAGGCGTGCGATGTCCGACGACATGCGCGACGCCCTTGGCAGGAGGGCCGTGGAATTCGGCGGCCTGGTTCTGGTGGCGCTGGCCGCCACAGCCGCGTTGGCCCTGGCGACATGGTCCGCAGCGGATCCGAGCCTCAACAATGCTTCCGACGCGCCGGTGAGCAACATGCTCGGCGCGACGGGCGCATTCATCGCCGACATCCTGATGCAGACCGTTGGACTTGGCTCCATCGCCTTTCTGCTGCCGATCGGCGCATGGGGCTGGAGGCTCGTCAGCCACCGGCCGCTGGAGCATGAGAAACTGCGGCTCGCCGCTTGGCTGGCAGCGGCCCTTGCGGCTTCCGGCTTTGCGTCCGCCTTTCCGGCAGGTGAATTCTGGCCCCTTCCGAGCGGCTTCGGCGGATTTGTGGGTGAGACGGTTCTCGGCCTGTTCGAGGGCCTGCTCGGGACAGGCTGGCTATCGGCCATGGCGCTGGGCGTCATCCTCCTGCCGGTTCTGGTCTTTGCGGCAGGTTTCGGCTTCAACGGCGCACGTCGGGAACAGCGTGCCGAGGACGAGGACGAAGATGCGGATCTCCTCGGGATGGACGAGGAAGAGGAACGCAGCTTCCTTCCGATCGGGCTTGTCGCGCATTACTGGTACACGCTGAAAGGCGCGCTGGAACGCCGCCGCCGCACCCTGTCGGTGGCCGAGCACCGCGAGGCGCCGCGCGCCGGACTTACCGATGTGCTGCGCCGCCTGGAGGAGGAAGACGACCAGCGGCAGCCGCCGCATGCCGGCCGCGCGCTTGATGTCTTCGAGCTTCCGGAAGCGGATGACGAGGACGAGCAGGACGTGTTCTTCGATCCGCCGCCGCGCAAGCCCGTGGCCGCACCGCCCGCTCGGATCGCAAAGGCCGCGCCAGCGGCTGCGCGTGCCGCTTCAGCGCCTCCCGCGCGAAAGCGTGATCTTGCGGCCGTCCCTACCGCCATGACAGCCATGCCCGGCCTCTACGAGATGCCGCCCATCGAATTGCTGGCACCGCCCAAGAAGTCGCCGGTCGGCGTCGTCAACAAGGAAGCGCTGCAGCACAATGCCCGCTTGCTGGAAGGCGTGCTGGAGGACTTCGGCGTCAAGGGCGAGATCATCGAGGTCAAGCCCGGCCCGGTCGTCACGCTGTACGAGCTGGAACCCGCGCCCGGCATCAAGTCGTCGCGTGTCATCGGCCTGGCCGACGATATTGCCCGCTCGATGAGCGCGGTGTCCGCCCGCGTCGCCGTGGTGCCCGGCCGCAATGTCATCGGCATCGAACTGCCGAACCAGCGCCGCGAGACCGTCTATTTCCGCGAGATGATCGCGTCCGAGGATTTCACGGAATCCAAGATGCGGCTGCCGCTGTGCCTCGGCAAGACGATCGGCGGCGAGCCCGTCATCGCCGAACTGGCCCGGATGCCGCATCTGCTGATCGCCGGCACCACCGGCTCGGGCAAGTCGGTCGCCATCAACACCATGATCCTGAGCCTGCTCTACCGGCTGAAGCCGGAGGAGTGCCGCCTCATCATGATCGACCCCAAGATGCTGGAACTGTCCGTGTATGACGGCATCCCGCATCTGCTGGCGCCGGTCGTCACAGACCCGAAGAAGGCGGTGATCGCCCTGAAATGGGCGGTGCGCGAGATGGAGCAGCGCTACCGCAAGATGTCCAAGGTGGGCGTCCGCAACATCGACGGCTTCAATGCCCGCGTCGACGAGGCCGCGCAGCGCGGCGAGGTGATCCAGCGCACGGTGCAGACCGGCTTCGACAAGCAGACCGGCGAGGCCATCTACGAAACCGAGGAGATGGATCTCTCGCGCCTGCCCTACATCGTCGTCATCGTCGACGAGATGGCCGACCTGATGATGGTCGCGGGCAAGGAAATCGAGGGCGCCATCCAGCGTCTCGCGCAGATGGCCCGCGCCGCCGGCATCCACATCATCATGGCCACGCAGCGCCCCTCGGTGGACGTCATCACCGGCACCATCAAGGCCAATTTCCCGACCCGCATCTCCTTCCAGGTCACGTCCAAGATCGACAGCCGCACCATCCTCGGCGAGCAGGGCGCCGAGCAGCTGCTTGGCCAGGGCGACATGCTCTACATGGCCGGCGGCGGGCGCATTGGCCGCGTCCACGGGCCCTTCTGCTCGGACGAAGAGGTGGAAAAGGTGGTCGCACATCTGAAGATGCAGGGCCAGCCGGATTACCTCGACGCCGTCACCGAGGCGGACGACGAGGAAGGCGGTGCCGGCGAGGACGGCGCTGTGTTCGACAAGGGCGGCATGGGCGAGCCCGGCGGCGAACTGTTCGACCAGGCCGTGCAGATCGTGCTCCGCGACAAGAAGTGCTCGACGAGCTACATTCAGCGCAGGTTGCAGATCGGCTACAACCGGGCCGCGTCCCTCGTGGAACGCATGGAGCGCGAGGGCATCGTCGGCCCGGCAAACCATGCCGGCAAACGCGAGATCCTGCTCGAGGCGGAACGTGTCGAGAACTACTAGGCCGCCGTCCCCATCATCATCCAAGTGTCGCCACACGGGCGGTCTAGAACACCGGCAAACGGATTGACCATGAACCTCCGCGCCATTCTTCGACTGTCCACCGGCACGGCCCTGTTGGTGGGTGTGGCCGTGCCCGCCATGGCACAGGGTATTCCGGTGCCGATGGCCCGGCCGGCAGCCTTCGCAGCTTCGACGTCGGTGACCTCCGTAGCCAGCCGCGGCCTTACGGCCGAGGCGCTTGTGGCTTCGCGCGGCGCGAGCAGCGGCGCCGTGATGGTGCCGGTCGCGAACACCGAGGCGCCCATGCAGTTGAACGCGCAGGCCGTGGCGGCGCCACGTGTCGCGGCTCCGGCCCAGGCACGTTCCGGCAATGCCGTCGCCAAGGTGAATACCTATTTCAACGGCATCCGCACCCTGGTCGGCAATTTCTCGCAGATCGCGCCGGACGGCTCGCGCACGCAGGGCAAGTTCTTCCTGTCCAAGCCGGGCAAGGCGCGATTCTACTATCAGGCTCCCTCGACGACCGACATCATCGCCGACGGCAAGTCGCTTGTGGTTCGTGACCGCAAGCTCGCGACGCAGGATGTCTATCCGCTCGGCCAGACGCCGCTGAAGTTCCTGCTCGATCCCAATCTGGACCTTGCCACGGACTCGAAAGTGGTCGGGGTTGCCGAGCAGGGCGGGCAGGTGAGCGTCGCCCTCGAGGAAAACTCCACGTTCGGCGGCAAGTCCCGCGTGCTCCTCGTGTTCGCGGAGGATGGCCCCAACGGCATGCAGCTCAAGCAGTGGACGATCACCGACCCGCAGGGCCTCGACACCACGGTGCTGGTTTCGGAACTCGACACCAATTCCAAACCGGACGACAAGTTGTTCAAGGTCGATTACACGCGCTACCACAAATAAGCGGGCCGCCGTCACGCCCTCGTGAATTGGGCGCTTCTTGCCGCCGCGCCGGCCCTCTCCCAGATGATGTGACAGGCAGGAGCCTGTTCCCCGTGGCGTCCCCGTCGTCATATGGCTCCTGCAACGCCGGCTAACCCTCCCGGCGTTAACGCGAAAAGCGTGAGCGCGCCCGGTCATCCCCCAGACCGGGCGCTGCTTTTTGCGGGTGCGCTATGGCGCAGTACCGCGCCGTGGCTTAAGCCGTCGCCATGCCCGTGAAGATCATCAGCTGGAACATCAATTCCGTACGTCTGCGTATCGAGCAGGTGATGCGCGTGCTCGACGAGGAGCAGCCGGATCTTCTCTGCCTTCAGGAAACGAAGTGCCTTGAGGCACAATTTCCGCAAAACCCCTTCAACGGCCGGGGCTACACCCATTCCGCGCTGACCTGCCAGAAGGGCTATCACGGCGTGGCCATTCTCTCGCGCCTGCCTTTCGCCTCCGTGGATCGCTTCCGCTTCGGCGGCAAGGAAGATGCCCGGCACATCGCCGTCACCATGGCGGAAGGCCCGGCCGAAGGTGTCACGCTGCATAACTTCTACGTGCCGGCGGGTGGCGACATCCCGGACCCTGAAGCGAACCCGAAATTCGCGCACAAGCTCGCCTATCTCGACGAGATCGGCACATGGACGGGCGGGCGCTCGCCGGAACGCGCCATCCTGGTCGGCGACCTCAACGTGGCGCCTCTGCCCGACGATGTCTGGAGCCACCGCCAGATGCTGGGTGTCGTCAGCCACACGCCGGCCGAGACCGAGCGCATGCTGTCGATCCAGAACCTCGGATGGGTGGACACCGTGCGTAAGCGGATGCCCGAGCCGGAGCGCGTCTTCACCTGGTGGAGCTATCGCTCACCGAACTGGGAGGCGTCGAACCGCGGGCGAAGGCTCGACCACATCTGGACGAGCCGCGATATCGAGGGCGCGGCAACAGATGTGCGCATCCGCAAGGATGTCCGGTCCTGGGAGCGTCCGTCGGACCACGTGCCTCTGGTCGCCAGCTTCAGCTTCTAAAGTCCGACGCGGAGACGGGTGTTCGGGCCGAGGCGCGGCAGCAGACGCAGCATGTCGCGCCGGCGCAGCGCCACGCAGCCTTCGGTCGGCAGGAAGCCCGGCCGGGCGATATGCATGAAGATGGCGCTTCCCCGACCCTTGATCGGCGGATCGTCGTTCCAGCCAAGCTCCACCACCACATCGTACAGCCCGTCCTCGCGCCACATCGCTTCGTGTGACACCGTGCATGGCGCGGTCACGGGCCTGTTGTAGCGGCGATCATCCGGGGCATCGCACCACAGGTCATCCGGCGCGGTCCTGACCATCGGCAGGCCTGTTCCCGGAAGCTTCAGCCGGTCGCCGCGCCACCAGACGCGGCGCAGAGGGAGCACGGCTCGCGGCGTCGCGCCATCGCCCTCGCGCTTGGCGGTGCGGATGCCGGAGCGTCCGAGGGCACACGGCATCGAAATCCCTTCGCCGAAAAGCCGGCCCTTGCGTCTGTCCAACGCGGAGGCTCGTACATAGATAGTCTGCAACGCATCGGACATCTGGTGCATCATCTCGAACATCATGGCGGTTGAACCACGGCGAACCGTGAATCTACTGCCCAACTGACCTTTCAAGGCCATCCGGCCAAAGATCAAGGAGACTGTCATGGCCTCTGTACGCAAGATCCTCGTCGTAGAGGACGACGAAGACCTGCGGCAAGCGGTGATCGAGCAACTGGCCGTGCACCCGGAGTTCGACGTGTCCATGGCGGCCACCGGTGACCAGGCCGTCTCGGCGATTCGGGCAGGCCATCTCGACCTCGTGTTGATGGATGTCGGCCTTCCCGATGCGGATGGCCGGGACGTGGTGCGCACCGTGCGCTCCGGCGGCTTCCAGGGGCCCATCATCATGCTGACGGGCCAGGATAGCGAGGACGACACCATCCAGGGGCTGGACGCCGGCGCCAACGACTACGTCACCAAGCCGTTCCGCTTTGCCGTGCTGCTCGCCCGCATCCGCGCCCAGTTGCGCAGCCACGAGGCCAGCGAGGATGTGGTGTTCGCGCTGGGTCCGTACACGTTCCGCCCGTCCACCAAGCTGCTGACGAGCGAAAAGGGCTCCAAGGTCCGCCTGACGGAGAAGGAGACTTCCATCCTGCGCTACCTCTACCGCGCCGGCGGCAAGGTCATCGGCCGCGATGAGCTCTTGCAGGAAGTCTGGGGATATAATGCGGAAGTGACGACCCACACGTTGGAAACGCATATTTACCGTTTGCGTCAGAAGATCGAGAAGGACCCGTCGAACGCGGTGCTGCTCGTCACGGAAGCCGGCGGATATAAGCTGGTTCCGTAGCGGAGAGGCCTCGGGGTACGGCCAGGGAGCCGAATGAGCCTTGAGGACACCCTTCGCGTACTAGAGCGTGCGCCGTTGTTTGCCGAGATCCGGCAGGACGCGCTGCGCCTTCTCGCCTTCTCGGCCGAGGAAGTGGCGCTTCGCGAGGGCGAGAGGCTGTTCCAGGGCGGCACGCCCGCCGAGGGCGCCTTCGTTGTGCTGGCCGGCGCTGTCCGGCTCGTCGTGTCCAGCCGCAAGAATGGGAGCGAACGCCGGGTCGGCCCCTCAACGCTGATCGGGGGGATGGCCCTGCTGATCCCCACGGAGCGTCCCTGTGACGCATTCGGTGCGGAACCGAGCAACCTGCTCAGCATTCCGCGCCCCCTGTTCCGGCGCATGCTGACGGAGTTTCCCGACATCGCAGCCCAGTTGCGGCACAAGCTGGTGGAGCGGATCGGCGGCGATCAAAGCGCACTGCTGGACGTGGCCGCGACCTTGCGCGGCTTGGACAAGGCCTAGCCCGCTTCCGCCGTTGGCAAAGGCGGCCTCGTCCCGAAGATGGCGCTGCCAACGCGCACATAGGTGGCGCCGAACATCACAGCGGCTTCGAAATCGCCGCTCATGCCCATAGACAGTTCCGGGAGAGCGTTGCGGCGGGCGATCTTTTCCAGCAGCGCGAAATGCGGCGAGGGGTTCTCGTCCGCCGGCGGGATGCACATCAGCCCCGCTATCGTGAGACCGTGCTCCTCGCGGCACAGCGCAAGGAAGGCATCCGCCTCTTCCGGCAGCACCCCCGCCTTCTGCGGCTCGGCGCCCGTGTTCACCTGCACGAACAGCTTCGGCGCGCGGCCCTGGCGCTCCATCTCGGCGGCCAGCGCCTCCGCAATCCTGGGCCGGTCAACGGTGTGGATGGCATCGAACAGGGCCACGGCCTCGCGCGCCTTGTTGGACTGCAAGGGTCCGATGAGGTGAAGCTCCACGTCCGGGTAGCGCTCCCGCAAAGCTGGCCACTTGGCTGCGGCCTCCTGCACACGGTTCTCGCCGAAGCAGCGTTCGCCGGCTTCGAGCACCTCCGCAATCACCTCCGCGGGGAACGTCTTGGAGACGGCGATCAGGCGTACATCGCCCGCTTCGCGGCCGGCCTTGAGGCATGCAGTGCCCAGCGCGGCTCGCACCGATTGCAGCCGCTCGCCCACGCCATCATCCATGACCGTCCTCCACTTCATGTTCATCGGCCACGCCCCGAACGGGCGCCATTGACCCGCCAAGGGCAAAAGGCCAATTTCCGGCAGCACTTCGCGGCGGCCGCCGCTCCACACATTCATGAATGGCACAAAGCATATGACGACGGAGCGCTACAACGCCCGCGAAGCCGAGATCAAATGGCAGGGCGAATGGGACGCGCGCGGCGTGTTCAACACCGACACCTCCGATCCCCGGCCCAAATACTACGTGCTCGAGATGTTCCCCTATCCTTCGGGGCGCATCCATATGGGCCATGTGCGCAACTATACGATGGGCGATGTGGTGGCCCGCGTGAAGCGCGCCAAGGGCTTTAACGTTCTGCACCCGATGGGCTGGGACGCCTTCGGCCTGCCGGCCGAAAACGCCGCGATGCAGAACAACGTGCATCCCGCCGAATGGACCTACGCCAATATCGCGTCCATGCGCGGGCAGTTGCAGAGCATGGGCCTGTCGATCGACTGGTCGCGCGAGATCGCAACCTGCGACCCGTCCTATTACCGGCACCAGCAGCGCCTGTTCCTGGAGTTCCTGAAGGTCGGCCTTGTCGACCGCAAGCAGTCGCGCGTGAACTGGGACCCCGTCGACAACACCGTTCTCGCCAACGAGCAGGTGGTGGACGGCAAGGGCTGGCGCTCCGGCGCGCCCGTCGAGGTGCGCGAGCTGACGCAATGGTTCCTGCGCATCACCGACTTCAGCGAGGACCTGCTGGAAGGCCTGGATACGCTGGACCGCTGGCCGGAAAAGGTGCGCCTGATGCAGCGCAACTGGATCGGCAAGAGCAAGGGGCTGTCCTTTGAATTCACGCTGAACGGAGCGCCGGAAGGCTTCGACAATCTACCTGTCTATACAACTAGACCTGACACCATGATGGGGCCGACTTTCGCGGCCATCGCGGCGGATCATCCGCTGGCGAAGCGCCTTGAAGAGGACAATCCGGAGATCGCCGCGTTCAATGCGCGCTGCCGGGTGCTCGGCACCTCCGAGGAAGCCGTCGAGACAGCCGAGAAGCTGGGCTTCGACACCGGCATCACCGTCACGCATCCTGCCGACGCCACGCTGCACCTGCCGCTGTGGATCGCCAATTTCGTGCTGATGGACTACGGCACGGGCGCCGTCATCGGGTGCCCGGCGCACGACCAGCGCGACCTCGATTTTGCCCGCAAATACGGGCTCTCTGTTATCGATGTCTTCAAGCCGCTCGACAGCGACGAGAGCGTGGGCGACACGGCCTTCGTGCCGCCCAAGACCGAGACGGTGCGCTACGTGCAATGGCACGGAGAGCCCGGCACGGTGCAGACATGCCAAGAGGCCATGGACCGCACGCTCGCCCTCTACGAGGAGCGCGGTTGGGGACAGGCCGAGGTGCAGTACCGCCTGCGCGACTGGGGCATTTCGCGGCAGCGCTATTGGGGCTGCCCGATCCCGATCATCCACTGCGAAAGCTGCGGCGCGGTGCCGGTGCCGAACGACCAGCTTCCGGTGACGTTGCCGACGGACATCACCTTCGACCGTCCGGGCAATCCGCTGGACCACCATCCGACATGGAAGCACGTCGCCTGCCCCTCATGCGGCGGCAAGGGACGGCGCGAGACCGACACCATGGACACCTTCGTGGATTCGTCCTGGTACTTCGCGCGCTTCACGGACCCGAAGGCCGATGAGCCGGTGGTGCCGCTGACGGTGGATCGCTGGCTGCCGGTAGACCAGTATATCGGCGGCATCGAGCACGCGATCCTGCACCTGCTCTACTCGCGCTTCTTCACCCGCGCCATGGTCGAAGCTGGCTATACCGGCGTGCAGGAGCCGTTCGCGGGCCTGTTCACGCAGGGCATGGTGGTCCACGAGACCTACAAGGATGCCTCGGGCCAGTGGCTCTCTCCGGCTGAAGTGCAGATCGTGGAGAATGACGGCGAACGCGCCGCCTTCACCGCCGATGGCACGGTGGTGGAGATCGGCGGCATCGAGAAGATGTCGAAGTCCAAGAAGAACACCGTGGACCCGACCGACATCATCGAGACCTATGGCGCCGACACTGCGCGCTGGTTCGTGCTGTCCGACAGCCCGCCGGAGCGCGACGTGATCTGGACGGAATCCGGTGTCGAAGGCGCGGGCCGCTTTGTGCAACGCTTGTGGCGCCTTGTCGGCGAGGCGGCGGCGATCAGCGCTCCCGCCACGGCTCCAGAAGCCTTCAGCGCAGAGGCAAAGAAGCTGCGGCAGGCCACGCACAGGACGTTGGCCGCGGTCACGGACGACGTGGAGCGGCTGCGCTTTAACCGCTGCGTCGCCCACGTCTACGACTTCGCCAACACGCTGGGTGGTGCTCTGCAGACGGTGCGCGCCACGCCGGCCGAGGACATGGCGTTCGCCGTCCGCGAGGCCGCAGGGATCCTCGTTCAGATCGTGGCACCTATGATGCCGCACCTCGCCGAGGAGTGCTGGCAGGCTCTTGGCGGGCAGGGCCTCGTCGCAGAGGCGGAATGGCCGCACGCCGACCAGTCGCTTGTGGTGGCCGATGTGGTGACCCTTGCCGTGCAGGTGAACGGCAAGCGCCGCGACGAGATTGAAGTGCCGGTCTCGGCCACGCCAGCGGAGATCGAGGCTGCCGTGATGAAACTCGATTCCATCGCGCGCGCGATTGGTGATATGCCGGTGCGCAAGGTCATCGTGGTGCCGCAGAGGATCGTCAATGTCGTTGTCTAGCGGTCGGGTACGCTCTTCCCTGAAGGTGGCCGTGGTGCTCGGTGCCGCGCTGGCGCTCGGCGGCTGCTTCCAGCCCATGTATGCCGGTGGCACCATGTCCGGCGTGCTCTCTCCGGCAAATGCCGGTCCCGCCGGTGCGAATCTTGCCGCCATCGACATTCTGCCCATGGAAGGCCGGGTCGGACAGCAGATCCGCAATCAGCTGATCTTCGTTCTGACGGGCGGCACCACCGCTCCGGCGCCTCGCTTCCGCCTGGATGTGAAAACCTCCGTGGTCGCCGCGCAGACGGCGGTCGTCGATCCCTACACCGATCGTCCGGAGGTCGAGACTGCGGGTGTCGATGCCTCCTTCACTCTCGTCCAGGTGGGCAGCGGCGCCCCCGTATTTGCTGGCAAGGCCTTTGGCCGTGCGACCTACACCCGCACACGCCAGCGGTTCGCCAGCGAGCGTGCCCGCCGAGATGCCGAAGACCGTGCCGCCCGCATCGTGGCCGAGCAGATCCGCGCGCAGCTGCAGGGCCATTTCGCTAGGGGCTCTTAGCCCCGCATGGTCGCGGTCAAGGCGGGCGGGGTCGATGCCTTCCTCGCCAAGCCGCCATCCGGTCTGGTCTGTGCGTTGTTCTACGGGCCCGATGCGGGGCTTGTAAGCGAACGCGCGGCCCTCTTCATCAAGACGGCCGTACCTGGATTGGACGAGGGCTTCGGCCTTATCCGCCTTGAGGGGGATGATCTCGCATCCGATCCATCCCGGCTGCTGGACGAGGCCCACGCCATCTCCATGTTCGGTGGCGCGCGCGTGCTTCGCGTCAAAGGGGGCAGCCGCGCCTTCCATGCCGCCATCGACGGTCTGCTCGGCGGACCGCCACCGGAGGCCCTGACCGTCGTGGAGGCGGGGGATCTCCGGAAAGGCGCGCCGCTCCGTGCCTTGTGCGAGCGAAGCCCGAAGGCCGCGGCTATTCCCTGCTTTGCCGATAACGATGCCGCCATCGGGCGCCTGATAGATGCAGCCTTTTCGGCAGCCGGCGTCCAGATCGACCGCGACGCACGCAGCCTGCTTCTCGGCTCGCTTGGGGCCGACAGGCTGGCCACGCGGGGCGAGATCGACAAGCTGCTGCTTTACGCGCACGGAGCCCCACGCCTTACCGTCTCCGATATCGAAGCCCTCATGTCCGACACATCGGCGACAGCGGCGGACGATCTGGTGGACGCGGCATTCGCAGGTGATGTCGGAACCCTTGACGAGGGTCTGACCAAGCTGGCGCTCGTTGGCACGTCGCCCTCCCAGATCCTCGGGGCTGCGTTACGCCACCTTCTTCAACTGCATCGCCTCCGCTGCGCGGTCGAAGCGGGAGCCGCGCCCGGCGCGGTGCTCGATCGCGAATGGCCTCAGCTGCATTTTCGCAGAAGGCCGCTGGTTGAGCGTGCGCTGACGGGCTGGAACCTTGAGCGACTTACACGACTGCTCGGCCATGTGTCCTCCGGCATTCTGGAAGCGCGGCGCGGCGGATCGTTCGGTGAAGTCCTGGCCCGCCGGATCATGCTCGAAATCGGATCGGCCGCGCGCAGCATGAGGCGCTGACGGAAAGGAGTTCGCGGAAAAGTTGCGCTGCTGGAGGCCCCCTCAGCGGCAGAACGGGAATGCCCGCCTACGATTCCTCTCCGGGCGGCAAACGCGCCCTGACGGCGCTCCGGATCGATTTAAGGGCTGCCAACGAGTTTTCGCCGGCTCGCTAACCCTTCAATCGCCGGCAAAGCTCATCCAGCTGGTCCAGGGACGCGTAGCGGATCTGGATCTGGCCGCGTTCGCCCTTGTGGTCGATGATGACGTCCATTCCGAGAAGATCCGACAACTGCTTCTCGAGGGCAGCCGTATCCGCGTCCTTGCCGACCGCTGCCTTCCGCCCTCGCAGGCTGGATGTCGCACCCTGCGCCATCGCCTCGGCGTCGCGAACCGTCAGTCCCTCGTCGACGATGCGCCGCGCTGCGGAGGACGGATCATCCAGACCCAGCAATGCGCGCGCATGGCCGGCGCTCAGCGCTCCCTGCCGGACCTTCTCGCGCACGTCTTCGGGCAGCTTCATCAGCCGCATCGTATTCGCGATGTGGCTGCGGCTCTTGCCGATGATCTTCGCCAGGTCGTTCTGCGTGTAGCCATGAGAGGCGACAAGCGACTCGTAGCCCGCCGCTTCCTCGATCGCGTTGAGGTCGGCGCGTTGCACGTTCTCGATGATCGCCAGTTCGAGCGCCTCGCGATCGGAGACTTCGAGGACGACAATGGGCACTTCGTGGAGCCCGGCACGCTGCGCCGCGCGCCAGCGCCGCTCGCCCGCGATGATCTCAAAGGAGCCCTGCTGGCCGGGTGCGGAACGCACGAGAATGGGCTGCACCACCCCTTTCTCGCGGACCGAGTTCACGAGATCTTCGAGTTCCGCTTCCGTAAAGGCCTTGCGCGGATTGCGTGGGTTGGCTCGCAGGAACTCGACTGGCGCACGCCGTTGCCCGTTGCGCGGACGCTCGGACAGGCGCTCATCCTCACCGACATCCCCGATAAGCGCCGCCAGGCCGCGCCCCAGTCGGGGCCGGATCACATCCTCAGCCATCTCTGTCTTCCCCGATATCAGGCGGCGCGGAGCGCACGTTCACGCTGGATGATCTCGGAAGCGAGCTTCAGGTAGGCCTGGCTTCCCGTGCAGTTCAGGTCGTACAGCAGCACCGGCTTGCCGTGCGAAGGTGCCTCAGAGACGCGCACATTTCGAGGAATGACCGTCTCGAACACCTTGTCACCCATGAAGGCACGCACATCCGCCACGACCTGCCCGGACAGGTTATTCCGGGCGTCGAACATCGTCAGCACGATGCCCTGGATCTGCAGCGCGGGGTTCAGTGTGGTGCGCACCTGATCCACGGTGCGGAGAAGCTGCGAGAGCCCTTCCAGGGCAAAGAACTCGCACTGCAGCGGCACCAGGATGGATTGGGNGCGGGGTTCAGTGTGGTGCGCACCTGATCCACGGTGCGGAGAAGCTGCGAGAGCCCTTCCAGGGCAAAGAACTCGCACTGCAGCGGCACCAGGATGGATTGGGCCGCGGCAAGCGAGTTGATCGTCAGCAGATTGAAGCTGGGCGGGCAGTCGACGAGAACATAGGTGTAGGGCTGCTCGCTCTGAAGCGCCTTCAGGGCGTCGCGCAGCCGGTAGGCGCGGTGGCGGTCCGAAGCGATCTCCATCTCCACCCCGAGCAGATCCATCGTGGATGGAGCGACATCGAGCTGCGGCACGGCTGTCGGAAGGATGACCTCCCGCATGCTCGCATCGCCCACCATCACATCGTAGGTCGATCGCTTGCGGCTCTTGCGGTCGATGCCGAGCCCGGTCGACGCATTACCCTGCGGATCGAGGTCGACGATAAGCACCCGCTCGCCGATCGCGGCCAAAGCCGTGCCTAGGTTTATGGCAGTGGTGGTCTTGCCGACGCCACCCTTCTGGTTTGCGACGGCGAGAATGCGAACAGGCTTGGCCATGTCAGCCATTTACGTTAACCGCCCGATTGTTGAACAGGTCGTGGGGACAAGCTCGATACCACAACCACGCGTGCGTGCGGATCGCTGATGCTCGGCATCAACCCCGCCTCGATGTTCCAGTATTCACGTGCCGCGGTCAATTCAGCTTCCGCATCGCGGCCCTTCGGAAACACGCCCTTTGCACCGTTTTCGAGGATCGGTGCGGCCAGCGACAGCAGCTTGGGGAGCGGAGCGAGTGCGCGCGCGCTCACGACATCAATCTGCGCGGGAAGATCGCCATAGCAGGCTTCGATCCGCATGCTGTGAATGCGCACCGTAACGCCCATAGCGCGCGCCGCCTCCCTGAGGAAGGCGCATTTGCGCTGGTCGCTTTCCACCAGATGGACATCGGCGCTGTCCAGCGCGGCAGCGATCAACAGTCCGGGAAAGCCGGCTCCGGAACCGAGGTCTACCCAGGCCTTTGCGGTTGGTGCCGCCTGAACGAGTTGAAGCGAATCCACGACATGGCGTGTCCACGCATCGGAGAGAGTGCTGGCAGAGACCAGATTGATGCGCGGCTGCCATTTCAGGAGGATCTGGATCAGGCGATCTGCCCTGTCCCATGTTTCACGTGAAACCTCCGGAAGGAGGAGTTCCGCATGGCTACGGGCGTTCATGCCGCGGATCGCCGCTTGCTATGGGCGAGGATCAAGGTCAGCGCGGCAGGCGTCATGCCTTCGATGCGTCCTGCCTGGCCCAGTGTCCGCGGTCGGATGAGCGCCAGCTTCTGCTGAAGTTCGCCGGAAAGGCCGGGGACCGCCCGGTAGTCTAGAGTATCCGGGATCTCGCGCGCCTCTTCTCGCCTGAAGCCCTCCACATCCGCAGCCTGCCTGTCGAGATAGACCGCGTAGGTGGCTTCGATCTCGAGCTGGTCCGCTATGCGATCGTCCACCCCGTTCAATTCCGGCCAGACCCGACGCAGATCACCCACGCCGATCTCTGGACGGGCGAGAAGTTCGTAAGCCGAACGCTTGATGCCATCCTTGTTGATCTGGATGCCATGAACCTCGGCAGCACTTGGCGAGAGGGTCAGGGAGAGAGCCAAGTCCCTGGCATGGCCAAGTGCTTCCCTCTTGCATGCCCAGTGTTTGGACCGTTCTTCAGCAACACAGCCGAGCGCCACGCCCTTGTCCGTGAGGCGCTGGTCCGCATTGTCGGCACGTAGCGCGAGGCGGAACTCGGCGCGGGAGGTGAACATCCGATACGGCTCCGATACGCCCCGCGTGACCAGATCATCCACCATCACACCAAGATAGGCGTCAGCCCTGTCGATCACCGCACCGTCCTGGCCCGAAGACCGACGCGCGGCATTGATCCCGGCCAGAAGCCCCTGCGCCGCTGCCTCTTCGTAGCCGGTCGTGCCGTTGATCTGTCCGGCCAGGAACAGACCCCGGATTCGCTTGGTTTCGAGCGTAGGTTCGAGTTCTCGAGGATCTACGAAATCGTACTCGATGGCGTAGCCCGGACGCAGGATCCGAACCTCTTCCAGGCCTGGGATCGTGTGCAGGAGCGCAAGCTGAACGTCCTCCGGAAGGGAGGTGGAAATCCCGTTTGGATAGATTGTCGGATCATCAAGACCCTCGGGCTCCAGGAAGATCTGGTGGCTGTCGCGGTCGTTGAAGCGAACCACCTTGTCCTCGATGGACGGGCAGTAGCGCGGGCCGCGGCTGGCGATCTGCCCGGAATACATGGGAGCCCGATGCAGGTTGGCCTGAATGATCGCGTGCGTTGCCGATGTGGTCCGGGTGATGTGGCAATCGACCTGAGGGTTGGGGAGCCTTTCCGTCAGGGTGGAGAACGGCTCCGCCACATCATCGCCGGGCTGAACCTCCAAACCGCCGAACGCGATGGTGCGCCCGTCGAGCCGGGGCGGAGTGCCCGTCTTCAGGCGCCCGACCGCAAAGCCGGCATCCCGGATCCGAGCTGCGAGTGGCACCGATGGATTATCTCCGGCCCTGCCTGCAGGCCATGTCCGTTCGCCAAGATGGATCATGGCATCAAGGAAGGTACCGGTCGTGATCACCACGGCAGCGGACGGGATCTCGCACCCGCCCGCTAGCTTGACGCCGGCGGCCTGAATGCCCTGCATGATGAGGTCGGTCACCTCACCTTCCAAAACGGAGAGACCCTCCTGTGACGCCAGGGCCTTTTGCATGGCGGCGGCGTAGAGCTTGCGATCTGCTTGGGCCCGGGGCCCTCGCACAGCTGCACCTTTGCGGCGGTTCAGGACGCGGAACTGGATACCGCCCGCGTCAGCAACCCTGCCCATCAAGCCATCAAGAGCATCTATCTCACGAACCAGGTGCCCCTTGCCGAGCCCGCCGATCGCGGGGTTGCAGGACATCGCACCGATGTTCGTCGACTTCTGGGTAACCAGCAGTGTGCGCGCGCCCATCCGCGCAGCCGCCGCAGCAGCTTCGCAGCCAGCGTGGCCGCCGCCGACCACAATGACGTCGAAAGGGTGTTTCACATGAAACATCTACTTTCCGATACAGAACTGACCGAAGATCTTATCCAGCACATCTTCTACGTCGACGCGGCCGGAAATGCGACCGAGCGCACGAGCGGCGAGCCGCAGATTTTCAGCCATGAGTTCCGGTTCAACCAGATCAATGGCGGCCTCAAGATACCCGGTGGCATCCCGCAGTGCGTCGCGATGCCGGGCTCTGGTAATCAGCGCCGACTCGGCACCGACCAACAACTTCTTGGCCCATGCTTCCATAGCTCCAAGCAGGTCCGGGATACCATGGCCGGACACAGCCGAAATGACGAAACCCGCCGCAGCGTCCGGCCCAAGGAGATCCGCCTTGGTATGCACTTGCCAAACGGTGGTCCCGCCTAGATCGGGCGGGCCGATCGCCGCGTCGTCCGAGAGCCACAGAACAAGATCCGCCTTCTCGGCGCGCAATCTTGCGCGCCTGATGGCCTCTCGTTCCACCGGATCCGACGTCTCGCGGAAGCCCGCTGTATCGACCAGCACAGCGGGATAGCCCCCCAGGTCCAGCATCACCTCGATCATGTCCCGGGTGGTGCCCGCATGCGGCGTGGCGAGCGCAACATCTCGTCCGGCCACGGCATTGATAAAGGTCGATTTGCCCGCATTTGGAGGGCCGGCGACGATGATAGTCGCACCATCGCGAAGCCGCTCCCCGTCGGGGGCCGCAAGAACAAGGTTCATCTCCCTGAGCAAGGCACGGCTGTCGGACGCAGCCCGGTCGATCAAGCCCGTGCCGATGTCCTCCTCTTCGGAGAAGTCGATCGCAGCTTCAACCAGCGCCAGCGCATCGATGAGCATTGCGCGCCAATGATCGGCCTTGCGGCCGATGCCGCCTCCAAGGCCCTGCAACGCCTGCCGCCGTTGTGCACCAGTTTCCGAGTCGAGAAGGTCGGCAAGTGCCTCGGCTTCCGAAAGGTCCATCTTGCCGGCCTCGACGGCGCGACGCACAAATTCCCCCGCTTCGGCTGGCCGCAGGCCGCTCATGCTCGCTAGGACGCCGATCACCCCCTTAAGGATCGCTCGGCCACCATGGAGGTGGAACTCAACCACGTCCTGTCCGGTGAAGGAGTTCGGGCGCGGAAAATAGATGACCAGGCCACGGTCGAGCACCTCGCCCGAGAATTCCCGCAAGGTCCGGAGGGTGGCAACACGGGGCGGAGGGCACTGCCCGGCCAGCTGAACGGCCGCCTCGGAGGCGAGCCTTCCTGACACGCGCACGACTGCTACACCCGCTCGCCCGGGAGCCGTCGAGAGCGCAAAGATGGTGTCGTCCGTCATCATCGTGTCCACGGCCGCGCAGCGTTTCACGTGAAACAAAGAAGAAGGGCCCGCGACATGTCCGCGAGCCCTCGGGCAGTTCCCAAGCCTTCAAGGACCGTCAGGTGTTCATCGAATCGAAGAACTCGGAGTTGGTCTTTGTCTGGCGCATCTTGTCGTTCAGGAACTCGATGGCATCCACCGTGCCCATCGGGTTCAGGATACGGCGCAGGACATACATCTTCTTGAGAATGTCGGGCGCGACCAGGAGCTCTTCCTTCCGGGTGCCGGAGCGTGTGATGTCCATCGCCGGGAAGACCCGCTTGTCCGAGACCTTGCGGTCGAGAATGATCTCGGAATTGCCGGTGCCCTTGAACTCCTCGAAGATCACTTCGTCCATGCGGCTGCCGGTGTCGATCAGCGCAGTCGCAATGATGGTCAGCGAGCCGCCTTCCTCAATGTTCCGCGCAGCGCCGAAGAAGCGCTTCGGGCGCTGCAAGGCATTGGCGTCAACACCGCCGGTCAGCACCTTGCCCGACGAGGGAACGACCGTGTTGTAAGCGCGGCCGAGGCGGGTGATCGAATCCAGCAGGATGACGACGTCACGGCCATGCTCGACCAGGCGCTTGGCTTTCTCGATGACCATCTCCGCCACCTGCACGTGACGCACCGCCGGCTCATCGAAGGTCGAGGATACAACCTCGCCCTTCACCGTGCGCTGCATGTCCGTGACCTCTTCCGGCCGCTCGTCGATGAGCAGGACGATGAGGTAGCATTCCGGGTGATTGTTGGTGATGGACCGCGCAATGTTCTGCAGCAGCATGGTCTTGCCGGTGCGCGGCGGGGCGACGATGAGGCCGCGCTGACCCTTGCCGATCGGCGAAACGATGTCGATCACGCGAGCCGACTGGTCCTTGATCGTCGGATCCTCCACCTCGAGCTTCAGGCGCTCGGATGGATAAAGCGGCGTCAGATTGTCGAAATGAACCTTGTGACGCGCCTTCTCGGGATCCTCGAAGTTGAGCGTGTTGACCTTCAGGAGGGCGAAATAGCGCTCGCCTTCCTTGGGGCTGCGAATATGGCCTTCAACCGTATCGCCGGTGCGCAGCGAAAAGCGGCGGATCTGCGAGGGTGAGACATAGATGTCGTCCGGACCCGGAAGGTAATTCGCATCCCAGGACCTGAGGAAGCCGAAGCCATCCGGCAAGACCTCGACCACGCCGCCGCCAATGATCTCATGCTCGCGCGCTGCATGCTGCTTGAGGATGGCGAACAGCAATTCCTGCTTCCGCAGCGTCGAGGCGTTCTCGATCTCGAATTCGTCGGCAAGCGCCAGCAATTCCTGCGGCGACTTCTTTTTCAGGTCCTGAAGCCTGATCTCCATCGGAGAACTTTCAGCAATGATGGCCGCCAGAGGCGACAGGAGGGGAGGGGCGCAGGCAGGGACCAGCGGGACCGCTGATGCCCGGTTCTTGGACCAGAAGGCCTCAGAAACGCTTGATAGCATCCACCTGCGAAAGGAGATGAGACACAAATACGGATTCGTTGAGGAACCCGCAAGTGGCGTTTTCGTGATCTAGAACGGCTTCACCACGACCAAGACCACGATGATGATGAGGCCGACCGTCGGGACCTCGTTCAGGATCCGGTAGAAGCCGGCCTTCCGCGTGTTGCTGTCGGCCGCGAAGGTGCGGGTCGAGCGCGCCAGGAAGCCGTGATAGCCGGACAGGATGAGGGCGAAGAGCAGCTTTGCGTGCATCCAGCCTTCGCTGAACGCGCCGCTCATCACGGCGAGCGTGATCCCGAGGATCCAGGTCAAGGCCATCGCGGGTGTTGCGATCGCCTTCAGCAGGCGGCGCTCCATGACCTTGAAGGTCTCCGAGGCTTCCGATCCGGCAGCCACACCTGTGTGGTAAACGAAGAGGCGGGGCAAATAGAGCATGGCCGCCATCCACGCCGTCATGGCGACGATGTGGAATGCCTTCACCCAAGGATAGAACTCGGCCATCAGACGTCTCCCCGGACGCGCGCCACGAGCCGCTCCACATGGGCAATCGGCGTCTCCTGCCGAATGCCATGTCCCAGATTGAAGATGTGCGGCCGATTCGCGAATGAGGAAAGCACGTGATCGATCGAACGGTCGAGCGCATCACCTCCGGCAACCAGCGTAATTGGATCCAGATTGCCCTGAACCACGCGATCCGCGCCGATGATGCGGTCGAGGCCCGCCGCACTTTCAGCCGTGTCGATGCCAAGTGCGACATCGGGCAAGGCTGCAGCGAACGCGCCCAGCTTCGAACCCGCCGCCCGCGGAAACGCAATGATCGGCACTCTCGGGAACTCCGCACTCAGGCGTTCCACGATCCGGGCCACGGGACGGATACACCAGCGTTCGAAATCCAGCGGCGCCAGTTCACCGCCCCAGCTGTCGAAGATCTGCACGGCATCGACGCCGGCTCTGATCTGTCCGGCGAGATGCGCAACCGAGGCATCCACGAGCCGATCCATGAGTTGGCCGAAGCCGTCGGGATCCCGCGCCGCCCAAAGCCGTGCGTCGGCATGGTCCTTCGAACCTCCACCGGCAACCACATAGGTCGCGACGGTCCACGGCGCGCCGACGAAGCCGATGAGCGTCGTGGAGGGCGGCAACTCGCCCCGGATCAGCCGGATCGCCTCGTAGACCGCGCCGACCTTTGCAGGGTCGAGATCACCCGCCAGCTTGGAGAGCTCATTCGTCGAGCGAACGGTTTCCATCCGCGGGCCTTCACCTTCGAGGAAATCGAGGCCAAGTCCCAGCGCGTGCGGGATGATCAGGATATCGGAGAACAGGATCGCCGCATCGAAGCCGAACCTGCGGATTGGCTGGAGAGTCACCTCTGCCGCCAGATCGGGCGTGTAGCAGAGGTCGAGGAAGGAGCCGGCCTTGGAGCGAAGAGCACGGTATTCGGGGAGGTAGCGTCCCGCCTGTCTCATCATCCAGAGCGGGGGCCGTTCGAGGCGCTGTCCGCCGAGCACCTGGAGGATCGGCTTCCCCGGTCCAGCGCGGTCACTTAACGGAACATTTACCAATGGTTTTCTTCTTTTAGTTGTTTGTTAGGGGGCTCTTTAGCGGTGTTCCGAACCGCCCACAAGCAACCCACAGGCCGCCCCGGCATCCGCCGGGCGTCATCTCCCGATGACAAATGCCTTGTCATCCACACAGTTCACAGAAAGCCTGCGCACCACGTCCACCGCATCACGGGTGTTGATAGATATTGTGGGAAACCACAGAGTGGCGGCAGATCGGCCGTCTTCGCCGAACTGTCCACATGGTCCGGCCCTACCTGTTAACAAAGTGTTAATTTCTTGAGCGACCTCGCCCACCCTCTCTGGATCGATCCGTGGCCGCTCGTCCTGGCTTCGGCCAGTGCATCGCGTGCCTCGATGCTGCGCGCCGCCGGCATTCCTATCCTGTGCAAGCCCGCCAGCATCGACGAGCGTGCAGTGGAACAGGATCTGAAAGCCTCGGGGGCAAGCACAGAAACCATGGCGCTGGAACTCGCGTCTGCGAAGGCCGTGCATGTCAGTGCCACGCTTCCGGGGCAGCCGGTCATCGGCGCCGACCAGATGCTGGCGGCAGGGAACGAGCTGTTCCACAAGCCCGAGAGCCTGGACATGGCCCGCCGGCAATTGCTGAAGCTGCGCGACCGGGAACACCGGTTGATCTCCGCCGCCGTCCTTGTTGTCGACGGCAAGGTGGTGGAGCGCGTCGTGGATGACGCCAGGCTCGAGATGCGCCCCTTCAGCGAGGAATTCCTCGACCGCTACATCGCGGTGGCGGGCGACGCGATCCGCACCAGTGTCGGTGGATACCAGCTCGAAGGCGCCGGCGTGCATCTGTTCTCGCGGATCGAAGGCAACCACTTCACCATCCTGGGGCTGCCTCTCCTGCCCATGCTCGAATGCCTCCGTCGGCGCGGGATGATCCTTGGATGACCGACGCACCACGTGCCTGCGTCATCGGCTGGCCCATCGCCCACTCTCGTTCGCCGATGATCCATGGCTATTGGCTGGCGCAGCACGGCATCGCCGGCAGCTACGGGAAAACAGCCGTTCATCCCGACGATCTGGGGGCCTTCATGCAACGGGTCCGCTCCGGGGAGTTTCGGGGATGCAACGTCACCGTGCCTCACAAGGAGGCGGTGATGTCCCATCTCGATGAGATCACCGAGACCGCCCGGGCTATCGGCGCGGTCAACACGGTGTGGCGTGATGACGATGGCCGGCTGGTCGGCGACAACACGGATGCCAGGGGCTTCCTGTCCAATCTGGATGAGCTGGTGCCCGGCTGGGACAAGGCGCCCCTGCGCGCGGTCGTTCTTGGTGCGGGCGGTGCTGCACGTGCGCTGGCCTACGGGCTCGCCGGACGCGGTGCGGAACGTATCACGCTGTTGAACCGCTCGCTGGATCGCGCCATCGCGCTTGCTGGCGATATCGGCGGGGTTGTGCAGGCAAGGCCGCTGGATGAAGCGGGTCCGGCGATGGCCGATGCCACCCTCCTCGCGAATGCCACCAGCCTCGGCATGACAGGCAAGGACCCGCTCGACCTCGACCTCGATGCCCTGCCGCTGGACGCCGTCGTCAGCGACATCGTCTATGTGCCTCTCGAAACCGATCTTCTCCGGCAGGCTGCGATGCGCGGGCACCGGACCGCGGAAGGCTTGGGCATGCTCCTGCATCAGGCCGTGCCGGGCTTCGAGCGATGGTTCGGGACAAGGCCCGCAGTGGACCCCAGGCTGCGATCGCTGGTGGAAGCCGACATCCGGTCGGCCCTGCCATGATCGTGCTTGGCCTGACCGGGTCCATCGGCATGGGCAAGTCCACCGTGTCCGCCATGTTCCGGGCCGAAGGTGTCCCGGTGTTCGAGGCGGATGCCGCCGTCCATGAGCTTTACTCAGGTGCAGCGGCGCCCTTGATCGAGGAGGCGTTCCCTGGAACGGTCCGCGACGGAGTGGTGGACCGGAAAGCCTTGTCGCGGGCCGTGTTCGGCAAAACAGACGCATTGCGCAGGCTGGAAGCCATAGTTCATCCGCTCGTCCGTGAGGCGGAAGCGCGGTTCATCGCAAAGGCACAGGTCGATGGCCACGCTTTGGCGGTGCTCGACATTCCGCTCCTGCTGGAGGGCGTCGATGCCGACCGGTGCGATGTGGTGGCCGTCGTTTCGGCTCCCGCCGATGTGCAGCGGGCGCGGGTACTGGCACGTCACGGCATGACGGCGGAGACGTTCGAAGCGATCCTTGCGCGGCAGATGCCCGATGAAGAGAAGCGCGCGAAAGCCGACATCGTCATCGACACAGGCACATCGCTCGAGGACACGCGCAAAGCTGTGCAGGAGATCATCGGGCAATTCAGCGCCACGCCCGACAATGCTAAGGAAGGCTGAGGAGGCGGCATCCAGTGCGCGCGATCATCTTCGACACCGAGACGACCGGACTTGAGTGCCACAAGGGCGACCGCGTGGTGGAGATCGGCTGCATCGAGATCCTGAACATGATCCCGACGGGGCAGGTCTACCACGTCTACATCAACCCGGAACGCGACATGCCGGAGGATGCGTTTCGCGTTCACGGACTGTCGACGGAGTTCCTGGCCGGGCACAAATGCTTCCACGAGATCGTGGACGAGTTCCTGGCCTTTGTCGGCGACGATTCGAAGCTGATTGCCCACAACGCGACCTTCGACTTCGGCTTCCTGAACGCGGAACTTGGCCGTTGCGGCAAGCCGCCGCTGTCGCTGGACCGGATGATCGACACGCTCGCGCTTGCCCGTCGCAAACACGGCTTCGCGTCCAATCGGCTGGACGATCTCTGCACGCGTTACGGCATCAACAATTCGCACCGCACGAAGCATGGAGCGCTGCTCGACGCCGAATTGCTGGCCGAGGTTTATGCGGAACTGATGGGCGGCCGGCAGGCTGTTCTCGGACTGGCTGTCGATGCGCGTCGTATGACGGGTGGGCAGGCGGAAGCGATCCGTGCCCGCCCCGTGCCGCTTGCACCGCGGCTCGATTCTGAGGATCTGGCAGCCCACGCGGCCTTTGTCGCCACCATGGGCGACAAGGCCTTGTGGAGCGCCTATGCGGAGCCTGTCAGCAACGCCGCCGAATGATCAGCTGAGAACCGCGCCTTCGGGAATGGACGCAGCCGCCTGCTCACTCAAACGCTGGCGGTAGAGCGCTGCGAAATCGATCGGATCCAGCATCAGCGGCGGGAAACCACCGTTGCGGACCGCATCGGCGATGATCTGCCGCACGAAGGGAAACAGCAGGCGCGGGCATTCGATCAGGACGATCGGCATCCGGCTTTCCGCGGGCACACCCTCGATGCGGAACACGCCGGCATACACCACGTCGAAGCGGAACACCGTGTCGGCACCCTCGCCGGCCTGGCCGTCGATCTTCACCTCGACTTCGACATCCGTTTCGGACATGCCCCGCGCATTGACGTTCACATTCACCTGAATGTTCGGGTTCTGACCGCCGGCTCGCAGCGAGCGTGGAGCTGCCGGATTCTCGAACGAGAAATCCTTCACGTACTGAGCAAGAACCGCGAGCGATGGAACTGCCGTCGCTGCTTCCCCGGGTGCGCCGTTGGTCGCCATTGTGATGTCCTGTCTCGGTGCTTGGCTGGTGGGGCGCAGCTAACACGGGCTCCCGGCACCGGGCAAGCACGGGTGGACGGCTCCGCACGGCCCGTGCTCTAAGATGTGAGGCTCTGGACAGGATGAGCACTGGCCGTCGACCGGCCGGTGCTTATATCCATCCGGCAATGCCGCGCCCCGTTCTAGGTCAGTGAGCGAAGTGTTCGACATCTATACCGTAATATTCCTGGTCCTGGCGGTCTTCATCATTCTGCGTCTGAGATCGGTTCTTGGAACCCGGACCGGAAACGAGCGGCCGCCTGAACGCGCTGCACGGCGCGACGCCCCGCCCGAGACAAGCGCCAACGAAAACGTGGTGCGCCTGCCCACCGCCGGAAGCGAGATCCCTCCTGAACCGGTGGTGGATCCCTCCAAGCGCTGGAAGGGCGTCGTCCCTGAGGGCTCGCCTGTCGAGGCGGGACTCGATGAGATCAAGGCACGTGACCCTTCCTTCGACGGCCTGTCCTTCGTGGAAGGTGCCCGTGCCGCCTACGAGATGATCGTCACTTCGTTCGCGAAGGGCGATACCAGGCAGCTGAAAATGCTGCTGGCCAAGGATGTCTACGAAAGCTTTGCCGCTGCCATCGCCGACCGTGAACGGCGCGGCGAGGTGATGGACAGCAATTTCGTCTCCGTGGGCAAGCCGGAGATCCAGGAAGCGGAGTTGGCCGGCAACATGGCGCAGATCGCAGTGCGGTTCGTGTCGCAATTGATTACCGCGACGCGCGACAAGAGCGGCGCCGTGATCGACGGCAATGCCGAGACCGTCACCGAGGTGGTCGATCACTGGACGTTTGCACGTGATGTCACCTCGCGCGATCCGAACTGGAAGCTGGTCCGGACCGAGGCCGCGTGAGGCAAGGACGGGGGCATGGCGCATCTGCGCTTGCAGGTGCCGTCTTCCTTCTCCTGACGATGCTGGTCGGAGCCGTGGCGCAGGAGGTGCGTGGGGCCCGTCTCGAACCGCTCGGCTTCTCCGACCTCGCGGATTGGCGAACCGAGGATTTCCGCAGGCCTTTTGCAGCTTTCCTCGCCAGTTGCGGAAAGCCCGACCGCACGAGGAGTGCCGCAACGGCATCTGCACTGGCCCTGTCCTGCACAGAAGCCCGGCGTCTGGTGAACCCCACAAGCGCGCAGGCGCGAGCTTTCTTCGAAGCCCGGTTCACGCCCCACAGGGTTGCTCCCACCACGGGGAACGCCTTTTTCACCGGCTATTTCGAACCCGAATTCGAAGGTGCGCGGCGACCGGATGCGCAGCATTCCGCGCCCCTTCTTTCGATGCCGAAGCGGATGCCGAGCCCTGCTCCGGACCGCGCAGCAATAGAAGATGGAGCTCTGAAGGGGCTTGCCACCGCCCTGGTTTGGCTGGATCCCGTCGACGCATTCCTGGTGCACATCCAGGGTTCGGCGCGCATCCGCCTCGATGACGGATCGGGGATGTGGGTGGCCTTTGCGGGACGAAACGGGCTCCCCTACACCGCCATCGGCAAGGTTCTGGTGGATCGTGGCGCGCTGACGCTCGATCAGGTCAGCATGCAGACCATACGTGCCTGGCTTTCGGCAAACCGGAGCGAAGCGGCGTCAGTCCTGAGGCAGAACCGCTCCTACATCTTCTTCAGGCGCGATGATCGCACGGCCGGCGGACCGGTCGGCGCGGCGGGTGTTCCGCTCGTGCCAGAACACAGCCTTGCGGTGGACCGCAGCGCCTGGACTCTTGGTCTTCCCGTCTGGGTGTCCACCGATATGCCACAGGCGGGCGGCGGTGAGAGGCCGTTCCGGCGGCTGACGATCGCGCAGGACACGGGAGCCGCCATCAAGGGCGCGGCTCGCGCGGATATCTTCACGGGCACGGGCGAGGCAGCCGGCGCGGTGGCCGGCCTGCTGAAGCATTCGGGCGACTTCGTGGTCTTGTTGCCGAAAGGCGCCAAGCCATGAAGCGCCGACGCGATCTCACCGGAGAGGAGCGCGAACTTTGGGACGTGGTGGTGAAATCCGTCACGCCGTTGCGGCACCGCAAGTTCAAGCGGCCGGAACAGACGCCCGTGCTTGCGGCCGAACCGACCCCACCTTCGGAGAAGCCGAAGGGAAAGGTGGGGATCCAGCCGGCGCCTAAGCCCCTGCCCTCCAAACCGCCGGTACGGCCACTCGCACCGATCGAACCGAAGATCGCCCGCAATCTGCGGCGTGGCGGCGAAGTCGATGCGCGGATCGATCTGCACGGGCTGCGGCAGGATGAGGCTCACGCGCGGCTGCGCAGCTTCATCCACGGCGCGCAGGCACGCGGCGCTCGCGTTGTGCTGGTCATCACCGGGAAGGGCGCCCCTGCCGGGGATCGCCCCCTGTTCGACGAACGTGGCGTTCTGCGCCGCCACGTCCCATCCTGGCTTTCGGAGCCGGGCATGCGCGATGTCGTGCTCGGCTTCTCGGAAGCGTCGCCCGCCCACGGCGGAGCGGGCGCTCTTTATGTGCGCATCCGCCGGACGCGCGGAACCGCTTAGAAGATCAGCTTCAGGACGCCGGTAATCACGAGAAGGCCGACGATGAAGATGAACACGATGACGCCGAGCAAGATCTTGAGCATGGAAGCCTTCCCTTTACGTAAAGGCTAGACGCGCCAGCCCGGCGTCATGTTCCGTGTACCGCCTAAAGTACGAAGCGGGACAGATCCGCGTTCTTCGCAAGATCCCCGATGCGCGAGCGGACATAGCCGTCATCGATGACAACTGTCTCCCCGCTGCGATCCGTGGCGGTGAAGGAGATTTCGTCCAGCACCCGCTCCAGCACGGTGGAGAGACGCCGCGCGCCGATATTCTCCACGCTGCCGTTCACCTCCGCCGCCACGTCGGCGATGGCGTCGATGCCGTCATCGGTAAAGTCTACCGTCACGCCTTCGGTGCGCATCAGCGCCACCGTCTGGCGGATCAAGCTTGCCTCCGTCTCCGTCAGGATGCGCCGGAAGTCCGAACGCGTCAGCGGCTCCAGCTCCACCCGGATCGGCAACCGCCCCTGAAGCTCCGGCAGCAGGTCGGAGGGCTTCGAGACGTGGAACGCGCCAGAGGCGATGAAGAGGATGTGGTCGGTCTTCACCGCGCCGTGCTTGGTGGCGACGGTGGTCCCTTCGATCAGCGGCAGGAGATCGCGCTGCACGCCCTCCCGCGAGACATCGCCGCCCTGCCGGCCCTCGCGCACCGCGATCTTGTCGATCTCGTCCAGGAACACGATGCCGTTCTGCTCGACGGCACGGATCGCCTCCTGCACCACCTGCTCGTTGTCGAGCAGCTTGTCGGATTCCTCGTTCAGCAGGAGACCATGGCTCTCGCGCACCGTCACCCGCCGCGTGCGCTTCTGGCCGGCGCCAAGCTTGCCGAAGATGTCGCCGAGCGACATCACGCCGATCTGCCCGCCCGGCGGCATTCCGGGGATGTCGAAGCTGGGCATGCCGCCTCCCGGAGCGGAGGTGGTCTCGATCTCGATCTCCTTGTCGTCCAGCTCGCCGCTGCGAAGCTTGCGGCGGAAGCTCTCGCGCGTCGCCGCGCCTGAACCCGGACCGACAAGGGCATCGAGCACGCGCTCCTCGGCGGCCTGCTCCGCCCTCGCCTGCACGTCCTTGCGCCGTGTCTCGCGGGTCAGCGTGATGCCGACCTCCACGAGGTCGCGCACGATCTGCTCCACGTCGCGGCCGACATAGCCGACTTCGGTGAACTTCGTGGCTTCGACCTTGAGGAACGGCGCATTGGCCAGCTTGGCCAGGCGGCGTGAGATCTCCGTCTTGCCGACACCGGTGGGGCCGATCATCAGGATGTTCTTGGGCAGCACCTCCTCGCGCAGCCCTTCTTCGAGCTGTTGCCGGCGCCAGCGGTTGCGCAGCGCAATGGCGACGGCACGCTTGGCCTTGTTCTGGCCGACGATGAAGCGGTCGAGTTCGGAAACGATCTCACGGGGAGAGAAGTCGGTCATGTCTATGGATCTCGTCGTGTGCCGGAAGCGATCGGGCCGGATCAGGCCTCGTTCAGCACTTCCAGGGTCAACTGGTCGTTCGTGTAGACGCAGATCTCGGCCGCGATGCGCATCGAGCGGCGGACGATCTCCTCGGCGCTCAGATCGAGTTCGGCCAGCGCGCGCGCCGCTGACAGGGCGTAGTTGCCGCCAGAGCCGATCGCGGCAACGCCCCGCTCCGGCTCCAGCACATCGCCCGTCCCGGTCAGCACGAGGCTGGTCGAGCTGTCTGCCACCAGCATCATGGCCTCGAGCCGCCTGAGATACCGGTCGGTACGCCAATCCTTCGCAAGCTCGACCGAGGCGCGGAGCAATTGGCCGGGATATTGCTCCAGCTTGGCTTCAAGGCGCTCGAATAGGGTGAAGGCATCCGCCGTCGCGCCTGCGAAACCGCCGATCACCGTGCCGCCCGCCAGCCGGCGAACCTTCCGGGCGGTGTGCTTCATCACCGTCTGGCCCATGGACACCTGCCCGTCGCCGCCGATGGCGACGACGCCGCCTTTGCGGACATGCAGGATGGTTGTGCCGTGCCACGGCGCGTGCGGTTCTGACATGTAAATCCTCGGACGATCAGGCGTCCTACTTAAGTGCGCGTCGCGGCCCCGCAAAGACCGTGCAGTCCAGAACCATTGGCGCGTGGGGACGTGTCCTGCTAAAGACGCGCCCAAACCAGCATGACAACCCGGTGACCGGGCGTTCATGCTTGTGGTCTATGCTGCACCGCAGCGAACGCAGGACCCTTTTCATGACCCGCCGCGCCACCATCGTCCGCAAGACGAGCGAGACCAGCGTGAACCTAACCGTCGATCTGGACGGCACGGGCACCGGACGCATCGCGACCGGCGTTGGCTTCCTCGACCACATGCTGGACCTGCTGGCCCGCCATTCCGGCATGGACCTCACGGTCGAGGCCACGGGCGACACCCACATAGACTTCCACCACACCACGGAAGATATCGGCATCGCGCTCGGCCAGGCCGTGCGGCAGGCGCTGGGCGACATGCGCGGCATCAACCGCTACGCCGACATCTGCATGCCCATGGACGAGACGCTGACGCGCGTGGCGCTCGACATCTCCGGCCGGCCGTTCCTCGTCTGGCGCACCGAGTTCCCGGCGGCCAAGGTGGGCGAGTTCGACACCGAACTGGTGCGCGAGTTCTTCCAGGGCTTCGCCATCAACGCGGCGGTGACGCTGCATGTCGAGACGCTGTACGGCGCCAACGCGCACCACATCGCGGAATCCTGCTTCAAGGGTCTCGCACGTGTGCTGCGCACTGCGCTGGCGGTGGATCCGCGCGCGGCGAACCAGATCCCCTCCACCAAGGGCAGCCTGGGCGGCTGAGGCGGCATGCGCATCTGGACTGTTCACGAGCCCGCCTCCGCCACCACCGCTATCGAGCGGGCGGAAAAGCTCGTCTTGATAAAGGACGGCTTCTCCTGGCTGGCCTTCTTCTTCTCGCCGCTGTGGATGCTGTACCACCGGCTGTGGCTCGGCACGCTGCTCTACGTCCTGATCTCGGCGGCCACCATTGCGGCAGGCTTGCTCCTGCCGCTCGGCAGCGGGTCCGAGTTCCTGCTGGGCTTCGTCCCCATGCTCTATGCCGGCTTCGAGGGAAATGACCTGCGCCGCCGCAAGCTGGAGCGCCGCGGCTACACCCAGATCGGCGCCGTCGCGGCCAGGTCCGGCATGGAAGCGGAGGTTGCGTACTTCGCGAGCGCGCCGGAAGTGGCGTCCGAGACCCGCCCGGCAGTGCCCGCGCTGCTGAAGCCGCTGGTTCAGCGGCCGGTGCCGGACCATGGCGTGCTCGGCCTGTTCCCTATGCCGGAGGTGCGCCGGTGAGCGTGGTCCTTGTCGATTACGGCGCCGGTAATCTGCGCTCTGCTGCCAAGGCGTTCGAGGTTGCGGGGGCGCGCGATCTGGTCGTCTCCTCCGACCCGGAGACCGTCGCGGCCGCAGACCGCCTGATCCTGCCGGGCGATGGTGCATTCCCGGACTGCCGGCGCGGTCTCGCGGCTGTGGACGGACTGACCGAAGCGCTGGAGGAGGCCGTGCGGCAGCGCGGTGTTCCGTTCTTCGGCATCTGCATCGGCATGCAGCTTCTCGCCACGCGCGGCGACGAGCATGAAGGTGCCGACGGCCTTGACTGGATCCCCGGCGAGGTCGTGCGCGTCCAGCCCTCCGATGCCGCGCTGAAGGTGCCGCATATGGGCTGGAACACGCTGGAGCAGGACAAGACGCATCCCTTGCTCAAGGATGTTCCGCTCGGCCCGTCCGGCCTGCACGCCTTCTTCCTGCATGCCTTCCACTTCGTGCCGGCCGACCGGGGCGACGTGCTGGCCCATGCGGAATATGGCGGCGCCGTCACCGCCATGGTGGCGCGCGACAACATCGCCGGCACGCAGTTCCATCCCGAGAAAAGCCAGACGCTCGGACTTACCATTCTCTCCAACTTCCTGAGGTGGAAGCCGTGATCCTTTATCCCGCGATCGACCTCAAGGAAGGCCAGGTGGTCCGCCTGCGCCAGGGCGACATGGATCAGGCGACCGTCTACGGCGTCGATCCTGCCGGCACCGCGCTTGGTTTCGAGGAAGCTGGCTTCCAGTGGCTCCACGTTGTCGATCTCGACGGCGCGTTTGCCGGCGCCAGCGTCAACCTCAACGCCGTGGAAGCGGTGCTCGACTGCGTCTCCATTCCCGTCCAACTCGGCGGCGGCATCCGTGACATGGAAGCCGTGGATGCCTGGCTGCAGCGCGGCGTCTCGCGCCTGATCCTCGGCACGGCGGCGGTGCGCAATCCTGACTTCGTCAAGGAAGCCGCCCGCAACCACCCCGGCAAGATCGCAGTGGGTGTCGATGCCCGCGACGGCCGTGTGGCGGTCGAGGGCTGGGCCGAGCTGTCGGAATTGACCTCGCTCGACCTCGCAAAGCGCTTCGAGGATGCCGGCGTCGCGGCCATCATCTACACCGACATCTCCCGCGACGGCCTCCTGAAGGGCCTCGATTTCGACGGCACCCGCGCCCTCGCCGAAGCGCTCTCGATCCCGGTCATCGCGTCTGGCGGGCTGGCCTCCATCGACGATGTGAAGCGCCTGCTGCAGCCGGAAAACAGTGCCATCGCCGGCGCCATCACCGGCCGCGCGCTCTATGACGGGCGGCTTGATCCTGAAGAGGCGATTGCGTTGATCCGGGGCTCGGCATGAGCCTGAAGGTCCGCGTCATTCCCTGCCTCGACGTCAAGGACGGCCGGGTCGTGAAGGGCGTGCGCTTCATCGACCTGGTGGATGCGGGCGATCCCGTGGAAGCCGCCAAGGCCTATGACGCCGCCGGTGCCGACGAGCTCTGCTTCCTCGACATCACCGCCAGCCACGAGGAACGGGCAATTCTGCTCGATGTGGTGGCCCGCACGGCCGAGAACTGCTTCATGCCGGTCACCGTCGGCGGTGGCGTGCGCACGGTGGACGATGTGCGCAACCTGATGCTGGCCGGCGCCGACAAGGTGTCCATCAACTCGGCGGCGGTCATTGATCGCGCGATCGTCGGCCGTGCCGCCGACAAGTTCGGTGCGCAGGCCATCGTCGTGGCGGTGGACGCCAAGAAGGTGTCCGCACCGGGCGAGGCAGACCGCTGGGAGATCTTCACCCATGGCGGTCGTCGGCCCACCGGCATCAACGTGCTGGACTATGCGCGTGAGGTTGCGGCGCTCGGCGCGGGCGAAATCCTGCTGACCAGCATGGACGGCGACGGCACCAAAGAGGGCTACGATCTCGGCCTGACGCGCGCGGTGGCCGATGCAGTGCCCATCCCGGTGGTTGCATCGGGCGGCGTCGGCACGCTCGACCACTTCGTGGAAGGCGTGCGCGAGGGCGGCGCCAGCGCGGTGCTGGCCGCCAGCGTGTTCCACTTCGGCACCTTCACCATCGGCGAGGCCAAGACCCACATGGCCGCGGCGGGACTGCCGGTGCGGCTCGACCCGTCCTGGCGAAAGGCGGTGGCATGACGGATTTCTCCCTGACCAGTCTTGAAGCCCTCATCGCGGAACGCGCAGGTGCCGAGGCTTCGGCGTCGTACACCCGTCAATTGCTTGAAGCGGGCGTGGAGCGCTGCGGCAAGAAGTTCGGCGAGGAAGCTTTCGAGGCAGTGCTTGCGGCCGCTCTGGACGACCGCGACGGGCTGACGAAGGAAGCCGCCGACGTGCTGTACCACCTGCTTGTCCTGCTGCGGCTGAAGGGCGTGGCGGTGGATGAGGTGATGGCCGAGCTGGAATCGCGCACCCGGCAGTCCGGTCTTGCCGAAAAAGCATCGCGGCGTGGCTAGGGGCAGGCGGATGGATATGCGTTCCCCGGGCGCCAAGTCGCCCTACCGCATCTTCTCGCGCGGCGAATGGGCCAAGCTTCGCGCCGACACGCCCATGACGCTCTCGGAAGCCGAAGTGGAGCAACTGCGCTCCGTCGACGATCCGGTGGATCTCAGGGAGGTCGAGCAGATCTACCTGCCGATCTCGCGCCTTCTGGCCCTCTATGTCGAGGCGACGCAGGGGCTCTATAACGCCACGCGCGCCTTCCTGAACACCAACGGCGCCAAGGTGCCCTACATCATCGGCATCGGCGGCTCGGTCGCGGTGGGAAAATCGACCACGGCGCGCCTGCTGCAGGCGCTGCTCGCGCGCTGGCCCAATACGCCAAAGGTCGATCTGGTGACGACCGACGGCTTCCTTTTGCCCAATGCGGTGCTGGAGGAAGAGGGCCTGATGCAGCGCAAGGGCTTTCCGGAGAGCTATGATCTTCCAGCGCTTCTCGGCTTCATGTCCGACATCAAGGCCGGCAAGAGGCGGGTGTCGGCACCCGTCTATTCGCATCTGACCTATGATGTGGTGCCGGGCGGCGAGGTCGTGGTCGACCGGCCCGATATCCTGATCCTCGAAGGCCTCAACGTCCTGCAGGCGGGCACCGCCCGTTCGGGCAAGGCCATGCCGTTCGTGTCCGACTTCTTCGATTTCTCGGTCTATATCGACGCCGAGGAAGCGCTTATCCACGACTGGTACGTGCACCGCTTCCTGCACTTGCGGGAAACGGCGTTCCGCGATCCGCAGTCCTACTTCCAGCGCTATGCGGCGCTGCCCGCCAGCGATGCCTTGCAACTGGCCGAAGGCCTGTGGGACCGCATCAACCTGCCGAACCTGCGCGACAACATCCTGCCGACACGCGGGCGGGCGAGCCTTGTCCTGCGCAAGGCCGCGGATCACCGCGTGGAGGAAGTGGCGCTCCGCAAGCTCTAGCGCGGCATTGCCCGTCAGGGGCGCGGCGGCAGGGGCATCCAGTGCGAGAGATTGGCCTGCTCCAGCAGGTCGCCATACTGGTACCAGCCGTTCCAGCCTTCCGAACCTTCAAGGTAGACGGCGATGGTCACCTGGTCGTTCGTCACGTCCCAGGCCAGCACATGGGTGCCGTCCTGCGGCGCGGTGTCGATGTCGCGCCATCCCGAGAGCACCGGCTCCGTCTCGCCGTGGAGCATGGAGTGCTCGCGGCGGCGAGCCGCCGATCCATTGATCCAGTCCCGATTGGCTGCGCCCAAGATCCTGCTCCTCACGCTGTCGGAGGCATAGCCCGCGCTTCGTGAAGATTGCCTTAGGTTGGGTACGTGCATTTTCAGGATCGAGCGTTTCGCGCCCCTCGACGGGGGAGATCTTTCCGCTGAGCCGCTTACCCCTTCAGCACGCAGGACGCGCGGCATGGGTGTCCGATCCCATGTTCGGCATGGTCAGCCGCGCGGGGCCAGCAGAACCAGCGCCGCACCAGCCATGCACAATGTGGCGCCCGAGACATCCCACACATCCGGGCGCTGGCCTTCCACGGCCCACATCCAGCCCAGCGAGGCCGCGATGTAGACGCCGCCATAGGCAGCATAGGCGCGGCCTGCGAAGGGCGTGTCGATGAAGGTCAGCAGCAGGGCGAAGCCGGCAAGGCCCAATGCGCCCGGCACCAGCCACAGCGCGGACTTGTCCAGCCGCAGCCAGGCCCAGACGGCGAAGCAGCCGGCGATCTCGATGAGCGCAGCCGCGGTGTAGAGCGCCAGCGCCTTCATGCGGTGGCGAACAGGCCTTCCTGCACCGCGAGATCGGCCAAGCTGCGCTGCGGGCGCGGTCCCATATGCGTCAGCGTTTCGGAGGCCGACAGCGCGCCGAGGCGGGCAGCGTCGAGGGACGACAGGCCACGGGCGAGGCCGGCCAGCACGCCGGCGGCGAAGAGGTCGCCCGCGCCGGTGGCGTCCACCACGCGTTCCACCGGGAAGGCGGGAACGGCCAAAGTCTCTTCGCGGGTGACCACAAGCGCACCCTTCTCGCTGCGGGTGACCACCGCAAAGCGCGCATCCTCACGAAGCGCTGAAACGGCGCTGTCGAAATCCGCGGTCTCGTAGAGCGACTTAAGCTCGCCCTCATTGGCGAAGAGGAGATCCACGGTGCCGGAGCGCACGAGCTCCAGGAATTCGGCGCGGTAGCGGTCGACGCAGAACTGGTCGGACAGCGACAACGCGACCTGCCGCCCAGCGGCATGGGCGATCTCGGCGGCGCGGCGGAAGGCCTCCTTCGCGGCCGGCGGATCCCAGAGATACCCCTCAAGGTAAACGGTGGCGCTGGCGCGGACGACATCCTCATCGACATCCTCCGGGCCAAGATGCTGGCTGGCGCCTAGGAAGGTGTTCATCGTGCGCTCGCCATCCGGGGTGACGAGGATGGTGCAGCTGGCGGTGGCGGGGCCTTCCGTGGCGAGCGCGGTGGGGTAGTGGACGCCGACGGCGCGGATGTCATGCGCGAAGCTGTGGCCCAGCGCGTCATCGCGCACCTTGCCGATGAAGGCTGCGCGTGCGCCGAGAGAGGCCACGCCGGCGCAGGTGTTGGCGGCGCTGCCGCCCGAGGCGAGGATGGTGGGGCCAATGCGCTCGTAGAGCTGCGCGGCGCGTGCCTCGTCGATCAAGGCCATGCCGCCTTTGTTCAGGCCTTCGCTGACGACCAGGTCATCCTCGACGCGGGCCAGGATGTCGATGATGGCGTTGCCGAGGCCGAGGACGTCGTAGGTGGCGGACATGGTGCGCGAGTCTCCGAGGGGTCCGGAGGCTTTAGCGGTGCGGGGCTGGGCTGCCAAGGGCGGCAGCCTTGCGCAACACCCCGGCCATTGCGATAACCCGCGCCTCTTTGCGGGACCTTTTCCTCATGTCCACTTTCCAGCCGCGCGTGTTCTCGGGCGTCCAGCCCACCGGCAATCTGCATCTCGGCAATTATCTGGGCGCGATCATCAAGTTCGTCGCCCTGCAGCACGAGCACGAGTGCCTGTTCTGCGTCGTGGACAGCCACGCCATCACGCAGGACCGCAGCGTGTGGGGCGGGCCGGCCGAACTGCGCCGCCAGATCCGGGAAGTGGCCGCCGCCTTCATCGCCTGCGGCGTCGATCCCGAGAAGAACATCATCTTCAACCAGAGCCAGGTACCCCAGCACGCCGAGCTTGCCTGGATCTTCAACTGCGTCGCCCGCATCGGCTGGCTCAACCGCATGACGCAGTTCAAGGAGAAGGCCGGCAAGGACCGCGAGAACGCGTCCGTCGGCCTCTACGACTACCCCGTGCTGATGGCCGCCGACATCCTTGTCTACAAGGGTACGCATGTGCCGGTGGGCGAAGACCAGAAGCAGCATCTGGAACTGGCCCGCGACATCGCCCAGAAGTTCAACAACGACTTCGCGGAGAGCATCGCGGAGAACGGCTTCGGCGACGCCTATTTCCCGCAGCCGGAACCCCTGATCACCGGCCCGGCCACGCGGGTGATGAGCCTGCGCGACGGCATGAAGAAGATGTCGAAGTCCGACCCGTCGGACGCCTCCCGCATCAACCTGACGGACAATGCCGACACCATCGCCTCCAAGGTGCGCAAGGCGAAGACCGATCCCGAGCCGCTGCCCTCCGAGGTCGAGGGGCTGAAAGGCCGGGCGGAAGCCGAGAACCTGATCGGCATCTATTCGGCGCTGTCGGGCGAGGCGCCGGCCGAGGTGCTGTCGCGGTTCGGCGGCGGGCAATTCTCGCAGTTCAAGGGAGCGCTCGTCGATCTCGCGGCGGCCAAGCTGGGCCCCATCGGCAGCGAGATGAGCCGCCTGATGGACGATCCCTCGGCCATCGACGCCATCCTCAATGCCGGCGCCGAAAAGGCAGAGGCCATCGCGGCGGCGAACATGCGCGAGGTCCGGCAGATCATGGGGTTCGTGGTCCGGTAGGAGCGACGGAGTACCGCGCGCATCCGCAGCCACCTCAGGATGAGGCTAAGACGATGTGGGGCCTCGCCCACTTTGCATTCGCCCCGTCCATCCCCCATATCTTCCCGCACCACAGCCCCGTGCCTTGAACCCGGCGGCGAGCGGAGACCGACATGTTCATCCAGACCGAAGCCACACCGAACCCCGCAACCCTGAAGTTCCTGCCCGGCCGTGACGTGCTGCCCGGCGGCACGCTCGAGATCACGCAGGCCAGCGACGCGCCCTGCTCGCCGCTCGCGGAGCGCCTGTTCGGCGTCACCGGCGTGCGCGGCGTGTTCTTCGGGTCCGACTTCGTGACGGTGACGAAGGCCGAGGGGGAGGACTGGCAGCACCTGAAGCCGGCGATCCTCGGCGCCATCATGGAGCACTACCTGCGTGGTGGACCGCTCCTCGCCGAAGGCGTGCAGGCTGTCGGCGACACCGAGGTCGGCGAGTTCTACGAGCCGGAGGACGAGGTCACGGTCTCCACGATCAAGGAACTGATCGAGAGCCGCGTGCGCCCGGCCGTCGCTCAGGATGGCGGCGACATCACCTTCAAGGGCTTCCGCGAGGGCGTGGTGTTCCTGACCATGAAGGGCTCGTGCGCCGGGTGCCCCAGCTCGACCGCCACGCTCAAGCAGGGCATCGAGAACCTGCTGAAGCATTTCGTGCCGGAAGTGCAGGAAGTCCGCCCCGTCTGATCGGGACATCTTCCGCAGCGGCCGGATCGGGCGCTAATGTGATCGCCTGATCCGGGGTCCCTGCCGTGCGCGTTCTTTCCATCGACACTTCGCTCGCCGTCTGCTCTGTGGCGCTTCTCGACGCGGCCGAGGACGATGTCGTGAACTGCGACAGCATGGACATGGAGCGCGGCCACGCCGAGGCGCTGGTGCCGATGATTGCGCGTGTCGCCGGCGGACGCGAAGGGCTGCGGACGGTGGAGCGTATCGCCGTGACCACCGGCCCCGGCAGCTTCACCGGCATACGCGTCGGCCTCTCCGCCGCGCGCGGGCTTGCTTTGGCGACGGGCCTGCCGCTGATCGGCATCACCACGCTTGCGGTGCTGGCCGCTCCGGCGCTGTCGGAGGGTGACGGGCATGTGGTCGGCGCGGCCATCGATGCGCGCCACGGCCGCGTCTTCTTCCAGATCTTCTCGCCTAATGGTCGCGGTCTCGTTCCCGCGCGCCTGATGTCCGCCAAGGATGCCGCTCGCGTGGCTGGCGATGCGCCGATGCGCCTCGTCGGCAATGGTGCGCCCATCGTGGCCGGAGCCTCCGGAGACGTGGTGCACGATGTCGACGCCACCGCTCTAGCGCCCGACGCGGTCTGGCTCGCCCGCCTCGGTGCGGCCTCAGCAATCCCTGACCGTGCGCCTCGCCCCGTCTATCTGCGGGCTGCGGATGCCAAGCCGCAGACCGGCGGCCGCGTCGCGCGCGCCTAACCATGGGCCTGCTCGACCGCCTCTGGCCGGTGGAATGGCGCGTCGACCGCGCAGCACCGCGCCACGCCGGCCGCATCGCGGATATTCACGCGGAGGGCTTTGCCCGTGGATGGAGCGAGGCGGAGATCGAGGACCTTCTCGGCGACGGCGCCGTGGTGGCCGACATCCTTCGCTCCGAGGCCGGGAGCCCGGTGCTGGACGGCTTTGCCATCTCCCGAATTGCGGGGGACGAGGCGGAAATCCTGACCATTGCCGTGGCCGCCCGGCAGCGCGGGCGCGGCGGCAGCGTTCCCCTTCTTGCCCGCCACCTGTCCCGGGTCGGCGCGGCCGGAGCGCGCCGCGTGGTGCTGGAGGTGGACGAGGGGAATGCGCCGGCTCTTCGGCTCTATCGCCGGTTCGGATTCGAGCAGGTCGGCACCCGCAAGGCCTATTACGAGCGGCGCGACGGCACGAGGGGCACGGCGCTCGTTCTCGCACGCTCTCTTGGCTGACTGCGGCGCAGGCGGTAAGGCTTCGGCACACGCGTTCGGGAGTGCCCGGTTGGAACAGTCTACCTCCTCCATTGAAGAGCAATGCGCCACCAAGGGCATGCGCATGACGGAGCAGCGCCGCGTCATCGCGCGCGTGCTGGAGGCGGCTACCGATCATCCCGACGTCGAGGAGCTGTACCGCCGTTCGGTGAAGGTGGACCCGCGCATCTCGATCTCAACGGTCTACCGCACGGTCAAGCTGTTCGAGGATGCCGGCATCGTGGCGCGGCACGACTTCCGCGACGGCCGCTCCCGGTACGAGCCTGTCTCCGACGAGCACCACGACCACCTCATCAATCTTAGGACGGGCAAGGTGGTGGAGTTCCGCGACGAGGAGATCGAGCGCCTGCAAGCCGAGATCGCGCGCCGGCTGGGCTTCCGGCTGGTCGACCACCGCATGGAGCTCTATGCGGTGCCCCTGAAGGACGACGAGCGCTGATCGCATCATGTCGCGCGCCGGAGCCTTTCTTCGCCTCGGCGCCTTCGGGGCACTGACCGCCGCGGGCATTCCCGTGCAATGGCTGCTGCTGAAGACGGGCCTGCCCGGCAGCCGCAGCGTTCCCCTGGTCTACCACCGCGCTTTGTGCCGAGTTCTGAGGGTTCGCCGCACCGTCTCCGGAGCGCCGGCGACGCAACGGCCCCTGCTGCTGACGGCTAACCACGTCTCGTGGCTCGATATCGTGGTGCTCTCGGCGGTTCTTCCGGTGTCCTTCGTGGCCAAGAGCGAGGTCGGCGGATGGCCGGTGTTCGGCCTGCTGGCGCGCCTGCAACGCACCATCTTCGTGGACCGGACAAGGCGCAGCGCCACCCGCGAAACCACGGCAGAGATGGCCGAAAGGCTGAGCAGCGGCGATGCCATCGTGCTGTTCGCCGAAGGCACATCAAGCGACCACAACCGCATCCTTCCGTTTCGCAGCGCCTTGCTTGGCGCCGCCCGTGAGGCAGTAACCGCCGGCGGGGAGGGCTGTGTCTGGGTGCAGCCCGTGTCGATCACTTACACCGGCTGGAACGGCGTCGGCATGGGCCGGTTCTGGCGGCCCCGCGTCGCCTGGTATGGCGACATGACGCTTCCGCCGCATCTTTGGGATCTGACGAAGCGGGGGCGGCTGGCCGTTACCGTCTCGTTCGGGGCCCCCATCACCGTCGATCAACGCTCCGACCGAAAGGCCGTCGCACGGCAACTGGAGACGGAGGTTCGCTCCATGACCCGCACTGCCCGAAACGGAACGGCCTGAGAGGCCCTATTCTCTTGCTGCCGAAAAACCGGTAAACAGGACCATCAGTTCTCAAAGGCGTGCAGGCGTCTTCGGGCCGCGCCGGAGCACCACAAGCAGGAATGACGCAGAACCACCGGAAGCTTTTCGTCCGCTCCTTCGGCTGTCAGATGAACGTCTATGACGCACAGCGCATGGCCGATGCGCTGGCGCCCGAGGGCTACGTCGAGACGGACCGCGCCGAAGACGCCGATCTTGTCGTTCTCAACACCTGCCACATCCGCGAAAAGGCGGCGGACCGGGTCTATTCCGAGCTGGGCCGCCTGCGCGAGATGAAGGCGGAGCGGGCGCAGGACGGCCGCGAAACCATGATCGCGGTAGCCGGTTGCGTGGCGCAGGCCGAAGGCACGGAGATCCTGCGGCGGGCGCCGGGCGTGGATCTCGTCGTCGGCCCGCAAAGCTATCATCGCCTGCCCGATCTGATCGCCCGTGCCCGCACGGGGCGCGTGGTCGACACGGAATTTCCGGTCGAGGACAAGTTCGCGCATCTTCCGGCGGCGAGCCCGGAGAAGACGCGGGCCCGTGGCCCAAGTGCCTTTCTGACGGTGCAGGAGGGCTGCGACAAGTTCTGCACCTTCTGCGTCGTGCCCTATACGCGTGGCGCAGAGGTGTCCCGCAAGGTGATGCATCTCGTGGGCGAGGCGGAGCGGCTGGCCGCGTCCGGCGTGCGCGAACTGTCGCTGCTCGGCCAGAACGTCAACGCCTTCCATGGCGAGGGGCCCGACGGCACGGTATGGGGCCTTGCCCGGCTGCTGCGCCGGCTGGCCATGATCCCGGGCGTGGAGCGGCTGCGCTACACCACAAGCCATCCGCGCGACATGGACGAGGACCTCATCGCCGCCCATGGCGACCTCCCCGAGCTGATGCCGTACCTGCATTTACCTGTGCAGTCCGGCTCCGACCGTATTCTCTCCGACATGAACCGGCAGCACACTGCGGACAGCTACCTCCGGCTGATCGAGCGCATCCGCGCGGCGCAGCCTGACCTGGCCTTGTCGAGCGACTTCATCGTGGGCTTCCCGGGCGAGACGGACAGGGACTTCGAGGACACGCTGGACCTGATCCGCGCGGTCGGCTTCGCGTCCACCTTCTCGTTCAAATATTCGCCGCGCCCCGGCACGCCGGCTGCCGACATGGACGGGCAGGTGCCCGAACCGGTGAAGGTGGAGCGTCTCGCCGCCCTGCAGGCCCTGCTGGAAGAGCAGCGCCAGGCGTTCAACCGCTCCTGCATCGGGCGCGAGATGGATGTGCTGTTCGACCGCGCCGGCCGCCATCCCGGCCAGGTTGCGGGCCGTTCGCCCTATCTCCAGCCGGTGCAGATGATGGCGGACAATGTGGCCATCGGCGATATCGTCCGCGTCCGCATCCTCTCGAACGGCACCAACAGCCTGTTCGGTGAGCCCGCTTATCCGACGCTCGTTGACCGACCCGTGGAGGCTGTAGCTTGACCATGCCCGCAGTGCCGGCCGCTCTTCCCGCAGAGGAAGGCAAGAGCGAGATCGTTCTTAGCTTCGACGACAACCGCCTCGCACGCGGCGTCTTCGGCAGCCACGACCAGAACCTTTCGTTCATCGAACGGCGCCTTGGCGTTGAACTAACGCCGCGCGGCAACCATCTGGCTGTGCGCGGGCCGGTATCGGCGATCGAGCAGGCGCGTCGGGTCATCGACAGCCTCGCTTCCCGCACCAAGCGCGGAGAGCATGTGAGCCTGGGCGATGTTGAAGGCGTGATAAGGATGACGGCCTCGCAGGGAACGCTGTTCCCGGGCGAGGACGGCGCGCAGCCGCTGTTGGCGCAGCTTTCCACCCGGAAGAAGACGGTGACCGCGCGCACGCCTGCGCAGGACTCCTATATCCGCGCGCTCGGCCGCAACGAGCTTGTGTTCGGCGTCGGCCCCGCCGGCACCGGCAAGACCTATCTGGCCGTGGCCCATGCCGTGGTCCTGCTGGAGCGTGGCGAGGTTGACCGCATCGTGCTGTCGCGTCCGGCGGTGGAGGCCGGCGAGCGGCTGGGCTTCCTGCCCGGCGACATGCGCGAGAAGGTCGATCCCTATCTGCGGCCGCTCTACGACGCGTTGTACGACATGATGCCGCCCGAACGCGTCGAACGCGGACTGCAGTCCGGCGTCATCGAAGTAGCGCCGCTGGCCTTCATGCGTGGACGCACGCTTGCGAACTCCGTCATCATCCTGGACGAGGCTCAGAACTCGACCTCCATGCAGATGAAGATGTTTCTGACGCGCCTCGGCGAGCATTCGCGCATGATCGTGTGCGGAGACGTGACGCAGATCGACCTGCCGACCGGCCAGATGTCCGGCTTGCAGGAGGCGGTGAAGCTTCTGGACGGCGTCGAGAGCGTGCATGTGACCCGCTTCGGCGAGGCTGACGTGGTGCGGCATGCGCTGGTCGGCCGCATCGTGCGCGCCTATGAGGCCGCGCCGCAGCCGACCCCGCAGCAAAGCTATCAGCGACGATGAGCCCCGACGGTCCGCAACCGGTTGTCGAGGTGCAGGCCGAGAGCGCGCTCTGGGAGGCGTTGCCCGGCGTGGAGGCCGCAGCAGAGGCGGCTGTGTTCGCGGCCCTCAAGGCGGCGAACCTGACCTGCCGCCCGGATGCGGAACTCTCCGTAATGCTGGCCGACGATGCCCGCGTGCGCGAACTGAACCGCGATTGGCGCGGCAAGGACAACGCAACCAATGTCCTGTCCTTCCCCGGTGCGGAGGACGAGGATGTCGAGGACGCGGTTCTCCTGGGCGACGTGGTGCTTGCCTACGAGACGGTGGCCCGGGAGGCCGAGGCCGAGGACAAGAGCCTCCGCGACCACTTCACCCATCTTGTCGTCCACGGAACACTCCACCTTTTCGGCTTCGACCACCTGACGGCGGAAGAGGCGGAGGAGATGGAAAGCATCGAGCGCCAGGCACTTGCGGGCCTTGGCATTGCAGACCCCTACAGCGAGACGTCGCCGGCCTAAGCAGCCCGACGCGGAGACCATGACATCCACCGACGACAGTAGATCCGGAGAGCATCCGGCCACAGCGGAGCAGCACCAGCCGGCCTGGAGCCGCCTTGTGCGGCGGCTTCTGAGGATGAAGCCTGCCACCTCGCTCCGCGACGAGATCGAGGATGCCCTGTCATCGACGAACGATGACGATCTCCCGATCGATTTCTCGCCCGTCGAGAGGGCCATGCTGAAGAACATCCTCGGCCTGCGCGAACAGCGGGTCGACGATGTGAAGGTGCCGCGGCCGGACATCGTTGCCGTGCCGGTCGAACTGAGCCTGGCTGAACTGTTGATGCGCTTCGAGGATGCCGAGCATTCGCGGCTCCCGGCTTACGGCGACTCCATGGACGACCTGAAGGGCATGGTCCACATCAAGGACCTGCTGCGCTACATCACGACCCGCGCGCGCTCGGAGGAGGGTGTCGACTTCGGCAAGGCCGACCTGTCGATCCCGCTGGCCGAGGCCAACCTGCTGCGTGAGGTGCTTTACGTTCCGCCTAGCATGGCGGCGACGGCGCTGCTGGCCCGCATGCAGGCAACGCGCACGCATATGGCGCTGATCATCGATGAGTATGGCGGCACGGACGGCCTCGTCACCATCGAGGACCTGATCGAGATCGTGGTCGGCGAGATCGAGGACGAGCACGACGAAATCGAAGGTCCGATGATCCAGAAGGCCCGCGACGGGTCGCTCATCGCAAACGCGCGCACGCCGATCGAGGATCTCATCGAGCGGATGGGCCCGGATCTCGATCTTGGTGACCTGGCCGAGGAGGTCGATACGATCGGCGGTCTGATCGTTACCGTGGCCGGGCGGGTGCCCACGCGTGGCGAGACCATTCCCGGTCCGGCCGGCCTGGAGTTCCAGGTGCTCGAGGCCGATCCGCGCCGGGTGAAGCGCGTGCGCATCCGCATTGCCCCAGCGCAGAGCATGATCGAGGACTTCCGTCCGGTGATCCTGCTCGGTCCTCCCGACGAGAAGGCGCAAGGTTAGTCTTGGATCTGGCGCTTCCGGTCCATCGCATCATCCTGCTGGAGGGTGCGCGCCGCATGCTGGTGGCGTCATTGGCAGGCGCCGCCGCGGCGCTGGCGATGGCTCCTTTCAACCTGTTCCCGGTGCTGGCGATCAGCTTTCCGGTCCTGATTTGGCTGCTCGATGGCGCAGGACCGGGCCGCGCCGGCGCCAAAGCCGCTGCGTGGATCGGCTTCTCCTTCGGCTTTGGATACTTCCTCGCCGGCCTTTGGTGGATCGGTTCCGCTTTTCTTGTCGACGGCGATGCCTATGCCTGGATGCTGCCCTTTGCCGTGGTGGGCCTGCCACTGCTGCTGGCGGCTTTCTCCGCGCTCGGATGTTTTCTTGCGTGGACGATGTGGAGAGATGGTCCGGGCAGGCTGTTCGCACTTGCGCTCGGTCTCGGCGGAGCCGAATGGCTGCGCGGCCGCGTGCTCACCGGCTTTCCCTGGAACGATTTCGGATATGCGCTGGCCGATCACAGCGTGCTGGGGCAGGCGGCTTCCGTCGTCGGCGTGGAGGGGCTGACCCCCATAGCTTTGCTGGTGTTCTCGGCGCCTGCCTTGCTGGCAGATCCTCCGGAGCGGGCGCGCTGGCGCTGGCTGTTCGCCGCCGCAGCCGTGCTCGCGCTGCTTGCGCTGTTCGGCGCGTGGCGGCTGTCCACGCCACTGCCGCAAGCGCCCGGAACGACGCTGCGCATCATGCAGCCGAATGTGCCGCAGGACGCCAAGTTCCGCCCGTCGGCCGGGCCGGAGATCATGGCTCGCTACCTGGCGCTGTCGGAGGGCAGGCTCGGGAACGCCCGGACGGGCCTGGAGGGAATCGATCTCCTGATATGGCCCGAATCGGCATTCCCGTTCCTGATCGGCCGCACGCCGGAGGCGCTCGCCCAGATCGGCGGCCTGTTGCCCAAGGGCACGGTTCTGCTGACCGGCGCCGCGCGCCGCGAGGATATCGAGGATGGTGACGGCCGGCGCTTCTTCAACTCGCTGCATGCCATGGCTGACGATGGCTCGATCATCGCCACCTACGACAAGGTCCATCTCGTTCCGTTCGGCGAATACCTGCCGTTCCAGTCTGCGCTGGAGGCGATGGGTATCCGCCAGCTGACGCGTCTTCCCGGCGGCTTCAGTGCCGGGGATGAGCCTCGCACCATCAGCATTCCCGTACGCGGCGCGCCGAAGATTGCCCCCCTGATCTGCTACGAGGCGATCTTCCCCACGGGGATGATCGACAGCGCCAGCAGGCCCAGCGTCCTTATCAATGTGACTAATGACGCCTGGTTCGGCGATACGCCTGGACCGCGCCAGCATCTTGCCCAATCCCGTGCCCGCGCGGTCGAGCAGGGTCTTCCTCTCCTGCGCTCCGCAAATACGGGAATATCTGCAATCATCGACCCTTACGGGCGGGTGCTGGCAAGCGTTCCGCTTGGTACTGCCGGGGTTCTGGACGGCGCAGTACCCGCTTCTTTGCCCCCAACACTCTACTCCCGGTACGGCATTTTGGCCGTTCTGCTCGTATACATTGCTACTATTGTAGGGCTGCTCATCACCCGCAGGCGGGTTTGACTTTGCCGAATAGGGAAACCATTGTGCGTCGCCCGGATGAAGTGGGCATGCGCGGGCAAAGATGCGGCACATCGGCACCTGCGTCGATGTATCAGCGAGGTGGGGCCGGGTGGCCGCACACGGGCTGCGGAGGAGTAACCGGATGACCACGAAGGCACCGAACCCGATCGACAAGCATGTCGGGAGCAGGGTTCGCATGCGTCGTCTCCTGGTGGGAATGTCCCAGGAGAAGCTCGGGACCGCACTCGGGATCACGTTCCAGCAGATCCAGAAATACGAGAAGGGCACGAATCGCATCGGCGCCAGCCGCCTGCAGCAGATCGCCGGCATTCTCGGCGTGCCAGTCTCGTATTTCTTCGAAGATGCGGCGGGCGACGCGATCGACGACGGCTTCTCGGAGCGCAAGGGCACGGACTACGTCGCGGATTTCCTGTCCACCTCGGATGGGCTGCAACTCACCAAGGCCTTCATGAAGGTCTCGGACCCGAAGGTGCGCCGCCGCATCGTGGAACTCGTCAACGCGCTCGCCGAAGACGAACCCAAGCAGCCGGAATAGCCCGCATCTCTTGACCGGAGGGGGTGCGGCTGCCAGAACGCCGCACGACCCGCGCCGTCCCTTCCCGGAGCATCCATCTTGGCTCGCACCAGCTATCTCTTCACGAGCGAATCCGTGTCCGAAGGTCATCCGGACAAGATTTGCGACCGGATCTCCGACACCGTTCTCGACGCCTATCTCGAAGTCTATCCCGAGACCCGTCTCGGCTGCGAAACCTTCGCCACCACCAATCGCGTCGTCATCGGCGGCGAGGTGCGCGGGCCGGACAGCGTCACCACCGAGCATCTGGTCGAACTGACCCGCGCGGCGATCAAGGACATCGGCTACGAGCAGGATGGCTTCCACTGGGAGCGGGCTCAGATCGACGTGCTGCTGCACGCGCAGTCGGTCGACATCGCGCAGGGCGTCGACGCCGCCGGCAACAAGGATGAAGGCGCCGGCGACCAGGGCATCATGTTCGGATTCGCCTGCACCGAGACGCCGGAGCTGATGCCGGCGCCGCTGCATTACGCGCACCTGATCCTTCGCCGCCTGTCCGAAGCACGGCATGCCCGGCAGGGCGATGCCGCCAAGCTCGGTCCGGACGCCAAGAGCCAGGTCACGGTGCGCTACGAGAACGGCCGCCCGGTGGGCGCCGCCTCCATCGTGCTTTCCACCCAGCATCTCGACGAGAGCCTGAGCTCCGGCGACGTGCGCGCCATCGTCGAGCCCTATATTCGCGGCGCCCTGCCGGATGGCTGGATCAGCGACGCCACCGAATGGCACGTCAATCCGACGGGCAAGTTCGTCATCGGCGGCCCGGACGGCGATGCCGGCCTGACGGGCCGCAAGATCATCGTGGACACCTATGGCGGCGCGGCTCCGCATGGAGGCGGCGCGTTCTCCGGCAAGGATCCCACCAAGGTGGATCGCTCGGCGGCCTATGCCGCGCGCTATCTCGCCAAGAACGTGGTGGCTGCCGGCCTCGCCGACCGCGCCACGATCCAGCTGGCCTATGCCATCGGCGTGTCGAAGCCGCTGTCCATCTACGCCGACCTCCACGGAACGGGGCAGGTGGACGAGGCGGCGCTGGAGCGCGTGCTGGGCGAGATCATGGACCTGTCGCCGCGCGGCATCCGCCAGCACCTGCAGCTCAACAAGCCGATCTACGCGCGCACCGCAGCCTACGGCCATTTCGGCCGCGAGCCGGATGCCGATGGCGGCTTCTCCTGGGAGAAGACGGACATCGCGGACGCGCTGAAGTCCGCACTGGCCTGAGGTCAGCGCGCCGGTGACACAGCCGCCGGACAGTGCGCACCTCAGGGGCGCACTTCATGGACGCCGCAAGGGCAAGCCTCTGCGGGCGGGGCAGAGCGAGCGGGTGGCGACATTGCTGCCACGCCTGCGGCTGGACCTGTCCGAGCCGGCGCCGGTCGATCTCCGCGCGTTGTTTCCAGCGCCGGTCAGGGCTGTGCGCCTGGAAATCGGCTTTGGCGGCGGTGAGCACCTGATGGCCGAGGCCGAGGCCAATCCGGGCATCGGCTTCATCGGCGTGGAGCCGTTCCTCAACGGTATGGCCAAGGCGCTGGCGGGGATCGAGGAGCGCGGCCTCGACAATATCCGCCTGTTCGACAACGACGCCGCGTTTCTTCTGGACTGGCTTCCCGCCGCATCGCTGGTGCGGACCGATCTGCTCTATCCCGACCCCTGGCCCAAGATCCGGCACTGGAAGCGCCGCTTCGTCTCGGATGCCAATGTCGCGCGCATTGCCCGGGCGCTCGTGCCCGGTGGGGAATTCCGCTTCGCGAGCGACATCGACACATATGTGACGTGGACGCTGGACCATCTGCGCCGCAGCGCGGACTTCAGCTGGACGGCAGAACGTGCCGATGACTGGCGAAGGCCTTGGGCCGGCTGGCCGGGCACACGTTACGAGGCCAAGGCGCTGCGCGAAGGCCGCCCCCCGGCTTATCTGGTCTTCCGCCGCCACTGACGGACGACACGGCCGCCGATGAGCCTCCAGCCGGACGACCGGAGGCTCCTGCGGTGCGATCCTACATCGCCGTCATGACAGCAGCGCCCGCCGTGATAGCGGAGCTGGCCAGAAGGATCCACGCAAGGGTCTGGCTCTCGAACATGATCGTACCTCCCGAAGTCTCTTGGTTGACGGACATCGCTGCCCTGCGCATCAGATTAGACGGCAACGTCGGAAGAACAAGTAGTAGAGATGCGGGAGGTGGGCGGAAAGTACTGTTGCCGGGGCCAGAGATATAGTTGCCGTTGTTGTTCGTCAGTAGCGATACGATGCTGCCTACAGTATATCCACAGACGAGAAATCGCGATTGCCGCGGAGGTCGGAGGTCGGAGGTCGGAGGTCGGAGGTCGGAGGTCGGAGGTCGGCGGCGCGGCCTAGCGGCCGATGATCGGCTGAGGTTCCTGGCAATGTCTCGGGCGTGCGGTCTGGCTGCCACGCAGGGGCCTGCCTTCAGCGAGGCACGGGAAGACGCCCTCCAGCCAGGCCAGAGGGCGTCCAATCGATCAGTGCACAGCCGTCACGCCATGCGTTCGGCAACGACATCCCAGTTGACGATGTTGTCGAGAACAGCCTTCACGTGCTCGGTACGGCGGTTCTCGTAGTCGATGTAATAGGCATGTTCCCACACATCCACGCCCAGCAGCGTCTTCTTGCCGCCAGCGAACGGGCTGTCGCCTCCAGGCGTTCCACTGAGCACCAGCTTGCCGCCGTCTTCGGATAGCCAGGCCCAGCCGGAGCCGAACACCCCGCCGGCTGCCGCCACCATCTTCGTCTTGAACTCGTCCACGCTGCCGAAGTCGCGCTCGATGGCCTCCTTCAGCGCGCCAGCCGGAGCCTTCGCGCCGCCCGGCTTGAACTGCTCCCAGTAGAAGATGTGGTTCCAGGCCTGTCCCGCATTGTTGAAGATCTTCCTGTCAGCCTCGGATGAGCGGCTGGCCTTGACCACCTCTTCCAGCGTCATGTCGGCGTAGCGTGTGCCCGGCACCAATTCGTTCAGCGTCTTGAAGTAAGAGGCGTGATGCTTGCCGTAGTGCAGGTTGACCGTGCGGCCGGAGATCGTGGGTGCGAGGGCATCCTCGGCGTAAGGAAGCGGCGGCTGCTTGAAGGGGGCGGCAGCGCGGGCGCTGCGTATGCCGATCGGCAAGGCGGCGCCGCAGGCAAGGCCGGCGATGAGGTGGCGTCGGGTCAGCATGGGCAGGTCTCCTCCGGATCGGGACGCACGGAGAACGGGGCGTGCCGCCGGCTGTTCCTTCACGTTCTTGCGCGGAACGCCTCTTCTGCTATATGAAAGGCCATCTTCTTCTCATGATCGGCTTTCATGAGGGTGGGTCCCCCGGGACCCGCTCCTTTTCGCATTGGGTTAAATGTCGCCAGAAAACAGCGCCACAGACATCGCCGACGGCTCGGACCACCGCCTCATCCGGGAAACCGGAGTGGCCGCGCGCGTCGCCGCGCTGGTGGAGCCGACGCTGCACGATCTTGGCTTTCGGCTGGTGCGGGCCAAGGTGACGGCGCAGAACGGCTGCACCGTGCAGATCATGGCCGAGCGGCCGGACGGCACGATGACCGTCGAGGATTGCGAGGTGGCCAGCAAGGCCGTGTCTCCCGTGCTCGACGTCGATGATCCTATCGGCCGCCCCTATCATCTCGAACTGTCGTCGCCCGGCATCGACCGGCCGCTGGCGCGTCTCGAGGATTTCAGCCGCTGGGCGGGCCATGTCGCCAAGGTCGAGATGCAGGAGCCCATCTACAATCGCAAGCGCTTCCGTGGCGTTCTGCTGGGTCTCGAAGAGGGCAATGCCCGGCTGCAGCGCGACGACGCGCGTGCCGACGAGGACCAGGTCGTCCTTCTGCCGGTGGATGGCATGGCGGAAGCACGGCTCGTCCTGACGGACGCCCTGATCGACGAGGCGCTGAGGCGCGGAAAATTTGCAGAGGGCGCGAAGGCCGCGCCCGAGGATGACGTGGAATCCGGCGAGGAACCGGCCGAACCCCGGCCCGACCGCCACAAGGGACGGAGATAGGGACATGGCCGTCAGCGCCAATCGTCTGGAGCTTTTGCAGATCGCCGATGCGGTCGCGCGCGAAAAGGTCATCGACCGGCAGATCGTTCTGGCCGCGATGGAGGACGCCATCGCCAAGGCCGGCCGCGCCCGTTATGGCGCCGAGACCGAGGTTCGGGCCGAGATCCATCCCAAGACCGGCGAGATCCGCCTGTCGCGCCTCCTTCTCGTGATGGACGAGGTGCAGAACACCTCGACCGACATCTCGGTCGAGGATGCGCGCCGCCGCAACCCCGCCGCCCAGGTGGGAGACTACATCTCCGAGACCTTGCCCCCGTTCGACTTCGGCCGCATTGCCGCGCAGTCCGCCAAGCAGGTCATCGTGCAGAAGGTGCGTGAGGCCGAGCGCGAGCGCCAGTATCTCGAATACAAGGATCGCATCGGCGACATCGTGAACGGCCTCGTGAAGCGGGTCGAATACGGCAATGTCATCACCGATCTCGGACGCGGCGAGGCCATCGTGCGCCGCGATGAACTCCTGCCGCGCGAAGTGTTCCGGCCGGGCGATCGCATCCGCGCTTATGTCTATGACGTGCGCAGCGAGCCGCGTGGCCCGCAGATCTTCCTCAGCCGCACCCATCCGCAGTTCATGGCCAAGCTGTTCAGCCAGGAAGTGCCGGAGATCTATGACGGCATCATCGAGGTGAAGGCCGTCGCCCGTGATCCCGGCTCCCGCGCCAAGATCGGCGTGATCTCGCGTGACAGTTCGATCGATCCCGTGGGCGCCTGCGTCGGCATGCGCGGCTCCCGCGTGCAGGCCGTGGTGAACGAGCTTGGCGGCGAGAAGATCGACATCATCCCGTGGTCGCCCGACGAGGCGACCTTCATCGTCAACGCGCTTCAGCCCGCGGAAGTGGTCAAGGTCGTGCTCGACGAGGACTCGGGCAAGATCGAGGTGGTGGTGCCGGACGACCAGCTGTCGCTGGCCATCGGCCGCCGCGGCCAGAACGTGCGGCTGGCCTCCCAGCTGACCGGCTGGGACATCGACATCATGACGGAAGCCGAGGAATCGGAGCGCCGCCAGAAGGAATTCAACGAGCGCACGCAGATCTTCATGGAGGCGCTCGATCTCGACGAGGTCGTGGGCCAGTTGCTGGCTGCGGAAGGCTTCTCCTCCATCGAGGAACTGGCCTATGTGGACCAGAACGAGATCGCGGGCATCGAGGGCTTCGACGCCGACACGGCCGAGGAGATCCAGAGCCGTGCCCGCGAGCATCTGGCCCGCATCGAGGCCGAGCATGATGCAAAGCGCGTCGAGCTTGGCGTCGCCGACGACCTGCGCGAAGTTCAGGGCGTGACATCGGCCATGCTGGTGGCCTTCGGCGAGAGCGACATCAAGAGCGTCGAGGATCTGGCGGGCTGCGCCACCGACGATCTCACCGGCTGGACCGAGCGCGAGGGAGGCGAGACCAAGCGCTTCCCGGGCGCGCTGGAAGGTTTTGAGGTCTCCCGTGAGGAGGCCGAGGCCATGATCATGGACGCACGCCTCAAGGCGGGCTGGATCGACGAGGCACAGGAGGCCGAGGTCGAGGCCGACGACACCGCGGAGGCTGAAGCCTGAGCGCTGAAGCCGACGAGGACGGCGGCGGCGACAGCCGCGACGATCGCCGGGCCACCAGCCGGATGTGCGCGGTGACACGCGTGGTGCGGCCGGTGGACGAGCTGATCCGCTTCGTGGCGGCGCCGGACGGTACCGTGGTGCCCGACCTCAAGCGCAAGCTGCCGGGCCGGGGCATCTGGGTTACCGCCGACGCCAAGACAGTGGCGGAGGCGGTGCGGCGCAAGGCGTTTTCACGGGGGCTCAAGGCCCAGGTGGTTGCAGGAGGGGATCTCGGACCCCACGTTGAGCATCTGCTGCAAAAAGCTGCCCTCGACATGCTGTCGATGGCCAACAAGGCCGGGCGCGTGATTACGGGCTTCGCCAAGGTGGAGTCGAGTGTTGCGCGCGGCGATGTCGTGGCCCTGCTGCACGCGTCCGATGCCGGTGCAGACGGCAAGCGCAAGCTGGCACAGGTGGCTTACCGGGTAACCGGCGGCGCCGGGCTGCCGGCAGATGATAGTTTCACGAGCGCGCAAATGGATTTGGCGCTCGGGCGTCAGAATGTGGTACATGCGGCGCTGCTCGCGGGCCCCGTGAGCGACGCCCTTCTCGCGCGGATCAGCGATCTTGCGCGCTACAGGACTGGGACCGGATCGCCGGACCCGGTGAAGGCCGATACAACGGGGCAACCCGCAGAAACGGAAGATAAATGACGGATACGAAGAACCCGGGCGACAAGACTTTGGGCGTGGCCTCTGGAAAGACGCTTACGCTGAAGCGCCCGGTCGAGCAGGGAATGGTGCGCCAGAGCTTCAGCCACGGCCGGTCGAAGACCGTCGTCGTGGAAAAGGTGAAGCGGCGCGTGCTTGGGCCTGGCGCGGAAGCCGCGCAGCCCGCGGCTCCGGCCGCTGCACCGCCGCCGCC
>NZ_JAXAFJ010000012.1:0-91359 GCF_033898525.1 Terrihabitans rhizophilus | reverse complement strand
GGCCGTGGGCGGGGCCTGCGGCGGCTCGGGCGCAGTCGCGACGGGAGCGGGCATCGGGGTGCGAACCACCGGCGGTGCTGCGGCCGGGCGTGGTGGCGGAGATGCGGTGCGCTGCTGGTTAGCCGGCGGGATCTGGGGGGCGTTGCCTTGCGGGAACTCCGGATCGGCGGCTTGCGGAACGACGGGACGCCCGGTGTCCACATCCGGTGCGCGTCCGGTGCGCTGCTGGGGAGCGGGGAGGCCCTGCGACGGCGCCCGGACGATGTTGCTCTCCACGACGAGGTCGTTCGGGCCGCCGATCATGATCAGATGCTCGACATTGTCACGACGGATCAAGACAAGGCGCCGGCGAGCATCGATGGCGAACGCATCCAGCACGCCGAGGCGCGGCTGGCGCGCGCGGCCCTGGTTCGCGACGGGGAGGCGGCGCCCGGCGAGCCGACGTACGGCCCAGGCCGTCAGCGCGATCAACCCCAGAACGATCCCGAAGGCGATGAGGAAGCGGACAGCCACCGGGAGACTGGTGCCAAAAATCTGATCAAGGAAACCCATGTCACCGCCTATGCCGGACCGATACGCGCCCGGTCTGGTGAAGAGAACATGCTGCAGGAGAGCCGGCATGCAAGACGCGGACCCCCGTAAGGTATCAAATGCCGGCCTCGCAGCCTAGACCTTAACGGTAATGAAAGCCGGCAAGCATCAGGAAGCGTTCGTCGACGCACCATGGCGCTTCCCGAGTCGGCGTGGATAGCCTAGAGGATTCCACACCGTGCCACGCCGATGACGCCAGCGGCTCGCTTTGGTTCCGGCATAAGCGCCGGTTTCGCGCTTCTGGCCTGCGAACGATGACCATGACGGAATTGCCCGAACAGCAGGCTTACGAGGCGCCGATCGACCGGGCCGAGCCTCCGGGCAATATAGGGCTTGTGCTTGCCCTCGCCGGTGCGCTGGTCGCCGCCGCTCTCAGCCTGTCTTATTTCGACGGCGAGCAGGCTGGTTTCTACGTGATTGTGTTGCTGGCCTTGCTGGCCTCCATCGGCATCTTCTTCCTGTTCGCCGTGGCGATCGGCATCCTTCGGCCCACGACCCGGCGGCGGCACGATTTCGCCCGGACGCTGCTGGCGGATTCCGACGACGGGATCCTCGTTCAGGACGCGGGCGGAACTATCATCTTTGCCAATCATGCCTATCTGGCGCTCAGCGGAGCCGCCGGCGCGGCGGACGTTCGGTCGCTCGATCGCGTCTTCTCGTCCGATCCCGACGTTTCGGAAGCCGTCTATCGCCTTTCGCAGGCGGCGCGGGAGGGCCGGCGACTACAGGAGGAGTTCAGGGTCCAGTCGAGCCCGCGCGGCGGGCCGGCATGGTACCGCATCCGCGTCCGCGCCCTGCAGCGTGCTGGCGTGGCGAAGCCCGACAGCGTCTGGGTGGTTTCCGATGTAACGCGGGACCGTGAACGCCAGGAGAATGTCTTCCAGGAACTCCAGCACGCGATCGATTTCCTGGACCACGCACCGGCCGGGTTCTTCTCCGCGGAACCGGACGGCGCGATCAGCTACATGAACGCCACTCTCGCCGAGTGGCTGAACCACGATCTCGCGCAGATCGGCTCCGGCGTGCTGCGCCTGCAGGACATCTTTGCCGGAGACGGCGCGCAACTGGTCCGGACCCTGACGGGCGGAAACTCGACCGTGCGCACCGAAGCGCTGGATGTCGACCTGAAAACCCGCAGCGGGCAGAGCTTTCCCGTTCGCCTGCTCCACAAGGTGGCCTATGCGCAGGACGGCACGCCGGGCGCGTCCAAGACGCTTGTGCTGGACCGCTCGCGTGCACGCGGCGTGTCCGATCCTCTCCGCGCGGCGGAGGTGCAATTTGCCCGCTTCTTCAACAACACGCCCATTGCCATCGCGACGGTCGACCGCGCGGGCCATGTGCGCCGCGCCAATGCAAGCTTCGCCCGCCTGTTCGGCGATGCATTGCAGGCGGGCGATCGCGACATCGTCTCCACGGTCGCGGAATCCGGTCGGGCCGCTCTGGCGTCGGCTCTGCAGGCCGCCGCCAGCGGAAGCAGCGATGTCGCGCCTGTCGACGGCATGATCGGTGACACGGACCATTCCGCCCGCTTTTACTTCAGCCCCATGGAGGCGGCGGAAGAGGATGCCGGCGGCGAAACCGCGATCCTCTATGCGCTCGACACCAGCGAACAGCGCGCGCTGGAGATGCAGATCGCGCAGTCCCAGAAGATGGAGACCGTGGGCCAGCTGGCAGGCGGCATCGCGCACGACTTCAACAACGTGCTGACAGCCATCATCGGCTATTCCGACCTCCTGCTGACGAGCCACCGGCCCACGGACCCGTCCTTCCGCGACATCATGCAGATCAAGCACAACGCCAACCGCGCTGCGGGGCTGGTGCGCCATCTGCTGGCCTTCTCGCGCCGCCAGACGCTTCGGCCGCAGGTGTTGTCGCTTGGCGAGGTGCTTTCCGACCTGCGCATGATGCTGGGTCGCCTGCTGGGCGAGCACGTCACGCTCGATGTCGTGCACGGCCGCGAACTTTGGCTGCTGAAGGCCGATCTGGGGCAGTTCGAGCAGGTCGTCACCAATCTCGTGGTGAATGCGCGCGACGCTATGCCAGGTGGCGGCAAGGTGACGATCCGCACCCGCAATGTTCCGGCCTCCGAGGTGCCGGGGTTCGGCGAGCCCATGCTGCCGGCGGCGGACTGGATCCTCGTCGAGGTGGAGGACAGCGGAACGGGCATTCCGAAGGAGATCCGCGACCGCATCTTCGAACCCTTCTTCTCAACCAAGGAAGTGGGCAAGGGCACGGGCCTCGGGCTCTCGACCGTCTATGGCATCGTGAAGCAGACCGAAGGCTTCATCTTCGTGGACAGCGAGATGGGCCGAGGCACGACCTTCCGCATTTTCCTGCCGCGCCATGTGCCTTCGCAGATGCCGGCGGCGGAGGAGCCCGCGCCTGCCAAGAGCCATGACGCGCCCGCCAAGGACATGACGGGGCAGGGGGTCATCCTCCTGGTGGAGGATGAGGACGCCGTGCGCAGTTTCGCGACGCGGGCGCTGGAATCGCGCGGCTATGTGGTGCTGGCGGCAGGGTCGGGCGTGGAAGCGCTCGAACTTCTCGATGAGCACGCCAACGAGGTGGATCTCGTGATCTCCGACGTGGTGATGCCGGAAATGGACGGGCCGACGCTGCTCAAGGAGCTGAGGCGTCGCAACAGCGCGGTGAAGATCGTCTTCGTCTCTGGCTATGCCGAGGACGCGTTCAAGAAGAACCTCGCCGACGACGAGCAGTTTGCCTTCCTGCCGAAGCCGTTCGCGCTGAAGGACCTCATCCAGACGGTCAAGGACACCATCGGCTAAAAAGAGGGTCTAAAACAAGAACATCCTTGCGGATGAGAACAAAACGTGTACTTTGCACGCAGGTTGTTTTTTCCGTCAGCCCTGCCAAGAAGGATGCTCCGATGGCCCCGAATCTCAAGGTCGTAGACGTGGCTTCCCAGAACCAGAATCAGAACAAGTCCAAGGCGCTGGACGCCGCGCTGGCGCAGATCGAGCGCAGCTTCGGCAAGGGCTCCATCATGCGTCTCGGGCAGCGCGATGCGCTCGACATCGAGACGATCTCAACGGGCTCGCTGGGTCTGGACATCGCGCTCGGCGTCGGCGGCATGCCGAAGGGTCGCGTGGTGGAGATCTACGGGCCGGAAAGCTCGGGCAAGACCACGCTCGCCCTGCACACCGTGGCCGAAGCGCAGAAGAAGGGCGGCATCTGCGCCTTCGTCGACGCGGAGCACGCGCTCGACCCGATCTATGCCCGCAAGCTGGGCGTCAATCTGGACGATCTCCTGATCTCCCAGCCGGACGCCGGCGAGCAGGCTCTCGAGATCGTGGACACGCTGGTGCGCTCTGGGGCGGTCGATATCGTCGTCATCGACTCGGTGGCGGCGCTGGTGCCTCGCTCGGAGCTGGAAGGCGAGATGGGCGACACGCAGCCCGGCCAGCAGGCACGGCTGATGAGCCAGGCGCTGCGCAAGCTGACCTCCTCGATCTCCAAGTCCAACACGCTCGTCATCTTCATCAACCAGATCCGCATGAAGATCGGCGTGATGTACGGCTCGCCGGAGACGACCACGGGCGGCAACGCGCTGAAGTTCTATGCGTCCGTGCGCCTCGACATCCGCCGCATCGGCTCCATCAAGGATCGCGACGAGGTCGTGGGCAACCAGACCCGCGTGAAGGTTGTGAAGAACAAGGTCGCGCCGCCGTTCAAGCAGGTCGAGTTCGACATCATGTATGGCGAAGGCGTCTCGAAGGTGGGCGAACTGGTCGATCTCGGCGTCAAGGCCGGCATCGTCGAGAAGTCGGGTGCGTGGTTCTCCTATGAAAGCCAGCGCCTCGGCCAAGGGCGGGAGAACGCCAAGACCTTCCTGCGCGAGAACCCCGACATCGCGAACCGGATCGAAGGACAGATCCGCATGAACGCCAACATCATCGCGGGCAAGATCCTCGAAGAGGGCGATCCCGAGCCGGAGGATGACGGCGAGCCGGAGGCCTGAACCGGGGCACCAGCCGGCATTGCGATTAGCGTCGATCGAGATATCCAGCCCCGGGCGCTATGCGTTCCGGGGCTGCGTCTTTCGGACGAAGCGTCAGCGTTCCTAGACAGTCAAAGACGCTCTCGTTAAGAAAAGCCGCCCGCCGCCCATCCACCCGCGGGCGCAAGAGCCGTAGTGATGAGCAGCGTCAACGAGATCAGGGCCGCCTTCCTGGATTATTACGCACGGGAAGGCCATCAGGTCGTGCCGTCCAGCCCCCTCGTGCCGCGCAACGACCCGACCCTGCTGTTCACCAATGCCGGCATGGTCCAGTTCAAGAACGTCTTCACGGGCGTCGAGAAGCGGCCCTATTCCACGGCCACGACAGCTCAGAAATGCGTGCGCGCCGGCGGCAAGCACAACGATCTCGAAAATGTGGGCTACACCGCCCGCCATCACACCTTCTTCGAGATGATGGGCAATTTCTCGTTCGGCGATTACTTCAAGGAACGGGCAATCGAACTTGCCTGGAATCTGACGACGAAGGTGTTCGACCTGCCCAAGGATCGGCTCCTTGTCACCGTCTACCACGACGACGATCAGGCCTTTGACCTCTGGAAGCGGATCGCGGGCCTTCCCGACAGCCGCATCATTCGCATCGCGACGTCGGACAATTTCTGGCAGATGGGCGACACCGGCCCGTGCGGTCCGTGCTCCGAGATCTTCATCGACCAGGGAGACAAGCTTCAGGGCGGCCCTCCCGGCAGCCCCGATGAAGATGGCGACCGGTTCCTTGAGTTCTGGAACCTCGTCTTCATGCAGTATGAGCAGGTCGCGCCCGGCGAGCGGCTCACCCTGCCACGCCCGTCCATCGACACGGGGATGGGCCTCGAGCGCATGGCCGCGATCATGCAGGGCGTGCATTCCAACTACGATACCGATCTCTTCCGTGGCCTGATCCGGGCGTCGGTGGAAGCCATCGGTGGCGATGCCGAAGGTCCGCGCCGTCCGAGCCACCGTGTCATCGCGGACCATCTGCGGGCCTCAGCCTTCCTCGTGGCCGACGGTGTCCTGCCCTCCAACGAGGGGCGGGGCTATGTGCTGCGCCGCATCATGCGCCGCGCCATGCGTCACGCGCAGCTGCTCGGCTCCGAACAGCCGGTGATGTTCAAGCTCGTTCCCGCGCTTGTCCGCGAGATGGGCGCCGCCTATCCGGAACTCGTGCAGTCGGAAGCCCTCATCACCGAGACGCTGAAGCTCGAAGAGAGCCGCTTCCGCAAGACCCTCACGCGGGGCTTGCAGATACTGGACGAGGAAAGTGCCTCACTGTCCGCCGGCGGGACCCTGCCGGGCGACGTGGCGTTCAAGCTGCACGACACCTATGGCTTCCCGCTCGATCTCACGCAGGATGCCCTCCGTGCCCGCGACATCAAGGTCGACACCGAGGGCTTCCAGACCGCCATGGCGCGCCAGCGTTCCGACGCCCGCAAGGCATGGTCGGGCTCGGGAGACGCCGCGACCGAGCAGGTCTGGTTCGGGCTGAGGGACCGCTTCGGCGCCACCGAGTTCCTGGGCTACGACACCGAAATCGCCGAAGGCGTGGTACTGGCTACGGTGAGGGACGGCCAGGAGGTCGCCAGCCTCAAAGCTGGAGAGACCGGCTTCGTCGTGCTGAACCAGACGCCGTTCTATGCCGAGTCCGGCGGTCAGGTCGGGGACCGCGGCACCATGTCCGGCACTGGTACTCGGCTTCGCGTGACGGAGACGCAGAAGCGCGCGGACGGCCTCTTCGTGCACGCCGTAACTGTGGAAGACGGGGAGGTTTCTCCCGGTGCGGCGGTCGAGTTGAAGGTCGATCACGAACGTCGCTCCGCCATTCGTGCCAACCATTCGGCCACCCACCTGCTTCACGAGGCCCTGCGCCGCGTGCTGGGCGATCACGTCGCGCAGAAGGGCTCCATGGTCGCGCCCGAGCGGCTGCGCTTCGACTTCGCGCATCCGAGGCCGATGAACGATGACGAGATTGCCCGGGTCGAGGATCTGGCGAATGCCGAGGTTCTCGGCAACACGCCGGTCGAGACGCGCCTGATGGCCGTGGATGACGCGGTCGCCTCGGGCGCACGGGCGCTGTTCGGCGAAAAATACGGTGATGAGGTCCGTGTCGTTTCGATGGGCCGCCGCGAGGATGGCAAGCCATTTTCCATCGAGCTGTGCGGCGGAACCCATGCTGCCCGCATCGGCGATATCGGACTGATCGCGCTGGTGGGCGAGGGCGCGGTGGCTTCCGGCGTGCGCCGCGTCGAGGCGCTGACGGGCGAAGCCGCCCGGCGCTACTTCGCCGAGCGCGGCAAGGCGCTTGAGGAGATCGCGGCCCAGCTCAAGTCGCCGGTATCCGAGGCGCCAGCCCGGGTGGCCGCTCTGGTTGAGGAGCGCAAGCGCCTCGAGCGGGAGCTCGCCGATGCGCGCAAGAAGCTGGCCCTCGGCGGCGGCGGTGCGGCTGCTCCGGAAGCCAAGGAGATCGGCGGCACGAAGTTCCTGGGCCGGGTGGTGCGGGGCGTTTCCCCGAAGGACCTCAAGGGTCTGATCGACGACGCGAAGAAGCAGATCGGCTCCGGCGTCGTCTCCTTCGTCGCCGTGGACGATGAGAATAAGGCGTCCATCGCGGTCGGTGTCACCAGCGATCGCGTCTCCGTCAACAATGCGGTCGATCTGGTGCGGCTCGGTGCCGACGCGCTCGGCGGCAAGGGCGGCGGCGGCCGTCCGGACATGGCGCAGGCGGGCGGGCCCAATGGCGGAAATGCCGATGCTGCGCTCGCTGCCATCGAGGCGCATCTCGCCTCGGCCGGTTGATCAACATCACGGCGCGGCACTGGCCGCGCCGCTGGACGGCTACCTCTTCAACATGCGCCAAAGCGCGCCGTCGCGCAGCACCAGCATGTGATAGGCCACGCCGGCCACGTGCAGGGCAATCAGCGCCAGAAGCAGGTTCTTGAGCGCCACATGCGCCGCGGCGAAATCACGTGCGAAGTAGAGGCTCGCCAGCCCGGTCAGCGGCATGGCGACGAGCACAGCGTAGAACGCCAGATGATTTGCCAGCGAGAGCATCCACAGCGGCCGCGAGAGGTCGCGAGGCGGGCCGGGTGCGTCGGATTTGATGCGGATGACCAGGCGAGCGAGCATCAGCACGAGGATGCTGGCGCCGAACAGCGCGTGGATGATGGCGCCCGCATTGTCCGGAAGAACGCCGACGGGCTGGTCGCGGACGCGCCGGAAGAACTCCTCCATCCAGCCGGCCGAGATCCACTGCACCAGGATCAGGCCGACAATGGTCCAGTGCAGGATCCGGATTTTTCTGGGATACGGCTCGCGCGCTACGTCCACCATGCTTTGTTCCCTTCTTCAGGAACAAAGCTCCGGGGGCAGGATCGGTTCCTGCCCCCTTGCAATGAGCCTTCTCAGGCCATCGCGGCCTTGAGGTTCTCGTCGATCTTGTCGAGGAAGCCGGTGGTGGAGAGCCACTTCTGGTCCGGTCCGATGAGGATCGCGAGATCCTTGGTCATGAAGCCGGATTCCACCGTTTCCACGCAGACCCGTTCCAGCGTGTCGGCGAAGCGCTTCAGCTCGTCATTGCCGTCGAGCTTGGCGCGATGGGCCAGGCCACGGGTCCAGGCAAAGATCGAGGCCATGGAATTGGTGGAGGTCTCCTTGCCCTGCTGATGCTGCCGGTAGTGGCGCGTCACCGTGCCGTGCGCGGCTTCCGACTCCACCACATTGCCGTCGGGCGTCATCAGCACCGAAGTCATCAGGCCAAGCGAGCCGAAGCCCTGCGCCACGGTGTCGGACTGCACGTCGCCGTCGTAGTTCTTGCAGGCCCAGACATAGCCGCCGGACCACTTCAGGGCGGAAGCCACCATGTCGTCGATGAGGCGGTGCTCGTAGGTGAGGCCGCGCGCGTCGAAGTCTGCCTTGAATTCGGCCTCGAACACCTCCTGGAAGATGTCCTTGAAGCGACCGTCATAGGTCTTGAGGATCGTGTCCTTGGTCGAGAGATAGACCGGGTAGTTCCGCGAGAGACCGTAGTTCAGCGAGGCGCGGGCGAACTCCCGGATCGATTCATCGAGGTTGTACATGGCGAGCGCGATGCCCGCGTCGGGCGCCTTGAACACCTCCTTCTCGATGACCTGTCCGTCCTCGCCGACGAACTTGATCGACAGCGTGCCCTTGCCCGGGAACTTGAAATCGGTGGCGCGGTACTGGTCGCCGAAGGCGTGGCGGCCAATGATGATGGGCTGCGTCCAACCGGGCACGAGGCGCGGCACGTTCTGGCAGATGATGGGTTCGCGGAAGATCACGCCGCCCAGGATGTTGCGGATCGTGCCGTTCGGCGACTTCCACATCTCCTTGAGGTTGTACTCCGTCATGCGGCCGCTGTCGGGCGTGATCGTGGCGCATTTCACGCCGACGCCATGCTTGCGGATGGCGTGCGCGGCGTCGACGGTGACCTGGTCGTTCGTCGCGTCGCGGTGCTCGACGCCGAGATCGTAATATTCGAGATCGATGTCGAGATAGGGGTGGATCAGCTTGTCCTTGATGAGCTGCCAGATGATGCGGGTCATCTCGTCGCCGTCGAGTTCCACGACCGGATTTGCGACCTTGATCTTCGCCATCTTCGACCTCTTCTCACAGGAAATGCAGTGCACCGGCTATATCATCGCGTCCTTGATGCCGAAAGGAGCGGAAGGGCTAACGCCGCAGAGCCTGCGTCGGGGCGTTTCGCTGCGACAGGCTCACGACGATGAACGGCAGTACGCCGAAGAGGGTGTAGGGAACCCACACCCGGTCGGCGAAGCCGAACACCCACGGCGAGGCCAACAAGACGACGCCGATCGCAAGGTCGCCCATCAGATGCACGGGCATGGGGATGAGCTTGAGCACGCTGAGCTCGTACTGCGTGGCAAGGCTGACCACGAAGGTCCCGATCCCCAGCACGATCATCACCCATTGCGCCGCAGTGCCGTCGGCGAAGCCGAGAGCGAATGGCGTCAGGATCAGCAGGGCACCGACGACATAGTCGATGATGCCGTGAACGCGTGTGGTGATGACCTGCATATCCTCGACCTCGCTGGCTGACCTCGGCGCCCTGATCCAGTAACAAGCGTGATGCATGGCGCACGTTCCGTGAGCCGATGGGATTAGAGACGATGGCAGGCACGAACCGCACCAGGCATGCAACTTTGGGCGGCCCGGCGGTGATACTGGTCGAGCCGCAACTGCCCGAGAACATCGGCTCGGCGGCACGGGCCATGACGAATTTCGGCCTCACCGATCTCAGGCTCGTGCGGCCGCAGGTGAAGCTCCCGCATCCACGTGCCGAGGCCATGGCGTCCGGAGCCGTGGCCGTGCTGGAGGGCGCGCGCGTCTTCGACAGCCTGGAAGAGGCGCTTTCCGATCTGCAGCTTGTCTACGCCACCACGGCACGGGAGCGCGGGCAGGCCAAGCCTGTCGACACGCCGGCCCATGCTGCCGCATTGCTGCTGGAGCAGGAGGCGGCGGGAGCCCGCACCGGCATCATGTTCGGACGCGAGCGAACGGGCCTTGAGAACGACGAGGTCTCGCTGGCGGACCGCGTGCTGACCTTCCCGGTCAATCCTGCCTTCGCAAGCCTGAACCTGTCGCAGGCCGTTCTCCTCGTAGGCTATGAATGGTTCAAGGCGTCGAACGGCGATGCTCCCGCCTTCGAGATGCCACAGCAATCTCCTCCTGCGGAGAAGCGGCACCTGCTGGCCTTCTTCGCGCACATCGAATCGGCGCTGGACCGCGTGGGCTTCTTCTATCCGGAGACGCGCAAGCCGATCATGGTGCGCAACCTGCGCAACATCTTCCACCGCCTCGGCCTTTCGGAGCAGGACCTGCGGACCCTGCACGGCGCCGTCGCCGCTCTGGAAGAGGGCGAGCGCGGCCCCTCGCGCCGCGACCGCCGGGTGCTGGGTGTGGCCGACCTCACGACGCCGGCTGAAGGGCAGGCCGGCGCTCCTCACGAGACCGCAACTTCTCCAGATAAGGCCCCGTGACCTGCTTCAGGCGGTCCGCACAGGCGTGCAGCAGCGCGCGCTCCTCGTCCGACATTGCCGGGCGCAGCACCTCCACCACGCCGCCGTAACCCACGATGCTGGGGAAGGAGAGGGTGGTGCCGTGCTCGGCGGAATGCGAGCCGACGGCGACGACGGCATGTTCGTCGCGCAGCACCATCTCCGCCAGGCGGGCCGCGACCATGCCGATGCCATACTGGCTGGCACCGATGCCCTGGATGATCTCGATATTGGCGTAGCGCACATCCTCCTCGATGCCGCGCCGGAATTCACCGGCCTCCATGCCGCGCTCGCGCGCCATATCGTAGACCGGCCGGCCGCCGATCTCGGCCGAGGACCACAGGAATACGCTGTTGGTACCGTGCTCGCCCACCACATAGGCGCTGACATCCTTGGCGCGGACGCCGAACCGCCGCGCGAGCTGCACGCGGAACCGCAGCGTGTCGAGCGCCGTGCTGGTGCTGAACACATTTGGATGCCCGGCTGCCACGCGGGCGATTTCCGCCAGCGGCTCGGGTGGATTGCTGGCGATCATGATCGGGCAATCGCCGGCCACGGCCACGATCCGGGGGACGATGTCCGCGATGATGGAGGCGTTGGTCTCGAGAAGACGGAGGCGCCCGAGGGGATCGCTGCGGTCCGTCGCGCCGCCGGCCTTTTCGTTGATGCCGGCCGCGATGATGACGAGTTGTGCGCCTTCGAGATCCGCATAGCTGCCGCTTCGGACCGACGTGGCGGAGACCATGGGCAGGCCGTAGAGCATGTCGGCGGCGACTCCGGCCGTGCGGTGGGTGTTGGTGTCGATAAGAATGATCTCATGGGCGCTGGCGCGCATGGCCAGTGCCATAGCCGTGGCTGTTCCGACCGCCCCGATCCCTACGATGCCGACTTTCATGAAGATCCTCCGAGTCTCGCGAACTGAATTATGAATTCAAATCATGCGGAGGGCTCCGGTGCCATGTCGCCTTGTGAGACGCGCTGGCATTACACATACCGGGAAGATGCCGCCGTGCAGAACTGGGACACCGCCGACCGGCGCTCTGTGCCCGCCGACTCTCAACTTTTGCCTGCCACGCCCCTGCCATAGCTTCTTCGCGAGCCAGTAGTAGCGACGGTCGAAGACCCTCACGGGGCCAGATTGGAAATATTCTAATCTGCCGCTGTCCTGCGGCTGGATCAGTTCAGGAGGCCGCTCTCGACATGGCGCGACAGCCGGCGGGGAAACCGTCAGTCCCGGCAGCGGGTGACTCGCCGTTCCTCGCATGTTAAGCGCGCACCATGTCCGATATCCTCATCGCACCTTCCATCCTGGCTGCCGACTTCGCCCGCTTCGGCGAAGAAGTCCGGGCCATCGACGCGGCGGGCGCCGACTGGATCCATGTTGATGTGATGGATGGGCATTTCGTGCCCAACATCTCGTTCGGTCCTGAAGTGGTTCGCGCCGTGCGCCGCCACACGCAAAAGCCGCTGGACGTTCACCTGATGATCGAACCGGCAGACCCGTATCTCGCGGCCTTCGCGGACGCCGGCGCCGACCACATTGCCGTGCACGCCGAGGCGGGGCCTCACCTGCACCGCTCGCTCCAGACCATCCGCTCACTTGGCAAACGGTCGGGCGCGGCCATCAATCCTGCAACCCCGGTTTCCGCCATCGCGCATGTGCTCGATGAGGTCGACGAAATCCTCGTGATGACTGTCAATCCCGGCTTCGGCGGGCAGAGCTTCATTGCGGCGACATTGCCGAAGATCGCCGAGATCGCGGAACTGGTCCGGCACCGTCCCCGCAAGATCGAGATCATCATCGACGGTGGCGTGACGATGGACACCGCGCGCGCCTGCGTCGAGGCCGGAGCCACCGTGCTGGTGGCCGGCTCGGCCGTGTTCTCCGGCGGCACCGGTTACGACGAGAAGATCAGGAACATCCGCACCGCGGCAACGAGCATCGCCGTCTAGCGCCGAGCCATACGTCTCCGCGCACGCACGAGGTTGAAGACATGATACCCCGCTATTCCCGCCCTGAAATGGTGGCCATCTGGTCGCCCGAGACCCGCTTCCGCATCTGGTTCGAGATCGAGGCCCATGCAGCCGACGCGCTGGCCGAGATCGGCGTGATCCCGAAGAGCGCAGCCGAGACCATTTGGGCTCGGGGTGGTGAAGCCGAGTTCGACATCGCCCGCATCGGCGAGATCGAGCGCGAGACCAAGCACGACGTCATTGCCTTCCTGACGCACCTTGCGGAATTCGTAGGTGAGGACGCGCGCTTCGTGCATCAGGGCATGACCTCGTCCGACGTGCTGGACACCTGCTTCTCCGTGCAGCTGGTGCGCGCCGCCGACATCCTGATCGCCGATGTCGACCGTGTGCTGGCGGCGCTGGAAAAGCGCGCCTTCGAGCACAAGATGACGCCGGCGATCGGGCGCTCCCACGGCATCCACGCCGAACCCATCACCTTCGGTCTCAAGCTCGCAGGCTTCTTCGCCGAGTTCCGCCGTTGCCGCGCGCGCCTCGTGCAGGCCCGCACGGAAGTGGCCACCTGCGCGATCTCAGGGGCCGTCGGCACCTTTGCCAATATCGATCCGCGCGTGGAAGAGCATGTCGCGGCCAAACTCGGCCTTGAAGTCGAGCCCGTTTCCACGCAGGTCATCCCGCGCGACCGTCATGCCGCGTATTTCGCCATGCTGGGCGTGGTGGCGTCCTCGGTGGAGCGTCTGGCGCTCGAAGTCCGCCACATGCAGAGGACCGAGGTGCTCGAGGCTGAGGAGTATTTCTCGCCGGGGCAGAAGGGCTCTTCGGCCATGCCCCACAAGCGCAATCCGGTGCTGACGGAGAACCTGACCGGCCTCGCGCGCATGGTGCGCTCCTATGCCATGCCGGCCATGGAGAACGTTGCGCTGTGGCACGAGCGGGACATCTCGCACTCCTCCGTGGAGCGGATGATCGGTCCCGACGCGACCGTGACGCTTGATTTCGCCCTGTCGCGCCTGGCCGGCGTGGTGGAGAACCTCGTCGTCTATCCGGAGCGGATGCAGGGAAATCTGGACCTGCTGGGCGGGCTCGTTCACTCCCAGCGCGTCTTGCTGGCGCTGACGCAGAAGGGTGCCAGCCGCGAGGACGCCTACCGGCTGGTGCAGCGCAATGCGATGCCTGTATGGCGCGGCGAGGGCGACTTCCTCACCCTGTTGCAGGACGATGCAGAAGTAGGGGGCTTCCTGAGCGGCGAGGAACTGGCCGCGCTGTTCGACCTCACCTACCACTTCAAGCACGTGGACACGATTTTCCAGCGAGTGTTCGGAAGGTCCTGATCCCACAAAGAAAACGCCCGCCGAAAGGCGGGCGTCTCCAGTTCATGCCGGTTGGGGTTTAGCGGGGCCGGAAGACTTCGCCACCACCGCCGCCGCCGCCGCGGCCCATATCGCCGCCGCGTCCGCCGCCGTCACCGCCGCCACGGCTCATGCCGCCGCCGTCGCCACGTCCGCCGCCATATCCACGTCCGCCGCCGTCGCGACCGCCACGCTCGCCTCCATCACGGAAGCTGGCGCGTCCTTCGGAAAGCTGACGTCCGCTTTCTACACGGTCGATGCGCTGCTGAAGATCGGCCGCGTGCTCGCTGGAGCTGCCGCGATCACGTCCCTCGAAGCGGGGGCGATCACCACCGCCATCACCACGGCTGGGACCACGATCCGCGAAGTCAGGACGGCCATCACGGTCGCCGCGTCCACCACGCCGGCCGCCGTCGCGATCATAGCGGCGGTAACGGTCCTCGAAGCGCGCCTGGTGGCGACGGTCCGTCCAGCGGAAGTCGCGATGGTTGTGGAACCAGTCCCAGCTCACGCGGTGACGACGCCCGCTGCGCCACGTGTAGTAGTAGCCGGAATCGTCCCAGAAATACGGGTCACTGCCGTAATAGAACAGCGGATCGCCGTAATAGGACGGGTAGCTTTCGACGACGACACGCTGGGGTGCCGAGCGGCCGCCGGCTTCCAGGTAACTGGCGCTGGCCCAGCCGATGCCGGCGATCTCAGCCCAGCTGCCGCTGGTCTGGGTCACCTCGACGGTTTCACCCGGCTGGAGCGTGTCCACGACACTGTATCCGGTGCCGGGGCCGGAACGAACATTGAGGCTGGTGGTCACCGTGGCCGGATAAGCGGCGGCTACGCCGGCGGAAGCCAGCAGAAGCGCCGCCGCGCTCAGCGCGTATTTCATCTTGTTCATGTTCAATCCTCCGAAGGGCCGCCCCGAGGGACAGCCGCTCTATCAAACGGAGCGGCCGCCTGGGGGCGCGCGCTTCCTCGAAGAACAAACGTTCGATGACAGGCGCGGTTCCGAAGCCCGCGATTGTCGTCGTTCCTTTATCGCTTCCTGATCTCGGCCATCGCGGCGTCGAGGTGGGACAGCATGGCATCCCGCACGTCGTCTTCGGAGACATCGCAGCCCGCGCTCTGAAGGTCCCCGAACACCTTGCGGAACACATCCTCCTCGCCTGCTTCGATAAGATCCGAGTTGACCACGTCTTTCGCGTAGTCGTCCGCGTCGGCGCCCGTCTTTCCCAGCTTCGACGCGGCCCACAGGCCCAGCGCCCTGTTGCGGCGGGCATAGGCCAGGAAGCGATGCTCCTCGTCGAGCGCGTACTTCGCCTCGAAAGCGTCTTTGCGTTTGTCGAAGGTCGTCATAGCTGGTTCTCCTCGCCTGAACGGTACCATTCTGAGCTAAGGCCGCAGCCCCGCCATGGCAACGCCGCATGTCGCGCGCGTTGTAACCGGGCACGTGATCGGATAGTTTGCCGTCACGCAGCGTGGCGCGAGGCCGAAATTTCCGGTTTCGAGCCGGCTGCGCCGTCGTTTCTTCAGGGAAGCGGCGATTTGTACTCCATCCAAACGGTAGATGCCGATGAACCGCCGCCGCCGGATCTATGAGGGCAAGGCGAAGATCCTCTATGAGGGTCCCGAGCCAGGAACCCTCGTCCAGCACTTCAAGGACGATGCCACCGCCTTCAATGCCAAGAAGCATGAGGTGATCGACGGCAAAGGCGTCCTGAACAACCGGATCTCGGAATACATCTTCACGAATCTGAACGACATCGGCGTGCCGACGCATTTCATCCGTCGGCTGAACATGCGCGAGCAGCTGATCCGCGAAGTCGAGATCATCCCGCTCGAAGTGGTGGTGCGCAATGTCGCCGCCGGTTCGCTGGCCACGCGCCTCGGCATCGAGGAAGGCACCCAGCTGCCGCGCTCGATCATCGAGTTCTACTACAAGAACGACGCCCTGAACGACCCGATGGTCTCGGAAGAGCACATCACGGCATTCGGCTGGGCCGCTCCGCAGGAGATCGACGACATCATGTCGCTCGCCATCCGCGTCAACGACTTCCTCTCCGGCCTCTTCCTTGGCGCGGGCATCCGCCTCGTCGACTTCAAGATGGAATGCGGCCGCCTGTGGGAGAACGACATGGTGCGGATCGTCGTCGCCGACGAGATCAGCCCCGATTCGTGCCGCCTGTGGGACATGAAGACCAACGACAAGATGGACAAGGACCGCTTCCGGCGTGACCTCGGCGGTCTGGTCGAGGCCTACAGCGAAGTCGCCAAGCGTCTCGGCATCCTCACGGAAAGCGACAACCCGGTGGCCAAGCCCGGCCCGACACTTGTGAAGGGCTGAGCATGAAGGCGCGCGTCACTGTCACGCTGAAGACCAGCGTGCTCGATCCGCAGGGCAAGGCCATCGAGGGTTCGCTGAAGTCGCTCGGCTTCGACGGCGTCTCGAATGTGCGCCAGGGCAAGGTGTTCGACCTCGAAGTGGCCGGTGATGACCGCGCCAAGGCCGAGGCCGACATCAAGGCCATGTGCGAGAAGCTGCTCGCGAACACGGTCATCGAAAGCTACCGGGTGGAGATCGCGGGGTGAAAGCCTCCGTCATCCTCTTCCCGGGCTCGAACCGCGAGCGCGATGCCGCCCGTGCCCTGAAGCACGCCAGCGGGCAGGACGCCTCCATCGTGTGGCATGGCGAGACCTCGCTTCCCGCCGGCACGGACGTCGTGGTGCTGCCCGGCGGCTTCTCCTATGGCGACTACCTGCGCTGCGGTGCCATCGCGGCACGCTCGCCGGTGATGGACGCCGTTAGGGCGCACGCGGAACGCGGCGGCCTCGTTCTCGGCATCTGCAACGGCTTCCAGATCCTTGTGGAGTCAGGGCTTCTGCCCGGCGCGCTGCTCCGCAACAACCACCTTAAATTCGTCTGCCGCATGCAGCACCTGAAGGTGGAGCGTGCGGGTACGCCGTTCACCAATGGCTACACGGACGGGCAGGTGATCGAGGTCGCGGTGGCTCATGGCGACGGCAATTATCTCGCCGACGTCGAGACGCTGGAGCGCATCGAGGGCGATGGCCGCGTGGCGTTCCGCTACTGCGATGCCGAAGGCAATGTGGGGCAGGCCAGCCCGAACGGCTCGGTGAACTGCATCGCCGGCATCTATTCCGAGCGCTTCAACGTGCTGGGCCTGATGCCGCACCCCGAGAACTTCATCGATCCGCTCGTCGGCGGCACCGATGGCGCCGGGCTGTTCGCCAGCCTCGCCAAGGCCGCGGCCTGAGCATCTTCATGCGGCCGGGCGTGAGGTCCGGCTGCTCTTCCAGTTCCCGAACGCAGGCAGGTTAGCGCCGTGGCGACGTCCCAGCCCCAGATCACGCCCGAACTCGTGGCCCAGCACGGCCTGAAGCCGGACGAGTACCAGCGCATCCTCGACCTCATCGGCCGCGAGCCCTCGCTGACTGAGCTTGGCATCTTTTCCGCGATGTGGAATGAGCACTGCTCGTACAAGAGCTCGCGCATCCACCTGAAGGGCCTGCCGACCTCCGCTCCGTGGGTGATCCAGGGACCGGGCGAGAATGCCGGCATCATCGATATCGGTGACGGCATCGCCGTGGTTTTCAAGATGGAAAGCCACAACCATCCCAGCTTCATCGAGCCCTATCAGGGCGCGGCGACCGGCTGCGGCGGCATCCTGCGCGACGTGTTCACCATGGGCGCGCGGCCCATCGCGGCGCTCAACGCGCTGAGCTTCGGCTCGCCGGACCATCCGCGCACGCGCCACCTCGTGTCCGGCGTGGTGGCCGGCATCGGCCATTACGGCAATGCCTTCGGCGTTCCCACGGTGGGCGGCCAAACCCGCTTCCACACGCGTTACGACGGCAACATCCTCGTCAACGCCATGGCCGTGGGCATCTGCCGCACCGACCAGATCTTCTACGCGGCGGCCACCGGCGTCGGAAACCCGATCGTCTATCTGGGCTCCAAGACCGGACGCGACGGCATCCATGGCGCCACCATGGCCTCCGCCGAGTTCGACGAGGGCTCCGAGGAGAAGCGCCCCACCGTGCAGGTGGGCGATCCCTTCGCCGAGAAGCTGCTGCTGGAAGCCTGCCTCGAACTGATGGCCTCGGGCTCCGTCATCGCCATCCAGGACATGGGCGCGGCCGGCCTGACCTGCTCGGCGGTGGAGATGGGCGCCAAGGGCGATCTCGGCGTGCGGCTCGACCTCAACAGCGTGCCGATCCGTGAAGTCGGCATGAGCGCCTACGAGATGATGCTGTCCGAAAGCCAGGAGCGCATGCTCATGGTGCTGGACCCCTCGCGCGAGGAGGACGCCCAGGCGATCTTCACGAAGTGGGGCCTCGATTTCGCGATCGTGGGCTACACCACGGACGACCTGCGCTTCCGTGTCGAGCACGGCGGCTCCGAGATGGCCGACCTGCCGATCAAGGAACTCGGCGACGAAGCGCCGATGTATGACCGACCGCATGTCGAGACGCCGAAGCGGCCTGTGATCCGCGCTGAAGACGTGCCGGCTCCCGCCTCTCTGCGTGCGGCCCTGCTGCAGATGATCGGCTCGCCTGACCTGTGCTCCAAGCGCTGGGTTTGGGAGCAGTACGACCACCTCATTCTCGGCAATACCGTGCAGCGCCCCGGCGGCGACAGCGCGGTGGTGCGCGTGGAAGATGGCCCGAAGGGACTGGCGCTGACCTGCGATGTCACGCCCCGTTATTGCGAGGCCGATCCCTACGAGGGCGGCAAGCAGGCCGTGGCGGAAGCCTGGCGCAATATCTGCGCCGTGGGCGGCCTGCCGCGCGCGCTGACCGACAACCTCAACTTCGGCAACCCCGAGCGGCCCGAGATCATGGGCCAGTTCGTCGGCTGCCTGAAGGGCATCTCGGAAGCCTGCATCGCACTCGACTTCCCGATCGTGTCGGGCAATGTCTCTCTCTACAACGAGACGCTGGGACGCGGCATCCTGCCGACCCCCACAATCGGTGGCGTCGGCGTTCTGGACGACGTGACGAAGAGTGTCGGCATCGCCTTCAGGGAAGCAGGCGAGGCCGTGATCCTGATCGGTGACACCGGCGGCTGGCTTGGCTGCTCGGCCTATCTATCCGTGATGCATGACCGCGAGGACGGCGCGCCGCCTCCGGTGGATCTTGCGGTGGAGAAGCGCCACGGCGACTTCGTGCGCGGCCTGATCCTCGATGGCCGCGTGTCTGCCTCGCACGACATCCAGGACGGCGGTCTGGCCGTGTCCCTCGCTGAGATGGCGATGGCCGGCGGTGTCGGCGCGACCATCGAGACCCTCCCGCAAGGGCCGGCGCACGCCGTCATGTTCGGCGAGGATCAGGGCCGCTACATCCTGGCCGTGCGCGAGAGCGAAGCGGCGGGCGTGCTCGATGCGGCGGCGAAGACCGGTGTTCCGGTCCTGCGGCTCGGCACCACGGGCGGCCACGAATTGACGCTGCCGGGCGGCGACCGCATATCCGTGGACGAATTGCGGAACGCCCATGAGGGCTGGCTACCGGCCTATATGGCGGGCGTGGCGACGGAGAACTGACGATGCCGATGGATGCGGGCGATATCGAGCGCATGATCAAGGAAGCCCTGCCGGACGCGCAGGTCACCATCAAGGACATGGCGGGCGACGGCGATCACTACGCCGCGACGGTGGTGTCCGAGAGCTTCCGGGGCAAGTCGCGCCTACAGCAGCATCAGCTGGTCTATTCCGCGCTTCAGGGCCGGATGGGCGGCGTGCTGCACGCGCTCGCCTTGCAGACTTCAGCCCCGCCGACGGAGTAGCAAGAAGAGGCGCGCGGCGGCTGCAATCGCGGCGGAGCATGCTTATATTGCGGCCACAGACACAACAGGGTTGCGCCGTTCCCCCGGCGACAAGGTGACGAGATGAGCGCTATCGACCAGATCAAGCAGACCGTGGACTCGAACGACGTCGTGCTTTTCATGAAGGGCACGAAGCAGTTCCCGATGTGCGGCTTCTCCGGACAGGTCGTCCAGATCCTCGAATATATCGGCGCGCCGTATACGGACGTGAACGTGCTTGAGACGGACGGCCTGCGCGATGGCATCAAGCAGTTCTCCAACTGGCCGACCATTCCCCAGCTTTACGTGAAGGGTGAGTTCATCGGCGGTTGCGACATCGTGCGCGAGATGTTCCAGGCCGGCGAACTGCAGGAGCTGATGGCCGGCAAGGGCATTCCGGTGAAGCAGGCGACCGCCTGACCGGCATCCCCTTCGGCCAATAAAAAAGCCGCCCCTCGGGGCGGCTTTTTCGTGTCCGGTGAGAACCGATCAGCGCGAGTAGAACTCGACGACCAGGTTCGGTTCCTGCTGAACAGGGTAGGGCACTTCGGAAAGCGTCGGCACGCGGGCGAAGCGCGTGGTCATCTTGCCGTGGTCGACTTCCAGATATTCCGGCACGTCGCGCTCGGCGAGGCTGACGGATTCGAGAACGATGGCGAGCTGCTTGGAAGCTTCCTTGATCTCGATCACGTCGCCGACCTTGCAGCGGAAGCTGCCGATATTGGTGCGGCGGCCGTTCACCTTCACATGGCCGTGGTTCACGAACTGGCGTGCGGCGAAGATGGTGGGCACGAACTTGGAGCGGTACACGACGGCGTCCAGGCGAGACTCGAGCAGGCCGATCAGGTTTGCCGAGGTATCGCCCTTCATGCGCGACGCTTCGGTGTAGATGCGGTGGAACTGCTTCTCCGTGATGTCGCCGTAGGAGCCCTTCAGCTTCTGCTTGGCGCGCAGCTGCGTGCCGAAGTCGGACATCTTGCCCTTGCGGCGCTGGCCGTGCTGGCCGGGACCGTATTCGCGCTTGTTGACCGGGCTCTTGGAGCGGCCAAAGATGTTGACGCCAAGACGGCGGTCAATCTTGTACTTGGAAGCATGGCGCTTCGACATGATCCGCGTTTCCTTCTCGAAACGTGAGAGTGGAAGACGCGCCCTCCTTGACACCCTCTTGCGAGAGCCGACAGGCCGGCGGAGCCGGGCCACGGGTGCGTGCTAAAAGAGGTGCGGGCCCCGAGGGACCCGCACCGCCGGGCTTTCTACGGAGCGGAGGCCCGGAAGTCAATCTTGGCGGGCAGCCGGTGGCTGCACGGGCCGAGGTCGTGCCGAGAGGATCCGCGAGAAATCCTCATCGCTGCCGCAGAAGGCGTTTAGGTCCACCGGCCCTGCGATGCCCGGCACCGTGCCCGTGTCGGAATATTGCCAGATCGTCCAGCGGCGGCACGGCTCCTGTTCCGGTTCATCCGCGATGCTGCGCAGCCACAGCAGATGCTCGGGAAAGGTGTTGGGCCGCTGGCGCACGAACGGCTCGAAGAAGCCGGCTTCCCCATAGAAGACCGGGCGCCGCCCGTAATACGCGGTGGTCGCGGCGAGGAAGGCTCGCAGTTCCGTCGCCAGCCAGTCCGCCTCCACATCCCTGCGGCAATTGCCGTGGAATTCCAGATCGACCGCCAAGGGCAGTGCTCCGGCATCGCGCGGCACCGTCGCAATCACGTTCTGTGCCTGCTCCACGCCGGGCCGGCAGAACGTGAAATAATGGTAGGCCCCGACCGCAAGCCCGGCCTCGCGCGCAGCCCGCCAGTTCTCGGCAAAGCGGGTGTCGCGGTGGTCGCCGCCTTCGGTGGCTTTCATATAGACGAAGCGGACGCGCGGATCGCCCGCCACCGTCGGCCAGTCGATCTCGCGCTGATGGTGGCTGACATCGATTCCCTGCACGGGGAAGCGGTCGAGGGCAGGTGGGGCAAAGGACGGCTGAGGTACCCGCGGCATCACCAAGGCCAAAGCAGCGATGAAAACAATGGACGCGATAAGGGTGAGCCGCATCATGATAGTGCTTGCACCTAGGATCACGGCACCTTGGGCTATCGGGTGCCAAACGCGGTAAAGTTGTCCAACAATGCTTGCTCCTCCTGCATCCTGCCGCTGCTCGTGGGGAAGGATACCTGGCAAAGATCGTGATCAGGTCGATTCCCACCAGTCAGGAGGGGAACCCCACTTTCGTCAGAAAAAGCAGTGCTATTGGTATAAATTCTGTGGCCTCTGGCGAGGGCCGCCGACAAAGATTGCTTGTCTTGAGCAACATGGCTTCGCTCCCGCGCTTTGCTATTATAGCCGTGCCCCGATTGAGAGAACGAAAACCCGGTTATCAGAACGAATGGTGCCCCCATTTGCAGGCACATGAAGGCCATGAAGACACCGTTTGATGGCCAGAGTGAGAGTCCATCAATTCCTGTTGCCCATTCCAGCGAACGGCCTCGTGCTTCCTGCGTAATTCGGGTCACAGCATCGTAGCTGTAGCCAATTTTGAGCAGACGCGGGCGTGTCCAATCGATGTGGCGGCTGGATTTGACCAACACTAAATGCCGCGTTCGGAGCCCGGCCAAGGCTTCCTTTGCTTCCCGGTTGACCAGCTTATTCCGCATCACGCCAGTTCCCAAAAGCGTAAGGTCTGGTAACAAGCCGGGATGCACCGCCTGTGATGCATTAACGGTTGCCAAGGTCCAGTTTAATGCAGCATCGCTGGGCACCATTGAGCCGGGCGCCGATCCGAGGACCACTGCAGGCCGGACCATGTGAGGCAGTTCTGTTGAAGGTGCTTTCAGACTACTGGCAAGGGCTTGAAACACGATCTACCGACGCTCGGGCTGGGCTTGAAAGTGCTCTAGCGGCCCTTCCAAGAGTGAGGAATAGACACGGCATCGAATATGATTCGATGCTGGCCGATGGTCAGCCTCCACCAAGTGCCGAGTTTCGCCAAGAACTCATGATGAATGATTTGCGGGGCTCCGCCAAGGGTAGGCCTCTCATCCGATCCTTCGAGCCGAGCGGTCTCGGATATCTGGATCGTAAGCTTGCATTCTCCGTCTGTGTTCTCTAATCTCGTCAGTGGGCCACCTCTCCCCACCGAGAGGCACCTATCTGGAAGGATAGATGATGATGAGCACTCTACCCGGTCTTCGGCCGGCGAATCCCCGTTTTTCGTGCGGACCCACGACAAAGCGTCCCGGCTGGAGCCTTGATGCGCTGAAAGGCGCTCCGCTCGGCCGCTCCCATCGCGCAAAGCTCGGCAAAGATCGCCTCAAGCAGGCCATCGACCTGACGCGCGAGGTTCTCCAAGTTCCCGCAGACTACCGCATCGCCATCGTTCCGGCGTCCGACACGGGCGCCGTCGAGATGGCTATGTGGTCGCTGCTCGGCCCGCGCGGTGTTGACGTGCTGGCATGGGAGGCGTTCAGCAAGGATTGGGTGATCGACATCACCGAGCAGCTGCGCCTCGACGATGTGCGCGTGATGTGGGGCGAATACGGCCACCTTCCGGACATATCGAAGGTCGATTGCGACCGCGACGTGGTCTTTGCCTGGAACGGCACCACTTCGGGCGTGCGCGTGCCGAACGCCGACTGGATCGCCGCTGACCGCAAGGGCCTGACGATCTGCGACGCCACCTCGGCTGCCTTCGCGCAGGATCTCGATTTCTCCAAGCTCGATGTGACCACCTTCTCCTGGCAGAAGGTGATGGGCGGCGAGGCGGCTCATGGCATGCTCGTGCTGTCGCCCCGCGCCGTGGAGCGCCTGGAGAGCTACACGCCCGCATGGCCGCTGCCCAAGCTGTTCCGCATGACGAAGGACGGCAAGCTGAACGAAGCCCTTTTCGAGGGTGAGACGATCAACACGCCGTCCATGCTGGCAGTCGAGGATTACATCGACACCCTGACCTGGGCGAAGTCGCTCGGGGGCCTCAAGGCTCTTCAGGGGCGCGCCGATGCCAATGCAAAGGTGATGGCGGATTGGGTTGCGCGCACGCCATGGGTTGAGATGCTGGCCGCGGATCCCGCGACCTACTCCAACACCCAGGCCTGCCTCATGATCGTCGATCCGCAGGTGACGAGCCATTCGGAGCGCGCGCAGGCAGATTTCGCAAAGTCCGTCGCGGCCCTGCTCGAAGCCGAGAAGGTGGCCTTCGACATCGCTTCCTATCGCGATGCGCCGGCCGGCCTGCGCATCTGGACGGGCTCGACGGTGGAAGCCAGCGATCTCGAGGCTTTGCTGCCGTGGCTGGACTGGGCGTTCGTCCAGTGCAAGGCCTCCATGCGCAAAGCCGCCTGAGGAATGGCCCCCCGGGTCCTCATTTCAGACAAGATCTCCACCGCCGCCGTCCAGATCTTCAAGGACCGCGGCGTGGAGGTTGATTACCTGCCGGACCTGGGTAAAGACCGCGACGCCCTGGCCGCCGTTATCGGCGGCTATGACGGACTCGCGATCCGTTCCACCACCAAGGTGACGTCGAAGGTGCTGGCGGATGCCGGTAATCTGAAGGTCATCGGCCGCGCCGGCATCGGCGTGGACAATGTCGATCTGTCCTTGGCGACAGCCAAGGGCGTGATCGTGATGAACACGCCCTACGGCAACTCCATCACTGCCGCCGAACATGCCATCGCGCTGATGTTCTCCATCGCCCGCGAGATCCCGGCGGCCGATCATTCCACGCAGGAGGGGCTCTGGGAGAAGAACCGCTTCCTCGGGGTGGAGATCACGGGCAAGACGCTCGGCATCATCGGCTGCGGCAATATCGGTTCGGTGGTGGCGGACCGCGCCATCGGCCTCAAGATGAAGGTGGTCGCCTTCGATCCTTTCCTCTCTCCCGAGCGAGCGGTGGCTCTCGGCGTCGAGAAGGTGGAGCTTGAGGATCTGCTGGCACGCGCCGATTTCATCAGCTTGCACACGCCGCTGACCGACCGCACCCGCAACATCCTCTCCGCCGAGAACATTGCCCGCACGAAGCCGGGCGTCCGCATCGTCAATTGTGCGCGCGGTGGGCTGCTGGACGAGGCTGCATTGCGCGAGGCGCTGGACAGCGGGCATGTGGCGGGGGCGGCGCTCGACGTCTTCCTCGTCGAGCCTGCGACTGAGAACGTGCTGTTCGGCCATCCGCGCGTCGTCTGCACGCCGCATCTCGGCGCAGCGACAACGGAAGCGCAGGAGAACGTGGCGCTTCAGATCGCCGAGCAGATGTCGGACTACCTGACGCGCGGCGCCATTACCAATGCGGTCAATTTTCCGTCGATCTCCGCGGAAGAAGCACCCAAGCTGCGCCCCTTCATCACGCTAGCCGAACGGCTTGGATCGTTCGCAGGCCAACTGACGGACAGCAACATCTCCCGCGTGCGGCTGACCTATCAGGGCGAGGCGGCGCGCATGAACATGCGGGCGCTGACTTCCGCCGCCGTGGCCGGGCTGCTGCGTCCGGTCCTTGCGGGGGTCAATGTCGTTTCCGCGCCCACCATTGCCAAGGAACGCGGCATCGTGGTCGAGGAAACCTCCAGCGACGCCGAGAGCGACTACGACGCCTTGATCACCTTGATGGTCGAGGCGGACGGCACGCAGCGTTCGGTGTCCGGCACGGTCTTCGCCGACGGCAAGGCACGCATCGTGGACATCAAGGGCATCAAGGTGGACGCCGAGTTTGCGCCGTCCATGATCTATGTGGCCAACGAGGACCGGCCGGGCTTTGTCGGCCACTTCGCAAGCATGCTGGGCGATGCGGGCATCAACATCGCCACTTTCGCGCTCGGCCGCGCCACGCAGGGCGGCGACGCCATCGCGCTCGTGCAGATCGACGGCACCGCTCCGGACGAGGTCATCGAGCGCGTGCGGGCGCTGCCCATGGTGCGCCAGGCCAAGCCGCTGGCGTTCTGAGGGTCGAAGGGCAGCTCAGCCCGGAAATGTAGCCTCGTATTCCGTTCGCAGCTGGACCCAGGCGTCCCAGAACGGTGCTGCCTCGCGGCTTTCCATCTGCGCGACGAGAATGTCGAGGTGCGCGTGCCAGCCGGCACTGACGCCCAGGATCGTGGACCGGTTTGGCAGACGGCGATGCACGATCGTCAAGCGCACCTCCTCGCCCTCCGGCGTGAGTTCGAACGACACCTCGCTTCCGTCACTCCACGAGAAGACAAGCCTGCGCCCGGGATCAACCTCCAGTATCTGGCTGTTCATGCGTTCCTCGGGGCCGAAGCCGTCGGGGCGATTGCTGGGGATGCGGGACAGTTCGTCATTGCGCCAGACCAGCTCGAAAGTCGCGCCGGGCACCAGCTTCATGTCTCCGGCCGCCAGCCATTTCTGCCGCAGTTCGCCTTCCGTAAGATAGGCCCAGACGCGTTCGGCAGGACCGGGAAGAACGCGCTCGATCTTCAGGACGGAGGGTTCGATCATCACGCCGAAGGCGTCCACTGTGCTGGTCAGCGTCATTGCTCGTCTCCCTTGCTGGTTTGGTTCTTGTTGGCATCCTCCTCGCGGAGCACGCGCTCGAGGTCGTCCAGCCTGCCTTCCCAGAACTGCCGGTAGGCCGATAGCCAGCTGTGCGCGCTGGCGAGCGGTTGGGGATCAAGGCGGCACAGATGTGTGCGCCCGCGCACCTCCCGCTGGATGAGGCCGGCGGTTTCCAGGACCTTGACGTGCTTGGACGCCGCGGCAAGGGAGATGGAAAAGGGTCGGGCAAGCTCGCCGACCGTTCGTTGCCCGAGCGCGAGGTCGTTCAGCATCCGGCGCCGCGTAGGATCGCCAAGGGCGTGGAAGACGCTGTCCAGTCGCGAGGTATGTAATTCAACCATGAGGTTGAATATTGGCGCATCCGAACAGACTGTCAACCGTATGGTTGAACGAATATCAGTGTGTCACGTGGACAGGTGCTGTTCCTGGTCGCGGCTGCGCCTGGTCGCCACGAAGACGCCGGCCAGCACCAGCGCGAAGCCTGCGGCGTGAAACCATTCCGCCTGCTCGCCCAGCCACAGAATGGCGATGACCGACCCGAACACGGGCATCAGGTGGAAGAAGGGGCTCGCCCTGTTTGCTCCGACCAGTTCCACGCTGCGCATGAAGAACAGGTAGGCGATCAGGGACGGGAACAGCGTGATGTAGAGCATCGCCAGCACGCTTGTGCTGTTCACATGGATCCTGGCACCGGACGCAAGTTCAAGCAGGGCAAAGGGCAGCAGAAGCACGATGCCCCCGAAAATAGTGCTCAGGAGAAAGCCGCCATTGCTGAGCGGCGGCCGCTTGCGGAGCAGCGCTGCATACAGCCCGTAGAGAACCAGCGCCATGAAGGTGAGGATGTCGCCCGGGTTCAGCTTCAATTCGGCCAGGTGCACCGGGTCGCCGCGCAGGATGATGATCGCGACGCCGACGAGCGATGTGAGGATGCCGAGCAATTGGCGAAGGCTCAGCGTCTCGCGCCAGAGCACCAGTCCCCACAGGGCGATCAGCAGCGGGCCGGTCGATTGCACCAGCAATGCATTGAGCGCCTGCGTGTAGTTGAGGCCCCAGTAGGCCAGGGCATTGTAGCCGCCGATCCCGGTGGCCGAGAACAGCACCATGATCTTCCAGTGCCGGCGGACAAGTGGCAGGTCCGCCACCAAAGAACGCCAGGCGAAGGGCAGGGCGATGAGGCCCGCGCCTGTCCACCGCAAAAGAGCCAGGGTCACCGGCGGAATGTCGCCGGCGAGAAGACGGCCGACGACGATGTTGCCGGCCCAGAACAGGCTCGTGAGAGTGAGCAGGAGATAGGGACGCGCGAACAAGGCTGTTCCGGCGCGGCGAAGGGCCTCGATCATCGGCAAGCTCTGCCCCGCCGTGCTGCGCCGGGCAAGATGAACCTTTCGTGCCTTGCCCTGCCTGTGCCTATCCTTTACCACCCCTCAAAGCCCCGTTCGCAAGGAGGGGCTTTTTTCGCGCGGGTAGAGACGATACATGGCGAATGTGGTGGTGGTCGGCGCCCAGTGGGGCGACGAAGGCAAGGGCAAGATCGTCGATTGGCTTTCGGAGAAGGCCGACGTCGTCGTGCGTTTCCAGGGCGGCCATAATGCCGGGCATACGCTCGTCATCGACGGCGTCACCTACAAGCTGAGCCTGCTGCCTTCGGGCGTCGTGCGCGGCGGCAAGCTCTCCGTCATCGGCAACGGCGTGGTCATCGACCCGCATGCCTTCGGCGACGAGGTCGAGCGCCTGCGCGGGCAGGGCGTCGAGGTCACGCGTGACAACCTTCGCATCGCGGACAACGCCATCCTGATCCTGGCGCTGCATCGGGAGCTCGATGCGGCGCGCGAGAATTCGAACGTCGGCACGCGCATCGGCACCACCAAGCGCGGCATCGGTCCGGCTTACGAGGACAAGGTCGGTCGCCGCGGCATCCGCGTCATGGATCTCGTTCACCTCGACGTGCTGCGCGAGAAGATCGAGCGCATGCTGGCGCACCACAACGCGCTGCGCCGCGGCCTTGGCATGGAGGAATGCTCCGTCGAAGCCGTGTTCGAGGAACTGTCCTCGGCTGCTCCCAAGGTTCTTCCCTTCATCGATTCCACATGGGTGCTGCTCGACGAGCGTCGCCGTGCGGGCGACCGCATCCTGTTCGAGGGTGCGCAGGGCGCGCTGCTCGATGTCGATCACGGCACCTATCCGTTCGTGACCTCCTCCAACACCGTTGCGGGGGCGGCGGCCACAGGCTCGGGCTTGGGCCCGAACGCCATCGGCTATGTGCTTGGCATCGCCAAAGCCTACACCACGCGCGTCGGTGAGGGACCGTTCCCCACCGAACTGCATGACGAGACAGGTCGTACCATCGGCAAGCGTGGCCACGAATTCGGCACCGTCACCGGTCGGCCGCGCCGCTGCGGCTGGTTCGACGCCGTCGCCGTGCGCCAGACCGTGCGCACCTCCGGCATCACCGGCATCGCTTTGACCAAGCTCGACATCCTCGACGGCTTCGACGAGATCAAGGTCTGCACCGGCTACCTGCTCGACGGGCAGGCCATAGACCGCCTTCCGGCCAGCCAGGGCGAACAGGCACGGGTGCAACCGGTGTACGAGACGATCTCCGGATGGTCCGAATCGAGCCAGGGCGCGCGCTCCTGGGCTGATCTGCCGGCCCAGGCGATCAAATATGTGCGCCGGATCGAGGAGCTTATCGGCTGCCCGGTGGCAATGCTCTCGACAAGCCCGGAGCGGGAGGACACCATCCTTGTCCACGACCCGTTCCAAGATTAACCATTAGCGAATCGGGCGTCTCCGAACACCCGGCGCAGCGAAGGCAGCATGGCCGATTATTATCCTCTTCTCTCGCGTGCCGTGAGCGGGCTGGACCCGAACACCAGCGAGAGCCGACGCGAGGTTTATGAGCGAGCTCGCGCCGCCATCGTCAAGCAGTTGCGCAGCTACGACCCGCCCTTGAGCGAGTCCGACATCACGCGTGAGCGCCTGGCTCTGGAAGATGCGGTCCGCAAGGTGGAGAGCGATCAACGCGTCGCGCCCGCCGCGACGGAGGCGCGGGTGCCGGTTCGGCCGTCCCTGAGCCCGCGGCCGAGCGCCGCGGCGGCACCCTCTGTTCCACCGGTTAACCGGGGCGGGATGCCCGCCGCCGTAGCGGCTTCCGCAGGAGCCGTTGCCGCCAGCGAGCAGATGAGCGCGGCACAAGCGGCGCAGCCCGTCGCAGCGGCGTATCATGAGGATGCGCTTCCCGCTCCCGACGCAGTGGTGCCGAGGCCTCGTATCAACCCGCCGCGTGTGCAGGCGGGAAGGCGTGGCGAGCGTCCCGATGCCTATCTCGCTGATGAAGGGCTTCCGGCCAATCGCTCCCGCTGGCCGGCGATCGCAGCGGTCGCTGCGGTGCTGTTGCTGGCGGCCCTCGGCGCCTGGGCCTATTTCGCACGCGACCAGCTGCAGGCAAGCCTCGGCAGCCAGCCGGCCGAGAACGTCGCCCCAACGCAACTCGATCCGAAGATCGAGGACAGGATCGGGCAGTCAGCCGACGCGCCGGCGGATGCGGCACCTGACGCAAGCCAAACCGCACTGATCCCGGACACGACGGCAGCCGCGCCAGGCGCTGCCTCCGCTCCTCCCTCTGAAGCACCTGCTGAGACCGCGCCAAGCGCGGCGAGCCTCGTGGCGCAGCGGGCTATTCTCTATGAGGAAACTCCTGATCAGAAGGGCGGAACCGCGTTCCAGGGTTCCATCGTCTGGCGCGTGGAGCGTGCTGCCAACAATCCTGCCGAAACGGTACTCCGCGGCGACGTGACCATCCCGGAGCGCGAGATCAGCGTCGGCCTGCTGATACAGCGCAATACGGACGCCACGCTGCCGGCCAGCCACACCATCGACGTTCAGTTCACGCTTCCGGGCGACTTCCCGAACGGCGGCATCGGATCGGTGCCGGGCATCCTGTTCAAGCCATCTGAGGAAGTCGGCGGCGCCGCTCTCTCAGGTCTCTCCGTGAAGGTGACGACCAACTTCTTCCTGATCGGTCTGTCGGCCGCACCCCGCGACGTCGCGGAAAACCTGAAGGCCATGGGTGAGCGCGCGTGGATCGATCTTCCGCTTCTCTATGACAACGGGCGCCGTGCCGTGCTGACCATGGAGAAGGGCGTGCCGGGGGAGCGGGCGTTTGAAGAAGCGCTCGCGGCCTGGTCCAGCCAGGCGCCGGTGGCCGGTGGCGCCGCACAGCCGGGCGTTCCCACACCGCGCTGACGAAAAAGGGCCCGGCGACGGGCCCTTCAACACAAAAGAGTTCCGAAAAGTCAGCGCGCCGGCGCGAGTGCCGGCGTGGACGCGCGGCCGCCCTCGATCTTCGCCACATTGTCGCGCACGGCCTGCTGCACCTTCTCGAAGGCCCTGACCTCGATCTGGCGCACGCGCTCGCGCGACACGCCGAATTCGGTCGATAGCTCCTCAAGGGTGATGGGCTCATCCGCAAGCTTGCGGGCCTCGAAAATGCGCCGCTCGCGCGGGTTCAGCACGTCCATCGCCTTCTTGAGAGCACTCCGCCGATTATCGAGCTCTTCGCTCTCGGCAAGGATGCTCTCCTGGCTGGCGCTGTCATCGACGAGCCAGTCCTGCCATTCACCCGAATCGGCCTCGTCTCCGCGCAGGGGCGAATTCAGCGAAGCATCCCCCGAGAGGCGGCGGTTCATCGAAACCACGTCCTCCTCGGTCACGCCAAGCTTGGTGGCGATGGATTTCACCTGCTCGGGACGCAGATCGCCCTCGTCCAGTGCCGAGATCTGACTCTTCGCCTTGCGCAGGTTGAAGAACAGCTTCTTCTGGTTGGCGGTGGTGCCCATCTTCACGAGCGACCATGAGCGCAGGATGTATTCCTGGATAGCGGCGCGGATCCACCACATGGCGTAGGTAGCCAGCCGGAACCCCTTGTCCGGCTCGAACCGCTTCACCGCCTGCATGAGGCCGACATTGCCTTCGGAGATCACTTCGCCGATGGGGAGGCCGTAGCCGCGATAGCCCATCGCGATCTTGGCGACGAGCCTCAGATGGCTGGTGACGAGTTGATGCGCCGCATCTCGGTCGCCGTGCTCGCGCCAGCTCTTGGCCAGCATGAACTCCTCGTCCGGAGCCAGCATCGGATAACGCCGAATTTCGTCGAGGTAGCGGCTGAGGCCGCTGTCAGTGGCAATGATCGGAAGCGCCGCACGCGCCATCTTAGTTCCCCCTTCGGCTCCCCACCCGGCAGAGCCGCTTCATGGCCGCACATCGTGCCGGCCAGCCATCCTATATAGGAGAGGGTCTTCGTGGCGATAAGGGGGCGGCATTTTCACAGCGACGTGAGAACACGCGCACCTACCCACATGCTCAGGGCGTTGTTTTCAGCGCCTCGGCAAGTTCGGCAAGATCGGGAGGCAACGCACTGTCGAACGACATGAGTTCCCCGGTCGCGGGATGCTCGAAGGCAAGATGCGCCGCGTGCAGGGCCTGCCGGCCCAGTCCCTCCAGGGACGCACGGGCAGCTTCCGGCAGATGGCGCGCCTTCGTCTTGAAGCCGGCGCCATAGGCGGGGTCGCCCAGCACCGGATGGCCGAGATGGGCCATATGGACGCGGATCTGGTGCGTTCGGCCGGTCTCGAGCTCGCACCGCACAAGGCTGACGAGGGCAGCGTTGGGCGGCCCGAAGGCGCGCAGGCGGTGCCAGTGGGTGATGGCCTCGCGCCCATGCTCCGGCGGGCAGACCCGCATCTTTTCCCGGTTCCGGGGATCGCGGTCGATCGGGGCGTCTACCGTGCCGCTGGTCCGCAGTGGGCTGCCCCAGACAAAGGCCATGTAGGCCCTCTCCAGTGGACCCGTGCGGCCATGGTCGGCGAACTGCTCGGCGAGCGAGCGGTGAGCGCGGTCCGTCTTCGCGGCGACCAGCAGGCCCGTCGTGTCCTTGTCGAGACGGTGGACGATGCCCGGCCGCTCCACGCCGCCGATGCCCGACAGCGAGCCCGCGCAATGGGCCAGCAGCGCGTTGACGAGCGTTCCGGTCCAGTTGCCGGCGCCGGGATGCACGACGAGACCGGCCGGCTTGTCGATGACGATCAGCTCATCGTCCTCGTAGACCACGTTGAGGGGAATGGCCTCAGCCAGGGGCAGGGCCGGCTCGGGCGGCGGAATATGGACGAAGGCCTGTTCGCCACCCGCCACTTTCGCGCCGAGGTCGGTCGCGATCGCGCCGGACAGCTCCACCTTGCCCGCGCGGATCAGCGCCTGTATCCGGGTTCTCGACAGATCGGGCAGCGCCTGCGCCAGCGCGCGGTCCAGCCTTTCGCCGGCGAGTTCCGGCGCAAGGACAACATCAAGACGGGTATCGGGATCGCTCATGGCCACTCTGGATGACGACGACGTCACAGCCGAGGAGGATCCCCGGACCGCGCGCATCGTGCGGCGCATGCGCCTGTTCGTCGGTGTGTCGACCGCAATCATGCTGATCGGCTTTGTATTGGTCATGTCGGTGATCGTGTGGCGTCTCGTCAAGGCGCAGCCGGCCTCCGATGCCGGCCGTCTCACCGGAGTGCCCACCGCGCCGCTCCAGAACGGGCAGCAACTGACGGGCTCTCTGCCGATAGCCGCTGGAACGAAGATCACCGGGACCACCTCCGACGGGCAGCGCCTGTTCGTCACCACGGAGGCACAAGACGGTCGCCCAGCTATCCATGTCCTCGATGCGACAACGCTCGGCTATCTTGGCCGCATCGACGCAAATGCCCCTTGATCCCGGCGTGGGCTCTGCGTATAGAGGGCGCCTTCGCGGCTCGATGAGCCCGCGCCGCTCCCATCGTCTAGCGGTCTAGGACGTCGCCCTCTCACGGCGAAAACAGGGGTTCGATTCCCCTTGGGAGCACCATCTTTACGTCGAGCCCTCTCCACAGATTTGATCGTGTTCGACCTCGCAGCCGAGGGCCGATACGTCTTGCCATCAGAAGAGTGTCTTCTTGCGTACAAATTTCCAGATAAAGCCGCCGACGTCCGCTGACCGTAGTAGTGTCTTCGCACACGGGCGGAGCTAAACAGTAAAGCCTCGAGAGAGTTGTTGAGCAAGCGTCCGATCATTGTCGGTGCCTGCCGCTCCGGAATAGACGCCTCACAGAATAATGTCTGTCAGCTCCGTGCGGCAACTCGTTCCACGAGCGATTCAGCTCTACCGACGTTGATCCTGCGTTGCGCGTGACGTTCCAACACCGAAAGCCAGCACCTAGGTCGGCGTGCAGCACTTTCTTGATCGAGGTCAACACGGTGACTGGTTCTTGATTCCTTCGCATGTGATCAATCTCGACCGACACAGGGAACGCTGGCTGCGGCTGCCGGAACTGGCGTCGAAGATTGGATGGCGTATCGCCCGGCTGGACGCTGTTGATGCCACGTCCATGGCTCCTGACGAACTGCAGGCGGCTGCCGCCACGGACCCAGTATATCCGCTCTCGGCGGCGGAGATCGCTTGCACGATGAGCCCTGTGCTCGCATGGCGGACGCTTCTCGAAAGCGATGAGCCGTTTCTCGCCGTGTTCGAGGATGACGTCGAGGTCGATCCGTTGCTCGTCAGGCTGCTGGACGATACCTCATGGATCCCTGCGGATGCGGAAGTGGTGAAGCTCGAGACGTTCCTGCAACGGGTCTTCGTCCGGTCTGCTCGATCGATCGCGGGTACTGATCTGTCGCTGGCGCGGCTCGGTTCGGTCCATTATGGAACGGCCGGCTACATCATTAGCCGTAGCGGTGCGCGGCGGCTGCTGCAGCTAAGTGCATCCATCGACCGGACTACCGATGACCTCATGTTCGACGCCAGAGCGCTGTGGTCGCACAAGCTGAAGGTCTATCAGGTGACGCCTGCGCTCTGCGTTCAAGCTGGACGTCGTTCTGAAGGGGCTGTTCCTGCCTTTCTGGCCTCATCCATCGTGCCGGTTCGCAGGATCAGGAGCCGCCCGTCGCTTCCCGGACTGATTTTGCGGGAGACAGTGCGGCCTTTGAGACAGTTTTGGACTTTCATGACCTCCACCGCTCTGCTGCAAATCGCGGGATACCGACGGTGCGTCGTGCCGTTCAGCCTGGATCGGAGAGACGGTGACGAACAAGCCACCACGATGCCGGCATCCCGTCGCTCCCGGTAACGGCAGGACGGGATTGACGCCGCCCAAGCCGGCTGGAACATTGGAGGCGTGCTCTTCGCCTTTGCTCCCGAGTCTCGGGGCCATCTCGGAACATGCGTCCCACGCGTCGCCGGTATCATCGCGGTTGCGGCGCTCATGTTCGGCGGTGCACCTGCGGATGCAGCCCACGGCCTGAAGCCTTGGGCACAGGACAGCTCTCCCGGCCTCAGCCTCGATCAACTGGATGGCGGCGCTTTCGAACTCGCGACCTCTACAGACTCCATCACCATCGTCCATTTCTTCGCGACCTGGTGCGAGCCATGCGTGGAAGAGATGGCATCGCTCCAGGCACTTCACATCGGTGCCGGGAACGCGGTGACGATCCTCGCGGTGGATGTCGGCGAAGTGGACGCCCGGGTGCGCCGCTTCTTCTCCGAACATCCGGTCGGCTTCGCCATCCTGCTGGACCGTGATCGCGCGGCCATGAAGGCGTGGGGAGTAGAAGGCCTGCCGACCAGTTTCGTGCTTGCGCCAGGACTTCGTCCGGCACTGAAGGCCGACGAACCCGTCGACTGGGCTGCGGACGGGATGCTTTCCCGGCTGCTCGCACTTTCACCTGAACAAACAACAATAACGAACAGGGAGGACAAGGTCCCATGATCACACGTCGTGACCTCATCATCACAGGTGCTGCCGCCACGGCCGCAGCCTTGATCCTGCCGCGCATGTCCTTTGCAGAGGAGGCCGTCTTCGCGCCCGAGCCTGGAGCGTGGCGCAGCTTCGACGTGACGACGCGGCTGGAGCTCGCGGGCGCGGGGAAGGCGCAGGCTTGGCTACCCTTGACCTCGGTGAACGAGAGCGAATGGACCCGACCGGGCGAAAGCCGCTGGGACACCAACGCCATATCAGCGGAGCGGGTGCGGGACCCGAAGCACGGGGCCGACATGCTGCACCTCGTCTTCAAGAGCGGCGAGACCGCGCCGCGCGCGGAGGTCACGAGCAGGGTCCAGTTGCGGGACCGAAACTGGGCTGCCGACCGTGACGAGCCCCGTGCGCTGACCGAGACGGAGAGGGCGCTTTATCTCGAAGCCACGGAACTGATGCCGACAGACGGCATCGTGAAGGAGACGGCAGAGAAGGCCATCGCGGGCCGCACCACGGATCAGGAGAAGGCGGAGGCGATCTATCAGTGGGTGGTGGACAACACCTTCCGCAATGCCAAGACGCGCGGCTGCGGCACCGGCGATGTGGCCTCCATGCTCCGTTCCGGGAATCTCGGCGGCAAATGCGCCGACCTGAATGCCCTCTACGTGGCGCTGGTGCGTGCCGCCGGTATTCCGGCCCGCGACATCTACGGCATCCGCGTGGCGCCTTCGCGCTTCGGCTACAAGAGCCTTGGCGCAGGGTCGGCCACCGTCACCAAGTCGCAGCACTGCCGGGCCGAGGTGTGGCTCGAGGGCCGGGGCTGGGTGGCGACGGACCCGGCGGATGTCCGCAAGGTCGTTCTGGAGGAGCCGCCGGGCAATAACGGTGTGGACGCGCCCAAGGTCGTGGCCGCACGGCGTGCCCTGTTCGGCGCCTGGGAAGGCAACTGGATGGGCTACAACACCGCCCACGACGTGGTGCTGCCGGGCTCCGACCATAAGGTCGCGTTCCTGATGTATCCGCAGGCCGAGATCGCGGGCGCGCTGCTCGACTGCCTCGATCCCGACAGCTTCCGGTATTCGATCACCGCCGCCGAGGTTCAGGCGTGACAGGTGCCGTGCTCGACGCGGTACTGACACATGGCGCCGCGCCTAAGCTGACCAGCCTTGCCCATGGCGGCGGATGCGGGTGCAAGCTCGCGCCCGCCGTCCTGCAGCGGCTGCTGGCGGACCAGCCGGCGGCGGCGCCTTACCGGCAGTTGCTTGTCGGCACGGAGACGGGCGACGATGCGGCGGTCTGGCAGATCGACGATGAAACCTGCGTGGTCGCGACCACCGATTTCTTCATGCCGATGGTGGATGATCCGCGAGATTTCGGGCGCATCGCCGCGGCCAACGCCATCTCGGATGTCTATGCCATGGGAGGCCGGCCGATCCTCGCGCTCGCCATTCTGGGCATGCCGCTCGACAAGCTCCCCGAGGAGCAGGTGCGGGAGATTCTGAAAGGCGGAGCCTCGATCTGTGCTGAGGCTGGCATCCCGGTGGCCGGCGGGCATTCCATCGACGCGCCGGAGCCGATCTACGGGCTGGCCGTCATCGGTCTGGTGAAGCCGCAGAACCTGCGCCGCAACAGCGGGGCAAAACCCGGCGATGCCCTGATTCTCACGAAGGCGCTGGGCGTCGGCATCTATTCCGCCGCCTACCGGAAGGGCGAGCTGTCGGCGGCCGGCTATGACGAGATGATCGCCTCCACCACGCTGCTGAACCGCGTGGGGGCCGATCTGGCGCGCGACGCCGACGTCCACGCCATTACCGATGTCACCGGCTTCGGCATACTCGGCCATGGCCTGGAGATGGCGCGCGGTTCCGGAGCCACGCTGCGGTTGCGACTGGCGGATCTACCGTTCCTCGATGAGGCGAAGCGGCTGGCTGGGGAGGGGCGCGTGACGGGCGCCTCCGGACGCAACTGGGCCAGCTATGGCGAAGGTGTGGACTTGCCGCCCGGACTTCTGGATGCGGAACGGGCTCTTCTGACGGACCCGCAGACTTCGGGCGGTCTACTGGTTTCCTGCGCACCCGAGCGTGCGGACGACCTGCTGCGCACGATCAAGGACGCAGGATATCCGCGTGCCGCAGTCATCGGGAGCGTGGAGGAGGGGCCAGCGAAGGTGGTGGTGGTGTGATCCACCCGCGCGTTCCGGAAGCGCCTCTGGCGCTGTCCGGACCCATACGCCGTGCCGTCGGCGATCAACATAGAGCCTTGACCAAACGGAGTATGGGTCCCGGACAGTCGCTTCGCGCCTTCCCTGGACGCTCGCAAATGCTAAGCCGTCCCCACCTCATCCACCCTGAGTTCTCGGCCCCAGACATCGAAGAAGCCGGCATCGTTCAGCAGCAGCCGGTCCAGGCGCAGCCGCTCTTCGAGCTGGCGCAGGCGGCTTCGCGCAACGTCGTCCGGCACAGGGCCGCCATCATCGGCACGCGTTCCGAAGAAGGCAGCCGCGTCCCAGCTGACGCCGGCACTGCGGAACATCATGGTGATGTCGCCCCAGTCCAGTTCGTCGCCGATGACGTGCACGAAGGTGGAGCGCAGCGGCTCGATCCGGGGCTCCGCCACGCGCACCAGCACGATCAGCGCGGTGAACGGACCGCCGCGCCAGATGCCGGCGAGCCATGCATCGAAGTCAGTGCTGATGGGCCTAGAAGTCGACAACCGGCGTCTCCTGCACATAGCGGTCGAACAGGTCGTAGAAGTCAGCCTCGGTTTCGGAGCGATACCATTCCTCGAAGCCCAGCAGGGCGGCTTCCGCCTCTTCTACTGGCGCATCGTCGCGGGCCGTGCCGGCCAGAGCGAGGAACGCCGGCTGCAGCCGGTCCAGCACCAGCGCCTGACGTGGGCCGATGGGCAGCCAGCCAAGATCAGCGGCCAGCTTCAGCCGCGCGCGTTCGGCCGCGTCTTCCGCCGTTTCGGTGCCGCTCATCGCCGAGGCGGAGCTTCGAACAAGATTGAGGCGGCGGAAGGCGTTTCGTCGTTCGCGGGCCAAGGTCTCGATGCGGCGGGCGGCCTCGCGGCGAAAATCGTCCTCGGCTTCGCCGGCCTGGGCGGCGGCCCTTTCGAAGCGGGCGATGAATGCGGCGTGATCGGTCATCGGCACCTAGTGAACTGGCGGAGGAGAATGGGAGTCGAACCCACCAAGGACCGTCTGACGGCCCCTCCCGGATTTGAAGTCCGGACGCCCCACCGGGGACGCTTCTCCTCCAAGGGGCGCATCCACCGGGCCGAACAGGTCAAGCCGCTGGCGGTTGATGCGCCGGAGATCGCCGCGCCGGATGGTGACGCCGTGGCGATCGAAGAATTCAAGGATCTGGATAGCAACCTTTCGCCCATTGTCGAGGCGATCGCGGAAGGCGGCGGCGTTGAAGCCTGCCGGCTGCTCCTGCGCGAGATCGGCGGCGATGCCTGCCATCTCGGCCACCGTGTCGCGCCTGAAGAAGTGGTCCAGCGCCACCTCGTGCACCTCGCCCCGGCGCTGCACCAGCCGGAACACGCGCCGTACCTCCTCCTCTCCACGCCCGAGCATTTGCGCCACATCGCGGACGCGGGGAGGGCGGAACCGCTCGGCACCACTGACGAGCGGCGTAATGCGGGTCCAGAGATGCTCATCCTCCGGCGTCAGGCGCACCTCATGCTCGGGGAGACGCACCCAAGAGCCCTGCACCACCACCGTGCCGGAAGCGGTCAGCGCCGCGAGCGCCTCGCGGAACAGGCGGGCCGTCAGCCTAGGTTTGACGGAGAGGCGAAGGCGCTCCAGCCCGAGGCCGACCTGGTCGGGATGCTCCGCATGATGGATGCGCAGGGTCTCGGTCAACGACCTCTCAAAGCGCTCCCAGTTCTGCGGCAGCATCGCCATGGCCCCGATGCGGACGAGGCCGAGTTGCCGGGTGAGCTCCAGACCCTTCTGAGCGCTGAGAGCGCGATCCCGGATGAAGGCATCCAGGTCTGCATAGCCCGGTGCGACCGAGAGCAGGGCATGGAGCGCAGTGGCCGCGTCGGCGTGCGCCAGTGCGGCCAGTTGCGCGAGACGTTCCGGGCTGCGGCGATGACGTTCCGGCGCACGCAAATCGAGAAAGCGACCGCCGCCCACGGTGCGCGAGGCGCTGGTGTCACGCAGCACGAAACGGTCCAGAGTGGCGGCAGCGATGGGCTGTTCGAGCACGATCTGCACCGCTGTCGTGCTGCCCGGCGCAAGAGGCTCTTCGCCCAGCAGGACAAGACGTGCGCCCACTTCAGCCGAGGCGTGATGCAGGCGCACCGGCATCCACATGCCGAGCGGCTTCTTCTCGGAGGCGAGCACGGTGAGTTCCGCGTCGATCCGCTGCGTCGGCGCGTGCAGCGTATTGGCGAGAACCATGTCCCCGCGATGGATGGCGTCCTTGCGGATGTCCGGTCCGGCCAGGTTCAAGGCGCAGCGGTCGCCGGCCACGCCGCGCTCGGCAGGGCGGTTCTGCGCATGGATCGAGCGCACGCGGGCCGCGACCCCGGACGGAGAAACGGTCAGCATGTCACCGATTGCAACGGCCCCGGAAAGCACGGTGCCGGTGACGACGGTGCCCGCGCCGGCAAGCGTGAAGGAGCGGTCCACGGCCAGACGGAATTCGCCGTCCTCGCGCCGGGCGGCTGGGCTTCGGCTGGGGTCGGAGAGGAGGGTCGCAAGATCCGGGATGCCTGCCCCGCTCGTCGCCGACACTGGCAAGATCGGCGCATTCGCGAACGCAGTGCCCGCGAGCAGGCGCCGGATCCCGGCCTCTGCCGCCACCAACCTTTCTCGATCCACCAGATCGGACTTCGTCAGCGCCACCACGGCTTCGGGAATGCCGAGCAGGCGGGCGATGTCCAGATGCTCCCGCGTCTGCGGCATCACGCCGTCATCCGCCGCCACCACCAGCAGCAGGAGGTCGACGCCGGAAGCGCCGGCCAGCATGGTATGCACCAGCTTCTCGTGGCCCGGCACGTCGATGAAGCCGATGACGCGCCCGTCCGGCTGCGGCCAGTAGGCGAAGCCGAGTTCTATGGTGATGCCGCGCGCCTTCTCCTCCTTCAGCCGGTCGGTGTTGACGCCGGTCAGCCGCGCCACGAGCGAGGTCTTGCCGTGGTCGATATGGCCGGCGGTGCCGATGATCACGACACGGCCTCGGGCTGCATTGCGGCCTGCGCGGCCTTGATGAAGGGAATGGCAAGCGTGCTGCCGTCGCGCTCGGCAGCCAGCAGCAGGTCCAGCGCGCGGGCGGGATCGCGTTCGACGCCCTGGCCGAGAAGTACGGCGGCGCCGAGCATGGCGCGTCCATCGGGATCGCCCGCTTCGGCCGCGCGGCTCCACCAGAGGGCGGCCTTGGCGGCATCGCGTTCCACGCCCAGCGCATCGTGGTGCATCATGCCCAGCCGCGTCATGCTGGTGGCGATGCCGGCCTCCGCGGCCGCGTCGGCCCAACGCAGCGCCTCCTCGCGGGCCGAAATTTCGCCGCTCTCCAGCAGCATCCAGGACAGCATGTCCTGTGCCGGGGCGTCGCCGGCTTCGGCCGCCAGCCGGTAGAGGCGCAACGCCTCGGCGTCGCTCTGCTCCACGCCTTCGCCCTTGAAATGCAGGGCGGCGAGATTGCGCTGTCCCACCGCATCGCCGCCTTCCGCCGCAAGCGTCAGCCAGCGCAAAGCGAGCGCGGTGTCACGCTCAACGCCAAGGCCTTCGGCAAAGCAGGCTCCCACATTGTTCTGCGCGCGCGGCACGCCGCTGTGGGCGAGTGGCCCCCAGATGGCGAGCGCGGTGGCATGATCGCCAAGCGCCGCGGCCTCGGCGGCCCGCGCCATCTCCTTGCCGACATCCGTGCCGGGATCCGTTCTGCCGAGCAGGCGGTCAAGAAGACGCATGAAGCTCACCCACCCGCAGGCCGTTCAGCTGATTTGTGAACGCGGCCTCATCCTCCAGGCAGCGCAGGTCGAACAGCAGGGCGCCCTCCTTGATGCGGCCGATCACCGGCAGCGGCAGGGCGCGGAAGGCGGCGGCGAGGTCTTCCACCGCGCGCCCGGACGCGCGCTCCGCCGGCCGCATGGACAGGCCGGCGCTTGGCATGGTTTCCAGCGGCAGGGCGCCGGAGCCGATCTGGCTTCCGAGATCCAAGGGCTTGATGGCCCAGCCGGACCCGAGTGCTCCGGCCAGTTTCGGCTCCAGCCGTTCGGCCAGGGCGCGCAGCTCAATCTGAGTACGCGTGAAAAGACGCAGGGTCGGCAGGCGCTTCGGAAGGCTGTCGGGATCGCGGTAGAGCTTCAGCACGGCTTCCAGCGCCGCCAACCGCAGCTTGTCCAGTCGCAGGGCACGTTTCAGCGGGTTCTTCGCCAGCCTTGCCACGAGGTCCTTCCTCCCGGCCACGATGCCGGCTTGCGGACCGCCCAGCAGCTTGTCGCCCGAGAACGTCACGAGGTCGGCTCCCGCGCCGAGCGCATCCTGCACCGTCCTTTCGTGCTGCAGCCCCCAGCGCGCGAGGTCGACCAGCGTGCCGGAGCCGAGATCGTCGACGAAGGGCAGGCCGTGCTGGCTCGCGAATCCCGCGAGCTCAGTCGCCGAGACCTCTGCCGTGAAGCCCTTCACCACATAGTTCGAGGTGTGCACCTTCATCAGCAGCCCGGTCTCCGGGCCGATGGCGTCCGCATAGTCGCGCAGGTGGGTCCGGTTGGTGGTGCCCACCTCGCGGAGGCGTGCACCGGCGCGGGCCATGATGTCCGGCATGCGGAACGCGCCGCCGATTTCGATCAGCTCGCCGCGCGAGACCACCGCCTCGCGGTCCTTGGCGAGCGTGTTCAGCACCAGCATCACGGCGGCGGCGTTGTTGTTGACGAGCACGGCGTCTTCCGCGCCGGTCAGTTCGCGGATGAGGCCTCGCACATGGTCGTCGCGTTCGCCGCGCCGGCCGCTTTCCACGTCGTATTCAAGATTGGTGGGCTGACGCATGGCGCGGGACACGGCCTGCACCGCCTCGTCCGGCAACAATGCCCGGCCAAGATTGGTGTGCAGCACCGTGCCGGTGAGGTTGATCACCGGACGCTGCGACGGCTGGTCGGCGTCTTCGAGCGCCGCCAGCGCGCGTTGCGCCACGGCGTCCAGCGGCACGGATGCCCGGTCGTCCCGCAGCCGTGCGAGTACGGCGCGAACCGCATCCGTGGTGGCGGTGCGGCCGTGGCGGGCGGAAGCCAGTTCGCAGACCGTGCTGCGCAGCACCTGGTCGACGGAGGGGAGGCGGAAGTCTTCGGGGCGTTCCATGGCCTCAATAGCCCAGCAGGAACGGGTTCACGCCGGCCCTTCGCCAGCCGGCCTCGGACACGAGAAGATCAAGCCCCAGGCTGGCCACATCGTCGGCCACGGGTTCCAGCTCCATGTCCTTGGTCTGGTAGAGGATCTTCATGTAAGTGCCACACTCGTCGCAGGTTTCCGCCTTGATCGAGTCGGCGACGCCTTCGATGGCCTGGTACGAGATGCCCTTGGTGGAGCCGCAGGAGACGCAGCGCACGCGCACCTGGTTCCACTGCGCGGCGCACAGCGAGCACTGCACGTAGCGCACGCCTTCCACATTGCCCGCGCCCACCACGGCGCTGCTGACGCTGGGCGCACCGCAGCACGGGCAGATGCCGTCCGCGACCTTCTGCGGAAGCTCGGCATCCAGCTGCGCGCTGCGCATCGCGGCGACGACCTGTAGGGCAGCCGCGGCAAAGATATGCTGGGCCACGGTCTCCGCCGGCACGACATCGCTGAGCACGGCGGCGAACATCGCGCGGCGCCCACCTTCATCGAGCATGCGGGCTTCTTCCAGCGCGGCGCGTGCCGCCTCCGGCATGTCGACGGCGCTCATCAGGGCCAGCAAGCGCTCCAGCGCACCGAGCGCGAGGGCGTCATCCGCCAGATCCTCACGCGGCACGACCGGCATGCCGCTCGCAGCCCGCATGTGCTGGTCGCGAGGGGTGGGCAGGACGGCCGGCGGCAGTTCGCGGGCGAGCCGGTCCTGCACTCCGGAAAGCGCCGCGAGAAAGGTCAGGAAGGGCTGGAGCTGGTGATCCGGCGCCAGCTTCGCGAAGCGCATCGCGCGCAGGGCGAACAGGGTGGACGGTTTCGGCAACAGGACGAAGGGGGGCTTGTCGCGCTCCGCGATGCCGACCGGTTCGCCGAATCCGGCAAGGCTCTGTTCGTCACTCATCCAAAAATCCTCACGAACCGCACGGGCCACGGAGAGGCAGGCCGGCACGGGCCGGCCTGCATGATGTCTTGTGTCATTCGGCGGGGCGCATGCTCCGCTGGGGCTGCTGCCGTTCGTCCACCACGCCTTCGCGCGCTTCCTCGCGCAGCCAGCCGCGATGATGCCGGAACGCCCAGCCGCCCGTCACCTTGCCCTCGGTCATCGCATTGATTGAGCCGCGGATGTAGAAGGCGGCGTAGATGTGCGCGATGACGATGAGCAGCATGGCTATCGCCATCAGTGCATGAACGATGTGCCCGATGCGCTGCTGCTCGATGGTGAAGGTCGAGCCGAAATATTCGTACCAGATCACCAGGCCCGAGCCGAACAGGACGAGGATCAGAAGGGTCATTCCCCAGAAGATCAGCTTTTGGGCGCCGTTGTACTTGCCGGCCTCCGGCATCTTCTCCTCGTTGCCCGCCATGACGTCGCCGATGTGGCGGACCCAGACCGTGTCCGAGCGGTTCCAGAAATTGTGCCGCACCATCTGGATGAACAGCACCGCGAAGCTGGCGAGCAGCACCACGCCGATCCAGGGATGCAGCATGCGCGTCATGGACCCGCCGCCGAACAGGCCGGACATGAAGAACAGAGCGGGATGGAACAAGGCCATGCCGCTGAGCGTCAGCAGGATCAGCGCGATGGCGGTGACCCAGTGGTTGAGACGGGTCGCACCGCGGTAGCGGTCGACCATGGTGCGCGTTTCTTCACGCCTGACGACCATTGGCTGCCTCCTCGTCGATGAGATGCTCGGCCTCACGGTCCTCCGCGCGGGACACCTCGTTCTTCCGCGCGATGGTGGCGTGGACGAAGGCGAAGGCTGCCGCGAAACCCAGCGTGGCCATGCCGGCATATTTCGTCACGCCCTTCCAGATCTCGACGACCGGGCTGATCTTCGGATCCTTGGGCAAGTTGGCGTAGAGTTGCGGCTGGTCCGCGTGATGCAGCACATACATCACATGGGTGCCCCCGACGCCCGGCGGGTCATAGATGCCGGCGTTCTTGAAGCCGCGCGACTTCAGGTCCGCGATGCGCCCGTCGGCATAGTCCAGCATGGCCTCCTTGGTGCCGAACACGATGGCGCCGGTGGGGCATGCCTTGGCGCAGGCCGGAGCCTGCCCCACGGAGACGCGGTCGGAGCACAGCGTGCACTTGTAGGCCTTGTTGTCGGCCTGGCTGATGCGCGGGATGTTGAAGGGACAGCCCTTCACGCAATAGCCGCAGCCGATGCAGTTCTCGGAGACGAAGTCCACGATGCCGTTGTTGTACTGCACGATGGCGCCGGGTGCCGGGCATGCCTTGAGGCAGCCGGGGTCCGAGCAGTGCATGCAGCCGTCCTTGCGGATCAGCCATTCCAGATTGCCGCTTTCAGGGTTCTCCCATTCGGTGAACCGCATCAACGTCCAGCTGTTCGGCGTCAGATCGTGCGGGTTGTCGTAGACGCCGGTGTTGACGCCCACTTCCTCCCGCAGATTGTTCCACTCGAGGCACGCCGACTGGCATGCCTTGCAGCCGATGCACTTCGAGACGTCGATGAGCTTCGCCACCTCGAAATCGTGGCGCACCTCCGGCGGCCGGAACGTGGTGGCCGAGATGCGGGCGAAGTCCTGGCTCTGTAGTCCTGCCATAACCGCCTCCTAGCTCACGACCGGGCCGTTGCTGGGCTCCACGTTCACCAGGAACGCCTTGAACTCCGGCGTCTCGATGTTCGCGTCACCCACGAAAGGCGTCAGGCTGTTGGGGCCGAAGCCCTTCTTGGCCGCGCCCGTGAAGCCCCAATGCAGGGGTATGCCCACGATGTGCACCGTGCGCCCGTCGCAGATGAGCGGCTTGATGCGCTTCGTCACCACCGCCTTGGCCTGCACCTCGCCTCGGTTGGACGAGACCTTCACCCAGCCGCCGGGCTGGATGTTCTTCTCGGCGGCCAGCTGTTCGCTGATCTCCACGAAGAACTCCGGCTGCAGCATTGCATTCACCCAGACATGCTTGGTCCAGTAGTGGAAATGCTCGGTGAGGCGGTAGGAGGTCGCCGCATAGGGGAACTTGTCGCTCGTGCCGAGCGCCTCCATGTCGGCCTTGAAGATGCGCGCGGCGGGATTGCCGCGGATCTTGGGGGCCAGCACATTGGCGATGGGGCTTTCGAACGGCTCGTAATGCGCCGGGAAGGGGCCATCCTTCAGCATGCCGCGCGTGAACAGGCGTGCCGTTCCCTCGGGGTTCATGATGAAGGGGCCGACATCCTGCGGCTTGGCGCCCGGTGCGATGTCCGGAACGTCGAAGCCGGACCAGGCCGTGCCGTTCCATTCGATCAGCTTGCGCTTCGGATCCCACGGCTTGCCGTTCACGTCGGCGGACGCACGATTGTAGATGATCCGCCGGTTGGCCGGCCACGAGAACGCCCAATTGGAGTAGGCGCCGGTATTGCCGGGGTCGTTCGTGTCCCGGCGGGCCATCATATTGCCCTTCTCGGTGTAGCTGCCGGAATAGATCCAGCAGCCGCACGCGGTCGAGCCGTCGTCGCGCAGCTGCGCGAAGCCGTCGAGCTGCTTGCCCTTCTCCAGCACCACCTTGGTGGTGTCCACCGGATCGGTCACCGTGGAGACGACATAGCCGTTCATCTCCTTGGCCAGCTCGTCCGGCATCGGATCGTCGGGGATGCGGTACGGCCAGTGCAGGTTCAGGATGGGGTCAGGGAACGCGCCGCCTTCCTTCTGGTAGAGGGCGCGCAGCCGCAGATGGATCTGCGACATGATCCAGACGTCGCTCTTGGCCTCGCCCGGAGGTTCCTGTCCGGGCCAGTGCCATTGCAGCCAGCGGCCGGAGTTCACCAGCGCGCCTTCGTCCTCCGCGAAGCAGGTGGTCGGCAGTTCGAACACCTCGGTCTGGATGTCCTCGGGCTTCACGTCGTTGAAGACGCCCTCGTCCTTCCAGAACCTTGCCGTCTCCGTCTGCAGCGGATCCATGACCACGAGGAATTTCAGCTTGGACAGGCTCTCGGTGATCTTCGTCCTGTTGGGGAAGGAGAGCAGGGGGTTGAAGCCCTGGCAGACATAGCCGTTCACCTTGCCCTGGTGCATCAGCTCGAAGGTGCGCAGCACGTCGTAGCCGGGCACGTCGAGCTTCGGCAGCCAGTCGAAGGCGAAGTTGTTCTCCGGCGTCGCAGCCTTGCCGTACATCGACTTCAGGAAGCTCACCATGAACTTCCGGTAGTTCTGCCAGTAGCTCATCTGGTTCGGACGCATCGGCTTGAACTGCCGCTTGCTCATATACGTCTCGAAGTCCGGTTCCTTGTCGGTCGCGAGCGTCAGGTAGCCGGGGATCAGGTTCGACATCAGGCCGATATCGGTGAGCCCCTGGATGTTGGAATGGCCGCGCAGGGCGTTCATGCCGCCGCCGCGAAGGCCGATATTGCCCAGCATCAGCTGCAGCATGGCCATGGCGCGGATGTTCTGCGAGCCCTTGGAGTGCTGGGTCCAGCCGAGCGCGTACATGCTCGTCATGACCTTGTCGGTGGCCGCCGTCTCCGAGATCATCTTGGCAACGGTCAGGAACTTGTCCTTCGGCGTGCCGCAGATGCGCTCCACCATTTCCGGCGTGTAGGGCGCGACATGCACCTTCAGCAGCTGGAAGACCGAGCGCGGGTGCTGCAGCGTGTCATCGCTGATGACATAGCCGTCCGGCCCGATCTCGTATTCCCAGCTCGAGCGGTCGTAATCCCGCTTGGCCTCGTCATAGCCAGTGAACAGGCCGTCCTGATAGCCGTAGCCTTCCTTGATCAGGTAGGGGGCGTTGGTGAAGGCGCGGACGTATTCGTGCTGAATGTTGTCGTTGTCGATGCAGTACTTGATGACGCCCAGCAGGAAGGCGATGTCGGTTCCCTGCCGGATGGGCGCGTAGAAATCCGCCACCGAGGCCGAGCGCGTGAAACGCGGATCGACGACGATGAGCTTTGCTCCACGCTGCGCCTTCGCCTCAGTGACCCATTTAAAGCCGCACGGATGCGCCTCGGCGGCATTGCCGCCCATGATCACGACGAGATCGGTGTTCTTGATGTCCGTCCAGGAGTTCGTCATCGCACCGCGACCGAATGTTGGGGCCAGACTGGCCACCGTCGGTCCGTGTCAGACGCGTGCCTGGTTGTCGAACGCCAGTGCTCCTGTGCTGCGAACCACCTTGTAGGTCATGAAGGCGGTTTCGTTGGTGGATGCGGACGCCGCCAGGAAGCCCGTCGAGATCCAGCGATTGACCGTCACGCCATCGGCGTTCTTCGCGATGAAGTTCTGGTCGCGGTCGTCCTTGAGCTTGCGGGCGATCTTGTCGAGCGCCTCGTCCCAGGAGATGCGGCGGAAGTCGCGCTCTCCGGGGCCGCGATACTGCGGGTACTTGGTGCGCGTTTCGGCATGCACGAAGTCCAGCAGCGCCGCGCCCTTGGGGCACAACGTGCCGCGATTCGTCGGATGGTCCGGGTCACCCTCGATGTGGATGATGCTGGCATGGGCGTTCTTGGACTTGTCGCCAAGGCTGTACATGATGACGCCGCATGCCACCGAGCAGTAGGGGCATGTGTTCCGCGTCTCCGTCGTACGTGCCAGCTTGAAAGGACGCACGGCTTGCGCCAGCGCCTGTTCCGGACCGCCGAACCCAAGGGCGCCGATTGCCGTACCGGCCATGCCGGTGCCAGCGCCCTTCAGGAATTGGCGGCGTGAGAGCTCCTTCAGCATCCCAGACCTCCTGCGGGCGACAAACCGCCCGAACCTAGTTTGGAATGATGCTACGGTGGGCAGACCGCGTCAATTGAATCGGCAGCAATCTCGATGACGTGACAGTGATCCCCGGTGGCATACCAGATATCAATGTATTTTTGCGACCGTTGATGCTTGTGAGGTTGTGCAGAATAGATGACGCCAACTGGTGATAATGATGCCGGTGCTGTTGACCTCGCCAGTGAAAGGCGAGCGAACACATGGTAAGAATATCGGCGTTTTCTGAGCAGATCATGATGTATGGGGCTAAGGCCGCGATCAGCTTCCTCTATTGTGACTGTCCAGTCCTTCCAGTTTGCCGGAACCCCGTGGCCCGATCCGCGTTCCGGTGAAGGGTCCTCCGTGCGAGGCAAAGCAGCGCGGGAGATGGTCATGAGAACACGGGTTCTTCTTTCAGGCGTCGCAATATTTTCTGTGCTGGCCTCTGCCCCGCTGATGGCGCAGGCACCATCCGGCAACATGCCCACCGGGAGGGAAACCACCGTCCCCGAATCCACGTTCAGCGCCACCAAGGATGCCGATATCGTCGGCGCGGACGGGCAGTCGGTCGCAACGCTGCGCGACGTCCTGGTCGGCCGTGACGGCCATGTCCGCCAGCTTCTGCTGGGTGAGGGTGGTCTGCTCGGGCTCGGCGAGACGCTCCGGGTGATGAACACGGATCGCCTGCCGCCGGTGCAGGACGGCAAGGTGCAGATTTCCGGGCTGACCAAGGAGAGCCTTGCCGCGCTACCCGAATACAAGGCTGCGGAACCTGCAGAGGCGAAGGCCGCCACGGGCTCGCCGCCCGTCTCCGGCGCCAACCAGCCGGCGCCGCAAAGTGCCGAGGTCAATGTCCCGGTGAAGCCCAGTGTCGCGGCTGACGCCGCAACGCCGTCCGCGCCCCAGCCCGATGTGCAGGCTCCTTTGACCGCCTCCCCCAGCACGCAGGAGGAAGCGGAGAACAGCCGCGCATCGGGAACGACATCCGTGGAGAAGGAGGAGAGCGCCACGGGTTCGGGCAGCGGCGGCATGGCCCCGCAGCAGGGCACAGGCAGCGGCGCGACGCAGAGCACGCCGCAGGCCAACGAGAATCAGGGGCGTGCCAACGAAGGCAACAGCGCGGGCAGCCGGCCCGACCTCAACGCGCAGTATGGGGTTACGGAGCAGCCCGTCGGTCAGTCGCAGCCGCAGGACAATGCGGATGAGGCCACGTCGCGCCCGACGGGCGGCGATGCCGTTCCGGCAGGCTCGCGGATGGCCTCGCGGGAGGAAAGCGTCGGCGGCGCACCTTCCGGCACCACGTCGAGCGACGGGGCGGGCGACGGCACGCTGTGGCGCCTCGGCAAGATCGTCGGCGAGAGCGTCCGCGGAAAAGACGAAGGCCTCAGCGTGAAGGACGTGCGCCTCTCGGGCCCGCAGGCCGTCGTCCTGCTCCAGCAGAGCGGCGTCGACGGCACGAGGATGCTGGAGTTCTCCAGCCTCAACCTTGGGGGAACGCCGGACGATCCGGAGATCGCGCTCGGCGTATCCGCCGATGCACGCCCGGCCGATGTGGAGGCCACCGGCGCCGGCGAAGTCAGCCGCTAGTTCACCGGAGGCTTCTGCTGCCGCTGCGCGGCGGAAGCGTCCTTCGGCCACCATGTGACACGAAATTGGCCCAGCTTCAGGCTGGGCACTTCGCCTTTTACTTCTTCACGCTTGAAGTTCGGCCATCGCCGAATGGTCAGCGTACCTCTCCACAAGGCTATGCGCGCAATCGCCATCGCATCCGCTCCTGCTACGGCAAGGCGGCATCATGTCAGGGTGTTGTGAAGGCAGCACTACGCCGTTTGACCCGCACGGCCGGGGCCCGCCTGCGTCACCTGAAAAGGGCGGGGCGGCGCAGTTGCAGCGCCATGACGAGGGCGAAGGTCTTCATGTCGACGATCTCGCCCGCCGCAGCCAAGGCCGCGAGGTCGGCCAAGGGCATCTCCACGATCTCGATGCTCTCGTTCTCGCTGCCCAGCCCGCCACCGGCGCCCGTACGGTCGTCCTCACGAATGGCGGCAAGGTACAGGTGCATCCGCTCGGTCGAGATACCCGGCATCGTCCAGGCGGTTCCGATGAACTCCACCTCGCGGAGAGTCAGGCCGAGCTCTTCCTGGGCCTCGGCACGAACCGAATCTTCCACTGATCCATGGTCGGCCAGCCCCGCCGGCGCTTCGAGCACCTGCATAACGCCGGCCGCATGAAGGGCCGGCGCGCGCAACTGGCGGACGAGAAGCGCGGTTCGACGCTCGGTATCGTAAGGCAGCACGGCCACCGCCTCGCCATGGTCTTCGATCTCGCGCGTGAAGCTGGCGCCGTCGGCGGTTCGCACAGTCGCGACGAACAGCTTGCACCAGCCGTCATGAGCCGTGCGGAGCTCCGTGATCTCAGCCATGGCGACCCCCGTCAGCGGCGCGGACGTTCGCGCCCGTCGCTGTCGATATAGACGAGCTGTCCTTGCTCGGCCTTGAAGAAATACTGGCTTGCGACAAGCCAGCCCTTCAGGGGCCGCAAGGGCAGAAGGCAGAAGATCAGCAGCACGGGCAGCGTGATCAGGGCGTTCAGCCAATAGGGTACCTGATGCACCACTTCGAGCCAGACGCCCAGAAAGGCCGGCGGCACGCAGAAGAACATCATCACGAAGAAGGCGGGGCCGTCCGCCGGATCAGCGAAAGAATAGTCCAGCCCGCAAACCTCGCAGCGCGGTGCAAGCTTGATGAAGCCGTTGGCGAACAGCCTTCCCTCGCCGCAGCGTGGGCAGCGGCCGCGCACGCCGGTCTGCATGGGGGAGAGGCGAGGCCAATGCTCATCGGGCGAGCCCTCGATGACGACGGGCTTCCCGGACGTGTCGTCCAGATCCTGCGATGTCATCGGTGCGGGCCTCCATTGAAACGCGTCGGGCGCCTGAGCATTAGCACAGGCACCGGACGCCTGAAGGTCCGGGCAGCGTGCAAAGCGCCGCATAGGACCAAATGTCCGGCAGCGTTCACGGCCGAACACCCATCCCGCTCGACTAGCCTTCGCTCACCACGCGAGCCGGCCAGGGCGTTTCTGGCACGGGCGTCAGCGGGCCGCGGCCCTCTGCCCAGGCGATCAGGTTGTCGACGGCAAGCTGCGCCATCGCATCCCGCGTGGCTGCCGACGCCGAGGCAACGTGCGGCAGCAGCACCGTGTTCTTCATGTCCATGAGAGCCTGCGGGACATTCGGCTCGTTCTCGAAAACGTCGAGCCCCGCGCCGAGGATCGTCCCGTCCCGCAGCGCGTCGATCAGCGCCGCTTCGTCCACCACGGAACCCCGCGCAACATTGACGAAGATGCCATTCGGCCCAAGAGCCCTGAAGGCATCTGCGCCAATGAGGTGCCGCGTACCGGCGCCTCCGGGAGTCACGGCGATCACAACGTCCACCGCTTCGGCAAGCTCCGTCAGGCCTGCATGATAGGTGTAGGCTACATCAGCCTGCCGGTTGCGCCCGTAATAGGCGATCGGCACGCCGAATCCTTCCAGCCGCTTGGCAATAGCCTTTCCGATGCGGCCGAGGCCCACGATGCCGACGCTCCGCCCTTGCAGGCTAGCCGTCAGGCGGTAAGGGCCAGACGACGCCCAAAGCCCGCTCCGCAGGTGCTGCTCGGCCTGCGGAATCTCCCGTACCGTGGCGAGCAGCAGCCCGATGGCGAGATCCGCCACCTCTTCGGTCAGAACGTCGGGCGTATTCGTGACGGTGATGCCCATCCGGGACGCCGCCGTCACGTCGATGCCGTCATAGCCGACGCTCGATATGGAGATGATGGAGAGACGCGGAAATCGCTCCATCATCGGCGCATCCACACGCCCGCCGAAGCTCGCGAGGGCGCGGATGTCGGGGGCTATCTTCACCACCTCCGCGTCCTCCAACTCCCAGATCCGATGCACGTTGAACGCCGCTTCCAGCGCCTTGGGCGCAAACGGACGCATTTCGTTCAGCATCAGGAGGTCGGGCTTCGTCATGGCATCCTCTCTGTGTCAGCGCTTGGGACGCGGCGGCTTCTTGGCGAAATCGCCCGGACGGCCCGCACCCCGAGCCTCGCCCCTTGCGTCGCCACGAGGACCGCTTCCACGGAACCCATCCGGATGACGTTCCGAGCGCTCGCCGGAGCGAGGGGGCTTGGCGGCGTGTGCCGACCGCGGCGGACCCTTCTTCTCGGCCAGGAACTTCTCGGAACCACGATCCGTCGAAGATTTCCGCTCCGTCGGACGCTTCTCGGCCGGGCGTCGGGCGGGAGCCTCCCGCTCCGGTGCGTCACGGCGTCCGCGCTCCGGCGCCTCACCCTGGATGGCGACGATCTCGATATCGTCCTCGCCGCCTTTGCGGATGGCATGGGCGAAACGGTCCACGACAGAGGCGGCGACCTCAAACTTGGTCTCCCGCTCGAAGATGCGGATCGCCCCGATTTCCTGACGGGTGACATTGCCGCGCCGGCAGATCAACGGCAGCAGCCAGCGGGCATCCGCATTGTCGCGGCGGCCGATGCGCATCTGGAACCATTGGCTCCCCGCGAACACTTCCGCGCGGTTGCCGGGTGCCTCGCGGACGGGCCTGCTCTCGCCCTCGGGACGGCGGTCGCGCCGCTCGCCGGGATCGAACACCTCTTCCGGTGCCGGCAGGCGCGAGCGCCAGATCCGCACCAGCGCAGCCGCCAGATCTTCCGCCGACCGCTGGGTCAGCAGCGCCTGCGCCATCGAGGCGTCTTCCTCGGACACCGGCTCGCTGAGCAGGGGATCGTTGAGAAGCCGATCCTGATCGAGCGCGCGGATATCCTCCGCCGTGGGCGGCCCGCACCATTCCGGCACGACACCGGCGCCGGCCATCAGGCTTTCGGCGCGGCGACGGCGGGATGGCGCCACCAGCAGGGCACTGATGCCCTTTCGACCGGCGCGGCCCGTGCGGCCGCTGCGGTGCTGCAGCACTTCGGGATCGTGCGGAAGCTCCGCATGGATGACGAGGCCGACGCCCGGCAAGTCGATGCCGCGCGCGGCCACATCGGTTGCCACGCAGACGCGTGCGCGCCCGTCGCGAAGCGCTTGGAGGGCATGGTTGCGTTCGCTCTGGCTCAGTTCGCCGGACATGCCGACGACAGAGAAGCCGCGTTCGAACAGCGAGGCCTGCAGGTGCTTCACCGCGTTGCGGGTGTTGGCGAACACGATGGAGACGGGGGCATCCACCTGCCGCAGCAGGTTGACCACCGCATGCTCGACCTCGTTCGGCACGATGCGGACTGCGCGGTACTCGATGTCAGCGTGACCGCCTCGGTCGCCCGCCACCTCGATGCGTGCCGCATCGCGCTGGAAGCGCTTGGCCATGTTCGCGATGGTGCGCGGCATGGTGGCGGAGAACAGAAGCGTGCGGCGCTCATGCGGCGTGGTCTCGAGAATGAATTCGAGATCCTCGCGGAAGCCGAGATCGAGCATCTCGTCCGCCTCGTCGAGCACCACGGCGCGCAGCTTCGACACGTCGAGGCCGCCGCGTTCGATATGGTCGCGCAGGCGGCCGGGCGTGCCGACCACGATATGCGCGCCGCCGGCCAGCCGCTTGCGTTCGGTCTTCGGGTCCATGCCGCCGACGCAGGAGACGTTGCGCGCGCCGGAGGGTGCATAGAGCCAGTCGAGCTCGCGGGTGACCTGCAGGGCCAATTCGCGCGTGGGCGCCACCACCAGGGCCAGCGGCTCGGCCGCGTAGGGAAGGCGCTCGGCCTCGCCCATCAGGGTTTCGGCCAGAGCGAGGCCGTAGGCGATCGTCTTGCCGGAGCCGGTCTGCGCCGAAACGAGGAGGTCGCGTCCGCGTGCCCCGGGCTCCAGAACGGCAGCCTGGACGGGTGTCGGATCGTTATAGCCCCGTTCGGCCAGAGCCTGTGCCAGAGCGGGGTGAGTCGTAGGAAAAGTCATTTTGTGTCGGAATATCCCGGGCGAGAGAGGTTATAGCCTCGAAATTTGGGTCGACCCGCGTTATGTGACGAGCGTCATCGTGACGTGGGAAGGCCGGATCGGACCGTTTTCCGGCCCGCGCGGCGCATAGCTGCACTTCCACTAGCACGTCACACGTCAACTTTCGCATCTGGAATCCAACTTGGCCAAAGTAACAGACACATTCGCCGACCGTCAGAGCACCGCAGCAGAGGCGCGCAAGGCGCTTCTGGACAAGTTCAAGAAGCGTCCGAGCGCGGACGACCCCGAGATGCAGAAGCGGATCGAGGAGCGCCGCGCCATTGCCGAAGCTCGCGAAAAGCGCGAGGCGGAGCGTGCCGAGAAGCAGCGCCTCATCGACGAGGAGAAGGCCCGGCAGGACGCGATCCTTGCCGAGCAGCGTGAGCTTGAGCGTCTGGCGGCCGAGGAAGCTGCCAAGCTGGAGGCTAAGGCCAAGGAATCGAGCATGGCCGACATGGCCGCTCGCGTGATGGCCGACGAAGTCGAGCGCAAGGCGAAGCGCGACGCCAAATACGCGGCCCGCAAGGCGCGCGGCAAGGGCTGAGGCCCAACGGCTCGGGAGCCTTCCCGGGCCAACATCATCTTAATACGTGTCCGGGAGCGGCGGGTGCCGCCGAGCCCTCGGGCACGTTTGTCGATTCTGCAGGAACCAGACCCATGACCGCATGCGGCCTCGATTTCGGAACCTCCAACACGACCCTCGGCCTGGTTGGCGCCGGCCGGCCCGAACTGCTGGCGCTGGAAGGCGCGCACGTCACGGTGCCCAGCGCCATCTTCTACGGCCGCGTGGCGGCGCCGGTCATCGGCCGTGCCGCGATCGAAGCCTATGTGGAGGGCCATGAGGGGCGCCTGTTCCGCAGCATCAAGTCGGTCCTTGGCAGCGCGCTGCTCGACGAGGTGGCGCAGATCGGCCGCACGCGTGCGCCGTTCCGGCAGGTGCTGGTGGATTTCCTGCGCCATGTTAAGGTTCGCGCCGAGGCTGCGGCGGGCCGCGAGATCACGCAGGTCGTCCATGGCCGTCCCGTGCATTTCGTTGACGAAAATCCCGAAGGCGATGCGAAGGCCGAGAGCGCATTGCGCGAGATCGCGTACGAGGTCGGTTTCCGTGACGTCCTGTTCCAGTTCGAGCCCATCGCCGCCGCGCTCGATTACGAGCAGAGCGTCGAGCGCGAGGAACTTGCGCTCATCGCCGATATCGGCGGCGGCACGTCCGACTTCTCCATCGTGCGCATCGGCCCGGACGGGCGGCGCCGGGCGGACCGCACAAACGACATACTTGCCAATGACGGCGTGCGCATCGGCGGCACTGATTTCGACCGTTGGATCTCGCTGCGGCAGGTCATGCCGCTGCTGGGGCTCGGTACCGCGATGAAGCGTGGCGACCTCGACGTCCCGTCGAGCTATTTCCACGACCTCGCCTCGTGGCACAGCATCAACCGCCTCTACGATCCGAAGCGGCTGGGCGAAATTCGGCAGGTGCAGCGCGACGCTCGCGAACCGGACAAGCTGGAGCGTCTCGTCACCGTGATTGAGGAGCGGCGAGGCCACACGCTTGCCGGCGATGTCGAGCGTGCGAAGATCGCCCTGGCCGACGAGCCGCGCGCGCGGATCGCCCTCGACTGGGTGGAGCGCGGCCTCGCGGCGGAGTTCAGCGGCGACGAACTGGTGGAAAACACCGAGCAACTGGCGGACCGCATCGGCGCCCGCATCACGAACTGCCTGAACCAGGCCGGCATCCGCCCCGACGACGTGGACGCCCTGTTCCTGACCGGCGGATCAACCCGCCTGCGCCACGTGCGCGCCGCCATCGTAGCCGAACTGCCGAAGGCGCGCGTAGTCGAGGGCGACACCTTCGGATCGGTGGGGCTGGGGCTTACCGTGGATGCGATGCGGCGGTTTGGGGGATAGGGGCTGCCAAGAAGAGGAGGCGAGCAGCCTGACTGTCGTCCGTCTAGGCGTCATCGAGCATGATGATATCCGCCAGTTGGAATGTTTGCCGGCAGATGTGGCGAAGCTGTTCGCCAATGTTTGCGGTGCGAACCTCTATCGGATCAGAACACGCCCGTCGAAGGCGTAAGCGAGGTGTCGAGCGCGGCGCCTTTCTTCACGTTGATGGACTGGTCGCGCCAGACCACGGTTGCGCCTGCCCAGCCGCCTATCCAGATGGCGGGCCACAACACGTCCCGGATCAGGAGCGCGATGGGGGTGCGCCAGGACAGATGCCATCCGGCGCGTGAGGCGAGCACCAGTTCGGCGGCGTGGAACAGCGCCGTCATCAGCACCGCCGCCAATGCGGCAGCGGCGGGGCCGGCCGGCGCGGCTGCGATGGCCGCGAACACTGCCGCCAGTGCGGCTCCGGTCAGGATCTCCGGGGCGTAGACGGGAGCGAACGTCACGCGGCGCAGGCGGGCCCAGCGCAACTGGCGCATCCAGACCTGGCCTGCGGAGCGTCGGCCGAGCGGCTGCTCGAAGGCGGTGTCCGCCAGATGGACGTGGAACCCGGCATCGCGCACGATCTTCGTGGCCGCCGCATCCTCCGCTATGTCGGCCGCCAGCGCGCGGATGCCGCCATTGTCGTCCAGCAATTGACGGCGCCACAGCATGTTCTTGCCCTGCGCGAAGCCCATGCCCCCGGCCTCGGCGGCATATTGCCAGCGTGCCTGCAGCGTGTTCAGGAAGGCGCACTCCACCTCTGCCCACAGCCCTTCCGGGCGCGAGCCGCGTGGCGGGGAGCACAGCAGGCCCGTGTCCGCGCGCCAGCCGGCCATGAGGCGCTGAATGTAGTCGCGCGGCATCAACACGTTGGAATCGGTCAGGATGATCCAGTCGTAACGGGCGGCGTCCCAGCCCTTCACGCAATTGTTGAGCTTGGGATTGTCGCTGATGACATCGTCGCCGACGAGGAGCCGCGCCGGAATCTCGGGGTGATCCTCGATAGCCCGGAGAATGAGCCCGGTGATCGGATCGTCGCCGCGTGCCACGCAGAAGATCAGTTCGTAGCGGGGATAATCGAGGTTGAAGGCCGATTCGAGCGTCTCGCGGGCAAAGGTCTCGATGCCGTGCGTGGGAATGACGATGCTGACCGGACCCGCGCGCTCCGGATCGAGGATCGAGGGACGCCGACGATGCAGGCGCCAGTCAGCCAGCGCCACGCTGACCAATTGCCCCACGAGGAGGAGACCACAGATAACGAGCGCGACCGAGCTGCTCATCGCACATTGCTCCCATGTCGGCACTGTGCGCGGTATCCTCTGAACGCCGTCACTGCCGACTCCGTATGTTCTTAGCCTGTTCCAGTTTGACAGGTTAGGCAATGCTCCGTGCAGCTTTCATGACAACGCCGCATCAGACTTCCGGCTGACGAACTTCTCCCCGAGGAAGGTACTGCACGGCGATCGCCAGAAGGCACAGCGTGGCTCCCACGCTGCACACGCCGGTCCATCCCCAATGGGCCCAGGAACAGGCGGCGGCCGCCGACCCGAGGGCTCCCCCGGCGAAGCGGACGCACATGTAGACCGTGTTGGCGCGGCTCATGCTGGCCGGGTTGAGCGCAATGTTGCGGGTCATGTTCGACACATGACCCGACTGCATTGCGAGATCGAGCAGGATGACGCCCGCGGCCAGGCCCCACAAAGTGCCTCCGGCGACACCGAAGATGAGGAAGGCCACGACGAAGCCGACGCTGCTGATGAGCACCGTGAGCTTCGGGCTGCCGCGGTCGGACAGCTTCCCCGCATAAGGCGCCGCGCTGGCGCCCAGCACACCCACGAGACCGAACAGGCCTGCGACATCGCTGCCGTACTGGCCGGGCATGTTGTAGAGATGGAATGTGAGCGTGGTCCAGAAGGCGCTGAAGGCCGCGAACTGCAGGGCGCCGACTGCCGATGTTTCGCGCAGCACAGGTTCCTGCTTCACGAGCGTCCACAGCGAACCCATCAGGCTGGCATAGCTGCCGGTGAACGCCGGCTGGTCGCGGGGCAGGCGGCTGTTCAGTACGAAAACCAGCGCCAGCATGAGAACGGCGGCGGCGATGAACATGACGCGCCAGCCGAAATGAGCGCCCACGAAGCCGGCGATGGTGCGTGACAGCAGGATGCCGCAGAGCAGGCCGAACATGACGGTGCCGACGGCCTTGCCGCGCCCGGACGGGCCCGCCAGATGCGCCGCGAACGGGGTCAGCAATTGCGGCGCGACGCTGGTGAGGCCGATGAGAAAGCTCGCCAGCGTCAGGAACGCGAGCGAAGGGGCCGCCGCCGCTGCCGCGAGCGCGAGCGCGGAGAGCACCAGCGTAACCTGGATCAAGCGCCTGCGCTCCAGCTTGTCGCCAAGGGGCACGAACAGCAGGAGACCGAGAGCGTAGCCCGCCTGTGTCAGCACCGCGATGCGCCCGGCTGCTGCCTCCGTGACGCTGAAGGTGTTTGCGAAATCCACCAGCAGCGGCTGGTTGTAGTAATTGTTCGCCACCACGAGTCCGGCCGTCGCGGCCATGATCCAGAGGGTGGTGCGGCTCAGGGTGGGGGGGGTAGCTGTCATGGCAGGGATATCGCCATGTTGCGCCAGCGGCGTAAATCCGCTCCTTTCGCAAGGCAAGCTTTCATATTCTGCAAGGACGCCCGGTGGTCGACCGTCTTCAATCCATGTCGGTGCTGGTCAAGGCCGTGGACACCGGATCTCTCTCCGCCGCCGCACGGGCGCTGGGCCTAACCTTGCCGGCTGCAAGCCGCAAGCTCGCAGCCTTGGAAGAGCATCTCGGCGCCCGGTTGCTGACGCGGACGAGCCGCAGGCTCGCCCCGACCGAGGAAGGGCTGATATTCTGCGAGAAAGCGCGCCAGATCCTGGCGGAGGTCGAGGAGGCGGAAGCGGCGCTCAGCCTCAGCCGCACCGAGGTCAGCGGCCGTCTGAGCATCAGCGCACCGACACTGATCGGCCGGCTGCGTGTCTCGCCCCTGCTGCCGGAATTCCTTGCCTCGCACCCCGCCGTCTCGATCGACCTGACCCTGGTCGACCGCTACGTCAACCTTGCGGAAGAAGGCTTGGATCTCGCCATTCGCGTCGGCGAACTGCCGGATTCAGACCTGATCGCGCGCCGGCTCGGCGAGGTCAGCCGCGTGGTTTGCGCGACCCCGGATTATCTTGCGCGACGGGGCACACCGGAGACCCCGGACGAACTCGCCGCCCACGACTGCCTTGTCTTTGCGGATGCGCGGGACGATGCGGAATGGCGCTTCGAGCAGTCGGGCGGCACACGTCGCATGCCAATTCCGGGCCGGCTGCGCACCAACAGCCTCGATGCGGTGGTCTCTGCGGCGCTGGGCGGCGCAGGCATCGCGCGCGTGCCGGGCTGGCAGGTTGCGGGCTACATCGCCGAAGGGCGGCTCGTCCGCATCCTCGAAGGGTTCGAGCGTCCTGCCGTTCCGATACACGCGGTCTACGGGCATCGTCGTCTGCTGGCGCCGCGCGTGCGGGCCTTTGTGGATTTCCTCGTCGCTCGCTGGGCCTGATCAGCCGCGCTCGCGGGTGTCCACGAAGTTCAGCCCCGGCCAGTCCTGACGCGCCTGATCGAGCGCCCAGGTGTTGCGGGCCATGAACACCATGGCGCCGTCGCGGTCTTCCGCAACCGAGGAGCGGTTCGACTCGACGAAACGTTCGACGTCCGCCTTGTCGCCGGTGATCCAGCGCGCGGTGACATAGGGGGCGGCTTCGTAGCGGATCGGAACGTTGTATTCCTTCTCCATGCGCGAGGCGAGAACCTCCAGCTGGAGTGGGCCGACCACGCCGACGATGAACTGCGCGCCGAGGATGGGGCGGAACACCTGCGTCACGCCCTCTTCGGCCATATCCTGCAGGGCGCGTGTCAGTTGCTTGGCCTTCATCGGGTCTTCGAGCATCACGCGGCGCAGGATCTCCGGCGCGAAATTGGGGATGCCTTCGAAGCGCAGGGGCTCACCCTCGGTCAGCGTGTCGCCGACGCGCAGCATTCCGTGATTGGGGATGCCGATGATGTCGCCGGGCAGCGCCTCGTCCGCCGTCTCGCGCTCCTGCGCGAAGAAGAAGATGGGGGCGGCGATGGTCACCATCCGGTTCTCGCGGACGTGGAACACTTTCATGCCGCGCCGGAACTTGCCCGAGCACAGCCGCACGAACGCCACGCGGTCGCGATGGTTCGGATCCATGTTCGCCTGCACCTTGAAGACGAAGCCGGTGACCGGGTTCTCCGCGGCCGAGACCGCGCGGGCCGTTGCCGGACGCGTGGTCGGCGGCGGTGCAAAGGTCTCCAGCGCCTGCAGCAATTGCTCGGTGCCGAACTCCTTGAGCGCGCTGCCGAAGAACACGGGCGACAGATGACCCTCGAGGAAGCTCTGCAGATCGAAGCGGGGCAGGGCGCTTTCGGCGAGTTCCAGACCTTCGAGGGTCGGCTTCAGGATGTGCGGCTCGATGCGGGCCGTCGTCGCGAGTTCTGCCGGATCAGTGAACTTGATCTCGGAAACCTGCGCGCCGCCGCGCTGGTCGGGCAGCAATGCCCGCTTGCCCTCGATGTCGATGAGACCGCGAAAATCCGTGCCGAGGCCGATCGGCCATGTCATGGGCGCGAGATCGAGCGCGAGGCCAGTGGCGATCTCGTCCAGCAGTTCCAGTGGATCGAGGCCTTCCCGGTCCACCTTGTTGATGAAGGTGATGATCGGGATGTCGCGCAGGCGGCACACCTCGAACAGCTTGCGCGTCTGGCTTTCGATGCCTTTCGCGGCGTCGATGACCATGATCGCGGCGTCCACGGCGGACAGCGTGCGGTAGGTATCTTCCGAGAAGTCGGAATGGCCCGGCGTGTCGAGCAGGTTGAAGGTGATGCCGTCGCGCTCGAAGGTCATCACCGATGAGGTAACGGAAATGCCGCGCGACTGCTCGATGTCCATCCAGTCGGAGCGGGCGCGCCTGCGCTCGCCTCGTGCCTTGACGCTGCCGGCCGCCCGGATCGCGCCGCCGGCGAGCAGCAGCTTCTCCGTCAGCGTGGTCTTGCCGGCGTCAGGATGCGAGATGATCGCAAAGGTACGCCGCGACGCATAAGGCGCCGGCGGGGCGATGGGGGCGTGGTCGAGTGTTGCGGTCATGGCCGCGCGCGTTTCCGGACGTTTTGGATGTTGCGCTTTAGGTAACAGCGACAGCCGGGTTTGAACAGGTGCGGCCTGTATTAGTGGCAGTAGGTCGCGTTGCCGTTACGGCCGCGCCGGATGACGTCAAAATGCAGGTGGGTGCTGTGATAGACGTCGGAGCCTGGCCCCAGCACCGTCTTGAACAAGCCACAGGCCTTGGCGCGAATATCGAGCATGAAGCTAAGCCCAGGATCTTCGCGATGGCCGACGGCGACGATTTTGCCCGAGACAAACTTGAAGCTCCCGATATCGACAGCATTTGCGCGACCGTGCTCGCTCAGCTTCGTATCGGTGCGCCGGTTTCGACCTCGGCAGGCATAACCGTTCGTGGACCCGAGGGACGCGACCTCCTCGCCCAGATACTTTTTCGCCGAGGGCTGCACGGTGTCGCGCATCCAGGTCACCATTGCGGCCGCCACGGCGCAGCGTGCAACGACCGGCTGTTCGAGAGCGACCCGTTGGCCGCCCTTTGGCTGGATGGCGGTGATGCTGATGGGGAATGGTGCCCCGCAACGATTCTCGACGATCGGCGGCAGCGGCTTGAACTCCACCTCTCCGGCCGCCTTCAGTGCGTCGCATTCGGGGTCGGATGTGGCTGTCTTCGTCTCCTCCTCGGCGGGAGCAGGCGGAGGAGAGCCGGGCTCGGCAGTGGGCGGCTCTGACGCCGTCTTCTCGGTCGCCTCTGGCTCCGCGGGCTTTGCCGGTTCAGCCTTCCCGGAGGGCTTTACCTCGGGCGGGGCGGGTTGCGGGACGGGCACGTCCGCCGCCTCTGTCTTCGCAGCTGGCGGAAACGGATTGGGGCGGGGTGTCGGCACGGCCTGCGCCGATGAGGCGGAGCCAAGCAGTGCCAGCAGGAGGAGTGTACGGATCAGCACACTCACACAATCAACCGGTGGCAGCTTGGTTCAAACCTGCCGCATTTATTTCAGGAGGCTTCGGCGGGCGCGCGGATCGCCCGGGCAGCAGGCGGGCTCTTGTCCGAGACGGTGTGGGCAATCTCGCGGGCCAAGGCTTCGATCTGCTGGCGCAGCAAAGCGAGTTCCTCGGCATCGGCCGGAAGAGCCGCCGCAGCATCCGCCCGTCCGGCGCCGCCGGCTTCCAGTCTCGTCAAGGCTTGCGCGAGCTGTGCTTCGGCTGCCGTGAGGCGTGCTTCCAAGCGGTCAGCACGTTCCGCCTCCTGAAGCCGTGCGGCGCGGGCCGCGTTCAGCTGCGACTGCAGGTCGATGGCGTCTGCTGCCGAGGAGACATCGTTTCGCCCCGGGCCAGAGCCCCGAATATCCGCCAGCCGCAGATTGGCATGGGCCAGCTCTTCGCGCCGTGCATCGGCCAATTCGAGCAAATTCCGGCGGTCATGTTGCGATTGCTCCAGATCACGCCGGACCACCGCGAGATGCCGCTCCGTCTCGGATAGGCGAGCCCGCAGATTGTTGTGCTCTTGCGCCAGCCGGTCGATTTCAGCTTGCGCTTCAGCCTGCCTCTGGGAGCTTTCGGCCAGCCGCTCCCTCTCCCTCTCGACGCCTGAACGGAGCTCCGCGATGCGGGCATCACGCTGGCCGACGGCTGCCATGCTGGCACCCATGCGCTCGCGCATCAGGTTCGACTGGCGTTCGAGGCGTCGGTGCTCGACGGCATGCTCGGCGCGCAGCAGATCACGCGCGGCGACGATCTCGTCGCGGGAAAGAGGCAGCCGACGCATCACGCGGTGCGTGGTCAGCCGCACGGCCCGGTTCCAGAGCGCGCGACCGAAGAACAAGGCGAGCAGGCTTGCCACGAGGAAGCCGAGCGCGGCGTAGAGAAGCGGCTCGACCATCACAAGCCTGTCCAACCTTCTGGTGAGCGGCCTTCATGGCATGGCCGCAACGGTCCCGCCAGAGGGCGGCAGGGCGACAGCGATCTTGGCGCCGTCACCTGGTCGATGTCAGAACGGATTCCAGGTCTGGTTCCGCGTGAACTTCAGATATCCGACGTTCACGCCGAGCCGTGCGCCCACTCCGGACTGGATCGGAACCAGCACGACATCTCCCGCTCCGAGCGCCGTCATGCCCAGCCCGCCGACCAGATAGGCGGAACCGTTGATCCCGGCGAAGCGGCGGAACAGGGCCTCCGGTCCCGGCAGGTTGTAGACGAGAATCATTGTGCGGGCGCCTTCGCCGCCGAAGTCGAAGCCCAGCGACGGACCCTGCCAGTACACCCGGCGCTCACCGCCCAGCTTCATGTACAGCTTGCCCTCGCCGTAACGGACGCCGGCGCCGATGGCTCCCGAACCTTCCTGGCCAAGGATGTAGCCGTTGGGTTCGCCCCATTGTCCGCCGGCCCGCTGCACGAGCGTCGCCATTTCGCGCGACACGGTGCCGAAGAATTTGTGCCCGCGCTGGACGATCTCGTCGGCGGAATAGGTTCCCGCCCGGTCGGAAGGCTCGTACTGCGCGGCTGCTGGATAGGAGGCGGTCAGCATGAACGCCGCGAGGGCGCACACGAAACGAGTGGAACGGGCGAAGATGGTCATGGTCCTCCGATCCTGCGCAGCACATGCGAATCGCTTACTGAGGATCGCCTGCAAAAATGTCTTTGCGAAGGCCTTAGCGCGTCACACGGCCCCACGCCACGAATGCGTGGTTGCGATATCCCTCGTCGGTCTTGCCGTAGCGCACCGGCTCCCCCTCCGGTGAAAGCACATCCCCGCCGGCGGCGAGGATCAGCGCATGGCCTGCGGCAAGGTCCCATTCCATGGTCGGCCCGAAGCGGGGGTAGATGTCCGCCGACCCTTCGGCCACCAGCGCGAACTTGTAGGCCGAGCCGATGCGCTGGCGCTCGCCCACCACGCCGAGCTTGTCCAGAAAAGCTTCCGTCGCAGCGTCGTTGTGGCCGCGGCTGGTCAGCGCCATGAGGCCGGGCGGCGGAGTGCGGGTGCGGATCGGCTCGAACATCTCCTCGACCGGGAGGGCGCCGACCTCGTGAAGGGCGCGCGCGGCACCGGCGCTTTCCGCACCGTGATAGGTGCGTCCGTAAGCCGGCACATGCAGCACGCCGAGCACAGGCCGTCCCTCTGAAACGAGCCCGATATTGACGGTGTATTCCCGCCGCCCGGAAACGAACTCACGCGTGCCGTCGAGCGGATCCACCACAAGGAAGGTGCTGCCCGGCAGGGGCGCCTCTCCGCGCGATGCGCTCTCCTCGGCGAGCACGGGCACGCCTGGCAGCAAGCGGCCGAGCCCCGCCAGCAAGAGCTCTTCCGCCGCAATGTCCGCATCGGTCACGGGAGAGTGATCGGACTTCTCCTGCACCTCCGCGCCCCGGCGCGAGATGTCCAGGATCAATCGACCCGCCTCCGCAGCCAGTACGGACAGGTGGAAGGACAGGCTGCGGAAGCCGGCGGAGGACAGCACGATCGGTAACCTCGATGACGTGGAGGGATGGTCTCGGCGCGTCATGGGCCGGGGCCGTCGAACGCGCAAGCCTTGAGACGAATCCCCGGGGAGGCTATCAGGCAGGATCGTTCCCGGCGCCCTGAACACGGAGCCGCGTCAGCCTGGAAGCCGAAATGACCGCCCCTGTCGTCCTTGATCCTCTCGATCTTGCCGCCCTGATCTCCAGCCGCCTGTGCCACGATGTGATCAGCCCCGTGGGCGCCATCGTCAACGGGCTTGAAGTGCTCGAGGAAGAGAAAGACCCCCAAATGCGGGAGTTCGCGCTCGACCTCGTGCGCAAGAGCGCCATGCAGGCATCGGCCCGCCTCCAGTTCGCCCGCTTGGCTTATGGCGCAGCAGGATCCGCCGGCGCGATGATCGACCTGGCGGATGCGGAAGGCGTGACGCGCGGCTTCATGCGCGACAGCAAGGCCGAGATGACGTGGACCGCGCCACGGGCGCTGCTGCCGAAGAACAAGGTCAAGCTGCTGCTGAACCTGGTCGTGATCGCATCCTCGACGATCCCGCGCGGCGGTTCGCTCGACATCGCGGTGGAAGGCGTGGAGCCGGATACATCCTTCCGGCTGACGACGCGCGGTGTCATGGCCCGTATCCCGGCGCATGTGGAGGACCTGATTGCGGGAACACCGCCCGAGAACCGCGTGGATGCGCATGTCATCCAGCCCTTCTACGCAGGCCTTGTCGCTCGCGAGACGGGCATGGACGTCAACATGGTCATTGATGGCGACACGGTCACGATCACCGCGCAAGACACGCTGCCGGACCCGCAGTTCGGAGCGTAGCATCCGGGCCTCAACCGGCGGGTAAGACTTCTTGGCTACAACCGTCCCGTGTTCCGGATATTCAGCCCCGGAAAGGGTCCGTGGTTCGTGGACGATCTGCTTGCCGATTTCCTGAACGAGGCCGAGGCCGCTCTCGACGCGATCGAGCGCGAACTTGGAAGCCCTCAGGCGTCCAAGCACACGGCGCCGGTGCTCCGTCTCTTCCACACCATCAAGGGCACCTGCTCCTTCTTCGATTTTCCGCGGGTGGCGGCTCTCGCGCACGCTGCCGAGACCTGGATGGTGGAGATCCGGGACGGTGCGTCCCTGCAGGAGCGCTGTCCGCATCTGCTGGCCGCCGTCGAACGAATCCGCTGGCTGCTGGACGTGGTCGAAGCGCAGGGATCGGAACCGCCGGGCGACGATGCCGACATCACCGAATCCAAGGGAATCGGTGCGGCGGTGCTCACGCAGGGTGCCTGGGTGCTGGGGCTCGAGCGCTACGACCCGGCGCTTGCGGCCGTGCGAAGCCGACTTGCTGGTGTCAGCGAAAGAATGCGGCTCGCCATCGAGCAGAACGAGCAGGTGCCGGTCAGCCTTGCCTGGCACAAGCTGCCCCGCATCCTGCGCCATCTTGCCCGCGACCTGAGGCGCGACGTTGACCTGCATCTGGAAGGCGGAGGCACCCCCGTTCCGAAGGGGCTCGTCGAGGCCCTCGACGATCCGCTGATCCAGCTTGTCCGCAATTGTCTTGCGCACGGCATCGAGGATGACGAGACGCGCCTCTTGTTAGGAAAGGCCGTGCCGGGCAGGATCGCCATCTCGGCACGAGCGGAGGAGGATCGCCTGCTGCTGAGTGTAAGTGACGATGGCTGCGGCCTCGATCACGACAAGATAGCCAAGACCGCGCTGGCGCGGGGACTTGTCACACCTGATGAACTGGCGAGCATGACCCGCGAGGAGGTGTTCGGCTTCATCTTTGCGCCTGGATTTTCCACTTTCAGCGCCGTCTCCATGCTGGCCGGGCGCGGCATCGGTTTGGACATCGTGAAGCATGTGGTCGACGAGCGCGGAGGCAGCATCGTGTTGGATTCGCGCCCGGGGCAGGGGACCCGCATCCTGCTTGATCTGCCGATGGCGGCTCGCGAGCCCAGCGTCGACGATATAAGGCTGGCCGGCCAGCAAGCTCTCGCGCCGAAAAACTGGCGATAGCTTCAACTTTCTGCGAATCTCTTCACCTCGTGGAGAGGCATGCCCGCCGATGGTGCCCCGGGGATCGCGACATTCGCGGGAGAGGGTTGGCTATGAAGACGTGCCTTGTGGTGGACGATTCCAGCGTCGTGCGGAAAGTCGCACGCCGGATTCTGGAAAGCTGCCACTTCCGCATCATCGAGGCTGAGAATGGCCGCGAAGCCCTTGAGCAGTGCATGGACCAAATGCCCGACGCCATCCTGCTGGACTGGAACATGCCAGTGATGGACGGCATGGAGTTTCTTCGGGAACTGCGTTCGACCGAGGCGGGAAGGGCACCGAAAGTGGTGTTCTGCACGACCGAGCATGATGTCGCGCAGATCGCTCGCGCGCTGCGGGCTGGTGCCGACGAGTACATCATGAAGCCCTTCGACCGGGATCTGGTCCAGTCGAAGTTCCAGCAGGTCGGCCTCGCCTAGACCGGGTTCAGGAAACAAAAAACCCCGCCGAAGCGGGGTCTTTTTTTGCGTGGCGTGGATCAGGCGCTTGCGCGCAGATCCTCCGGCGGTTCGCGCAGCACATAGCCGCGGCCCCACACGGTCTCGATGTAGTTCTTGCCGTCGGTGGCAGACGCCAGCTTCTTGCGAAGCTTGCAGATGAACACGTCGATGATCTTCAGCTCCGGCTCGTCCATGCCGCCATAGAGATGGTTCAGGAACATCTCCTTGGTCAGCGTGGTGCCCTTGCGCAGGCTCAGGAGCTCCAGCATCTGGTACTCCTTGCCCGTCAGGTGCACCCGGTTTCCACCGACTTCCACCGTCTTGGTGTCCAGGTTGACCACGAGGTCGCCGGTGTTGATCACCGACTGGGCGTGGCCCTTGGAACGACGCACGATCGCGTGGATGCGGGCAACAAGCTCGTCCTTGTGGAAGGGCTTGGTGATGTAGTCGTCGGCGCCGAAGCCGAGGCCGCGAACCTTGTCTTCGATGGTCGCGAGGCCGGACAGGATCAGGATGGGGGTCTTGATCTTGGAGACACGCAGCTGGCGAAGCACTTCGTAGCCCGACATATCCGGCAGGTTCAGGTCCAGCAGGATGATGTCGTAGTCGTAGAGCTTGCCGAGATCGACGCCTTCTTCGCCGAGATCGGTGGTGTAGACGTTGAAGCTTTCGGACTTGAGCATCAACTCGATGCTCTGCGCTGTCGCGCTGTCATCCTCGATCAGAAGCACGCGCATAATGCCCTCCACCGCTCCTGCAATGCCGCGTCGCGGCAAGAAGCCGGGACCAATCCATTTCCGTTACTGAACTCTGACACCGAATGGTTAACAGAGTTTTATTTCCCTCAGCAAGCACCACGTGAACGAAGCTGTGGATGGCGGATAAACCGTTGCCCCAAAAGCAAAATTCCCAGCGGCAGGTGCTAAACTAAGTTCTTAGCTATACGCCCTAACTGACTCAAGTGACTCAGCCTTCGACGATCCGTATGGCAAACGCGGCTTGTCGAACCTTGGTTCAAATCATTAACCGGCGAGGTAAACGAACCGTTACCTTCGCGACCGAATCATCGGGCTGTGGATTTCCTGTGGATGACGGGCCACACCGAATGCGTCCGCCCGGTAAGGAAGCGGAAACAGGATTGCGTCAGGATCGCGGCAGATAGTTCAAATTGCGCACGGCCGGCAAAGCCTGTGCTAACCGGCCGTATGTCATGAACGAACTTATGAAATCGCGTGACACCATGATCCGCTTGAAGCGGTTCCAAGTTGACGAGCGCCGCCGCCAGGTGGGCCAGATCGAAGCCATGGTCGCAGAGTTCATGCGCATCGCGGCCGATCTGGACCGGGAGATCGAGGTGGAGGAACAGCGCGCCGGCATTGGCGACGTGAACCATTTCGCCTATCCAACCTATGCGAGGGCCGCAGCACAGCGGCGCGACAATCTCCTGCGGTCGGCGGAAGAGCTCAAGGTCCAGCTGGCCGAGGCTCAGGCAGCCATGGAAGATGCCCAGGCGGATCTGGAGAAGGCGGAGGCCCTCGACGCCCGCGACCAGCGCACGGAAGCCGGACGCGAAACGACGTCACGCCGCGCCAGCTAGAACCGGCGTTCCAAATCGCAGCACCGAAAGCCCGCATCACGCGGGCTTTTTTCGTTTCGGCAGGCCGGAGGCGTCACCAAGTTAACAAAAGCAAAACGCCGCTCTGAGAGCGGCGTTTCGGTAAGGAACAAGTAATCGGTATGAATAGGATTTAACGTTTATCCGACGCGATATTGCTGGATCCTGGTGGTGCGGAGACCGGCGAGACCATGACGCTCGATGCTTGCCTGCCACGCCAGAAACTCCTCGACCGTCAGAGTGTAGCGCTTGCACGCCTCCTCGAGGCTGAGCAGTCCGCCACGCACCGCGGCGACCACTTCCGCCTTGCGGCGAATGACCCATCTCTTGGTATCGGTGGGTGGCAGGTCGGCAATGGTCAACGGGCTGCCGTCGGGGCCGATAACGTATTTTACCTTTGCGCGCGGCAACTCGGTCATCGTTTACTCTCAACAAGACTGACCATCATTCCTATTGAAGGTAATGCCGGGCGTTTAACATTTGCCTAAGCTGGAAGCATAAAAGCGGAGTAATCGTGTGACGGCATGGAACCATCCGGTTCATCGGCTATTTCTGAGGGCCCAACCGGGTACCTCCGCGGTGGTTCAAGGGCGGCAGGCTGGAACCGCGGGCGCAGAGCGCCTAAATGAAGCGGTGCCCGCGCGGGTGCCGCGGCATCATGGATCATGAGCAAAATGCGCACAGACCTCGATCTTCCCGGTCGCCCACAGGACAACCGGGTCGTGGTTGCGATGTCGGGCGGTGTCGATTCCTCGGTCGTCGCGGCTCTCCTGAAGCGCTGCGGCTATGATATCGTGGGCGTGACCCTCCAGCTCTACGATCATGGCGCCGCGGTCCACCGCAAGGGCGCCTGCTGCGCGGGGCAGGACATCCACGACGCGCGACGCGTGGCGGAGGCCATCGGCATTCCTCACTACGTGCTGGACTACGAGGACCGCTTCCGCCAGGCGGTGATCGACCGCTTCGCGGAAAGCTATGCGTCCGGCGAGACGCCGATCCCCTGCGTGGACTGCAACCAGCGCATCAAGTTCACCGACCTTCTCAACACCGCGCGTGATCTGGGTGCCGCCGCGCTTGCGACAGGGCATTACGTGTCCTCGCGCGCCGCAGCCAACGGCGGCCGGCAACTCCTTCGCGGTCGCGATCCGGATCGCGACCAAAGCTACTTCCTCTATGGCACGACGCGTGACCAGCTCGCGCTCCTGCGTTTCCCTCTGGGCGATCTCAGCAAGGACGAGACGCGCGATCTCGCCCGCGAATTCGGTCTCCACGTCGCGGAAAAGCACGACAGCCAGGACATCTGCTTCGTCCCGAACGGGCACTACGCGGACATCGTCGGCCGCCTCAAGCCGGAGGCGGGCGAGGCGGGTGACATCGTCCATGTCGATGGCCGCCTCATGGGCCGCCACAAGGGCATCATGCACTACACCGTGGGCCAGCGGCGCGGTCTGGGGCTTTCCACCGGTGAACCGCTCTTCGTGGTCGGCGTCGAGGCCGCTACACGGCGCGTTTTCGTCGGTCCGCGGGAGGCGCTCGCCGTCCGGCGCATCGTGCTCCGCGACGTCAACTGGATCGGCGAAGACGGCTTCGAGCGGATTCCGGAAGAGGGCCTGGACATTTTCGTGAAGGTGCGCTCGACGCGCCCGCCGGCACCGGCCCTTCTGCGCGTCGGCGCGTCGGGCCCGGAAGTGCTGCTCAGCGAGGCGGAAGAGGGCGTTGCGCGCGGGCAGGCCTGCGTGTTCTACGATGCGGCGCAAGGGCAGGCGCGGGTGCTCGGAGGCGGCATCATCGCGGCCGTCGAGAAGCCGCCGATGCCTGTGCCCGAGGCAGAACTGGTGCAGACACGATGAGCGTCCAATACGATCTGGCCGGGCAGAAACGCGTCTACGAGAAATGGGCGCCGATCTACGACAAGGTTTATAACAAGCTGCTGTCGGACGCGCACCGCAAGACCGCGGGGGCCGCCGCGGCCTGCGGGCGCGACATCCTTGAGGTGGGCGTCGGCACCGGCCTTGTGCTTCGCTACTACCCGCATGACAGGCAGGTCACCGGAGTCGATCTTTCCGAGCACATGCTGGGCAAAGCCGTCGAGAAGGTGCGCGATCTCGGGCTTCATCATGTCCGGGTGCTGGCCAGCATGGACGCCTGCCGCCTCGGCTTCCGGGACGAAAGCTTCGATGCGGTGGCCGTGCCCTTCGTCATCACCCTCGTGCCCGATCCCGAAAGCGCGCTGGACGAGATGCGGCGCGTGCTGCGTCCCGGCGGCGAGATCGTGGTCACCTCCAAGCTCGGTGCCGATGCCGGGCTGCAGGCCAAGGTGGAAGAGCAGCTTGCTCCGCTCATGAGCAAGGTCGGCTGGAGCTCGCACTTCAAGGTCTCGCGCCTGGAGCGCTGGGCCGAGCGTCACCCGGACATGCGCTTCATGAACGTGGAGCCGGTGTTCCCGGCGGGCTTCTTCAAGCTGGTGCGGCTGCGCAAAACAGGGTGAACCGGCTCTACTGTGAGCAAGCATGCTTTTGCGACAGAACCATTGCGCCGCGCTTGACTTGAGAAGGGGCGGGAACCTATATCCGCGCCAGTGGCGGGGTAGCTCAGGTGGTTAGAGCAGCGGAATCATAATCCGCGTGTCGGGGGTTCGAGTCCCTCTCCCGCTACCAAGAACCTCTAGGGGGGGGTTCTCACTACGCGGCGTTCGTCTAGACACTCCGATCCGAATTTCTAGACAACTTTCTTCCCGTTTCGTTCCGTGTCCAAGCTCTGAACGATGGCCGTCATCTTCTTCCGAAGGTTGGCCCGGCGGGAGTAGTGGCCCGCCTGTCGCTCATCGCTTTGGCCCAGCGCGTCGGCAATGGCGCGCCGATCCCAGCCCAGCTCTGCCAGTTCCCCCGCGACCGTATGGCGCAGACCGTGGAACGTGAGGCCCGCGCCGACCCTGCCATCCGCGTGCAGCTTGCCTAGAAACTTGAAGAACGACGCCCGGAATCCGCTCTCCGTCCAAGGCATGCCCCGCGAGTTCGCGCAGAGCGTGATGGCGTCGTGCTGCGGCATGCCTTCAAGGATGACCGCCAGCGGCTCCACGCAGGGCCAGAACACCTCTTGCCCGGTCTTGCTCGTGCGAACGGTGATCGTGCCGTTGGCGTAGGCGGTCTTGCCGAGCCGAATCACGTCGCCTTCCCGCAGGCCCGTGTATCGGCCAATGGCGATAGGCACCTGGAGATGCGGCGGCGCTTCGGCCAGCACGATGTCGCGCTCTTCCGGTGTCCAGGGGCGGTTCGCCTCCGGGGCATCCTTCGGGCGCTTGACCTTCTTCACGCCCTTTACGGCGTTCTCTTTCACGATGCCGCGCTCGATGCCGAACGACAGCATGGCCGACAGAACCGCGATCACGTAGTTCGCGAACCGACGCTTGCGGAGTTGGTAGGTGGCGTCTCGCAGTTCCGCGACGAAGGGACCGTCGATCTCGGCGAGCACGGTGTCGTCGATGATCGCCAGATAGTCGAGCACCTTCTGGTAGTCGCTCTGCGTGCGCCGGGCCAGGTCTTGGAATGCCGGTGAAGACCTGTACGCCTTAATGAGCGCGGCAAGCGTGCCATCCTTGGCTGCCTTCGGCGCGTGCTTCTGGTTGAGCTTGTCGAGTTCCACGAAGAAAGCGGCCGTCCCGAACTCCGCGAGAATGCGCGTGCCGCTCGCACGATGGTAGCAGTACCACTTGCCGGTCTTCGGCTCCCGGTAGCGCTTAATGCCTTTCACGCGCACAACCGTCATGGACTGCAAGCCTCTCCATCAATGTGCGGGGCCGCGCAGGCCCCCTGGTCTCGTCCAGGCTGTCAATCCAGCGGTCCAGCGCCGCTCGATCCCAGCGAAGACCCCGTTCCCCTGCATGCACGCGGACAGGCGCGACAGGGCAGTTAGAATCGAAGGTGCTGTGCGCCATGGAGCAGTAGTCAGCGGCGCGCGATCTGTTCAGCAGGCGCGGCTCGATCGGTGCGACACTCTTGCCCATCAGAAGGTGCCCCCCCTAACCCAATCGAAGCAGGCAGAACCGAGTAATGCGTAGCCCGCGTATACCGGGGTAAAGTGAACGACCGATGCATCCCTCCCCATGATTGGCCTGCGCCCCAACAAAAACGGACGGAAGATAAGTAAACCTACGATACTTGCGGGGCTGATATGTATCGTCGCACTATGTTTGAGAGGTTCAGGAAGAGGGGTCATTGGCGTTTCTGTGGACCGCTATTTAGAAGTGCAGGGCATTCGGCCCAGCATTGTTTCGTACACTTCATTTATAGCGGTGCCGGCACCAGACTGACTCAGATTGTTGAATTTTCTTGCGGCGACACGGATCGCCGGCGCAGACGAGGTGAAGTGGGCGGCCTTCCCACCCTATGCTCGCCGCCTGTCCGCTTGCTGCTTTGTTTGCGTTGCTGGTGAGCCTGCGTATCGAGCTTGTTGATCTCACGCTCGCTTCGCTCGCCTGCGCGGCCTTCGGCCTTCGGCCTTGCGGGCGCCTGGCGGCGCAGCTCTGCGTACATCGCAAGAAGGGCGGCAGGCCTAGTGCGATCCCGAAGCATGAGCTACCAGGAGCATAGGCAGGTATCCAGAAGCCGGCAGCTTCCAGCGAAGCAGCAAACGGTAGCCAAGCACACCGGCACCCGGGCGAGCTCGTCATCTAGGTGGTAGTGACCAATGATCGGCTTCTACGTCGTGTCCCGCTCGACGGACACGATCGCGAACACCATTGCGGGCGCGATTGGAAGACGTGGGGATCCTCCGAAGGCGGGTGGCAGATGACCCGCTATCAGCAGCAAGCCCGCGAGCGCGGGCTGGAGTGGCTTTCCGCCGCCAACATGATGCCGGGGGCCTGATCCTCGTGCAGTCAGGCCACACGCTCGGCGCGGTCAACTTCACGGAGTTGGTGTCTCACGGGTTCAGCGGAGAAGGCTTGGCTAAAATCTTCGGCACGGTCGGAGGCATGCGTCTCGCCGCGCTGTAAATCAACGGGCGCTGGCCTAAGACGCCGGTTCTTCGAACGGCAGGTGCCGTCGCGGTTCTTCTGATGTGGGGGCAGATCGCCTCCATGTTTGGCACTAGCTACTTGACAACCGGAAACGCCGGCACCGGCTTCGCCGCCTATGGCTGTATCGCCATGGCGGAAACGCTTCAGTATCTATTGGGCGGCTTGCGATTCTCGGTCTAACCCGCCCCTGACGCGGTCCTGATCATTGGCGCGATCACCAGTGGCAAGGGCGAGCTTTCGCTCGCTACGGGTTCATGGCTGGGGAGCGCAGTTCCCGCACACTGCCGTAGGAAGCAATGCCCTGCACGACCTCTAATTAGGTGCTTGTAGCTGAAAGGCCATCACAAGGCGGGAGCCTATGTGGAGGCGAGCACGGCGGCACTGCTCAAACTCTTGCTACGCTCAACAAAAAAGCCCCGCCGAAGCGGGGCTTTCCTATTCAGGGTTAGGTGACGCGATGATCAAAAATCGAGGTCGTCGCCGCCGCCGAAGCCGCCCAGCAAGCCGCTGATGCCAGCGCCGAGATTGTTGAACAGGGTGTCCTTGACCGGGTCGAGCGAAGCGCCGGAACGATCGCGCTCAAGCAGCGTCTGGGTGCCGAGGTTGAGCTTCAGGCCAGCCAGAACCTTGACGGTGCCGAACTCGCCTTCGTCCAGGAAGCCATCAGACAAATCTTCGAGGCCGTCGGTCTCGCTGTGGATGTATTCGGCATTGGCGAACACGCTGAGCGGGCTGTCAGCGAAGCGGTACTCGGTGCCGCCGCCAACCGTGAAGGTGTCGAAGTCGAGTTCAAAGTCGCCGCCTTCGCCGAGGTCCGCGCTCAGGGTGGCGGTGTTGTAGCCGGCCTTGACGAAGAGCTTCCAGTTTTCGGTCGCAAAGTAGCGGGCTTCGGCGTTCACGAAGAAGCCGTCAACGTCGTCGAGGCCCGGGATGTCGATGCCGAGGTCGAGGTTCTGATAACCGGCCTGAGCGTAGAGCGTGAAGTTGCCGAAGTAGCCCTGTGCTTCCGCACCGCCGTAGAACCGGTCGAAGTCAACGCCGAGCGGTCCGATGATGTCAGCGCTGGTCAGGCCGTACTGGCCGAACGCGCCGAGCAGGAAGCTGTCATTGCGCCAGAAGGCATGGCCGGCAACGTCCGTGGTCTTCACGCTGTCGAGAATGTTGAGACCGGGCGCGATCTCCGGGAAGTCGNACGCGCCGAGCAGGAAGCTGTCATTGCGCCAGAAGGCATGGCCGGCAACGTCCGTGGTCTTCACGCTGTCGAGAATGTTGAGACCGGGCGCGATCTCCGGGAAGTCGAAGCTCTGGTAGTTGAACACCACGTCGCTCTGCACGCCGAAGCTGGCGAACTGATAAGCGGCCGTAGCGCGCACTTCCGCCTGGAAGTCGTCGAAGTCGAGTTCATCGCCGTCGTCGCCGCCGATGACGCCGCCGAAGCCGAGGTCATCGCCAACGTCGAAGAAGCTGTAGCCAGCGCCCACGGACACATAAGCGTCCCACGGGTTCTCAGCGACAACAGCCGGAGCTTCAACAGGATAAGCGGGCATGTCAGCGGCATTGGCCGCGCCGCAGAACAATGCAGCTGCGCTTGCCAAGAGTAGGGTCTTCGTCTTCATGTTCAGATGCTCCCCAGCGGTTGTATGATGCTTTCGTCTACCTCTGATGCTTCGCGCTGGATAGACGCTGAGTTAAGCCTGTCCTGCTCTGTGACCTTTGGGAGACTCCAGAAGTTGGGGCAGCCGGCGCACACTGGCCGCATGACAAACAATGATCGCCGCAGCCAATCGTCTGCCGAGGCAGCTGCATACATCATGGAGATGTGTGAAAGCCTCCGCTCGCTCGCACAGCAGAACAAATTGCGGTCTGTCGACTACCTTCTGACCTTGGTGATCGAAGCATGTCGGCTCGTGTCTGGACCAAAGCCTTTGCGGCCAAGGCGGAAGGTGGGCAACGTCTGACTGACGGGCTGCAGCCCAGGTACGAGCAAGGGCGCTTAGATGAGCATTTGCGGAGGGTGGGGCTGCCACGCTGCAAGTGGCAGCCCCTCGTTCTCACCGCTATTGAGAACCCGGCCAACCAGTATCAGTTGAGTGCGGCCGGAGCAGATGCCCCCAAGCCCCTGCTGAGACTTTGGTAGCAGATTGCCTTGCTTGTTTACAGTCGCAGTAGCGCGTCATCGCTCTCAAGCCGGTATTGCCGACTCGCTCCGGGCTGAGGTGATTGGCATCCATGAATGTCGAGATCGTACATCGCAGCTTCGTTCACATGGACGGCGGCAAGACTGTGGAACTTCAAGAGCATCTAGTGCAGCAGCCGAACAGCACGGCCCGGCATTGGACCTCGTGCTCGGCCTTCCTGCCGTCTCCGGATCCTGATGCTTATGCGGGGGAGTTGCGTGCTGCGATCAGCAAGGCACATGTCGAGGCGGTGCCTGCGGCAGCCGGCGTCTGGCTGCGCGGTCCTCATTATCAGCTAAGCTCTGCGCTTGAGACGATGGGATTCAACTGGTCGGGCGCCTGACGTTCAGCCCTGATCCTCGTCGTCCGGGCGAGGCGGATGGCGGATCCACCACACCAACGTCATGCCGAATGTGAAGGCGGCCCAAAGGACGATGAAGAGATAGGGGTCTGTCGCGTCCAGCATCCGTCGGCGCCTCTTATGCCAGATGCGGTACACGCGGCTGGATCGGCTGGACGCATGCAGAGGGCGCAATGCTGCTATGCCTGCAGCTCGCCTAGAACCTCAGCCTCTTCAAGGTCATTCGGCAGCCGGCCAGCTTTGAACAGAACGACGGGCGCGTCGAACTCGCTGTCGTGATCCCCGGTTACCTGGAAGGCCACTGCTCCGATCTTCGTGGCTGACATGCGCTCTGCAGCTTCCTTCGCTTTGTCTGCCGATCGATGCTTCTCGGGTGCCCCGGCTGCCACCTTGCGCCCATCGCGCGGAAGGACTGTGCAAAGAACAGGGTCTCTCGGGCCATCGTTGACTCCTCTGCGTGTTCGCCATTTGTTCTCACAATGCGTGTGCCGAGTCGACTTTCTGATTTTCCTTGGGTGAAGGTGCGGATCACCTGCGTTCTTTGCACGAGGCGTGGGGAGTATCGGCTCGCGCGGCTTGCTGCTCGCTTTGGACCGGAGGCTGAGCTGAAGGATGTGCTGCACGCACTGGCTTGGGATTGTCCATGGGCGCGAGACCCGCGCCGGCCGCCCCCGCGCAAGTATGAGGCGCGATGTGGGGCGAGATTCGCTGATTTGAACGAGGCGTCGGCTCCAGTGGAGGATGTGCCGCCAGAGGCCCGTCGCGCCGCATTCGACATCCTGCCTGGAGGACGAAAATAGCCCCGCGCCGGACGCCTGTGACCAGCAGATTTGTCGAAATTGTTCAAATTTATGGCGCTGCGATTCTAGTTCCCGCTTTACTGTAGTGCTCACATGACTTCCGAAAAGTGGAACCAGCTTCCGCGTGATTGCAGTTTCGACTAGCCGATTATCCGCGTAGAACTACGGTCAAAAGACTGTTGGACTTCGTGAGGGAAGAACAAAGATGGCCAGTGGAACGCCGACGGCCGCGCAGCGAAAGGCTGCAGCAGCGATCATCGCTAAACTAGACATAGCCATTCCAGCGGCAGGCACAATCGAAGGCGATGCCGACCGAAAAAGAATCCTCGGCTATCTGAATCAGGCGAGGGAGGAATGCCGAAGCGTGATCGATTACGCTGCGGATGAAGCAATCACAGCCAATCACGACGCCGAGACGCCAGCAAAGCGTGAACCTTCATGCTGAAGTTGCCTAGCGTCATGTCGAGAAGGTGCTTCGTAACCTTCAGATCATGCTTGTCGGCGATTGCTCTCGCTCGCATACAGCATTCGGCGATTTGCGCCATCGTGTGATCGTCGCCGTTACGGCTGGCGATCACTTGCTCTTCGGTCAAGTCGATGAAGGTGCCTGGAAACAGCAGGTCACCTTCGGCATTCTCAAAGCAAGCACCGCTCGCTGAGACAGTGCGGAGCCTGCCATAGGCATCCCGCATCTGATAAATTTCCGAATAGGTTCCGCGTCTCCTGATAGCGTCCAGCACCCGCGAATGAATGCGATCCACATCGTCGCTGTGGATCGTGGACATGTAGGCGCTTTGTGAAGTTCCTTGCCGGGCTTCGACCGGATCCACACCGCAAAGAATCGCTGCCCGATCATTGGAATGCACGCGATCCGTCGTGACGTTGTAGTCCCAGACCCCAATCATGGATGTTGGTGCAGGCGGTTCGATGCTCACCCTAGTGCCATCCCGGCATCTTGCGCTTGGCGGCAGAGGCAATGCGGTGTCCGAGGTCAAGCAGGGTCATGTCCAGAAGATGCGAGGTGAGCTTCAGCCCAGACTTCGCCGCCAATTCGCGAGCGGACATACAAACGGACGCGAGTTCATCCAGCGGCTCTGCGAATCCATTTTCAACGTCCGCGACCTGTTGTGGCGAGAGGTCGATAAGCGTGCCAGCAAAGAGAGTGCGCTTCGTCGTCTCGTCCACATAACCGCACGCCTGCCCGAAGATCACGCGCTCCGTGCCTGACGTGTCCAGCAGGCGATAACTCTCGATGAATTCTCCACGAGTTCGGATTGCATGTTCGAGCCTCGTTAGCACGCGATCCAGATCGTCTGAATGGATCCTGACTGAAGCGGCGAAGGCCGTCTTATGAAGACCCGCTCGAGCCGAGACGGGATTGACCCCGAACAGCTTGGACATGTGAGCGTTCGCCGTCTTGATGCCGGTGTCGACGTCGTGGCGGAAGGTACCGATGGCTGGCGCCGTGTTCATCTGGTTGAAACTCGGTTTCGGAACATGACACTAAGACGATGCAACATATGCGCGTAAAGTAGCGTCCATTAAAATTCTTCGGAAATGTTAGATGGCGTTGCAGAAGTGTGACTTCCGGTGGAGAAACTGAGCTCTTCTCTGGATCGGCGAGACGGCTCGGATGGACCAATGACGCGTCTGTGACAATCCAGCGGTCTACCCTAGATTGCATATGGATTGCTTCGTGAGGCATTATGGTCGCCGTGAAGGTGAGCAGAATGAACGAAAAAGAAGCAGACCTGAGAGCACGTCAACTTGCCGCTGGCTACGTCGCGGACTCCTGTGAGCAGCTACTCAAGCTCGCGGAGCGCCATTCCCTCGATCATATTCATTACTTGCTATCAATGACCGCTATGGCGGGAAAGATTGAAGCAAATCAGATGTCTCGAGTAGCGAATGCACGGGCGAATTCCCGGGCGCGGTGACGCTCTCTCCGCTGCGGATCCCTTGTCGACTCCCGAGAATTCCCTGGATTCAGGTGCTGATCACCTGCGTTTGCGGCGTGGGGAGTACAGCCTCGTGCGGCTAGTCACGTCGTTCGGAGCCGATGCGCGGCTGGTCGATGTGCTGCACGAGATGGCGAAGGATTCCTCCGAGAAACGAATGCCGTGGCAGCGGCCGCCGAGAGCGTTTGAGGTGCGGCGCGGAGCGCGCTTCGAAGACATTGAGCCCGTCGAAGTGAACTGTGAAACGTGCCGGCGACCCAGTATCCTCAGGCCGGCATAGCATCCCCCATTGTCGCTTTTCTTCAAGTTTACGGCGCTCACGCACAAGCGGCCGTCTGCACGGCATGCGACTAACGTCGTACTGAGGCGTGATAATCTGAAGATGCGTGACGACAAGTTAATCGAGGCGTCGCAGGCGCGATGCCAAGTCATTCGCCGTATAGCGGACGAAATCAACACTATGCTCAATAGTCTCGAAAGGCAGCCCGGGAGTGCGACGGTGAGGCAAGCTCTTCTGCGTGCGAAGGAAATGGTAGAGGAAGAAATGGAGATTGCTCAGGAAGAGCTGACGAGGATTCAGAAGCCGCACTAGAATTCGAACTCGCGAGCTTTTGTTCACAAGCGCGTGGGGTAGCGGTCAGTAAGAATTCCTCAACGAGCGCTGTGGATACTTCTCCTAATCCGCCGATGTGGCAAATGGCGGGGGGAGAGTCATTCATGGAGCGGACTGCGGACAATGTCCTCACCTATGTGGAAGAGCAGTTGGACGCTCTGCACGAGATGAGCCGAGAAGCGGGTTTGGAGAGCTTGGCTGGCCTGCTGCTGCTGGTGCGTCTGGAGGCTAATCAGTTGGTCGCGAGACCTTATGCAGGCAGGTACGATTTGACGAGGGCGACCTCGGAGGCGAGTTCTCCATCTCAGGTTGGCTAATCGTCTTTCAGGACAGCGGCGGCGCTCATCTGCTGCCCAAGATCCTGCGCCGCGCGATCCAGAAGGTGCTTTAGAAACGGGAGGTCTGCACGGTCGGCTAGATGGCGAAGGGTTCGGAGACGTTCTGCCAACGCCCTTAGATCATCCCGGCCATCCACCCAGCCCGCCACCTCTGCGGCACCTAGGTCAATAACAACGCCAGGAAAGTAGAGATCGCCATCTGCCGCTCGGTGGAATGAACCTTGGGCGAACAGGAGCCTTAGCGTGCCGTCCGGGGCGAAAGCCCGAAAAGTGTTGGAGTACGCGTCGGCTTCGGCAGCCGCGGCTCGCTGAATCTTGTCGTTTATGCGATCAATGTCAGCAGCGTGGACGCTGTGGTTGTAGGCGGACTGCGGCGCTGCTCCTGTTCGGGCGGCCTCGGGGTCTACGGAAAAGAACCGGGCAAAGCGACTACTCGCGCGGACGATGCCGCGCGATACATTCAGCTCCCAGGCGCCGACGGCCCCATTGGTGTCAAATTGATTGTCCACGACGCCTTAAGTGCCCTGTGTTACCCATTTGGCGGAACGCTCACCGCGGATTTCCAGAGAACAATGCTCAAAAAACATTGGTCAAATGAGCAGCGCCAAGCTGCGGCGGAGATCTTGTCTGACCTCTGCGAAATGCTACCAGCGATCGAGCGTACCGCCTCGCCCCGCTCGCTGACTTATATAAGGGCCGCTATAGCTGAGTGCGAGCACATAGTGAACAGCCAGGAGATCGATCTCGGCGAGTTGCGAGCACTCGTCACTGCGGTCTCTAGCTACGCAACGCACTAGCACATTCGTCACCGCCCAAGCCATTGTGGCACAACTTTACCGATTGTTTCTGGAATAAACTCGCCTTTGATGCGTATGTTAGTTGGCGCGTGCGGCGCTGACGAAAGGTCCTCCCATGACCAACGCTGATACAGTGGAGTACATCCACGAGATGACGCTTGAACTCGCGAAGCTGGCTGAAAAGCAGGGCTTGTACCAGCTGGCGTACCTGCTGGCTCTTGCAGCCGAGGCGGCCGGGCGCGAGCAACGAGAGATCATGCGTGCCCTGGCTCATATTCCGGAGATGCCCGCCGCGTCGGCGGACGCTCACGCTAGCTGAAGGCGAGGTACGCCACGCGCTTGATAAGCAGGATCAGGGCTGCTGTCGCTGCGATGCACAACAGCATGATCTGCACCTCGCGGGTCAATTGCTTCGGCGCCAATCCCACGGCTTGGTGAAGGTGCCGGCCCACATCCCGGCTTTTCTGCGCCGTGCCAGTTCTTCAGCCGGCGCATAGTCCATGCTGTACTGGCGATAGGCCAAAGCCCAGCCCAGACCTGTCATCCAAGCGCTCAGATCTTCGGCGAGAGCTCGGCAGCGGCCTATGGTGCGTCCGTATCGATCAGTGTCCAGCGGCTCGCAATAGACCGTCGAGCCACTGATCCGGTAATCGAGGGCATTGGCCGCCTTCTGCCCACAGCGGAAGGGCTTACCTTCAGCATCCTGACACCGCTGGCCGATCTCTGGGGCATCGATGCCATGCAGGTGGATGCGTTGGCCGCGAATTTCGATGGTGTCGCCGTCGACGACCGTGGCCCGACCAATAATGAGGTTAGCTGCGGGCGCCGAAGCTGCCTGTAATAGCAGATAGAGGCCCAGCGTTGTGGCGATCGCCTTGGTTCTCACAGCGAGTTCAGCATCTCGGCATCGTCCAGTGCCGACCCGTTCACGCGCGGGCTGACCATCCAGTGCTCCGTGTCGTCGGCGGGTAGGGGCGAAGTAACCCTGCCACGTCGGTTTTCGGTGCCAAACATTGCTCGCAGGTGTCCGGCTTCAGGATCACCAGCATTCGCTCGTGGAGATCGGCCTCTCGCCTGCCTGCGGGCTTCGGCTCGCCAACACCATTATCATGCTGCTGCCCTTCATGTTGGCAGTCGACGTCGACGTCGACATGATCTTCATGGTCTCGCTGCTCTGCGCGTCGCAGATGGGCGGCGGCATAACCTCCATCCTGCTCAACATCCCGGGGAACGGAGGCTCGGCGGCCACCTGCCTGGACGGCTACCCCATGGCCAAGAAAGGGCAGGGGCAGCAGGCGCTGGTCCTCTCCTTCGTGGCCTCCACCGTGGGCGGCATGGTGACGGCGGGAATGTCGATCTTCCTGCTGCCCTACATGGCCAGGCTGGCCTACTACCTGCATAGCGGGGGATCGCACTGGGATCATGCGATAGGCTGGCAGGATCAATTGCGGCGGCCATCTCGGGCTGACAGGACAACTGCCTGTGGAGCACGTTGGCACATGCGCAGATCAATTGGCGTCGCGTGTCTACATGCTCCCTCAGTTGCGCTTCACTGGGACGGCGCCGGCAAGCGTCACCTGTCTCTCTGCAGACATAATTGCTTCAGTGACGGTCCGCGGATTAGCTATTTATGATCAAGCTGGATGAGGCTTTCCTCTCTTGGAACTCCATCTGGATTTGCATCAGGGTGAGCGCTGAAAGTCGTCCGATAGCAGCGCCCTCGTATTGCGTAGGAGAGCTGCCTGCTTGCTCTTGCTGCTTCCCTGTTGATCTGTAAGTACGTCCGCATTCAGATCGCTGGTGGAGCCGCTCCGCTGCGCTCAGACAAGCCATCGAATGTCGGCTATCCCGCGGCCGCGCCAGGGGCCGTTCCTGACGCTAAACAGATTTCACGTCCGGCAGGTCGAGCAATGCATTCTGCGAGGGATAGCGTTTCACGCTGAGATGCTGGGCGGGTAGGTTCCAGCGATCTTGCTTCCGGCATCTGTCCACCTCCAGAGCGGAGGATAGGCTGCCCGGCGGTTCGGGGCACTACCCCCATCCCCATGCGGCTCAAGGGTTTACCTAGGACTTCGCTGGCTCCCTTTGGCAACACGCGTGCTGCTCTGCACCGGCGGAGCCCTTGCAAGCGCCTTTCCTAATCACCGGCATGTCTCAATGCTCCCGACGATCGTCCAAGATCCTGTGTGTCCGAGAACATCAGAGTAAGCCGCGACGACACTCAGATCATGCAAGCGCGTGATCCCGAAGCAGTCCCATCAAGTACTCGCTATAAACAAAGTATATATCATAGCGAGATAAGTCATGCACAAGAACTCAATTAGTACTGCATTTGGGGACACGCGTCTTCCGAAATATCTCTCCCATCGCATTCTGGAGATGAAGCCGAGGAAGACTCAGTCGCAGATTGCGGCGGAGGCAGGATTCCCCAATCCGAACATGTTGGCGATCATCAAGGCAGGCAAGGCTAAGCTGCCTTTGGACAGGGTTCCTGCGTTGGCGAAGGCACTCGAATGCGACCCGCGTCTGCTTTTCGTCTTGGCGCTGGAACAGCTCGGTGGCAGCACTACCGAGACAGCGATCAGGCAGATTTTCGGGACTATCGTGAGTGAGAACGAGGTAGCCTGGCTGGAGGAAATCCGCAGTGCTTCCGACCACAAGAACCCGGCTCTCACCACGAGGGCGCGCTCGGCAATCCGCGGGATTTTCGGAAAGTGAGTGGGTACTTCGATGAGCGATGGCTCGGGAAGGTGATCCCTCAACACCATTGGCATTTCCACAAGCGGCTTCTCGAACGCTATGGAATCGTTCTCGGGCCCGGCGAGTTCTCTCAGATGATGAACGACATCGAAAGTGGAAGGGCGATCGAAGTACGCCGGACGGGGAAGGACCGTGTCGTCTACTCGATCCTCAACACGCGGATCCACGAGAGGTACTTTGTGCTGGTTAGCGGCGGCCATGTCGTCACCGCGTTGCCGCGGAACAAGCCGCTGATGAAGCGGTGGCGGCGGGCATCAGCGCATCTTGAACCGAACTCGTCTGCCTAGGCACCAGCGAGATCACTCGTCCTACAAACACGTCCATTTTCAGCAGTCCAACGTCTCCGACGCTCGATCGCTTCAAACCTTCTCGTCCTTGTATCCCGCCCGTGCGGCGGGGAAGTAGGTGAGGAACGCCGACCGGCTGACGCCGAGACGCTTGTTTATCGGACAGCGAGATCTGCGTGCGCGAATTTGACCTTGATCTCAGTTAGTAGGTGAGTGTGACCACCACGGTGTCCTGATAGAGGCCGACCGGGGGAGTTGCCTGCGGATTGACGCGGCCGAACACCTGCACGCTGAGCGGTAGCCCAGTGCCGCTGTTGGCGTAGAGATCGTTGGTGGCCGTGCCCCACACGGAGGTGCGATCGGCGTTACGGAACAGGCTGTAGGCGATGCTGGCGCCCCCTGGGCCGCTCATGCGGCGCGTGTTGACGGTGGCTCCGAGGACGCTGCCCGCCCCTAGTCCCACTCGGAAAGGCGTGCCGCTAGTGCAGCGCACCTGGAGCCGCCCTTCGGCGTCGCGGACGGCGCTCAGGAACGACACCGCTCCGAAATCGACGGCCTGGGGAACGCTCAACTGACAGCTCTTGCCAACTTCGGCCTGAACGCGGAACGAGGGGCCTGCCACCGTCGTCGTGAGAAGACCGGTGCATCCCGTCAGTGCCGAGACCGTCCCGAAATTGATGCTCGTCGAGATCGTCTCCGAGTAGGTCCCGGCGGGCACTGTCTGCTGGTTTGCAAGTATCTGCCCGTAGATCGGGCGGGTGGCGGTGCCTCCCCCGCCAAGCACCAACAATACCGTATTTCCTGGCACAGTGCCCAGCTGCGTATCGCTGACCGACCCCCAGGGGATCGTACGCGCCGTGTCCTGATAGAGCCTGTATTGCAGCTTTTCGGTTCCGCCCTCGCGCGTCATCTGGCGAGTGCCGCCAACGGTGCCACCGCTTCCGGCCGGAAAGCTCACGCAGACTTGCGTCAGCCCCAGCAGGCCGGTGCAGCGGATGCTCAGGGTGCCGCTGGTGTTGATGGCAGCGCCCGAGAGGATGTTCGTTGCGCTGAAGCTGATCGGCGACGTGATGGTGGTCTGGGCATTGCAGTTCTGAGCGCTGGCCATGGACAGCGCCGCCATCATGAACAGCGGCACGAGCAGGAATGTCCGTAGCCATGTCGTCATTGGCAGATGACCTCCCGGCGCGCGATGGTGCCGTTGCCTTCCGGTTTGAAGTCGAAGTGCGCCGCACAAGGCTCGCCGATACCGGGATGGACGGACAGCGTGTTCGATGGCTTGAGGCCGCTCAGGAACGTCTCGCCGTCATAGCCGACGATGGCCGGCTCAGACGCTCCATCCAGGAGCACCGTCGAACCGACAGGTACCGGACTGCCGTCCGCACCGCGCAGGACGATGAGGGCCGAGGTGGCGCCCGTGTCCGAGCCGAACCGCACGAGCACTCCGCCGCTCTCCGCAGGCACGATCTTCTGCCGTGTCTCGCTGACGAAGGTCTGCAAGGGCAGGTTCGTGGGATCGATCGCAATCTCGTTTGTGTCCCAAGAACGGAGCTCCGGAACGAGGGCCTTTCCGGACCGGCCGGTGCGCCCAATGACGCGGTTCTCGTGCATTACATCGACACCCGGCACCCCGGCATCCACCACGGCGAACGCGTCGTCGATGCGGTTGGTGAAGAAGACATCTCCGGCCATGAAGCCGACGGCGCCCTCCACCTCTGCCGTGACTTCGCTGTAGCCGTCGCGGGCCTGACCTCCCACCGAAAGCTTGGCCGCCGAGGTGCGGTAGCTCACCGCAGCCGAGCCGCCATCGACCTGCCCCTTGGCGGCACGGACCCGCCAGCCGTAGTCGCCCGGCGCCGAGCCGAGATAGCGCACGGCATCCGCCGTGAGGCTGGTGCCCTGGCCGCTGCTCTGGGCGCCGACATAGGCGGAGGTGGAGGGACCGAGGGGAATGCTCAAGCCCGCGAACAGCCCATATCTCCCGCCATCCTCGATGTCGGCATGTGCAGAGATGAAGCCGGTGCTGCCGCCGAAGAGTGGACGGCTGTAGGTGCCCTCCACCAGCGTCGAGGTTTTGCCGTTTGCCTCCTCCAGCCGTGTCAGCGAGACGTTCAGGGAGGTGCCGTCGAAGGGCATGGGGATGGAGAGCGCTGCCTGGTCCAGCGCTTTCGCGGGGCGGGGATCCCAGGTGCGAGTATGCCTGGCCAGTTCGTCCCTGAAGCGCGCGCGGTCGGTCACCGAGGCGGCGTCGTCATAGTCGCCCAGTGTCCGCTGGGTGCGGAACTGTGCCACCCAACCGCCGAGCTCGATCTGGACTGTGCCCGCGAATTGCGCGCCGACACCTTCGCCGCTGTTGCTTGCCGCTGCTGCGAGGGAACCCACACCGAAACGGCCGAGGCCGAAGACACCGCCCAGGCCTCCATTGATGAAATCGGTGCCGCCCTCCCCATGGCTCTCCAGGGTCAGCCAGTCGTTGAGGCCATAGCGGGCGGTGGCGGATGCGATGGGAGTGTCGTCGTAATCCCATGAGCGCAATCCGAAACTGCTTCGCGCGAAGCCCGCTTCCACAGAGTAGTCCAGCAGGCCGTCAGCCAGCAGACGCGGCGTTGCGTAGAACGAGACGTCCTGGACCGTCTCGCGGCCCAGCACGTCGCGCACCACCACGCGGGCCTGTCCCGGTCCGGATTGTATCGGCAGGTTGGAGATCTGGAACGGACCGCCCAGCACCTTGTCGGAGAAGGCGCGGTTGTTGTTGACGATCACATCCACCGTGGACGGCACGGCGGCGCTTCCCGAGAGCAGCGGCACCGGCATGGTGACGAGATCGGGGCGCAGGCCGAAATTCCGGGACATCTGTGCGCCGCCGACGCGGAGGGGGCGGCTCCAGCTCACACCGCTCGTCACAAGATCGCCCGCCCTATAGGTGGCGAGCCGCTCCGGATCCGAATAGCTCCAGCTGGTGTCAAGCCTCTTAAAGGCCGGGACATTGAAGTCGTCCTCGACGCGCCCGACCACCGTCTGAGACAGGGTGCCGAAGCTCGAAAAGACGCGGCTGTCGAACAGGCCCGAGGCTCCGGTGTAGGAGGGCACGCGATCCCAGGCATTCTCATTGAAGTTCGCGAACAGGGTGTAGTTCACGAGGGCGCCGGTTCCCCGCTGCGGCTCCGGTGTCTCCGCACGACGGCGCGCATCGAGCATCTTACGCACCCGCTGGGCATCGCCCGCGGTGAAATGCAGGGCCTGCGTGGCTTCGTCATAACGGACATGGATGCCCGTAAGCGCATCGAGCGGAACCAGCCCATCGGCTGCGGCGCCTGCTGGCGGTGCGATCCCGACATTGTGGAGCTGGTCGCGCGGCATCCAGAGCGTGCCGTTCGCCTCCTGGCGCAGCGACGCAATCAGGCCCGTCGAGGTCTCGTTGATGAAGATTTCGAGTTGCAGATCGGCCGGGAACGCTGCCTCGGCCGGCACGGCGTCCAGCGCAGGCACCACCTGCGCGGCAGCTTCGGGCACTGCAAAGCCGAGAAACAACGCGCTAGCGAGGAGCCTGGCCAGCCTTGGCACGGATGGCCCCGCTCTCGCTCGTTGCCTCGATGTTGTAGGGCCCGGCGCCGCCACTTGCGGGCAGCGTCCAGCGCACCGTGGAGCCGGCGAGGGCATAGCCGACCAGGCCTGAATTCTGTGCGACCTTTGCGCCGGACGCATCCTTCACGAGAAGATCCGCAACGCGCAGGCGGCGCTGCCCCCTGTTGTTGAGGGTCAAGGTGATCTGTCGGCCCGAGCGCGTCGCCAGCCAGTCGGCGGCTGGCGGGGTTTCCGTGGGCGGGCGGAAGAAGACGGGAATGGAATGCCTGACGAGAAAGTTTACCGTCCCCGAACGTGCCCGTCCGGCGACCGGAAGCTCGTCGACGACCACGCGATAGCTTTGCTCGGAGACGATGGGCTGCTTGGATGTGCGGACGATGCGCACAACATTGTCCACGCCTGGCTGGAGCTTCATCATGGGCGGGCTGACGGCGATATCAGCCGTCGGCTCGAGCTTGTCCTCACCGCCCACCTGCACCCACCGGAAAACCCGGGTCTGCACCGTCATGGGCTCAGCCCCGGCATTGCGGACGGTGAGCGCAGCGGCCGCCGCCGGCGCCGTCTTCTCGATCAGCACCGGTGAGACGTGAAGGGCCGCAGCCTGCGCGAGCGTGGGCGAAACAAGGAAGAGAAACGCAAACAGACACTGTCTCGACACGCCGGACCTCGACCTCAATAGGTGACGGTGATCGTGACCGTGTCGGTGTACAGGCCTGCGGTCGGCGTGGTCTGCGGCGGCACCTCGCCATAGACGGTGTAGGGCTGCGCAACGCCGTTGCCGGTGCCTTCGACGATCTCGCCTGTGTCGTCGCCCCAGACGATCGTGCGGCCGGCATTGCTGTAGAGCTCGTACTCGATGAACTCGCCGGCTGCCGCCATGCGCCGGACTTCCCCGGCCGCGTTCGCGCCGTTGCTGAGCGCAACATCGTAGGGCAGCGCATTGGTGCAGCGCACGTCGAAGCTTCCGGTCGCCTCGAACTCCTCTGTCAGGAGGGCCTCGGTGCCGAAATCGACCGGGGCGACGTTCTCGATGGCGCAGCCGCCCGTGATCTGCATGCGGACCTGAAGGTCCGCTGTCGCAGTTTGCGCACTGGCCGGTCCAGAGAAGATGCCCGCCGCCAGAAGGATGGCAGCCGCGGACGATGGCCTGCTGGCGGCCCAAGAAAGACTTAGCATAATCTCAGACCCCAACTCTGATGTATAGGCACAAAGTGGCGGAGTATAACGCCAGACGTTTGCTCGCTTGCCGGGGGAGCGCTTCTCCAGCGCCTCCTTCCCAGAACGAGATAGCATCCATAAGCCTTTCGGACCCCGCCGATCTTTGCGCAAACCTGGACGCCTTGATCTAAAGCGGCGGAGCTGCGAAAAAACTACTGCTGCCAGATCTCATTGCTTAACGATTTGTTTCTTTGCAACCTCTCGTTGCAATGCTGAGACAGCTTATCCGAGCGCCGCTGCAGTAGTCTGCGCGAGAAGCCTCGTGACAGTTTTGGCAATCCACGGGCGCAGATAACGATCCAATCTTGCCCTGCTGGTGCGGGACAAGGATGGATCTGACCGCATCATGGTCGTGATGAAGGCCTTTTCGGACCAGAACCGCTACGGAGGAATGCGCCGCCTTCTAACAAAGTGAATACACTCGGGCTCATCGTGACGTATTTTAGCAAATAACGTGCACATTACAGTGCAATAGTCGACCAAAACTGGTGCCGCACTGCCCGTGATATTTTGGACGCAGTGTATCCTTATGGAGAGCACAAGTCGGTTTCAGCATAGCAGCTCCGATATTTGCCTATACCCTCAGTAACATGCCCATCCATTGTCCAGCCTCTGCAATCCAGGGGGTTGAACTGGACGGGCGGTAGAGTGAACTGGTCCTTCGCAGTAAGCAGGTGCTCTCGCACCGCAGCGGCGTCTTGAGCGCGGCCTGCAAGAAGAATGCGGCGCTCGGCCACCAAGATCCTGATCGACTAATCCACCGGGAAGCAGATGCGGTTCGCGTTCACGCCGATGGCGTCGCGGGCTTGCTCGTCTGGGGCTTGAACAGGGGAAACATCATGGCGGCGACCATCATCAACAAGGCTAGCGGTTCTGCGCAGACGATTGCGGGAGGTTCGATCCCCGTCTCCGCAGCAAGCGTTATCCGCCTGCAGGTTGGTCCCAATGATGTTGCGGCTTTGGAGCGCCAGGGCGACGCACTGATCGTTCGCCTTCGCTCCGGCGAGGTGATGCGAATCGAGAACTTCTTCAGCACGGACAGCGATCTGGTGCTGCAGGACGCCAACGGCGATCTCTGGCATGTACAGGGCGGTGACGGTGCCGGCGACTTCCGGTACGCCAAGATCGAGTCTGTGGACCAGCTCATCGCGGATGGCGAAGGCGTGTCTCCTCTGATCCCCTTGCTCGGAGCGCTTGCTGGCGGCGCCGCAATAGCGGCCGCGGTGGGTAGCGGCGATGACGATGATAGCGACGCTGATGCGGACGCCGACGCCGACGCCGACGCTGATGCGGATGCAGACGCCGACGCTGATGCTGATGCTGATGCGGATGCTGATGCGGATGCTGACGCAGATGCTGATGCGGATGCAGACGCCGACGCTGATGCTGATGCTGATGCTGATGCGGATGCTGATGCGGATGCGGATGCTGACGCAGACGCAGATGCAGATGCTGATGCTGATGCTGACGCCGACGCCGACGCTGATGCGGATGCTGACGCAGATGCAGATGCAGATGCTGATGCTGATGCGGATGCTGACGCAGATGCTGATGCTGATGCTGATGCAGACGCCGATGCGGATGCTGACGCTGACGCTGATGCGGATGCGGACGCCGACGCCGACGCTGATGCTGATGCTGATGCTGATGCGGATGCTGACGCTGACGCTGACGCAGATGCAGATGCTGATGCTGACGCCGACGCCGACGCCGACGCCGACGCTGATGCGGATGCTGACGCAGATGCTGACGCAGATGCTGACGCAGATGCTGATGCTGATGCTGATGCTGATGCTGATGCGGATGCTGACGCAGATGCTGATGCTGATGCTGATGCGGACGCTGACGCCGACGCTGATGCTGATGCGGACGCTGATGCCGATGCCGATGCCGATGCCGACGCTGATGCCGACGCGGACGAAGATCCGCCCGAGGCTCCTACGGCAGCACTGACGACTGACACCGGTCTCCCCGGGGACGGCATCACCAATGATGCGACGATCACGGTGGGCAACCTCGAAGAAGGCGCCACCTGGGAGTACAGCTTCGACGGCGGCGACACCTGGAACGACGGCGACGGCACGAGCTTCGAACTGCCGGCGGGCACCTATGAGCGCGGTGACGTGCTGGTCCGCCAGACGGACCCCGCGGGCAATACGAGCCTTGTCGGCTCACTGCCTCCCGTCACCATCGATCTCGAGATACCGGCAGCACCCGTGGCGGCTTTGGCGACCGACACCGGCGTGCCTGGCGACGGCGTCACGAGCGATCCCACCGTGCAGGTAGCTGGTCTCGAAGACGGCACTGCCTGGGAATACAGCCTGGACGGCGGTGAGACCTGGCTCGACGGCACCGGCACAAGCTTCGAACTGCCGGCGGGCAGCTATGAAGCAGGAGACATCCAGGTTCGGCAGACCGATCTCGCCGGCAACACCAGCCCCGTCGATACGCTGCCCGCGACCACGATCGACATTCTACCGCCTGCGGCTCCGGCGGCCGCGCTCGCAACTGACACGGGAACTGCGGGCGACGGCATCACCAGCGATGCGACGGTCAATGTCGGCGGCCTGGAGCCCGGCGCGAGCTGGGAGTACAGCACCGACGGTGGCGACACCTGGCTCGACGGCGCAGGCACAAGCTTCGAGCTGCCTGCCGGGGAATACGAGACCGGCGACGTGCTGGTGCGACAGACCGACCTTGCGGGTAACACAAGCCAGCTGGGTTCGCTTCCGGCCGTGACCATCGACCCGTCCATTCCCGAGGCGCCGACGGCC
>NZ_JAXAFJ010000011.1:0-103555 GCF_033898525.1 Terrihabitans rhizophilus | reverse complement strand
GCCAGGGCCGAACGCCCATAGCCGAAAGTCGGGGGGAACACCACAGCCCCAAGGAGCGTTCACACGCGCCCGAGCAGGCACTATCCAGCACCCTTGACGCTGAGAAATACCGTATACCACGTGGCCGTGCAACGGCATTGACCGCCTGTCATAATCCAGGTGCACACCTGTGAAAATCTGTGCGGCAGGCGATTGACTGAACGGCCGCAAACGTTGAGGTATTTGGCATACCACAGCCGGTCCGTCTTTGACTTTCGTATTGCGGCGGTCGAATGTTTATGGCACGGGCTTTCGGGAAACCGATCCAACACAATGCGCCCTTCAGGCTGCTTGCGCCCGGGCAAAATCATCGAGAGAGGAAAGTCATATGGCCAAGATGCGCGCCGTCGACGCGGCAGTCAGGGTCTTGGAGAAAGAAGGCGTAAATTGCGCCTTCGGCGTTCCGGGCGCGGCCATCAACCCTTTCTATTCCGCGATGAAGGCTCGCGGTTCGATCCGCCATATCCTGGCGCGTCATGTCGAAGCAGCCTCGCACATGGCCGAAGGCTATACGCGTGCGGTCGCCGGCAATATCGGCGTTTGCATCGGCACCTCCGGCCCGGCGGGCACGGACATGATCACGGGCCTGTACTCGGCGCAGGCCGATTCCATCCCGATCCTTTGCATCACCGGACAGGCGCCCCGTTCGCGCCTCTATAAGGAAGACTTCCAGGCGGTCGACATCGAGTCGATCTCGAAGCCGGTCACGAAGTGGTCGGTGACCGTGCGCGAAGCCGCTCTTGTCCCGATGGTCTTCCAGCAGGCCTTCCACCTGATGCGTTCGGGCCGCCCCGGCCCCGTCTTGATCGACCTTCCGATCGACGTGCAGATCGCCGAGATCGAGTTCGACGAAGACACCTACGAGCCGCTGGCCGTCTACAAGCCGAAGGCGACCAAGAAGCAGATCGCCAAGTCGCTCGAGATGCTGAACGCCTCGGAGCGTCCGCTGATCGTGTCCGGCGGCGGCGTCATCAACGCCGATGCGTCCGACCTGCTGACCGAATTCGCCGAGATCACCGGCATCCCGGTCATTCCGACCTTGATGGGCTGGGGCACCATCCCTGACGACCACAAGCTGATGGCCGGCATGTGCGGCCTCCAGACCAGCCACCGCTACGGCAATGCCTCGATGCTGGCCTCCGACTTCGTGTTCGGCATCGGCAATCGCTGGGCCAACCGTCACACCGGCTCGGTCGAGGTCTACACCGCCGGCCGCAAGTTCGTGCACATCGACATCGAGCCGACCCAGATCGGCCGTGTGTTCGGCCCCGATCTCGGCATCGTCTCCGATGCCGGTGCAGCCCTTGAGCTGCTGGTCGAAGCCGCCCGCGAGCTGAAGGCTGCCGGAACGCTGAAGGACCGCAGCGCCTGGGCCGCCGAGTGTCTCGACCGCAAGCAGCGCATGCAGCGCAAGTCCCACTTCGACAACGTGCCGCTGAAGCCGCAGCGCGTCTATGAAGAGATGAACGCCGCGTTCGGCCGCGACACCACTTACGTCACGACCATCGGCCTTTCCCAGATCGCGGGTGCGCAGTTCCTGCGCGTCTACGAGCCGCGCAACTGGATCAATTGCGGTCAGGCCGGCCCGCTCGGCTGGACGCTTCCGGCAGCTCTCGGCGTGCGCGCCGCGCGTCCGGATGCCAACATCGTGGCCCTGTCGGGCGACTACGACTTCCAGTTCATGATCGAGGAACTGGCGGCCGGCGCGCAGCACAAGCTGCCCTACATGCATGTCGTCGTGAACAACTCTTATCTGGGCCTCATCCGCCAGGCGCAGCGCGGCTTCCAGATGGACTTCGAGGTCTCCCTGGCCTTCGAGAACGTCAACTTCGACGAGTCGGACGGCACGCAGGCCGGTTACGGCGTGGACCATGTCGCAGTGGCGGAAGGCCTCGGCTGCAAGGCGATCCGCGTGAAGTCGCCGAACGAGTTCCAGGACGCCTTCGCCCGCGCCAAGGAGATGATGGAAGAGTTCCAGGTGCCGGTCGTGGTCGAGTTCATCCTCGAGCGCGTCACCAACATCGCCATGGGCACCGAGATCAACAACGTGAACGAGTTCGAGGAAGTCCTCGATCTCCAGCCGGAGAGCGTCCCGGCCGAGTGATCGGCGGGACGTCCCACAGCTTTTGTCTTGAACACGGAGAACGCCTGTGCCGAAATTTGCGGCTAACCTGACCATGCTCTTCAACGAGCTCCCGTTCCTCGACCGCTTCGAGGCGGCAGCAAAGGCCGGGTTCACGGGCGTCGAGTACCTGTTCCCCTACGACTTCCAGCCGGAAGAGCTCGCGGAGCGCCTCAAGGCCAACGGCCTGACCCAAGTGCTCCACAACCTTCCGGCCGGTGACTGGGCAGGCGGCGAGCGCGGCATCGCCACCCTTCCCGGCCGCGAGGCTGAGTTCCAGGCGGGCGTCGACAAGGCCATCACCTATGCGACGGCGCTTGGCTGCAAGCAGGTCAACATCCTGTCCGGCATCCCGAAGAACGTCGATCCCGCCGATGCGCGCCGCGTCTTCATCGAGAACATCAAGTACGCCGCTCCGCGTCTCAAGGACGCCGGCATCAAGCTGCTGATCGAGGCCTGCAACACCCGCGACATTCCGGGGTTCTTCCTCAACAACAGCACGCAGGCGTTCGAGATCCTGGACGAGGTTGCCTCCGACAACCTCTTCTTCCAGTACGACATCTACCACATGCAGATCATGGAAGGTGACTTGGCCCCCACCATCAAGGCCAACCTTCCGCGCATCGCCCACATGCAGCTCGCCGACAATCCGGGCCGCAACGAGCCGGGTACGGGCGAGATCAACTACCCGTTCCTGTTCAACTTCATCGACGAGATCGGCTACGACGGCTGGATCGGTTGCGAGTACAAGCCGAAGACGGAAACCGTCGCTGGCCTGAACTGGCTTCCGAAGTAAGCATCCCGTTCTCACCAGAGCCTGAATTCTAGGGGGTTACCAATGGCTAAGACACTCGGCTTCATCGGCCTCGGCATCATGGGCGCGCCGATGGCGGGTCATCTCATCGCAGCCGGCAACACGGTTTACCTCTACACCATCGAAGGCGTGCCTTCGCAGCTGAGCGATGCCGGCGGCAAGGTCGTGAACTCGGCGGCGGAAGTCGCGCAGAACGCCGACATCATCTTCACGATGGTGCCGGATACCCCGCATGTGGAAGCCGTTCTGTTCGGCAAGGGCGGCGTGGCCGAGGGCTTCTCCGCCGGCAAGATCGTGGTCGACATGTCTTCGATCTCCCCGATCGAGACCAAGAAGTTCGCCCAGCAGATCGAAGAGCTCGGCGGCAAGTACATCGACGCGCCTGTGTCCGGCGGCGAAGTCGGCGCCAAGGCGGCGTCCCTGACCATCATGTGCGGCGGCGACCAGGCCGTGTTCGACGAGGTGAAGCCCCTTTTCGAGAAGATGGGCAAGAACATCACCCTCGTCGGCGGCAATGGCGACGGCCAGACCACCAAGGTCGCGAACCAGATCATCGTCGCGCTGAACATCCAGGCCGTGGCCGAAGCCCTTGTCTTCGCGTCCAAGGCCGGTGCCGATCCGGCAAAGGTCCGGGAGGCGCTGATGGGCGGCTTCGCCAATTCGCGCATTCTGGAAGTTCACGGCGAGCGCATGGTCAAGCGCACCTTCAATCCGGGCTTCCGCATCGAGTTGCACCAGAAGGACCTGAACCTCGCGCTGAACGGCGCACGCAGCCTTGGCGTGGCCCTGCCCAACACCGCCAATGCCGCACAGCTGATGAACGGCCTCGCAGCCAATGGCGGCGGCGGGCTCGACCATTCGGCGCTGATCAAGGCAATCGAGCTGCTGTCCGGCCACGAGATCGGCTGAGGTGCCATGCGGACCGGGATGCCGCAGGCATCCCGAAAAAAAAACAATGGCGGGGCGCCTGAACGTCCCGCCTCATAATCAAAGAGGGCCATCCGCATCGCGGCCTGGCCCGGCGCATGTCTCGAGGAGGAGATCATGAAGGTCTGCATCTACGGAGCCGGAGCGATCGGCGGCTATATGGGCGTTCAGCTCGCACGCGGCGGCGCTGAGGTCAGTCTTGTGGCGCGCGGCGCCCACCTCGAGGCCATGAAGAAGAACGGCCTCAAGCTGTTGATCGAGGGCGAAGAGCGCGTCGAACACCTGAACTGCACCGACGATCCGAAGGAACTCGGTCCGCAGGATTACGTCATCATCGCGCTCAAGGCCCATTCGGTGCCTGCGGTCGCGGATGCCATGCAGCCGCTGCTGGGCAACGACACCAGCGTCGTCACCGCCGTCAATGGCGTGCCCTACTGGTACTTCTACAAGTTCGGCGGCGCTCTCGAGGGCCGCACGCTGGAGAGCATCGATCCCGGTGCCAAGCAGTGGCAGGTTCTGCGTCCGGAGCGTGCGATCGGCTGCATCGTCTATCCGGCCACGGAAGTGGTGGAGCCCGGTGTCATCCAGCACGTCTATGGCGACAAGTTCCCGATCGGTGAGCCGTCGGGCGAGATCACTCCCCGCGTCGAGCGGCTGTCGGAAGTCATGAACGCTGGCGGCCTGCGGGCTCCGGTGATGACCAATATCCGCGACGAGCTGTGGCTGAAGCTTTGGGGCAATCTTTGCTTCAATCCCATCAGCGCCCTCACCCACGCGACGCTCGACATCATTGCCTCGGACCCGGCCACCCGCGCCGTCGCCAAGGCAATGATGCTCGAAGCGCAGGAGATCGCGAACCGTCAGGGCGTGAGCTTCCGCGTCGACGTGGAACGCCGCATCAACGGCGCCGGTGCCGTCGGCGCTCACAAGACCTCGATGCTTCAGGATCTGGAGCGTGACCGCCCGATGGAAATCGAGCCGCTCGTCACAGTGGTCCAGGAGATGGGCCGCATGATGGAGGTCGCGACCCCGACCATCGACACGGTGTTGGCGCTTGTGAAGCAGCGGGCCAAGGTGGCCGGCCTGAACTGACATTTTTCCAGCAGGTGAATGAGAAGGGGCGGCAACGCCCCTTTTTTTATGTTTGCTTGGAACTGGAAGAAGTCATTGGCGTTTCTCACCACTGGACCTGCGCCGTGTTCAGTGCGCCGAACATGAATGAACATTCATCTTCCGTGATATTCTTGCCGTGCCAATAAAACGACACAATAAAGCGGCCATCCTTGCTTCCGATTATCTGCGATAACAGGTCTTAAGATGAAACATCTCCATTACGCTTTGCTTGCTGGGACGATGATCTCGGGGTCCTTGGCAGCATTCGGCGCCCAGGCCCTCGAGGCCGGCATGGGCTCTACGGTCCTGCTCGCCCAGGCCGCCCCGGACGTGCTCCCGCCGAGCGGAGATGCACCGCCTGAACGGCCCCGCCGTGGCCGCGAAGGTGCGGAGGAAGGCGGCGCGTCTGGACGCGAAGCGCGCCCTGAGCGTCCGCAGCGTGAGGCAGCCCCCGAGCGCGCCCCGCGCGCAGAACGTCCGGAGCGCCCTGAGCGTCCAGAACGCCCGCAACGTGAGGAGCGCCCGGAACGTCCCCAGCGTGAAGCGACTCCGGAACGTGCACCGCGTGAGGCCTCTCCTGAACGCCCGCAGCGCGAAGCTGCCCCCGAGCGTCCCCAGCGCGAGGCTGCGCCGGAACGCGCACCGCGTGAACAGCGTCCCGAGCGCCCCCAGCGTGAAGAGCGTCCCGCTCCCGCTGCTCGCGAGCCTGCCGCCAGCCCACGCACGGAAGCGCCCGCAATTCCTGAAACGCCCCCTGCCGCCCGTGAGCCGGCCGCCCAGCCTCGCACCCCTGATGGCTCGCCCCCTCCGCCGCGCCGTGAGGAGTTGCAGAACCGCATCAACGAGCAGCGTCAGGAGCGCGATGGGCAGCGCGATCAGCGGCGTGAAGAGCTGCAGAACCGCGTCGAAGACCAGCGGCGCGAGCGTGACGGCCAGCGTGACCAGCGTGCCCAGGAGCTTCAGAACCGGATTGATGAACGCCAGAACGGCGGCAATCGCCCGAGTGTCGATGCACCGCCGCGTGGCCCTGACGCACGTCCGGCCGACGCTCCCAATGCGGAGCGTGATCGCCGGGGCGACGATAACCGTCGTGGCGAGCGCCAGCGTCCGGGGCAGGAGTTCCGGGACGGTGCCGAACGTCAAGGCGGCGGTGAATTCCGCCGGTCCGATCCGGAGCGTCGCGAGAGCAACGACTACGACCGCCGCGATCGCCGTCTCGACGAACGCTTCGGCCGCCGCGAGGAGCGTCAGGGAGACCGCCTGGTCATCCGCGAAGGCGACGACCGCACCATCATCACTGAGGGCGGCCGCACCATCATCCGTCACAACGAGACGGAGCGCCTCAGCCGCAACTCCCGTGATGTGCGGGTCGAGCGCCGGCGTGGCGAGGTGGAAACCATCATCCGCCGTCCGAACGGCGTGGAGATCGTCACCATCAACGATGATGACGGCCGCCTGCTTCGCCGCATCCGTCGCGAGCGTGACCGTGAGATCGTGCTCATCGACAACACCCGTCGTCCGCGTGGCGTGAACGTCTATCTCGATCTGCCGCCGGTCGAGGTCGATCTACCGGAAGACGAGTACGTGGTGGATTATGGCCGGGCGGACTACGGAGATCTGGAAGAAACCTTCCGTGCTCCGCCGGTTCAGCGCATCGAGCGTGAATACTCGCTCGACGAGGTCCGCCAGAACGTCCGCCTCCGTGAGCGCGTCCGCAGCGTCGACGTCAATACGGTGCAGTTCGAGTTTGGCCAGTGGACGGTGCCCCCGACCCAGGCTCGCCAGCTGGAGCAGCTTGCAAAGGCCATCCAGGCGGTCATCGACCGTGATCCGAAGGAGGTCTTCCTCATCGAAGGTCACACCGATGCCGTGGGCTCGGACATCGACAACCTGTCCCTTTCCGACAGGCGCGCCGAGGAAGTGGCTGCGATCCTGAGCTCCGACTTCCAGATTCCCGCCGAAAACCTGGTCACACAAGGCTATGGCGAGCAGTATCTGAAGGTCGATACGCAGTCCGCGAGCGCAGAAAACCGGCGTGTCACATTGCGCCGCATCACGCCGCTGCTGAACGCCCAGGGGAACTGATCCCCTGCAACTCCGGGAAAGCCCGCCGCATCGTCGGCGGGCTTTTTCTTTGCCCTTCCGGCAAATTGCACGAAACTGCGCGCAGGATGGTACGTTTTCCTTGGTTATGAAGAAGGAGACCAGGTGTGCAGATTCCTGTCGAAATTACCTTCCACAACATCCAGCATTCCGATTGGGTGGAAGAAGCCATTCGCGAAAAGATCGCCCGGCTTGAGAAGTTGTTCGACCGGTTGGTGACGTGCCGCGTCCGCGTGGAGCGACGTGCCACCAATGCCACCAATTCCATCCCCCCCGTCGTGCGCATCGAAGTGGGCGTGCCGGGGCACAAGGACCTTGTGGTCAGCCATGAGCCGGAACACCTGCAGCAGAAGTTCCAGGATCCGGACATGCGCAACGCCATCAACGAGGCGTTCCGCATCGCCGAGCGCCAGTTGCTGGACTTCAAGGAGCAGCTGAAGGGCCGCACCAAGGCACCGCTGCATGACGGTGCCAACCAGTTCCTTGGTCAGGTGGCCGAGATGGCACCCGAGGCAGACCACGGCTTCCTTCTCACAAAGGAGGGCGGCCTGCTTTACTTCCACCGCAACAGCCTGCTGACGGGCGATTTCGACAGCCTGAAGCGCGGGGATGAAGTGCATTACGTGGAGGATCTGGGAGACACCGGCCCCATAGCCTCCAAGGTGCGCGTCAAGGAAAGCGCCTGATATTTCAAGGGGCTGCTTAGGCAGCCCCTTTTCTCGTTCACCCTCTCCACAAACAGCCCCGCTGACTCTTCTTGACTCCTGCCGGGCACTGCCCTTTCCTAGAACAAATCAGGAACACAGAAGATGACATCCCGGCAGGATACCCTTGCCGGGCTCAGGCGGAGCCTTGCCACGCTGGAACCGGCGGGCATGGAATTGGCGCCTGAAGCCCGGTTCACCTTTGGCATTGCGGGTCTCGACGCCGCAATCGGGGGCGGGCTTCCGCGTGCCGCCCTGCACGAGATCTTTGCCGCCAGCGCCGCCGACGGGCCTGCCGCCACCGGCATGGGGCTCTCCATGACTTTGCGCGCCTGCGGGCGGAGCCGGAGCCTTGTATGGGTTCGGCAGGACATGGTGGCCCAGGAAACGGGAGAACTTTACGCCCCCGGTCTGGCGGATTGGGGTGCGGATCCCGGCCGTATCATCATGGTGCGGGTGCGCGACGCGCGGGCTGCCCTGCGGGCGGCGAACGAGGCCCTGCGCTGCGGCGCGCTGGGCGCGGTCATCATGGAACCATGGGGCCAGCCCGAAGTGCTGGACCTCACCGCGACCCGTCGCCTTGCCGCCGCGTGCGCGCGCTCAGGGGTTGGCCTGTTCCTCATCCGGCTGGCGGCCGAACCGGTGCCGAGCGCCGCCCTCAGCCGGTGGAGCGTGCGGGCGGCGCCATCCCTTCCCTTGGAGGCCGGCGCCCCCGGTCATCCCGTTTTTCAGCTTGATCTGCTGCGGCACAGGGCCGGTTTCCCGCCCCGCCGCTGGTATGTGGAGTGGGACCGTGAGCAGTCTTCTTTCCGGGAGCCGGCGCTATCTCGCGGTGTGGTTTCCTCTCCTGCCCTGCGACCGCGTGCACCGGCTGCGGCGGCGCGCTGGCGGCACGCCGGATGAACGGCCTCTCGTGGTGCTGGCGCGTGTGCGTGGCGCGCAGCGCATCGCCCATGCCGACCGGCGGGCGCTGGAACTCGGCCTGCGGCCCGGCCTTACCCTTGCGGATGCCCGCGCCCGCGTGCCCGATCTCTCCATCGAGGATGAGAATCCGGCAGCCGATCATGCCCTGATCGAACGCCTTGCCGGCTGGTGCGAGCGCTACACGCCCATGGTGGGGCTCAGTACTCCAGACGGCCTCAACCTGGACATTACCGGCTGCGCGCACCTGTTCGGCGGGGAAGCCGCACTGCGCAATGACCTGCGGGTTCGCCTTGCCCAAGCGGGCTTCAGCCCTCGCACGGCTCTTGCCAGTACGCCCGATGCGGCGGCAGCGCTCGCCCGCTATTCGCCCGGCGGCGTGGTCCCATCCGGCGGGGAAGCTGCAGCCGTGCGCCCGCTGCCGCTCGCGGCTCTCGGCCTCGATGCCGAGCGGATAACGGCCCTCGCGCGCGCCGGCCTCAAGACCATCGCCGATCTGGCCGACCGCCCCCGCGCGCCCCTTGCCGCGCGCTTCGGAGCCGATCTCCTGGACAGGCTGGTCCGCACGCTGGGTGAGGTGGACAGCCCCATTTCACCGCGTACCCCTCTTCCGGAGCTGGCGGCGGAACGCCGTTTCGCGGAGCCCATCGGCCGCGCCGAGGATGTGCTCGGCACATTGCAGCAGCTTGCCGGCGATCTCGCATCCGTTCTCGAAGCACGCGGAGAAGGCGGTCGCATCTTCGAGGGGGCGTTTTTCCGGGCGGATGGTGCCGTGCGCCGCATCCGCGTCCAGACCGGACAGGCCATGCGGGGTCCAGATGCCCTTGCACGCCTCTTCGATGAACGGCTGGATGCCTTGGCCGATCCCATCGATCCCGGGTTCGGCTTCGACATGATCCGCCTCTCCGTCCTCGCAGCGGAGGTCAAGGCCCAATCCCAGACCCGGCTGGACGGCGAGGAGCAGACGGATGAGCGGATCGCCGAGGCGGTGGACCGGCTCGGCGCACGGTTCAACCCTGCCAAGGTACTGCGCTTCGTGGCGCATGAAAGCCATGTGCCGGAGCGGGCCGCGCACACCCCTCCCTACTTCTCCGGCCCCGCATCGGAGGCGTCCTGGACCGGACCTCAGCCGGATGACCCTCCCCTGCGTCCACTGCGCCTGTTCGCCTCGCCGGAGCCGGTGGAAGAAACGCTGTCGGAGGTGCCGGACGGCCCGCCCCGCCGCTTCCGCTGGCGTCGCGTGATGCACGAAGTCGCCCATGCCGAGGGCCCGGAACGCATCGCACCGGAATGGTGGAAGGACGAAGAGGGCGCGGCTACCCGCGATTATTTTCGCGTCGAGGATCGCGAAGGCCGCCGCTTCTGGCTCTACCGCGAAGGTCTCTACACCGCGGAGACCGGGCACCCCCGCTGGTTCGTGCACGGGCTGTTCGCATGAGCTATGCTGAACTGGCCGCAGCCAGCAATTTCTCGTTCCTGCGGGGCGCCTCCCATCCAGGCGATCTGGTCGCCCGCGCCCTGGAACTCGACCATTCCGGCATCGGCATCGCCGACCGCAACACCGTGGCCGGCGTGGTGCGCGCCCATGCGGCCCTGCGCATCGCGCAGGAAGGGGCCGTTGAGAAGTTCGGCTACCACTCACCTTTCAAGCTGGCGGTGGGGTCCCGGCTCGTCTTCATGGACGGCACGCCGGACATCATAGCCTACCCCTCCAACCGCGCCGGTTGGGGCCGTCTCTGCCGTCTCCTCACCACGGGCAATCTGCGCGGCCGCAAGGGCCAGTGCCTGCTGCGGGTCGGCGATCTCGTGGCCGATGCGCGCGATTTGCTGCTCATCGCCATGCCGGGCGAGCGCCGAAACATGGACAACCTGCTTGGCATGCTTGCGGAAGCCGCCTCCGGCTCGCTCTGGCTGGCCGCCACCATGCACCGCAAAGGGCCGGACCGCCGGCGGCTCCTCGCCACGCGCAGGCTTGCCGAGCGGCACGGCATCCCCCTCATCGCCGTCAACGATGTGCTTTACCACGCGCCCGAACAGCGTCCCCTGCAGGACATCATCACCTGCATCCGCGAAGGCCTGAAAATCGAAAGCGCCGGCCGCATTCTCGAAGCCAATGCCGAGCGGCACCTGAAAAGCCCGGTCGAGATGGAGCGTCTGTTCCGGGACGCACCGGACGCAGTGGCCGAAACCGGCCACCTTCTGTCTCGCGTCGAGTTCACCCTGTCGGAACTCGAATACAATTACCCGGACGAGCCGGTCCCGCCGGGAAGGACGCCTCAGGCGCATCTTGAGGACCTGTGCTGGCGCCGTGCTTGCCTGCGCTACCCCGACGGCATCCCCGCCAAGGTCGAGGATCTCCTGCACAAGGAGCTCCTCTTCATCGCGGAGGCGGACTACGCCCGATACTTCCTCACCATTCACGACATCGTCCGCTTTGCCGATGATCGCGGCATCCTGTGCCAGGGGCGTGGGTCGGCGGCCAATTCGGTCGTCTGCTTCATCCTCGGCATCACCAATGTGGACCCCGAGCAGATCGACGTCCTGTTCGCCCGCTTCCTCTCCAAGGAGCGCAAGGAGCCGCCGGACATCGATGTCGACTTCGAGCATGAGCGGCGCGAGGAGGTCATCCAGCACATCTACCAGCGCTATGGGCGCCACCGCGCCGGCATCGCCGCCACCGTCATCAAGTATCGGCCTCGCAGCGCCATCCGCGAAGTCGGCAAGGTGCTGGGCCTCAGCGAGGACGTGACCTCCTCACTTGCAGCCACGGTGTGGGGCGGGTGGGGAGACAATCTTCCCGACGACCAGGTCCGGCAGGCCGGCCAGCGTCCGGAAAATCCGGAGATCGCCAGAGCTGTCGCCTTTGCCAATCAGCTCATCGGCTTTCCGCGCCATCTCTCGCAGCATGTCGGCGGCTTCATCCTCACGCGCGACCGGTTGGACGAAACGGTTCCCATCGGCAATGCCGCGATGGAAGACCGCACCTTCATCGAATGGGACCGTGACGACATCGGTGAGCTGAAGCTGATGAAGGTCGATGTGCTGGCGCTCGGCATGCTGACCTGCCTGAAGAAGGCGCTGGTCCTGCTGGGCGAGCACAAGGGGCTCGATCACAGCCTGTCCTCCATCGATAGCGAGGACAAAGCCACATACGACATGCTGTGCAAGGGGGATTCCATCGGCGTTTTCCAGGTGGAGAGCCGCGCCCAGATCAACATGCTCCCGCGCATGAAGCCGAGGACGTTCTACGACCTCGTCATCGAGGTCGCCATCGTGCGGCCCGGTCCCATCCAGGGAGACATGGTCCATCCCTATTTGCGACGTCGCGCCAAGAAGGAGGTGGTGGAAATTCCCCGTCCCGGCCCCGGTTATCCGCAGGATGAACTGGAGCAGGTTCTCGGCAAGACCTTTGGCGTGCCGCTGTTCCAGGAGCAGGCAATGAAGCTCGCCATCGTGGCGGCGGAGTTTACCCCGGACGAGGCCAACGGGCTGCGCCGCGCCATGGCGACGTTCCGCTATGTCGGCACCATCCACACCTTCCGGGACAAGATGGTGAACGGCATGACGCGGCGCGGCTATGATCGCGCCTTCGCCGAGCGCTGCTTCGCGCAGATCGAGGGCTTCGGCACCTATGGCTTCCCGGAAAGCCATGCCGCAGCCTTCGCCCACCTCGTCTACGTCTCGTCCTGGATCAAGTGCCACCATCCGGACGTGTTCGCCTGTGCCATCCTGAATTCGCAGCCCATGGGCTTCTACGCGCCGGCGCAACTGGTGCGTGATGCGCAGGAACACGGTGTCGAGGTGCGGCCCATCGACATCAATCACAGCCACTGGGACTGCACGCTTGAGCCGATTGGCAAGAAGCGCTTCGCGCTGCGTCTCGGCTTCCGGCAGATCGACGGCTTCCGGCAGGAATGGGCGGACCGGCTGGCTTCCCACCGAATGGCAGGCTTTCCGGATCTCGAGGCCCTTGCCCGCCGCACCGGCCTGCCCCGTACCGCGCTGGAGAAACTGGCCGATGCCGATGCCTGCACCTCGATAGGCCTCGACCGCCGCAACGCACTGTGGACGGTGCGCCGCCTGCCCGGCGGCGAGGCGCTGCCCCTGTTCGCTGCGGCCGAAGCGGCCGAACTGGCGGAGGAGCCGGATGCCTTCCTGCCCGCCATGCCCCTCGTCGAGCATGTGGTCACGGACTATCAGGTCACCCGCCTGTCGCTGAAGGCGCATCCAATGCAGTTCCTTCGCGAGAGCCTGCGCGGGGAAGGCATCCGAAGCTGTGCGGAGATCGACCGGGCGCGGCACAATTCCTGGGTCAAGGCGGCGGGCGTGGTGCTGGTCCGGCAGCGGCCGGGAAACGGCAATGTGGTGTTCATGACCGTCGAGGATGAAACCGGCGTCCTCAACATCGTGGTCTGGGCCAGCCTGTTCCAGCAGTTCCGGCGCGAGGTCATGGGCTCGCGCCTCATCGAGGTGCACGGGCAGGTGCAGCGCAGCGAGGAGGGCGTCGTCCACCTCATCTCGCAGCGGCTGATCGACCGCAGCGGAGACCTCTCCCGTCTGGCGGAGCACCGGCAGGCCCATTTCCAGCTGACCCGCGCGGACGAGATCCTGCACCCGCAGCATCCCCGCACCTCGACCCATCCAAGACAGGAGCGCATCATCCCAAAGTCACGGGATTTCCACTAGCAGCCAGCCTTCGCGACAGCCTAAGCTCGCCGCAACATCATGGTCCCCGTGTCCAAAAGCTTCCTGACCACGCGCCTGCCCCACTTCGTCGGCACCCAGCCGCGAATCCTGCTGTGCATGGCGCTGACCGTGGTGGCCTTCATCCTCGGGGGCTCGTTCGAGCTCTCGACCCGGCTCCTGCTGGCCTGGAACTTCGGTGCGCTGCTCTACCTCGTGCTCGCCGGTTCGATGATGCTGACCGCATCGGCGGATCACATCCGCCAGCGCTCCGACGATCTCGATCCCGCCGCCTGGATCGTCACGGTACTCACCGTCATCGCCGCGCTCGCCAGCCTTGGCGCAACGGGTTTCGAACTCCACGCCGTAAAGGCGGCAACCGGTGATGCAGGCTGGCGCATCATGCTGGCAGGTTCCACCATCATCGTGTCGTGGTTCTTCCTGCACACGCTTCTCGCGCTGCACTACGCTCACGACCACTACAATCCCGACACCGGCATCGGCCTGAAGTTTCCCGACGATCCGCAGGAGCCCACCTATTGGGACTTCCTGTACTTCTCCTTCACCATCGGCGCGGCGGCGCAGACCTCGGATGTCGAGGTCGCCTCATCACGCCTGCGCAGGGTCGTCCTTGCCCATACGATCCTGGCCTTCCTGTTCAACACCGCCATTCTGGCTCTCGCCATCAATGTCGGCGCGGGGCTTCTGTAGCGCGGACTGAGGCGGCTCGGCCCTCGCAAGCAGCGCCCTGTACTCCGCACGGGTCAGTGAACGCGGCTGGTCGAGCGTTTTGCGGCTGCGCAGCCGTGCAGGAAGCCCCAGCAAACCGCTATGCGGGCGCCTGGTCAGGATCGGCACATCCTTCCACGGCGTGCGCAGGCGCAGCCGGATGAACTCCCCGGCAAGCGGGTGGGTGCATTCAGCGAAGGTCGGCTTCGCGTAGCCGCTGAAATGCACCACCGTCGCCGCGCTGTAGCGTTCGGCCGGAATGCAGCCTGGAACTTCGGTGAACAGGTTCCAGCGGCGGTCGAGCAGTGCGAACTCGCCACCGAGAACGACGTTCAGCGCGTCCTGATCCGGCAGGGCCGCCTCCGGATGCGCCGCCATCCAGTCGAGGCACCGCTCGCCGACCCGCTCGTGCCGCCAACGCCCGAGCTCTATCAGCAGCACGCCCGAATTCACGTACACCGCATCTTCCGCACGCCCGATCCGGCGGTTCATCAACCTTTGCATGTCCGGATGGGCGGGATCCTGAACGGCCGCCGCGATGCGGCCACGCATCTGCATCGTGAACAGCGGGCGCAGGCTGCCGTTCACCAGGGTGTCGCTGTCGAGATAGAGCACCCTACCGCTGTCATCCGGCAGCAGATCGCCCAGCAGGAGCCTGACCGACGATGCCGCCGGGAAAAGCTGATTGGATGGCAGTTCTTTGATGCGGTCTGCGACCGCTGCCGGAATGTCTCGTACCTCGAGCGTCAGATGCTCCACACAGCCGCGCAGCCGTTCTTCGTCGGTTTCCGGCAGATCATGGCCGAACACCACCACCCGCGCGTCCGGAACCTGTCCATTGGCCTCGATGGAGTGCAGCAGCACTCCCGCCATGTCGGCGTACTGATGGTCGGTGACGCAGGCGATGATCATGAGGACACAAGACCTGATTCCCGGTCGGAAGGGGAACGCCTTTTGCGCCCACCCTCCCCGGGTTCGAACCTAACGCCCGATCACAGGCCTCAGGGTGCCGGCGGTGTTGCCGGAGCCGGTTGTCCGCCGCCGAAATCCGGCGGCGGGAGACCAAGCGGGGGTTCAGCGGGAGACGCTGGCGCACCCAATCCCGCCGGTGGCATTCCCAAGGGCGGAAGTCCTAGAGGATTGTCCTGTGCCGGCGCGGCAATACCCGCACCACCACCGCCGAGAGGCGGAAGACCGAGCGGGTTGTTGTCGCCCGTTCCCGGACCGGAACCGGATCCGCCAAGCGGCGGCAGGCCGAGCGGATTGTTGTCGCCGCTTCCGCCCATGCCGCCGAGCGGTGGCAGCCCAAACTCGCCCGGTGCACCCACCTGCACAGGTGCTCTCGGTGCGGGCTCGGATTTGTAGTGCATCACCATCCCGGGGAAGGCGATCGTCAACGCCACCATGATGAGCTGGATCACCACGAAGGGGATAGCGCCCTGGTAGATCTCGCCCGTGCTCACGCCGCGCGTCTCGCGTCCCGTGACCTTGTCCTTGAACATGCCGCGCGGCGCGACCGAGCGCAGGTAGAACAGGGCGAAACCGAACGGCGGATGCATGAACGAGGTCTGCATGTTGATGCCGAGCAGGATACCGAACCAGATCAGGTCGATGCCCATCTTGTCCGCGATCGGCCCCAGAAGCGGCACGATGATGAAGGCCAGCTCGAAGAAATCGAGGAAGAAGGCCAGCACGAAGACAAGCACGTTGACGACGATCAGGAAGCCCATCTGCCCGCCGGGAACGGAGGTCAGCAGTTCCTCCACCCAGATGTGGCCGTTCACGCCGTAGAAGGTCAGCGAGAACACGCGCGCGCCGATCAGGATGAACAGCACGAAGGCGGACAGCTTGGTGGTCGACTCCATGGCCTGGATCATCAAGGACAGGTTGAGCCGGCGCTTGGCGAAGGCCAGAATGAGGGCGCCGACCGCGCCCATGGCACCGCCTTCGGTCGGCGTCGCGATGCCGAGGAAGATGGTGCCCAGAACAAGGAAGATCAGCGCAAGCGGCGGGATCATCACGATGATGACCTGCTGTGCCAGATAGGACAGGATCCGCAGGTTGAACGCCTTGTTCGCAACGGCTGCGGCGTAGACCAGCACGGTCGCCAAAGTGGCGGCCCAGACGCCGGCTGAAGTCGGCGCGTAAGGCAGGAGCAGCCGGTCGCCGAACACCGTGATGGCGGCACCGATGGCAAGCGCCACCAGCAGCGAGGTTACTCCCTTGCCCAGGGTCCGCGCCTCCGGCGGCAGGGCCGGCGCGGCCTTTGGCCAGATCATCGAGACAATGAAGACGTAGCCCACATACAGGCTTGTCAGCACGAGGCCCGGAATGATCGCGCCCGTATACATGTCGCCGACCGAGCGGCCGAGCTGGTCGGCGAGCACGATGAGGACGAGCGACGGCGGAATGATCTGCGCCAGCGTGCCGGACGCCGCGATCACGCCGGAAGCAAGCCTGCGGTCATAGCCGTAGCGCAGCATGATCGGCAGCGAGATAAGGCCCATGGCGATGACGGATGCCGCCACTACGCCGGTCGTCGCAGCCAGAAGGGCGCCCACGAAGATGACGGCGTAGGCGAGCCCGCCGCGCAGTGGTCCGAACAATTGGCCAATGGTGTCGAGCAGGTCCTCGGCCATGCCGGACCGTTCGAGGATCAGCCCCATGAAGGTGAAGAACGGGATGGCCAGCAGCGTGTCGTTGGCCATGACGCCGCCGAAGAAGCGATCTGGCAAGGCACCCAGCAAGGGCCAGAAAAGGTTGATTTGTCCGTTGGAGAAGGGCGCAAGCTCCACGCCGATTACGAAGAACAGGAGGCCGTTGGCGGCGAGCGCGAAGGCCACCGGGTAGCCCAGCAGCAGGAACAACACCAGGCTCGCGAACATGATGGGCGCGAGATTGTGGGCGATGAACTCGATCACGGGCGCACCTCCTTGCCGGTGGTCTGCAGCCGTTCATCCTCGGGGATGAATTTCGCGATCTCGTCCTCGACGGAGGCCTGTTCGTGCACGGGGGTGGTGTCCTCCATTCCGCAGAACAGGATCGCGCCGCGCTTGATCAGTTCGGAGAGGCCCTGCGCGATCAGCAGCACGAAGCCTGCGAGCAAGAGAGCCTTCGCGGGCCAGAGCAGAAGGCCGCCGGCGTTCGGCGAGTACTCGCCGCTTGTATAGGAAAGCCGCACATAGGGAATGAGCAGCCACACCATCAGCACCGTAAACGGCAGCAGCATGAATATGTGGCCGAGAAAGTCGATCCAGTCGCGCGTGCGCCGCGACAGCATCCCGGAGATGATGTCGACCCGGATGTGGTCGTTTCGCTGCAAGGCCCAGGCGGCGGCCAGCATGAAGATGGCGCCGAACAGGTACCACTGGATCTCAAGCCAGCCGTTCGACGAGATGTTGAACGCCTTGCGAACGATGGCATTGCCCGCACTGACGAGAACGACAACGAGGATCAGCCAGGAAACGGACCGCCCGATAAAGGTGGTCACGGCGTCGATCCCGCGAGACAAGGCCAAGAGCCCGGACAATGTGCATGCTCCAGAAATAAAAGCAGGACCGCACGTGCGGTCCTGCTGGTTGTTGTCAGATGTTGGGGATCAACCCTTCGGCTTCAGCGCGCCTTCGCGCTGGCGCATCATCATGAAGGTGTCGAACGTGTACTCCGCCACCTGCTGGTAGAGCACGGTGTCCGCCCGGAACGCCGTCATCGAGTCGTAGATCTTCTTGAACGGCGCGTTCTTGGCCGTGATCTCGTCGTAGACTTCCTGTGCGGCCTTGAAGGAGGCAGCCATCACGTCCTGCGGGAACGGACGCAGTTGCGCCCCGCTGGCGACGAGGCGGTTGAGGGCGGCGGGGTTCTTGTAGTCGTACTCGGCCAGCATTTCGAGGGTGGCCGCACGTGCTGCGGTTTCCAGCAGGCTCTTGTAGTTGGCTGGGAGCTGGTCGAACTGCTGCTTGTTGATGAAGAAGTTCAGCTCGAGACTGCCCTCCCACCAGCCGGGATAATAATAGAACGGGGCCACTTTCACGAAGCCCAGCTTCTCGTCGTCGTACGGGCCGATCCACTCGGCAGCATCGATCGTTCCACGCTCCAGCGAGGGGTAGATGTCGCCGCCGGCGACCTGCTGCGGCACCACGCCGAGCTTGCCCATCACCTGACCCGCGAGGCCGGCAATGCGCATCTTGAGGCCGCTGAGGTCCGCGACAGACTTGATCTCGCGGCGGAACCAGCCGCCCATCTGCGTGCCGGTGTTGCCGCCGGGGATGTAGTGCAGGTTCTGGGTGTTGAAGAACTCGTTCAGCAGGCCGGTGCCGCCGCCATAGGCCAGCCAGGCCTGCATGGCGCGGGCGTTGAGGCCGAACGGAACCGAGGCGCCGAGCGCCCAGGTCGGATCCTTGCCGACATAATAGTAAGCGGCGGTGTGGCACATCTGCACGGTGCCATTGGTCACCGCGTCGGCAGCCTGCAGGCCGGGCACGATCTCGCCTGCGGCGAAGACCTGGATGTCGAAATTGCCGTCGGTCGCCTCATGCACGAACTTCGCCAGATCGGCCGCGCCGCCATAGATGGTGTCGAGCGACTTCGGGAACGAGGACGTGCAGCGCCACTGGATCTTCGGGCTGCTCTGCGCGATGGCAGGAGCGGCAAGCGTGGCTGCGCCCGCAGCGCCGAGCGCTCCGGTGCGAATGAAGTTACGCCGGTTCAGCAAGGCACTTCCTCCGATTATTCGTTGCCGCGGCCGTCACGGCCGGGAGCCGCAATAAACCAGCATCATCACAGCTCTTCAACAGGCGCATGGCGGGCATGCACCGTCTCGTGCGGTTTTTAGCGGTGCCCATGCCGTCAGCAGGGCGCGAAGCACCGGAAAGTGACCTTCCGCTGCGCGTTGCGTCTGTGGAGACGCCGGCCCCGTATCTATACTCGTCGCAGCAACAGCCCCCGGGGCCAGCATTGCACGAGGCCATGATGAGCATCCGACTTCCCAAAGTGCCTGCCTCCGAGATCACGCCGCGCGATCTCTACCTGAACCGACGTCAGATCATCGGCGGCATGGTGGCCGGAGCTGCAACGCTCTCGGGCATCGGCGGTGCAGCGGCGGCACAGCTTGCCACACAGAAGAGCCCGTTCTCGACGAGCGAGCCTATGAGCAAGAAGAAGGACGTCACGGGCTATAACAATTTCTACGAGTTCGGCACCGACAAGTCGGACCCGGCGGCCAATGCCGGAAGCCTGACGACCCAGCCCTGGACCGTGAAGGTAGACGGGCTGGTGGACCGCCCCGGCAGCTACCAGCTGGAGGACTTCATCAAGCCCTTCGCTCTGGAGGAGCGCATCTACAGGATGCGGTGCGTCGAGGGCTGGTCCATGGTCATTCCGTGGAATGGCTTCCAGCTGTCCGAGGTGCTGAAGCAGGCGCAGCCGCAGTCGGGCGCAAAATTCGTTGCCTTCGAGACCCTTGTGCGCCCCGAGGAGATGCCGGGCCAGAAGGGCTTCCTGCAGGCGCTGGACTGGCCCTATCGCGAAGGCCTGCGGCTCGACGAAGCCATGCACCCACTCACCATCCTGGCCGTCGGCATCTACGGCGAGACGCTGCCCAACCAGAACGGTGCACCGCTGCGCCTCGTCGTGCCCTGGAAGTATGGGTTCAAGGGCATCAAGTCGATCGTCCGCATCAGCCTTGTGGACAAGCAGCCGGCAACCTCCTGGCAGATGCAGAATGCCGGCGAATACGGCTTCTACTCCAACGTGAACCCGGCCGTGGATCACCCCCGCTGGAGCCAGGCCACGGAACGGCGCATCGGTGAAGGCGGCGTCTTCGCCAAGCGGCGCGACACCCTGCCCTTCAACGGCTATGGGGAGCAGGTCGCGGGCCTGTATTCCGGCATGGACCTCAAGGCCAATTTCTGATGCCGATCTCCACGCGCAACTGGCCGGGGCCGTGGCTGGCCTATCTGGTCATGTTCATACCCGTGGCCGCTCTGGTCTGGACCGGCTTCAACGATGAACTCGGCCCGGATCCCGCGCGTGCGCTGGAGCACGAACTCGGCATCTGGGCCCTGCGCTTCCTTATCCTTGCGCTTTTGATAACACCCGTGCGCCGGCTGACAGGGCTCAACCTGCTGCGCTACCGGCGCGCCATTGGCCTCACCGCCTTCTGGTACGCCCTCCTCCACCTGCTGGCCTGGCTGGTGCTGGACCGCCAGCTCGATGCGGGCGCGATCCTCTCCGACATTTGGAAACGCCCCTACATCACCATCGGGATGATCGCGTTTGCCCTGCTCATCCCGCTGGCGGCGACGTCGAACCGCTACTCCATCAGGCGGCTGGGCGGCGCAATCTGGGCGCGGGTGCACAAACTGGCCTACGCGGCGACGGCTCTGGCCGCCGTGCACTTCGTGATGGTGGTGAAATCCTGGCCGCCGGAGCCGCTGATCTATGCCGGCATCGTGGTCGTGCTGCTCGGTTATCGCGCGGTGATGGCATTTCACCACTCGCGGGCGTCGTCGCGAGATGTCCGCACCCGCGCGACCTGATCCCGACGCGGACGGGACGCTCACGAGATCGGCGTCATGGAGCGTTGACGTGAGCGAGCGCCAGTTCACCCGCGGGTTCTTCCTGAGCGATGGAGCGGGCCTTCCACACGCCGCGCGCAACCAGATCGCCGATGACGTCGGCCATCACCTGCGCCACGCCGCTGCTGCCGCGGCTGTTCATAGTGCGCTCCGACACCACGACCGACAAACGCCAGGACGGCACCGGGTCCACGATGCGCACGGGGATCATCTCGCCCCTCTGGATTTCCGCAAGGAAGGCGAAGTGCGGCATCACGGCCGCGAAATGACCCTCGCGCACAAGCCCGCCGATGGCCGGCAAGCTGTCGCAGTCATAGATGCCGGCCTGGATGTCGCAGCGTGCGAGCATTTGATCGATTACGACTCGCGCAACATTGGGCCGTCCCGGGGCGATGATCCGCACCGGCAGGTTGAAGATCTCCCGAAGCGGCATCTCACCGCCCGCTGGGGCCTGCATGCCGGGGGGCAGGAACAGCATCAGTTCCTCGACGATCATCTCGGTCCAGGCCACATGCTCGAACGCCTTGTGATCATAGAGTAGCGCCACATCCAGTCGCCCCTTCTGGATCCACTCGTCCAGCGCGCCGGTCATCGCCTCGATGATGTGCAGCTTGATGTCCGGCAAGCGTTCGGCCAGTGCCTCGTAGAGCGGCACGGAGAGATTACGGCACGCCGATGTCGGCAACCCCACCCTGATCTCGCCGCTCGGGTTGAGCGCGGTCGTGCGCACCACTTCCCGGGCACGCTCCGTCTCGGTGACGATACGCTGAGCGTGCTCGTAGAGCCGTAGCCCAACCTCCGTCGGCGTCACCCCGCGCGAATGCCGCACGAGCAGTTCAACGCCAAGTTCCAGTTCGAGGTTCTTGATCTGCTGGCTGAGCGAAGGCTGCGCCACCCGCAGGATTTCTGCCGCACGCGAGAAGTTGCCGCTGTCCGCGACCTGCATGAAATAGCGGAGCTGGCGGATGTCCAAGGCTGATGCGGGCTCCTTGCGGTCAGGCGACACGGGGCCGCTCTTTTCAGTGCACACAATTTCACAGTCTGTGCACAGGCTGCAAACTATCTTGAGATTTTTCAAGGGCTTGCGGAACACCCGCTGAGCCCGGACTGCCGATGATTTAGCCTGATAGGGTGCGCCTATACCGCTATCACTAAATAGTATTGGCACGTCTTCGCTGATATCCTGAACATGTCTCTCAGTAGAACGAATTGACGGCCAAGTTTCATATTGACTGAACAGCGCACTCTGCGCGCCTGAATGGAGACAAGAGCAATGATCAATCGCCGGTTCGGAACGCGACTGACTGCCTGCGTGCTGCCATTGCTCGCGATGTCTCCGATTGCAGCCCATGCTGAACAGAACCCCTGCATCGGCAATTCTGTGGGCGTGACCGGCCCCGCCGCGTTCGGCGGACAGGCGGCCAAGATGGGGGCTGAGATCGCCATCGAGAAAATCAACGCCGCCGGCGGCGTGCTCGGCAAGCCTCTGCGCTTCGTCCAGTACGACGACGCCGGCGCCCCGCCGCGCGGCGTGGATAACACCCGGCGCATCGCACTGGCCGACAAATGCGTCGCCATCCTGGGCGGCTATCATTCGACAGTGGCCGTCGCGCAGGCCGAGCCGGTCAACAAGATCGGCATCCCGTATGTCGGCATCATGGCCGCCAACACGAAGGCCATCGAGAACGGCGCTAGCCCCAACTATATGTTCCGCGTCTCCGCCAAGGACAAATGGGTGGCGCGCTTCCTCGTCGAGCAGGCGGTGAAGGCATCGAAGTCCGGCAAGGTCGCCCTGCTTTACGAGAACACCGGCTGGGGCAACGGCGCGGTGCCGGACGTGAAAGCCGCGATGCAGGCCGCCGGCAAGGAACTCGTCGCGCTGGAAACCTTCAACTGGAACGACCAGGACATGAGCCCGCAGGTCATGCGTGCCCGTGACGCCGGGGCCGATGTGGTGCTGTTCTGGGCACTGGACCGCGAGGGCAACCAGATCCTGCGGTCCATGGACAAGGTCGGCTACAAGCCGACGATCATCGGAGCCTGGGGCATCGCCGGAAATCTCGGGGAGCTTGCCGGCCCGCTCGCAAACGGCGTGCAGGTGATCCAGACCTACACCTTCATGGGCGAAATGGACCCCAAGAAGAAGGCGCTGTGGGACAAGATCTCGGCCAAGTACGGCATGAAGGATCCGTCGGAGATCAAGATGGGCTCGGGCGTCGGCAATGCCTATGACGCCGTCTACATCCTGAAAGCCGCCATCGAGAAGGCGGGTGCCTATGACTGGGCCAAGGTCCGCGAGGCGCTCTACGAGGTGAACCACACCGGTATCGTGGCCGATTACCAGCCCGCCTTCGACAAGACCGATCCCGAACGTCAGGACGCGATCCTGCCCAAATACTACAAGCTGACGGCGTGGCAGGACGGCAAGCTGCTGCCGATCGAGCAGACGCCGTACGGCAAGGCCCCCTGAGGCCGCGGGCAGAGATCCCGCCCGCATAGCTCCCGCAGCGCCGCCTCGTGTGGCGGCGCATCCGGCTTCCAGGCAAGGCCGCGTTCGGCGCGAAAGCACCCCCATGTCCACATTCGCCCAATACACCCTTTCGGGGCTTGCCATCGGGGGCATCTACGCCCTCGTCGCACTCGGCTTCCACATCATGTGGAGCGCCGCCCGCGCGGTGAATTTCGCGCACGGCGACACGCTGATGATCGGCGCCGTGCTCGCGGTCATGGGCGTGGATGCCGGCCTGCCGCTCTGGCTGGCCTGCCTTCTGGCCGTATTCGCCGGAGGCGTGTTCGGAGTTCTTCTGGAACGGTTTGCCGTGCGCCCCTTCACGGGCCCGACGGCGTCGGTCGGCTGGATGCTCACCACGATCGCCGTCGGCATCATGATCGAGAGCCTCGCCACCATGCAGTTCGGCGGCTTTTCGCGGGCCCTGCCCTCGCCCGGCGTCAACGGAGCGGTGCAGGTCCTCGGTGCAGGCGTCTACCCGCAGGAACTGCTCATCCCGGTCGTGGCCATTGCCGCCATGCTGGGCCTGCGCCTCATGCAGAAGCGGACCCTCATCGGCCGCGCCATGCAGGCCGTCGCGCATGACCGGCGCGCGGCTTCGCTGATGGGCGTGGACGTCAACCGCGTGGTCGCCATCTCGTTTGCGCTGGCCGCGTTCCTGGGCGCGGCGGCCGGCGTGCTGGTGGCGCCGGTCATCCAGGCCTCTGCCACGATGGGCGTGCTGCTCGGCCTCAAGGGTTTCGCCGTCGCCATCATCGGCGGCATCGTCAGCGCGCCGGGCGTTGTCGTGGCCGGCCTCGCCTACGGGATCGGCGAGAAGTTCATCGAAGGCTACATCTCCACCGCCGCCCGCGAGATCATCGGCTTCAGCGTGATGATCCTCGTCCTGCTCGTCTTCCCGCAGGGTCTGTTCGGCAAGCGCGAGGTGGCCAAGGTATGACCCGCCACCTCACCTCCCTCGGCTTCGTCGTCCTTGCGCTCGTGCTGGTCGCCGTACCGCTGTTCTCCGACAACGAATACGAACTGCGGCTGTTCATGCTGTTCCTGATCTACGGCATCATCGCCGTGGGCCTGAACGTGCTCGTCGGCCTCACCGGCCTCATCTCGCTGGGACAGGCGGGCTTGTTCGCCCTTGGCGCCTATACCGGCGGCATCCTGGCAACGCGGCTGGGCTTCGACATCGTCACCGCCAGCCTTGGCGCAGCCATCGTGTCCGGGCTGTTCGGCGTGGCGCTCGCCTATCCGAGCGTGCGGGTGCGCGGCGTCTATCTGGCGGTGGTGACCATCGCGTTCGGCATCATCGTCGAAAACGTCGCCATCGAATGGCAGTCGCTGACAGGCGGCACCACCGGACTGACCTCCATTCCCATGCCGAACCTCTTCGGCGCGGAGCTCTCCGGCTACGCCTTCTACGGCGTGCTTGCGGCAAGCCTGTTCCTGGCCACGTTGCTCACGCACAATCTGAAGGTCTCCCGCTATGGACGCGCCATGCTGGCGGTGTCGCAGAGCGAGACGGCAGCGCGGGCGCTCGGCATCAACGCCACCATGATGCGCACCCTCGCCTTCGTGGTGGCCTCGGTCACGGCCGGCGTCGCGGGATCGTTCTACTCCTTCCTCAACTCCTACATCTCGCCCGACATCTTCACCTTCGCGGACAGCGTTCGCTTCCTGCTGATGGTGATCCTCGGCGGCGCAGGCTCCACCTTCGGCGCGGTCATCGGCGCCTATATCCTGACCTATCTCCCGGAATACCTGCAGCAGTTCCAGCTCTGGCAGAAATTCGCCTATGGCGCGCTGCTGCTGCTCGTGATGTTCGCCCTGCCGCGCGGGATCGTCGGAACGGTGGTGGGGGTGGCGAAGCGCCTGCGCCCTGCGCCTCGCGCAGTCCTGGCGGGCGATGGCATACCGGCCGAGCAAAGCCTCGGTTCCACCTCTCACCGCACTTCCGAACTCGTGGCGCGTGACCTCACGGTGCGGTTCGGCGGCCTGACCGCTCTTTCCAAGGCGTCGCTTCGGGTGAAGCCGGGTGAGGTCCATGCCCTGATCGGGCCGAACGGCGCCGGCAAGTCCACCTTCGTGAACACCATTTCGGGCTTCTACCAGCCGGCCGAGGGCATCTGCGAACTGGACGGCGTGCAACTGACCGGCAAGCGCTCGCACGAGATCGCCCGCATCGGCCTCGCCCGCACCTTCCAGAACACCGAGCTGTTCGGCGAGATGACGGTGCTGGAGAACGTGATGGTAGGCCACCAGCAGCGTCTTGGCTACGGCATCGCGCAGGCCCTGCTTCGCACGCCCGCCTTCCGCCGGGAGGAGGAGGTTTCGCGCCGCACCGCCATCGGCCTGCTCGCCTTCGTAGGGCTTGAGGATTATGCCAACGAGGAGGCCCGCTTCCTGCCGTTCGGGCTGCAGCGCCGTCTTGAGATCGCCCGCGCTTTGGCCTCGAAGCCGAGCCTGCTGCTGCTGGACGAACCGGCCGCCGGCCTGACCACGCAGGAGATCGACGATCTCGAAGCCATGATCCGCCGTATCGCCGGCCTCGGCGTCTCGGTCCTCCTGATCGAGCATCACGTCGAGCTCATCATGGCCGTGGCCGACACGGTGACGGTGCTCGACTACGGCCAGATCATCGCCTCCGACACGCCTTCCGTGGTGCAGGAGGATCCCCGCGTCATCGAGGCCTATTTCGGCACGCCCCATACGGCCAACGCCCTGGAGGTCACGGCATGAGCGAGGCCCTTCTCGACATCCGAAATCTCGAACTGCGCTACGGCGCGGCGGTCGCGGTGCGCGACATCTCCCTTCAGGTGCATCCCGGCCAACTTGTCGCCGTCATCGGCAACAATGGCGCCGGCAAGTCCTCCATGGTGCGCGGCGCGACAGGCCTCGTGCGGCCTTCCGGCGGGCAGGTGATCTTCCGGGGCGAGGACACCACGCGCCTGCCCGCCAACAAGAAGGTGGCGCGCGGGCTCGTCATGGTGCCGGAAGGGCGGCTGCTGTTCCCGGGCCAGACCGTCGAGGACAACCTCATCCTGGGTGCCTACGTGCATGGCGGCATCAAGACGCCTCGCTCCAAGGCCACGCTCCAGCGAGTTCTAGAGCTGTTCCCTCGCCTCAGGGAACGGCTGCACCAGCAAGCCGGCTCCATGTCCGGCGGCGAGCAGCAGATGCTGGCCATCGCACGCGGCCTGATGGCGGAACCGGAGCTTCTCGTCATCGACGAACTGTCGCTCGGCCTCGCGCCCAAGATCGTGGACCAGTTGATCGGCGTGCTGGCGGACCTCAACCGCACCGGCCTCACCATCCTGCTGGTCGAGCAGCTTGCCTCCTACGCGCTCGCGATCGCGCACACCGCCTACGTCGTCGCCAACGGGCGCATCTCGCACCACGGCCCGAGCGCCGAACTGGCGCGCGATCCCGAGGTGATGGAGGCCTTTCTCGGCCGCAAGAAGACCGCAGCCTGAACGGCTGCGAAGACCAAGACACCAGCAAGCAAGGAGTAGGACATGGCTCAGAAAGTAATCGATCTCAGCCTGCTGATCGAAGACAACATGCCGGCGCACAAGCTCTTCCAGCGCCCGGTCATCACCACGCATATGAGCCATGAGAGCTCCAAGGCACACAATCTCGGCGTGCCGGGCGATGCGATGACCTTCCAGACCAACTTCATCGCCATGCTCGATCATGTCGGCACGCATGTGGACGCCTTCCGCCACGTGAATCCGAACGGCGCGCCGGTCGACGAGATGCCGCTCGAAATGTTCATGGGCAAGGCGGTCTGCTTCGACCTTCGCCACATCCCGGACCTCGGCGAGATTGGCGTGGCCGAAATGGAAGAAGCCGAGCAGAAGGCCGGCGTGAAGGTGGATGGCCACATCGTGCTGCTGTGCTCCGGCTTCCACGCGCGCAACTACCCCGGCCTCGACTCCGTGTGGAAGAACCCCCAACTGACGGCGGAAGCCACGCAATGGCTCTTCGACCGCGGCTCGAAGATGCATGGCGTTGAAGGCCCCTCCACCGACAAGCCGTCCGACAACATCTTCTCGCAGCATCGCCTGTGCCGCGATCTTGGCGTCAGCCATTGGGAATGGCTGGTCAATCTGGAAGCTCTCATTGGCAAGGGCGAGTTCCAGTTCTTTGGCGCGCCGCTGAAGTTCAAGGGCGGCTCCGGCTCGCCGGTGCGTGCCTTCGCCATCCTCAACGACTGAGGTGAACAGTGCCGTCGGCCCCTCCGGCGGCACTCCAGACGGGGAGCGGCGCATGTCGGCAGACTTCGATTACATGAGCGCGCAGGAGATGCGCCGGCGCGTGGCTGCGAAGGAGATTTCTCCGGTCGAGCTCACGCAGCGTGCATTGGACAAGGCGCAGGCCACCCAGGACACGCTGAACTGCTTCTTCGTGCTGATGCCCGAAGAGGCCTTGAAGGCGGCGCGTGTTGCGGAGGACGCGGTGATGCGCGGCGCGCCGCTGGGCCTGCTGCATGGCCTGCCGTTCTCGGCTAAGGATCTGATGGCGGTCGGAGGCGTACGCTACGCCTCCGGCTCGCGCACCATGGCGGACAACGTGGCCGCAGCCGACGCTCCGGCCGTGGAGCGGGCGAAGGCCGCCGGTGCCATCCTCATCGGCAAGACCACAACCAGCGAGTTCGGCTGCAAGCCGGTAGGCGACAGCCCGCTCACGGGCGTGACGCGGCACCCGTGGAATCTCGACAAGACGCCGGGCGGATCGAGCGCGGGTGCCGCGGCTTCCGTTGCAGCCGGCATCACCCCTTTTGCGCTTGGCACCGATGGCGGCGGTTCCATCCGCATTCCGGCAAGCTTCACAGGGCTGGTCGGCATCAAGGCCCATTTCGGGCGCGTTCCCGTTTGGCCGGCTTCGGCCACTCCAACGCTTGCCCATGTCGGGCCGCTCGCCCGGTCCGTCGAGGATGCCGCGCTGATGCTCAGCGCTATCGCGGGGCCCGACACCCGCGACCCATTCGGCGTCACCGGCCCCGTGCCGGACCTGCTTGGCGCGGCGAAGGCTTCGGTCGCCGGCCTGCGCATCGCCTACAGCCCCACGTTCGGCTACGCGCGGCCTGACGCGGAGGTCGTCGAGATCACCCGTCGCGCGGCGATGCAGTTCCAGGAACTTGGCTGCCATGTGGAGGAGGTCGACGCGGTCTTCGACACCGATCCCGCGCCGCTCTGGACCGCGGAGTTCTACGCGGGCGTCGGCATCCGCCTGCGCAACTTCATCGAAAACCAGCGCGACCTGCTCGACCCGGCGGTCGCCGATGTGCTGGAGCCCGCGCTCGCACAGGAGATGCGTGCCTATTACACCCGCGTGTTCGAGCGTTACGCGCTGCGCGAAAAGATGCGGCTGTTCTTCGAGCGTTTCGATGTCCTGCTGTCGCCGGTCCTGCCGGTCACGTCACTGGATGCCGGCGTCAACATCCCGCCTCATCTCGGCGACCGGAACCTTGTGTCCTGGGTCTACTACACCTACCCCTTCAATCTCACTGGCCAGCCCGGAGCCAGCGTTTGCGCCGGCACCTCATCGGACGGCATGCCGGTGGGGCTCCAGATCATCGGAGGTGCGTACCGCGAGGACGTGGTGGTGCGCGCGGCTGCGGCCTACGAGCGAACACAGCCCCAGGGCTACAACGTCCGGCACTTCTGACTGCGGCTTTAAATCGGGATCGAAAGCCTGCCGGCTCGACCGGTTCCTCAGCACGCCGGACTACCTACGCTGGCCAGCAGCGCAAAGCTCTTCGTCCTCATCGGAACATCCGGCGAGCAGCAAGGGCACATGACGGGCCTCGACAGGCTTGCCGAAAAGGTAACCTTGAGCCAGGTCGCAGTTCCAGTTCTTCAGCATTTCGGCCTGAGCCGATGTTTCAACGCCCTCGGCAACGACGCCGATGCCGAAGCTCTGGGCAAGTTCGATGCACATGTTGACGATCGCGGCCGACTCCCGGCTCTCTTCCATGTCGCCGACGAACGATTTGTCGATCTTGAGCCAGTTCACGGGGAACTGCCGAAGATGTGTCAGCGAGGCATAGCCGGTGCCGAAATCGTCGAGCGAGATCGCCACGCCATCCTCGCTCAGCGTTCTCAGGGCGCTGCCTATGTCTCCCGTATCGCCGTTGAGAAGCACGCTTTCGGTGACTTCGAGCTCAAGCGTGTCGGAAGGCAGACGAAACGCCGACATGCTTTCCAGAATGGTTGTGGCGAGGTCACCGCGTTTGAACTCAGCCGCGGAAATGTTGATCGCAACGGCACCGAACGCGACACCCTGCTTTTTCCAAGCCGCCATATCCGCCATCACGAGATTGCGCATGCGGCTGCCCATCTCGACCGACAATACGGGATCCTGGAAGGCGTCCCAGATAGTCATCGGAGACTGGATGCCGAGAGAAGGATCGCGCCATCGGAGGAGCGCTTCGAAGCCGACAATGGTGCCGCTGCCGAGCGCAACTTTCGGCTGGTAGTACGGAACAATGGCGTTGCGTTCGAGGGCATTGCGGGCACGGCCTAGAACGGCGATCCGCGCCTGAAGCCGGTCGGAGAGTTCCGCGCGAAAGAGGACAGACTTGTTGCGGCCCTCATCCTTTGCTGCGTAGAGGGCAAGATCTGCGCACCTGACAACCTCGGTCGGCGTCGAGGCATGGTCAGGAAACATGGCCTGACCGATACTCGCCGAGCAGTAGATGCTGTGCCCGCCATATCGCACCGGCTCTCGGAACGCTGCGCTAATGTCGACGGTCAGAGACTTGGTTTGTTCATCGTTTGCCTCGGCCAGAAGAATACCGAACTCATCGCCACCGAGCCGTGCAACCATGTTTGGGGGCTGCACCAATCCTGTGAGACGGTTCCCCACCGCGACGAGAAGCACGTCACCTGCCTCGTGGCCCAGTGCGTCGTTGATCCCTTTGAATTCGTCGAGATCAACCATCAGCATCGCACCGCGTTGCCCCGGTGTCGTGGCATCCAGCGCTGCCTTCAGCTTTTCCTGGAACAGAGTTCGATTAGGGAGCCCGGTGAGCGCGTCGTGCGTTGAGGTCCATTCAAGCTTGGACTGCCTGATCGCCAGATCCTGCGACGTGCGCTGGAGATCGAGGTTCGCCGAATGGAGCCGGATCTGGGCGACCACAAGAAGCGCAAGCTGCTCCAGCCGACGTTTCTCCACCGTCGAGAAAGATCGTGGCTTGGTGTCGATGACGCACAGGGCGCCCAGCCGAATGCCAGGCTCCCACTCCAGCGGAGCTCCGGCGTAGAAGCGGACACGGGGCCCCTCGGTTACGAGTGGGCTGTCGGCAAATCGGCCGTCTTGCAGGGCGTCATGTACGACGAGGACGTCATCGCCGATGATCGTGTGATTGCAGAACGCAGTATCGCGGGGCAGAAAGTTGTCCGTGAGCCCATGGCGGGCCTTGAGCCACTGATGGTCTTCGTCCAGCAGGGTTACGAGAGCGATTGGTGTGTCGAACAAATCGCTCGCCAGCGCGCAAATCTGATCCATTACAGGATCGTCGCCGGGAATGACTTCAAGAGCCTTGAGTACGTTCAGGCGGCGCTGCTCGATGGGCAGATCACTCATGCGGCGGGCGCCAGTTCCATAGCTCAGCTGTCTCGCGCGCCCATCGAAACGATGGTGGATTTGAATGAGACGCGGAAATATTAACTTATCGTGACCAAATGGCCTTCAGCAGCAAAATAAGCTGGTTGTCATTGTCATTGTTTGCTTTTTCGCGCGGCAATATTCAGCCCATCATTGATAACGCGATATTCTCCTAATCGCTGCGCTTAGCCAGCGAGGGATAAGAGACTTGATAGGACGATCATGTCGAAGAGGGGCTAGCCCTTGACGGGCTCCGGCCCCCTCGCGGTGAGCCTTCGCAAATCAGGATCGAGCGAATGCGACAGTGCCTATGTTCCCGGCGGGGAAACTGTCGAACGGCGTGAGCAAAAATGATGGTGCCGCAAGAGGGATTCGAACCCCCGACCCCCTCATTACGAATGAGGTGCTCTACCAACTGAGCTATTGCGGCGCCGGGCCTAGCCGGTGACTAGGCTCCTAGACAATCGCGTGAACGAAGGCAAGACCGGACACGCCGAGCCCGGCCTTTTCCCGCGTCACACGGTGGCGCGTTCGGGCGAGCGCGTGAGGTCCACAGGCCCGTCGTCGTCCGGCCCGGGATCATCCGGCGCATGTGCGAGCGGCAAGACAATCTCCGGCTTGGCCGCCGGGCGGATGTAGGATGCCGGAGCCGGCTTCGCCACGGGCGGCGATGGCGGCTGGACCGGTTGGGTGGGCGGCGTCACCACCTCCGGTTCCACGGCAGGAGCCTCGGCTGTGAACTCCTCAGCCGGTGCTTGCGGCGTGGCGACGATCTCCGGCTCCAGCGGCTCCTCGGCTGCAGGTGTCACCTCGGGCTCCGCAGGCTCCGGCTTCGAGACCAGTTCCTGCTCCGCAGCGAGGATGTCGGATTCGATCAGCCTATGATCCGATGCCGAGAGGCTCTCCTGCGGAACCGTCCAGACAAAGGCGTCCAGCTTGCCGCTCGTGGGCGAGAACGGCTGCCAGTTCTGCGTGACGACGCCGTCGGCCACCCAGGCCGGATCGGGGCGCGCCACGAGAGCCCGCGTCCGCCAGGCCCGCGCGCGGCCGCGATCATTCAGTTCGGCTTCGTCCAGCTCCGCCATCAACAAACAGACCCGACGGGTCGGCGTGCTGTCGGCATGCGGCTGAAGGAGCCGGCGCGCCAGCGCATAGTCACGGGCATCGATGGCCGCGCGCACGAGGATGAGATCACCCTCGACGTGCCCTCCCGACCTTGCCTGCAGCCCTTGCGCCCGCTTCAGCCTGTCCAGCGCCGCATCACCCGGACGGATGTGCAGGTAGACCTCCGCCAGATCGGGGTGAGGATGCGCGCGCCAGGCCTTGTCCACGATCTTGGCCGCCTTGCGGTAATCGCCGGCCTCTGCCAGCAGACGTCCGGCCAGAGCCGCCGCCGGCACAAGATCGGGAGCCAGATCGACCGCGCTGCGAGCCAGCGAACGGGCTTCCTCAGGCCGCTCGTCGGCCATATCCATCGCCTTGCCGGTCAGCAGCACGGCCCGCTGACGGCGGCCGGTCGACCGGTCCACCACCTTGGCCGAGACATTGCGCTCGACCGAGGCCAGCGCGCCATCCCAGTCGCGGTGGGATGCCTGCATGTCCAGAAGTGCCGGGCCTGCCCATGGCACCTTGGGATCGGCGGCCGCAGCACGGCTTGCGATCTGCAGCGCGCTGTCATCATCACCGCGGCGCCGGGCCTCCACATAGAGGCCGCGATAGCCGAGTGGCCGGGTTTCCTCGCGCTCCAGCATCGCCCGGAAAGCAGATTCCGCCTCCGCGCGATCGCCGGAGAGCTGCGCCGCCTGTGCCCGCAGCAGCAGGGTCAACGGCTCGTCTCCGATGAGACGGCGCGCTTCGGTGGCCGAACGTCTCGCCGCACGACCGTCGCCGACGCCGATGGCGACGAGGCCATGTGCGACGGCGCCAAGCCCGCGCTTCCTGCGCCGCCCTCGCATCACTCCCGCGATCGCGTCGGGGATGTGGAAGATGGAGGTGAGCAGCCACCACAGCAGGAGCAGGGCAGCCGTCAGCGCGAGAACAGCGAACAGTGCCACGGCGACCGTGGTCTCGATCTGCCAGCCCTGCCACACGAGCGTGATCGAACCGGGACGGTCGATCAGCCAGTCAACCCCGAGCGCCGCCAGCGCGATGACGGCAAGGAACAGAAGGACGCGGATCATTGTCCGGCCTCCGCAGCCTTCAGCGCATCGGCGCGGACCGCATCGAGCGCCTGGTCGACGGCCAGTCGGGACCTCAGATCATCGGCTTCCCGCTTGGTCGCTTCCTTCGCGGCAGGATCGAGGTTTTCCCATTCGGCAAGTGCGTCGGCGAAGGCGCGGCGCTGCAGACGGGACTGGATGCGGCTGCGCACAGCCCAGACATCGTTGCCCTGCATCTCCTGCACCGAATCCTCGGCAGGCCGCACCCGCACCAGCCCCTTGGCGCCTTCCGCGAAGCGATCCAAGAGCCCCTGGGACTGAATCTCCGGACGCGGAGCCTTGTTCAGTGCCTCATCGAGCCGCGCAGCGACGATGTCGAGCGTCGGCAGTCCCTTATCGGCATTGGCCTGCAGCGTGGCGGCGACGGCGTCCGGTATCTGGCTGCGCGCATTGGCAAGCGCACCTGCATAAGGTGCGCCCCGCATGATGGCGCTTTCCAGCGAACCAAGAGCCGCAAGCGTCGCTGCACGGTTGGCCTCGGCATAGGCGCGGCCGCTTTCCTCTGTTGCTTTGGCAGCGGCGGCGCCTGCCTGCTCGGCCTGCTGAACAGCCGTCGCCACTTGCTGAACGGCTTCGCCTGCACGCTGGCCGTTCTCCTGCACCTGCTGGCCGACTTCGTCGGCGCGCTGCGCTGCCTGTTGTGCCTGTTGGGCGACCTCGTCCAGGCGCTGGGCCGTCTGCTGCGCGGCTTGCGCGGCTTCATCCGCACGGCGTGACGCGGCCGACGCCTGCTCCACTGCCTGACCCACAGCCGGATCAGGTTGTCGGGGTGCTTCCACGCGCTGCGCCAGTTCATCGAGGCGGGTTGTCAGTTGCGCCAGTTCCGGGCCGGGAACCGCCGGCTGTGCCGCCTGCTGCGGCTGGTTCTCGACGCGGGTTGTGAGGTCCGCGACCCGACGGGACAATTCCTCGATCTCCGGCTGCGGCGCGGGAGCCCCGCCTGCCACCGGAGCCGCGTTGCGCAAGCCCTCGATCTGACCCCGTAGGTCCTGAATCTCAGCCTGGAGCGCCTGCACATTGGCTGTTGCGCCGGCCGCCGGGGTTTCCTGAGCCGCAGGCCGTTCGGCCAAAGTGGTCACCTCCCGCTCAACCGCTGCGACACGATTGCCGAGCGCGGGATCACCTGCGCCCGAAAGCGGAATGAGGTCGGCGCTCAGGAGCAGGAAGAAGACCACAAGTGTGATGGCGCCACCCGCCACGCCCGCGCCGACGAGCGCGCCCAGCGAAGAGCGCGGCTCCGCATCGGAAACCGCGGGGTTGGCTGCTGCGGCACTTGTTCCAGTGTTCGCCGTCTCCCCCGGCTGCCGGTTGCTGGCGGCTCCCAAGGCCGCGGCTTCCGTCACTCCGGCGCTCACCTGCTCTCCGGCTGGCGGCTTGGGCGGGGGCGGGCTTTCCGACGGCGGCGTGTCGATGCCGGGGATCGCCACTTCCAGGTGCTCGTCAGGGGTCTCGGGAGCCGCCTCAGGCCGAGTCTCTTCGGTGCTCCCGGGCATGGCTGCTTCCACTTCCGCGTCGGGAGATTGCGTCGGCTCAGGCGCCGGCGACGGGTCGGTGACCTCTGTCGCCTGCAGATCGATAACGCCCGGCTTGGGCTTCATGGATCGACGAGCCTCGGTCTTGTTGTCCGGGCGAGGGTTCTTCGGGTCGGCCATACATTTCCTCGTACTGGAAGCCCGGACTTAATTAGCGCCCGGCACGCCGCTTGGCGAGGCGGCTTCGCTCAGGCATGCCAACAACGCGTCTTCAGTGGGAAGCGTTGCAATGCGAACCTTGCCACCGGCACGAAGCAGCGGCGCGGCGACGTTTTCCGAGAGGCAGATGTGGACCGGAGGAAGACTCTCCCCCGGTACAGAAGCCTCTGATAACCGCAGATAGGCCCAAGCGGTGCGGCCGGAATAATGCAGAACTGCGTCGATCAGTCCCGCCGCCAGATCGTCCAGAATGTCGGCCGGCATCGCGGGGACGGGATCAGCGCGGTAGACCACCACGGTCCGGATGATGTGGGACGATCCCTCCGTCATGGCTGCGAGGTCGCCGGCACGATCCTGTCCGGCCAGGTGGAGCAGCCGTAAACCCGCCCCTTCCCAGCCGTTCAGCACCACGGCCAGCGCATCGAGGTCCAGCGCTTCGGCTTGAAGATTGTCGAAGCCGAGTTCGCGCGCCGCCGCCGTGGTCCTGCTCCCGACCGTCCAAAGCCTCAGACCCCGGAGCCTCGGCAAATGGGGGTGCGAGGCAATCGCCCGCGCGGCGTTGGCGCTGGTGAGGATGATGCCGTCTGGCAGGCCGTTCGCGATCAGGTTCTCCGGAGGCGCGAAGTGCAGGCTGAGCAATGGCACGACGAGCGGCTCATGCCCCAGCGCGCGCAGCCTCTGGGCGGTGCGCAGGCCCGGCCGCTCCGGTCGTGTCACCAGCACCTTCACGAGGGAAAGCGCTCGCTGACAATGATGCCGGCCGGAACGCGGTTGAAAAGATCCTCGCCGGCTGTGCGGCCGATGATCTCCGGCTGGTCGGCGGGCCCATCAAGTTCCACGGTCCACGCCTCGCGCCCCTCGGCCTCGAGCACGAGCCCGCGCAATTGCAGCCGGTCCCCGTCCATCCGGGCGTGCCCGCCGATGGAGGTGCGGCAGGATCCGTCCAGCGCGGCCAAGAAGGCGCGCTCGGCAAGCAGCGACAGATGCGTCTCCCTGTGGTCGACTGCCGCCAGGAGTTCCGCCGTGCGCGCATCATCGCCCCGGATCTCCAGGGCAACCGTCCCCTGTCCGCAGGCCGGCAGGAAACGCTCAGGCTCAAGCACCTCGCTGGCATGCGCTTCCAGTCCGAGCCGCCTCAACCCGGCCAGCGCAAGCAGGGTGGCCTGCATCTCGCCGCTTTCTACCTTGCGCAGCCTTGTCTCGACATTGCCGCGCAGCAGCACAGTCGTGATGTCCGGTCGCAGGTAACTCAGCATCGCCCCACGCCGGGCAGACGCCGTACCGACGACGGCACCCTCGGGCAGGCCGTCCAGCGTGCCGTATTGCGGGGCGATCAAGGCGTCGCGGGGGTCGGCGCGTTCAAGGCAGGCGGCGAGCACCATGCCGTCCGGCAGAAAGGTCGGAACGTCCTTCGCGGAATGCACCGCCACATCCACGTGTCCGTCCGCCAGCGCCTCCTCGATCTCCTTCGTGAACAGCCCTTTTCCGCCGACATCCGCCAGCGGACGGTCACGCACCTGGTCGCCCGTGGTGCGGATCACCACGATCTCGATGGCCTCAAGAGGCACGCCGTGAGCCTGCGAAAGAGCGCGTTGCGTGGCATGCGCCTGCCACAGCGCCAGAGGGCTGCCGCGTGTGCCGAGGCGGAGAAGGGTCGATGTCATGCGGGCCGAAGCGTTGTGATGCGGGCCCACAGATTATAGGCTGCCGCCGCATCCCGAAACCGGCCACTTCGTCCCTCCCCCAGGATACCTTCATGCGCGTACTTGGCATCGAGACCACCTGCGACGAGACCTCCGCCGCCATTGTGGAACGTGAGGAAGGCAGCGGGCGCGTGCTGTCGAACGTGGTGCTTTCGCAGGTGAAGAAGCACGCGGCCTATGGCGGCGTGGTGCCGGAAATCGCCTCGCGCGCCCATGTCGATGCGCTCGACCGCATCATCCAGCAGGCGCTATCCGAAGCAGGACTGACGCTCGACGAGATGGACGGCATCGCCGCCGCCGCGGGCCCCGGCCTGATCGGAGGCGTCATCGTGGGCCTCACGACGGCCAAGGCCCTGGCCTTCGCCACCGGCAAGCCGTTCCTCGCGGTCAACCATCTGGAGGGCCACGCGCTCACCGCCCGCCTTACCGACAATGTGGCCTTCCCCTATCTGCTGCTGCTCGTTTCCGGTGGGCATTCGCAATTGCTTGCGGTGAAGGGCGTCGGCCAGTACCAGCGGCTTGGCACAACCATCGACGACGCCATCGGCGAGGCTTTCGACAAGGTCGCGAAGCTGCTCGGCCTCGATTATCCCGGCGGCCCTGAAGTCGAGCGCGTTGCGCTCAAAGGCGATCCCACGCGCTTCTCGTTTCCCCGGCCGATGGTCGGACGTCCCCAACCGGATTTCTCACTCGCGGGCCTCAAGACCGCCGTGCGCATCGAGGCCGAGCGCATCGCGCCGCTGACGGACAAGGACGTCGCCGATCTCTGCGCCTCGTTCCAGAAGGCCGTCATCGACATGGTCCTCGACCGGGTTCGCGTGGCGGTGCAGATCTTCACGAGCCAGCATGGCACGCCCAAGGCCCTCGTCGTCGCGGGCGGCGTGGCGGCCAATCAGGCCATGCGCCGACAATTGCTTCATCTGGCCGATTCGCTGCGTGTTCCCCTCATCGCGCCGCCCATGGATCTCTGCGGCGACAACGGTGCCATGATCGCGTGGGCGGGGGCGGAGCGGCTGGCACTCGGCCAGCATGACGGCCTCGGCTTCGCACCGCGTGCCCGCTGGCCGCTGGACATGGACGCCGCCCTCCCGGGAGCACGCGCATGAGCCGCTTCGGCATGATCGGCGTCGTCGGCGCCGGGGCCTGGGGCACCGCTCTGGCCAACGCATCCGCCCGTGCGGGACATGAAGTCGTGCTGTGGGAAATGGATGAAGCGCAGGCACGCGCGCTCGCCGACCAGCGCACCAACGAACGCTACCTGCCGGGCGTGGCACTGGAGGACCGGGTCACCGCCACGTGCGAGGTCGAAGAGCTCGGCATGGCCGATGCGGTGCTGATGGTGGTGCCCTCGCAGGCCATGCGCGCGGCTGCAGGCGGGGTCTCGCGGCACATCAAGATGGGAGCCCCTGTCATCTCCTGCGCCAAAGGCATCGAGCGCGGCTCGCTGGCCTTCATGACGGATGTTCTGCGGGATGCGCTGCCGGACCATCCGGCGGCCGTGCTGTCAGGCCCGAGCTTCGCCGCCGATGTGGCGCGGGGCCTGCCGACGGCCGTGACCCTGGCCGCCGACGACGAATGGCTGGCGGCCGACCTGTCCGCCGCCCTCGCCTCCGCGGGGCTGCGCCTCTACCACTCCGACGATGTGCGTGGGGTGGAGATCGGCGGCGCGGCCAAGAACGTGCTGGCTATCGGCGCTGGCGTCGCGGCAGGTCGCGGGCTCGGTGCCAGCGCGGGCGCGGCGCTGATCGCGCGTGGCTTCGCCGAACTGCGGCGGCTGGGCTCGGCGCTCGGCGCCCGGCCTGAGACCCTTATGGGCCTGTCGGGGCTCGGCGACCTTGTGCTTACTGCCACCTCCGAACAATCCCGTAATTTCAGCTTCGGGTTCGCCATCGGCCGTGGCGAACCGCCCTCCGGCAAGCTGGCGGAAGGCACCTTCACCGCGCAGGCACTGGTTGCGCTGGGCGAACGTCACGGCGTCGAATTGCCGATTGCCATCGCGGTTCGCGACGTGCTTGAGCGTGCCATCTCGGTGGGCGAGGCCGTGGAGGCCCTACTTGCGCGCCCGCTAAAGGCAGAGGCGTGATGCAATTCTGGCTGTTCAAATCGGAGCCCGATGTCTTCTCGTTCGAGGACCTGAAGGCCAAGGGAGCCGCCGGGCAGGAATGGGACGGCGTCCGCAACTACCTCGCGCGCAACCATATGCGCGCGATGAAGCTGGGCGACCGCGGCTTCTTCTACCATTCCAACGCCACCAAGGACGTCGTCGGTATTGCCGAGGTCTGCGCGGAGGCTCATCCCGATTCGACCGACAGCACCGGCACATGGTCCTGCGTGGACATCCGCGCGCTTGAGCCCGTCCCGAGGCCGGTCACGCTTGCGGAAGTGAAGGCCAATCCCCAATTATCCGGCATGGCGCTGGTCACCTCCATGCGGCTCTCGGTTCAGCCGGTGACGCAGGAGGAATGGTCGATCATCTGCCGTCTCGGAGAGGTTGAAGGTTTCTAGCCTTCGGCCCTTGCGGACGGGAAGAAGATCCCCATATCAGCGTTACCCCAGCCAGATGCGAGGCGTCGCCAGCCGGTCCAAGGATCGCGGCGACACCGGACCGGGACGGACGGATGTACTCCGACCGGTCCTAGCCTCCGGCCGCGAAAGCGGCCTTCTGGTGGGAGACAATCTGCCCAGGCCCGTAGTTGGCGGCGAATTGTGTGCCTGAAGAGGCGCGCGCGCTGCTGCCGGAGCCTGGGCATTTCATTTCAGGAAAGCCGTCCTCAGGGGCGGCTTTTTTCATGCCGCCGTTCCACAGCATCGCGCACTGTTCTATCTTCCGCGCATGACATCCGAGCCCGAAGCCGCACGCCTCATCGCAAACGCCGCGCAGGCCTTGAGCGATGGCGGTCTAGTGGCCTTTCCAACCGAGACGGTCTACGGCCTCGGCGCCGACGCCACCAATGGCCGTGCAGTCGCGTCCATCTACAAGGCCAAGGGACGCCCTCGGTTCAACCCCTTGATCGCCCATGTCGCGGAGACTGAGCAGGCGCTGGCGCTTGGGCGCTTCGACACGCGTTCCCAGAAGCTGGCGCGGGCATTCTGGCCGGGTCCCCTCACCCTTGTCGTGCCGGCGAGCGAAAACTGTCCGGTCCACGACCTCGCCCGCGCTGGCCTGCCCACCGTGGCCCTGCGGGTCCCGTCCCATCCGGTCGCGCGCGCGCTGCTGACTGAGTTCGGCGGTCCTGTCGTGGCACCGTCCGCCAATCGTTCGGGGCATGTGAGCCCCACCCGTGCGGGTCACGTGGCTGACGACCTGGGCGAGTTCGTGCGCGTCATCCTTGATGGTGGACCCACGCAGATCGGCGTCGAATCGACCGTCATCCTGTGCCTTCCGGACGAGCCGGTCCGCATGCTCCGGCCGGGAGGCCTCTCGCGTCGGGACATCGAGGAGGTGCTGGGCGAGCGGCTAGCGGACAAGCCGGATGAGGTTCTGGCGCCCGGCATGCTGGCGCAGCATTACGCCCCGGACGCACGCGTTAGGCTCAAGGCCGAAGATGCCGAGGAAGGCGAAGCCTGGCTTGGTTTCGGCCCCGAGGCCGGCCTTGGCGGGCACGGCGTTGCGCACCTCAATCTCAGCCCTTCCGGCGATCTGGCCGAAGCAGCGGCCAATCTGTTCGCCTATCTCCGTGAACTCGATGCTCTCTCCCCCTCCGCGATCGCGGTTGCCGCCATCCCGATGACGGGGCTCGGCGAGGCCATCAACGACCGGCTGGCACGGGCGGCGCTGCGCTGATCGCCCTTTCTCTGATGCAATCCCCGGCTTAGGTGTGGGCATGAGCGCCGATAAAGCTTTCCTCCAGACCCTCGCGGCCATTGTCGGGGCCGAACACGTCCTCGCACCGGATGCCGATCCCGCTCGCTATCTCGACGACTGGCGCGGGCTGTTCCACGGACGCGCGCAGGCGGTCGTTCTCCCCGGATCGACCGCCGAGGTCGCCGAGGTCGTCCGCCTCGCCGCCGAACATGGCGTACCCATCGTGCCGCAGGGCGGGAACACGGGGCTCGTCGGCGGCAGTGTGCCGGACAAAACCGGGCGCGCCATCGTCTTGTCGATCACGCGCATGAACCGCGTTCGCTCGGTCGATCCCGACGGCAACACGCTCGTCCTTGAAGCCGGAGCCACGCTCGAACAGGTTCATGCCGCCGCCGAGGCAGTGGATCGCCACTTCCCTCTCAGCCTTGCCTCCGAGCGGCGCTGCACGGTTGGCGGCAATATCGGCAGCAATGCCGGCGGCCTCGCGGTGCTGGCCTACGGCAATATGCGGGACCTCGTCCTCGGGCTGGAAGTGGTTCTTCCCGACGGCCGGATCTGGAACGGGCTTCGCACGCTGCGCAAGGACAACACCGGCTACGATCTCAAGCACCTCTTCATCGGCGCGGAAGGCACGCTCGGCATCGTCACCGCGGCGGCGCTGAAGCTTTTTCCGCGCATCCGGTCCCGCGCAACCGCGCTCGCCGGCGTCCCGTCGCCCGAGGCCGCGCTCGCCCTGTTCCGTCGGGCGCGCGCCGCAGCTGGTCCATCGCTCACAGCCGCAGAGATCCTGCCCCGCTTCGGGCTGGAACTCGCATCGCGCCACAGTGGCGCGCCGGATCCCCTGCGCGCGCCGCACGCCTGGTACGTGCTGCTGGAACTGTCCTCCCCGGTGGGGCCAGGTCTCTCGACCGTGATGCAGGCGGTTCTCGCAGACGCGGTTCTGGCCGGCGAAGCTGCGGAGTATGTCACCACGACCGAGCCGAAGGAAGCCGCACGCCTATGGACGCTGCGCGAGTCCATGTCGGATTCGCAGAAACTCGCCGGGGCCTCCATCAAGCACGACGTGTCTGTGCCGGTGTCCGATGTGCCGGCCTTCATCCACGAAGCAGGCCTCGCCGCTCTCGCGACCTTACCGGGCTGCCGTCCCGTCCCTTTCGGCCATCTCGGCGATGGCAACATCCACTTCAACATCACTCAACCGGACGGCGCCGACGGCAAAGACTTCCTCGCCCGCTGGGACGAGATGAACGCCGCAGTGCATGCGGTGGTGAAGCGCTTCAACGGCTCCATCGCAGCCGAACACGGCATCGGGCGACTGAAGCGGGACCTCCTCCCCGACGTAAAGGATCCGGTGGAACTCGACCTCATGCGTTCCATGAAGCGCCTGCTCGATCCTGCCGGCATCATGAACCCCGGCATCGTCTTGCCGGTGCCGGATCGCGCGTCTAGGACAACGCCATGAACAAACGTCCTGAAATCGGCGTCTCCACGGCAGTGTTTCGTGACGGCCGCGTTCTCCTCGCGCAACGTGCTGTGGGCGCCCTGCAAGGCCTCTGGTCTCTGCCCGGCGGGCGGCTGGAGCACGGCGAGCGCATGGCCGAAGCTGCTCTTCGAGAACTGGACGAGGAAGTCGCCGTGAAGGCAGAGATCATCGATCTTGCCGGCATCGTCGAGGTGATGCCTCGCGAAGGCTCCGCCTACCATTTCGTGGTCATGGCCTTTGCCGGGGTCTGGCTTTCGGGCGAGCCCCAGACCGGGCCGGAAGCTTCCGCCATCTGCTGGGCCGATCCCGAGACGCTCGACGATCTGCCAGTGACCGACGATCTGCACCGCATCGTTGCAAGCGCCGCGCGCCTCGTGGAGCGCAGGGCGCAGCCTTGATCGCCCGTCCCCTTCTCCTCGTCGCGTTGTACGCAGCAAGTCTCCTTGCGGTGCCGGAGAGCGCGCAGGCGCAGGGCATCTGGGACTTTTTCCGTCGCCGGCCCCGCGAGGAGCAGGCGCCCCCGCCGGCCCCGCCCCCGCCACGTGCACCTCGGGAGCGCGCCGCGCCGCCGAAGCCCAAGCCTGTCGCGCCACCTCCTCCGCCGGTCGTCGCTGCGCCGCCTAAACCGCTGCCGCCAGCGCCCTATGAGAAGGACATGCAGCGGCTCGGAGAGATCATGGGCGCGCTGCACTATCTGCGGCCGCTGTGTGGTGCCGGCGACGGACCTGTCTGGCGCGACAAGATGAACGAGTTGATGCAGGCGGAAGCCGGTCCGCAGGATGCACGCGAGCGCCTCGCGGGGGCCTTCAACAGCGGTTATCAGGGCTTCCAGCTCACCTATCGCACCTGCACGCCCTCAGCACGCACCGTCGTGCGGCGCTATCTCGAGGAAGGCAGCAAGCTCGCGCGCGACATCACCACGCGCCACGGCTACTAGCCCTACCAGAGCTGGAAGACGGCATCCGCCAGCAGCAGGATGCCGCAAGTGGCAAGCGCGAGACCCGAGCCGGCGTTGATGAGGCGCAGCCAGCGGCCTCCAAGCTGCGTCCGGTAGCGGCTGACGAGGCTCGCCAGCGCCAGCACCCAAAGACCGCTGCCGGCGATCACCGAGATGGTCAGGATCAGAGCCGCGGCGACATGCCCGCTCGGGTCCTGAAGCTCCTCGATGCCGCTGAAGAGGGCGGCCATCGCGAACAGGGTGGCGACATTCGCCAGTGCCAGCACGAAGCCGGCCGCCGCCGCCCCGGCCTGGCTGAGCCGGGTATCGTTCTTGAGCCCGCCATCGGCATTTGGGCGACGAAGGATGAGGCTCAGGCCGAAGAGCACCAGCAGCACGCCGCCGATGAACTTTGCCGTGTCCTGCTGCCCTTCGATCAGGTCCGATATCGCGCTGATGCCGAACGCCGCGATGGCGGCGTAGAGACCGTCGCCCAAAGTCGCGCCCAGACCACCCGACAAGGCCGGCCAGAAGCCGCCGCGCACGCCGCGATGGATCACCATGATGTTGATGGGCCCTACCGGCGCCGCGACCGCGATGCCGACCGCCAGACCGATTCCGACCAGAGACCAGTCGAGCACGCACACCTCTTAAAAGGCGGAACCGGATCCGCCGCCGGGAGCCTGATAGTTCAGCCGCTCCACGTCATCAACTCGCGATGTCGACGGAAAGCCGCTACCATGCCAACTCCATCCGCTGCTCCGAGGTTCACCATGCGTCTGGTCAAGGCGACGATCGCCCTGCTTCCGCTTGTTCTTCCGGTACCTGCCTTCGCACAGGCCGCAACCGAGCCCGAAGTCCAAACCACGCCGGCTGCGGAAACGGCGGTACGGCCCGAAGTGCTGTACGATCCCGGACTGCTGCCCGAACCTGTACGCCAGATGCGCGAGCGCATCCTTGAGGCGGCATTGTCCGGTGAACCGGAAAAGCTGCGCGTCGCCATCCAGAGCAACGAGATGCCGCCGGCCTTCTCCTTCGTCGAGGAAGGGCAGAGCGACCCCATCGAAGCGCTCAAGGCGGAAACCGGCGACGGATCGGGCGTCGAGCTCATGGCCATTCTCGCCGAGGTGCTGGAAGCCGGCTACGTCCATGTCGACAAGGGCACGCCGCAGGAAATGTATGTCTGGCCGTACTTCGCGCAGTATCCACTGGACGCTTTGACCCCGTCGCAGACCCTCGAACTGTACCGGATCGTGACAGCCTTCGAGGTCAAAGAAATGCGGGAATTCGGCGCCTATAATTTCTACCGGGTCGGCATCGGCCCGGACGGCGTCTGGCACTTCTTCGTCGCCGGCGACTAGGTCTGGGTGCGGTCGCGTCGATCACCGGATTGTACGTGCCGTGCTGTTTACGCTCCCGGGTTTGTCTGCGAACATTACCCGCTGCCAGAAGGAGAAAGAGTTATGCCGAACTCTGCGCGAGCAGTCACTGGCACCGATCCCCTCGTGGAGATCGAAGAACTCCGGGCACTGATCGCCCATCATGAGGAGGAATTGCGCCAGCGCGACCTCCTGATGCGCGAAGTCAATCACCGCGTGGCGAACAGCCTCCAGCTTGCGTCCAGCATGCTGCGCATGCAGGCGCACCAGGAGGAAGACCTGCACACCCGCGAGTCGCTGGAAAAGGCAGGCTTGCGCCTGGGTTCGATCCAGCACGTCCATGGTCGCCTCTATCGCTCCGGCGACATGCGGACCATCGAGTTCTCGCAATATCTGCGCGAACTCAGCAACGACCTGTCATCCTCGATGCTGCAGAACGAGGGCGAGCAGACCTTCACCATCGAGGTCGATTGCGAGCGCATGCGCCTGCCGACCGATCATGTTTCCAAGCTCGGTCTGGTGGTGAACGAGTTCGTCACCAATGCCTTCAAGCACACGCACCGCCTGGGCTCGCCATGCTGCATTAGCATCCATGCTCGCAAACAGCCGGATGAGCGCCTGGTCCTCGAAGTCAGCGACACCGGCGACGGCCTGCCCGAGAATTTCGACATGGCGCGCGTGAAGGGGCTCGGCATGCGCCTCGTCCGTTTCGTCGCCAGCAGCCTCGGTGGCGAAGCCGGGGCGCGGAACGCTGACGGCGGCGGCGCAGTCTTCTGGGTCAACATCTCAGTCGCGCCGCCCCCACCGCCCGCTCACGATTGAGCGGGCGCCAGCCGACCGCTATGCGCGCGGCAGTGTTTCCATGAAGCGGACGGGCGCTCCCTTCGCAGGGTCGTGCAGTTCGCCCTCCCACATGACGCGATGGCCACGCACAACAGTGCCGACCGGCCAGCCGGTCACTTCAACGGCGTCATATGGAGTCCAGCCCGGCTTGGACGCGATCCAGCTGTCGCGGATCGTTTCTCGCCGCTTGAGGTCCACGACCGTGATGTCGGCATCATAGCCGGCCGCGAGGCGGCCCTTGCCGGCGATGTTGAAGATGCGTGCGGGTCCCGCACTCGACAGATCGACAAAGCGCTCCAGGCTAAGCCGGCCCGCGGCGACATGGTCGAGCATCACCGGAACCAAAGTCTGAACGCCCGTCATGCCCGAGGGCGAGTCAGGATAAGGCTTCGCCTTCTCCTCAAGGGTGTGGGGGGCATGATCGGAGCCGAGAACGTCCACCACTCCCTGCTCCAGCCCCCACCATATGCCGGCCCTGTGCTCGGCCGACCGAACCGGCGGGTTCATCTGCAGCTTGGTGCCGAGTGTGGCGTAGAGCTCATCGGTCAGGGTCAGGTGGTGCGGCGTCGTCTCCACCGTAGCCACGTCCTTGTGACCGGCGAGGAAGCGCATCTCCTCGGCGGTGGAGATGTGCAGCACGTGGATGCGCGCACCCGTCTCCCGGGCGATGCGCACCAGCCGCTCGGTGCACATCAGGGCCGCCTCGGCGTCGCGCCAGACAGGATGGCTCGCGGGATCGCCGGGCACGCGCTCGCCCTTGCGTGCATTGAGCCGTCCCTCGTCCTCCGAGTGGAAGGCCGCACGACGGCGGATCACGGAGAGGATGGCCCGAACGCCGGGATCATCATCGACAAGAAGCGAGCCGGTGGACGAGCCCATGAAGACCTTCACGCCGGCGCAGCCCGGCAGACGCTCCAGCTCCGGCAGATCGGCGACGTTGTCATGCGTGCCGCCGATGAAGAAGGCGTGGTCGCAGTGCATGCGGCCCCTGGCGCGGGACAGCTTGTCCTCCAGCGCCTCGGCCGTGATAGTCAGTGGATTGGTGTTCGGCATCTCGAACACAGCCGTCACGCCGCCCATGACCGCCGCGCGCGATCCGCTCTCCAGGTCTTCCTTGTGGGTGGGGCCGGGCTCGCGGAAGTGAACCTGCGTGTCGATGACGCCGGGCAGCAGGTGCAGCCCCGTGCAGTCCACCACCTCGCCGGCGGACGCCGCGCCGAGCTCGCCGATCAGGGCGATGCGGCCGTCACGAACCCCGAGATCGGCCCGGTGAGGACCATCCTGATTGACGATGGTGCCGCCACGGAAAACGGTGTCGAAGGTCTCGGCCATGTCCATCCCTGCCCTTGTGAGCCTGCGGCACCGGGATTACGTTCCGCAGCCTCGCCGCGCAAGCAAAGGTGCTGCCGTGAAAGCCGCAATTCTTACCGATCGTTCGGTCCTGCGCATCCAGGGGCCGGAGGCGCCGCACTTCCTGAACAATCTCGTCACCTCGTCCGTGGGAACGCTTGAGCCGGGAAACGCGCGCTATTCGGCGCTGCTGACTCCGCAGGGCAAGATCATCGCGGACTTCTTCGTCGTCGGACAGGCGGACGGCTTCCTTCTCGACGTCAGGGCGGGACAGGCCGAGGAACTGCGCAAACGCCTGATGCTCTACAAGCTCAGAGCGAAGGTGACGTTAACCATCGAAGACCTTGCTGTCGTTTCGCTTTTTGGAGGCGAAGCCCCTCCCGTATTAACCATGACATTCGCCGATCCCCGCCTGAGCGCCTTGGGGTGGCGGGCGATTATGGCACCCGACGACCTTCATCTTCTTGCTGAACATGAAGTCGAACAGGTGTCGGAAGCGGAGTATCACGCGCACCGCATCGGGCTTGGCGTTCCCGAGGGCGGGAAGGATTTCGCATTTGGCGACGCGTTCCCGCACGAAGCGGACATGGACCAGTTCGGCGGCGTGGACTTCCGCAAGGGCTGCTATATCGGGCAGGAAATCGTCAGCCGCATGCAGCATCGCGGCACGGCGCGCACGCGCATCGTGCCGGTGGCGATCACAGGACCGGCAGAGCCCGGATCGGAGATCACAGCCGGCGAACGCTCTCTGGGCAAGCTGGGCTCGGTCAGCGGAACTCAGGGCCTCGCTACTCTCCGCCTCGACCGGGCCGAGGATGTGCTGAACGCGGGCGAGCCGATCCGCGCGGGTGAAGCCTCGCTGACCCTGCAGCGGCCCTCCTGGGCGCAGTTCCGGTTCCCGGGCGATCCACTGCCGGAAGCCGCGCAGTAGGCTTCAGCCACGCCCCTTGTAGTTCGCCACGCCCTGATCAGGTGCCCATACGCCTTCCGGCAAGGTCCCGTGCTGCCAGAACACATCGATGGGGATGCCACCGCGCGGATACCAGTAACCGCCGATCCTGAACCAGACCGGCTGGATCAGGTCTACGATGCGCTTGCCGATCTCCACCGTGCAGCTCTCATGGAACGAGCCATGATTGCGGAACGAGAACAGGAACAGCTTCAGCGATTTCGATTCCAGCAGGAAGCGATCCGGCACGTAGTCGATGACGAGCGTGGCGAAATCCGGCTGGCCGGTGACCGGGCACAGCGCCGTGAATTCCGGGCAGGTGAACCGCGCAACGTAGTGGGTGCCGGGATGTGCATTGGGCACCCGGTCCAGGACGGCTTCCTCGGGCGATTGCGGAACGCCGCTCACACGGCCGAGCTGAAGGCCTTCACCTGTCATGTCCATCCTCGGAAACGTTCAAACGCAGATTTGGCGCGGGTTGAAACCCTGCCGGATTGCTGCGAATTATCGGCTCACATGCGCGTCACGATCCATGCTTCGCACACGATGAGCCGACAGATCGCGGGCATGCACCACGCCACGCTCGGGCGGGTCAAGCGCGCCGGTCGGGCGGGCGCGCAATCGTGAGTGCGATGCTGTGCCCCGATGGGCGTTGCCGCTGCCATTGGCCGGGAACGGACCCTCTCTACCTCGCCTATCACGACGAGGACTGGGGCGTTCCGGAATATGACGACCGCGCCCTCTTCGAAAAGCTGATCCTCGATGGCTTCCAGGCCGGCCTCTCGTGGATCACCATTTTGCGCAAGCGCGAGAACTTCCGCGCTGCCTTCGACGGTTTCGCGCCTGAGAAGATCGCGGCCTATGACGAGGCGAAGATCGCGGCGCTGATGAATGACGCCGGTATTGTTCGCAACCGCATGAAGATCGAAGGTGCCGTGCTTTCGGCAAGGGCTTGGCTCGACATCATGGACGAGGGCTGCGGCTTTTCCTCGGTGCTGTGGAGCATGGTGGGCGACGCGCCGGTGCAAAACTGCTTCGGCGACCGTTCAGAGGTGCCCACGGAGACCGAGCTGGCGCGGCGGATGTCACGCGAATTGAAACGGCGTGGCGTCAAATTCTGCGGTCCCACCATCGTCTACGCGTTCATGCAGGCCACGGGCATGGTCAACGACCACCTCACGGGCTGCTTCCGCCACGAAGACGTTGCGGCTCTGGCTCGCTGACATGGTCGATGCCCCTCCCCGCGCCTGGCAGCGCATGCTCTCGGGCCGTCGGCTCGACCTGCTCGACCCGTCGCCGCTGGACATCGAGATCGACGACATCGCCCACGGGCTGGCCCGCGTCCCGCGCTGGAACGGGCAGACGCGCGGCGCAAACATCTTCTCCGTCGCGCAGCATTCCGTCTTGGTGGAGCAGATCGCCCGGGCACTGAAGCCGGATCTCTCCGACCGCTGGCGGCTGGCCATCCTGCTCCACGATGCTCCGGAATACGTGGTTTCGGACATCATCAGCCCTTTCAAGGCCGTGCTGGGCTCCTCCTACAAGGATGTCGAACTGCGGCTCATGCGGGCCATCCACATCCGCTTCGGCCTTCCGCCCGATCTGCCGGAGGTGCACCGGAAGGTGCTGAAGCGGGCCGACCAGGCGGCGGCCTATCTGGAAGCGACCCAGCTTGCCGGCTTCGGCCATGATGAGGCCCGGCGCTTCTTCGGCAGGCCCCAAGGCATACCGGCGGATTCCGACATGGAACCTTGGACGGCGGATGTCGCGTCCGCACGTTTCCTGGCCCGCTTTCGCGTCCTCTGCGGCCCCGCCTGCCCCTGATGCCATGTTAGGGTGCATGCCATGAGCGGTGCCGGGACTTCCCTCGAGATCAACCTCACCGCAGCAATCGTCGCGATGGAGGCTGGCGCGCCGTGCGTCCTCGTAACAGAGGCAGCGGCGCCGGAAACCGACGCCGGGCTGCCGTCCGGTCCCTTCGATCCGCGCCAGCACAGGACCTTTGAGATGGGACTGCGCTCCTGGGTACGGGAGCAGACGGCGCTGGATGTCGGTTATGTCGAGCAATTGTACACCTTCGGGGACCGTGGCCGGCACATGCGCGCCGGTGATGCCGGGCCGCACATCGTCTCGGTCGGTTATCTGGCGCTGACGCGGCGAACCGACGCCGCGGGCACGTCCGCAAAGGCCGGCTTCCATCCCTGGTACGATCACTTCCCATGGGAGGACTGGCGCGACGGTCCGCCCGCGCTGCTCGATTACCTGATGCCCCTGCTGAACACCTGGTCCCAGGAGAGCGGCACCTCACCGACGGATCGCCGCGCGCGCTTCCAGCTCGCTTTTGGCCGGGGTGGGGAATGGGATGAGGAGAAGGTGCTCGATCGATACGAACTGATGTACGAGGCCGGCCTTGTGGAAGAGTCCCGCCGCGATGGGCGCAAGGCCGCCTTGGCGCGGCACGACGTCCGGCATCTTGGGCGTTCGATGAGGTTCGACCACCGCCGTATCCTTGCGACTGCCATGGGACGCTTGCGGGCGAAGCTTAAATACCGGCCGGTCGTGTTCGAACTGATGCCGGAGACCTTCACCCTCACGGAGCTGCAGCGCACGGTGGAGGCGATATCGGGACGCCATCTGCACAAGCAGAACTTCCACCGTCTGGTCGAGGCCGGCGAACTGGTGGAGCCGACAGGCGCCAGTTCGACGGAGACCGGCGGCCGTCCCGCTCAATTGTTCCGCTTTCGCCGGGAAGTGGTGGCCGAGCGGCCGGCCGGGCTGCGGCTGGGCACCCGCGCCTGATCCTTTCTGCCGACGTTAGCTTGCACGACATTGTGCACCGCCGCTGATAGGGTCGTGCATCGGCGCAATCCGGAGGCGGGCATTGCTGGCGTGGGATGACTTCAGGCTTGTGAAAGCGGTGGCCGACATGCGCTCGCTCGCCGGGGCTGGAGACCGTCTCGGTGTGAACACGTCCACGGTGTTCCGCCGATTGGGCGCGCTTGAGGGGAGGCTCGGGGCGCGGCTGTTCGACAGGAAGCGCGGCGGCTATACGCTCACGGCGGCTGGCGAGGAAATGGTGGGCCTCGCCACCCGCATGGCCGATGACGTGGTTGCGTTCGAACGGCGCATTGCGGGGCAGGATCTGAAGCCCTCGGGCGACCTGCGCATCACGACCAACGATGCGCTGCTCAACTACACCCTGACACCGATCCTCGCCCGCTTTCGGCAGGCATACCCCCAGATTCGGCTCGACATCGTCAGCAGCAACGAGGCGCTGAACCTCTCCCGGCGAGACGCCGACATCGCCATCCGCGCGACCTCGTCCCCGCCCGAAACCCTCGTCGGCCGGCGCATCGCCGACATCGTGTGGAGCGTCTACGGCCGTGCGGAAGAAGCGCAGGCCGAGACAATCGCCGATTTGCGGGATCGCATGTGGGTGCTGCCGGGCGAGAACCTGACATCGATCCGCATCATGCGCACCATCCGGGACACGGTTCCGGAGGAAAATCAGGTCTATGCGCTGAGCAGCGTTCTTGGATTGGCCGAGGCCATCGAGGCCGGCATCGGGATCGGCCCCCTGCCCTGCTATATCGGCTCACAACTGGGGCTGAAGCGCCTGCTGCCCATCGAGCGCAACATCGAGGCCGGCCTGTGGCTCCTCACCCATCCGGATATCCGCAGCAGTGCCCGGGTGCGGACCTTCCTCGACGTGGTCGGGAGCGATCTGCAGAAGATGCGCGGCCACTTCGAGTGCCGCGAAGACTAAACGCCTTCCTCGGACCAGTTGCGGACACGGTAGAAGATGTGGCTGCCCAGCTTCTCTTCCTTGATCATGTCGCGGATCCAGTGCGGCCGGACATAGGTCGCATGGTAATGGGTGGCGGTGCCGATATCAGGCAGATAAGCCCCGTTCACCAGCACATCTTCCGCGATGTCCTGCGCCAATGCATAAGCTGTGCGATCGAAGATGCGGTCCGGAATTCCATCGCACGCAAAGGAGAACTGGCAAGCGTTGCGCTTGTTCTTGTTCTCGTAGACGACGCCGCACACATCGTTGGGATAATAGGGCGAGCGGGTGCGGTTCATGACCACCTGCGCGACGGCATATTGCCCGCGCTCCGGCTCACCCCGTGCCTCGAAATAGACAGCCTCGGCCAGGCACTTCTTGGACCGCACCAGTTCCTTCTCGTCCAGCCCCAGCATGGTGGCAGCCGAGAGCCGCGTGCTCGGCGCCAGCACCAGAGGAGCCGGAGCGGCGATCGAGGAGGGAAAGGCTTCGTTCGGCGTGATCGACGCGTTAAGGAAGAGCGGCGCCGGCGTCGCGCCGCCAATGGTCGCCCCTCGTCCGGCGCGCACCGCCTCCGGCAGGTCGTGTGCCGGCGGTTCGGATCGGGCGGGCGCGATGGCCGGTTGCGCAAAGGCGAACCTCGATGCGACAGCCTTTGGCAGGTTGTGGCGTTCGGCAATGGCCTTGCCGGCGGCTTCGTCGTGGCCCTCCAGAGGCGCATAAGCCACCACAAACCCGGCCGGCTCGTTCAGCGACGCTGCGGGAAGGCCGAAATCGAAGGCGTCCAGCGCAACAGCCTCGACGGCATGGCGCGGCGGCGCGGCCGTCAGATAGCTGCGCCAGCGGTCGCCTGCGTCGACCTGCGCATTCCCGAGAGCCGCGGCGTCTGCGAACCCTATGATGCTGGGGAACAGCACGGCCGCGCCGAGGGCAAGGCCGAATTTGAGGATCGTGGCGCGACGAGCGGTCATGCGGTCCTTCCGGGCGCGCCGCCTTCGATAGCGGCGCAACAGCAACACCCGGATGGTTATCGCGGCTTAAGGTTAGGAACGGGTTAAGCGGCCTGCTTTGCTCGCAGGGCCGCCTGCGCGGCGGCCAGCCGGGCAATCGGCACCCGGTAGGGAGAACACGACACGTAGGAGAGGCCGATCGACTGGCAGAAGGCGATGGAGGCGGGATCCCCGCCATGTTCGCCGCACAGGCCGAGCTTCAGGTCGGGGCGCGTGCGGCGCCCGCGTTCGGCAGCAATGGCGACCAGCTCTCCCACGCCTTCCACATCGATGGAGGTGAATGGGTCGTTCGGCAGAATGCCCTTCAGGATGTAGGCGCCCAGGAACGTGCCGGCATCGTCGCGTGACATTCCAAAAACCGTCTGCGTCAGGTCGTTGGTGCCGAACGAGAAGAAGTCGGCCGTGCGCGCGATGTCGGCCGCGCAGAGCGCGGCACGCGGCAACTCGATCATGGTGCCGACCTGATAGCCTATCCTCGCGCGCATCTCGGTCTCGACGGCGCCGGCCGTGGCGTCGATGTGCAACTTTACGAGGTCAAGCTCGGTGCGCATGGACACCAGCGGCACCATGATCTCCAGCTTCACGGCCGTGCCCGTCTCCCGCTCCACCATCACGGCAGCCTCGAAGATCGCGCGAGCCTGCATCTCCACGATCTCTGGGTAAGCGATGGCGAGCCGGCACCCGCGGAAGCCGAGCATCGGGTTGAATTCGTCGAGCTCGCTCGCCCGCCGGCGCATCTTCTCAGGCGACATCCCGAGCGCCTGGGCGATCTCGGCCGTGTCTTCGTCCGTTTTCGGCAGGAATTCGTGCAGCGGCGGGTCCAGCAGCCTGATCGTAACCGGCAGGCCGGCCATGATCTTGAAGATCTCGGCAAAATCGCCGCGCTGGACGGACAGCAGGGTGGCGAGCGATGAGCGGCGGTGTTCCTCGGTTTCGGCCAGGATCATTTCGCGCACGGCCCTGATGCGCTGCGCGTCGAAGAACATGTGCTCGGTGCGGCAGAGCCCGATGCCTTCCGCGCCGAGCCTACGCGCAACGGCAACATCGCCCGGCGTGTCGGAATTGGAACGCACGCCCATGGTTCGTGCGTCGTCGGCCCATTCCAGGATGGTCGTGAAGTCCGGCGGCAGTTCCGGTTCCGTCATCGGCGCCACGCCTTCCAGCACCTGGCCCGCAGTGCCGTCTAGGGTGATGATGGCCCCGGCCTTCAGCTCCATGCCGCCGGCGAACATGACGCCCGCACGCTCGTCGACACGGATCTCGCCTGCGCCGGTGACGCAGGGCTTGCCCATGCCGCGCGCCACCACGGCGGCGTGGCTGGTGCGGCCGCCGCGCGCGGTCAGAATGCCGGCCGAGGCGTGCATGCCATGGATGTCTTCCGGGCTGGTCTCCACCCTGACGAGGATGACGCGCAATCCATCGCCTGCCAGCCGCTCGGCTTCGCTAGGCGAGAAGACGATGTGTCCCCAGGCCGCGCCCGGCGAGGCGGGCAGGCCGCGGGCGATGACGCAGCGCTGGAAATCCGGGTCGATGGTGGGGTGGAGCAGTTCGTCGAGCAGCAGCGGAGGGATACTCAGCAGGGCCTCTTCCCGCGAGATCAAGCCTTTCTCGGCACCCGAAACCGCGTGCCGCAGCAGAACCCGTGCCCGGGAGGGAAGCGCCGGTGGCATGCTTCCGCCGGCTCGCCGCCGCAGGCCGTCGCCTTCTTGTGGTTCGCCCGCGCTGTCCACACTGCCCATCCGGAACACCGAACTGTCCATCTGTAGCCGGATCATGACAGGGCGCAGATGAACACACAAAGAACTACGGCCGGCGCAATGAGCACCGGCCGTCGATTTATTCCCGAGAAAGGCGAGCCTTACTGGGCGCCGTTGGCCGGAGCCGCCGGAGCAGCAGGAGCCGGGGCGGCCGGGGTCGCGGGAGCTGCGGGTGCCGGAGCGGTTTCAGCAGGTGCCGTATCGGTGGCTGCACGGCCGGTGTCAGCCGCGCCCTCGGTCGTGGTCGGCGCCGTGTTGCTGGCGGTGTTCGTGTCATTGCCGAAATAGAGGAATGCCAGGACGCCGGCGGCAATGATCAGCGCGCCAACGATGAACCAGGACATGCCACCGCCTTCACGACGGTCGACGACCGTGGAGCTCGCGGTTGCAGGATGCAGCGGGTCCGTGCTGGTGCGGCGGGCCGGATCGTTGGGATCGTTGTAGCTCATTTGGTTTCCCTTTCCTGTAGTCGGGCGTCGGCCACAGCCGCGCCAGTTGGTTTGCTTAACGCCCGAGAAGTCCCGAAAGACCAATGAAGATCAGGTAGATTGCCACGATGTAGTTGAGCAAACGCGGCATGATCAGGATCAACACGCCAGCGAGCAACGCGATAATCGGCTGCAGAGTGACGAAATTGATCTCCAAGTCTTCATTCCTCTTCCGGACCACTGGCGATAAGCGTGCAAATCACGCCTGAGACGTGACGGTCCGGCTGATGAACGTGCCAGCAAGGCGGCAGGTTCCCACGATTCAACGCAAAGAGTGCCGTTAAGTGGAAACCTTGGGAAAGCCTGTGGATCTACCGAAGGGAGGATCGGGAGCCGTCAACCTTCGATGCGCGTGAAGTCCGCGACCGTCCGAGTGGCGGCCCGAAGGCGCGCAAGCAGCTTCAGGCGGTTTGCCCGAAGCAATGGGTCCTCGTGGTTCACCGTGACGCCATCGAAGAAGGCATCGACCGGCCGGCGCACCTGCGCGAAGGCCGCCATCGCTTCGCCGAAGGCTTCGCGCTGCACGGCCTCGCGGGCCACGCTCTCTGCATGGTCGAGCGCCGCATACAGGTCGTTCTCCTCGGCTTGCTGGAACAGGGCCGCGTCGGGAGCACCTTCGAAGGCCCCTTCCCCGTCCCGCTTCTCCTCGGCCTTCAGGATATTGGCCGCACGGCGGAAACCGGCGAGCAGGTTCTTCCCGTCTTCCGTGCCGAGGAAGGCGCCGAGAGCCTCGACGCGGCGGGTGACGAGGACGAGGTCGTCCTGCCCTCCCAGGGCGAAGACGGCGTCTACCAGATCATGACGCGCGCCCTGCTCGCGGAGCTGGACCTTCAGGCGATCCGCGAAGAAGGCCAGAAGATCCGCATTCACCCGCTCCAGCATCGACAGGCGCAGACTGTTATCCAGAACAATCCGGATCACGCCCAGCGCCGCGCGCCTCAACGCATAAGGATCCTTCGATCCGGTTGGCTTCTCGTCGATGGCCCAGAAGCCGACAAGCGTGTCCAGCTTGTCCGCCAGGGCGACGGCAATGGAGACCGGCGCGCTCGGCACGCGGTCCCCCGGCCCTTGGGGCTTGTAGTGCTCCTCGATAGCGGCCGCGACCTCCGGCGGCTCGCCCTGCAGCAGCGCCAGCCTGTGGCCGGCAAGGCCCTGCACTTCCGGGAACTCGCCCACGGTCTCGGTCACGAGATCGGCCTTCGCCAGCCGCGCGGAACGTTCCGCCATGTCGGCATCGGCTCCGACCAGCGGCGCAATCTCGCGCGCCAGGGCAGCTATGCGATCCACGCGCTCGGCCTGTGTTCCCAGCTTCTCGTGGAACACGATGGTCGCGAGCTTTTCCGCCCGCTTGTCCAGCCTCACGCCACGATCGGTGTCCCAGAAGAACTTCGCGTCCGACAACCGGGCGCGCACGACGCGCTGGTTACCGGCCACGACGGCCACACCGCCATCTTTGGCCTCGATGTTCGAGACGAGCACAAACTTGTTGGTCAACGCACCGTTCTTGCGCAGCACAAAGCATTTCTGGTTCACGCGGATCGTGGTGCGGATCACCTCGTCCGGAACGTCCAGAAAGCTCTCGTCGAAAGACCCGATCAGCACAACCGGCCATTCCACGAGCCCGGCCACCTCGTCGAGCAAGGCATCGTCCTCGACAAGGTCCAGCCCCTGCGCGAAGGCTAGGTCGCGCGCGTCGTTCAGAATGATTTCCCGGCGACGGCCAGCATCCAGCACCACCCTCGCCTTCTCGAGCGCCGGCACGTAATCGTCGAAGCGCTTCACCGTGAACTCGCCCGGCGCAAGGAAGCGATGGCCGCGCGTCAAATTGCCGGAGACGATGCCGTCCACCTCGAACGGCACCATTTCCGGGTCCTCGTTGGCGGTGCCGAAGGTGCACAGGATGGATTGCAGAGGCCGCACCCAGCGCAGCGTGCCCGTGCCCCAGCGCATGCTCTTCGGCCAGGGGAAAGAACGGATGATGCCGGGCATGATCTCGGCAATGAGCTCAGCCGCAGGACGACCGGGCTTCTCGGTTACCGCGATGTAGAAGTCGCCCTTCGGATCGTGCTGCACCTTTGCCTGCTCGATCGACGACAGGCCCGCGGCCTTCAGGAAGCCGGCCAGCGCGCCTTCCGGTGCACCGACACGCGGTCCCTTGCGCTCCTCCCGGCGATCGGGCTGACGGCCCGGGAGACCCTGCACGGTCAGAGCGAGGCGGCGCGGTGTGGCGAAGGCCTTGGCGCCCTCATAGGTCAGCCCCGCATCCACCAGCGCATTCGTCACGAGCTTGCGCAGGTCTTCCGCGGCGCGGGCCTGCATGCGGGCGGGGATTTCCTCGGAGAGGAGTTCAAGCAGAAGATCGGGCATGGCCGTTGCCGCTTAGCAAGGCGCGGGTGAAAAGTCACCTGCCGCGCTGTCCGGCAGCGGCGCGGCGAGAGTATTGTCCAGCTGCGGGGTCGGAGCCCAGCGAAGGCTTCGACCAGACGTGCAGACCGTCACGGGCTGCAACGTGGGGTTCACGTTAAATCAGGACTTCGGATCCACAATGATCGATCAAACTGTGGATCGATCATCGAGATGGAAGAACGCCGCACCAATCGAAAGGCCCCGGTCCGCCCCTGGGCGCATCGCAGATCCGTGCTGGACGGCATTATTCTCCTGGCATCGACGACGTGTCTTTTCGCGCTGGCTGCGCACTTCGACTTTGCGGAGCGCCTGGAAGACTTCATTCAGGATCACGAGTCGTGGCAGCTGGACGAGATATTCCTCCTGGCCGGCTTCCTGAGCCTTGCCACGCTGATCTTCGCGTTCCGCCGCATTCAGGATCAGCGGGTTGAAATCCGCCTTCGCAACGAGGCGGAAAGCGCCGCGCGCAACCTTGCTTTGCTTGACCCCCTCACGGGCCTGCCGAACCGCCGCCACCTCGGTGAGGTGCTCGACAACGCCATGCTGCAGGGTCCTGCGGACGGACGATGCCATGCCGTTCTGTTGATCGACCTCAACGGCTTCAAGCGCGTCAATGATGGCTTCGGCCATCCCGCCGGGGATGAGCTGCTCGTTTCTCTTTCCAAGCGCCTTTCGGGCCTGTTCAAAGAAGGCACTTTCCTCGCACGGCTAGGCGGTGATGAGTTCGCGCTGATCGCCTTCGATCTCAGCGGCCTCGATGCCGCTACCGCTGTTGTCCGCAAGGTTGCGATGGCGTTCGAAGAGCCGTTCTTTGCCGCGGGCAGCGAACACATTATCGGGGCCAGCATCGGGATCGCGCTGGCGCCTCAGGACGGCACTTTGGGCGCAGATCTCCTCAGGCGCGCGGATATAGCGCTCTATCGCTCCAAGGAGTCAGGAGGCTCCTCGTCATGCTTCTTCGAGGAGAGCATGGACGACCTCGTGCTGCAGCGCATCACGATGGAGCGGGACCTCAGGCACGCCATCGTCAGCGGCGATGTGCTCTCGCATTACCAGCCCATCGTGAACCTCAAGACTCAGCAGATCGTGGGCTTCGAGGCACTGGCGCGCTGGACGCATCCCACCAAGGGCAACATGCCGCCCGACAGGTTCATTCCCATCGCCGAGGACACCGCGCTTATCCGCGACCTCACGGAAAGCCTGTTGAGGCGCGCCTGCCGCGATGCGCTGGAATGGCCGGATCACATCGTGCTTTCGGTGAACCTGTCCGCCGTCCTGCTGCGGGATCGCACCATGGGTCTCAGGGTTCTCGCCATCCTGGCGGAAACCGGGCTGAACCCAGCACGCCTTGCCATCGAGATCACCGAAAGCTCGCTCGTGAGCGATCTTGAACTGGCGCAAGTGGTGCTCAGTCGTCTGCGCGACGCAGGCGTGCAGATCGCGCTGGACGATTTCGGCACCGGCTACTCAAGCATCTACCACTTGCGCAACTTCCGCTTCGACAAGATCAAGATCGACAGGAGCTATGTCGATGCCCTGGGGGGCGAGGATCCGGAGAACGACGCCATCGTGCGGGCGATGCTGGGGCTGGGCCAGGGGCTCGGCCTCACCATCATCGCCGAGGGCGTCGAGAACGCGGAGCAGCGCGACTGCCTGATCCGGAAAGGCTGCGAGCAGGGACAAGGCTTCCTTTTCGGGAAAGCCCTTTCGGCCAAGGATGTGGCAACGCTGCTTGCCGACGCCGATCCCCTGCGGAAAATCGCGTCGCTCTAGGCCGCCAGTACGCCGCCGCCGGCGGTCTTCAGCCAGGCCGCGCCGCAAGCTTTCGCCAGCTCGCGCACGCGCAGGATGTAGCTCTGGCGTTCCGTCACGGAGATCACGCCGCGCGCGTCCAGCAGGTTGAAGACGTGGCTGGCCTTGATGCACTGGTCGTAGGCCGGCATCACCATCAGGTGCCGCTCACCCTCGCCCTTCGCCAGCAAAGAGCGGCATTCCGCTTCCGCGTCTCGGAAGTGGCGAAACAGCATTTCAGTGTCGGCATGTTCGAAATTGTGCCGGGAGTACTCCTCCTCAGCCTGCTTGAACACATCGCCATAGGTGACGCGGTTCTCGCCCTCGCCGCCATTGAAGTTGAGGTCGAAGCCATTGTCGACGCCCTGAAGGTACATGGCCAGCCGCTCGAGCCCGTAGGTCAGTTCGCCTGCCACGGGATTGCACTCGATGCCGGCGACCTGCTGGAAATAGGTGAACTGCGACACCTCCATGCCGTCGCACCAGCACTCCCAGCCCAGCCCCCAGGCGCCGAGGGTCGGGCTTTCCCAGTCGTCCTCGACGAAGCGGATGTCGTGCAGCGCCGAATCGATGCCGATGGCTTTGAGGGACTCCAGGTAGAGCTCCTGCAGGTTCGGCGGGTTCGGCTTCAGGATCACCTGGAACTGGTAATAGTGCTGGAAGCGGTTGGGATTTTCGCCATAGCGGCCATCCTTGGGGCGGCGCGAGGGCTGCACATACGCGGCGTTCCAGCGCTTCGGCCCCAGAGCGCGAAGAGTGGTGGCGGGATGGAAGGTGCCGGCTCCAACCTCCATGTCGTAGGGCTGCAGGATCACGCAGCCGCGTTCCGCCCAGAAGGTCTGCAGCGTGAGGATCAGCCCCTGGAAGGAGCGGGTCGGGCTCAGCGGCCCCTGAAGGTTCTCGGACATGGATCTGCTGCGGCTGACGAAAGGTGCGGCACCCTAGACACCGCTCCACCATGGGGCAAGCACACCCTCTAGTGCGGGCGCCATTCTCCAGTCGCGGGATCACGCCGCAGCACGGGATGCGCGCGGTCATCCTCCGGAGGCCGCACCGCATCGAGTTCGGCATTGATCCGGCGCCATTCCTTGCGCGCCCAGCGGGCTCCATAAACGGACAAGGCAGCCAATGCGGCAAGTGGGATCAGGGGCGGCATGTATACCTCTCTCTTAGCCGGATCATGCGGGTCAAACCCCGCCCCCGCAAGGCGTTCCGCTGGGTGAATGCCCGATGAACGGCCAGATCAGAACGAGTTCAGACGCTGCGCGTTACAAAGCGATCATGGACGCGATCCCAAAGGGGGAGCGTCAAAGGAGGAATGGCTATGTTCCGCAAGCTTGCTCTTGTTTTCGGAGCCATCATGGCTCTTGGCTTTGGCGTCGCCTCGGCCCCGGCCCCCGCCGCGGCTCAGGTCGGTTTCGGCATCCATGTCGGGCCGGGATATGGGTACGGATACGGTCCGCCCCGCCGCTACTATCGCGACGAGTACCGTCCGCGCCGCTACTACGCTCCGCCGCCGCGCCGTCATTGCGAGCGTGTCGTGGTTCGCAAGCGGGTCTATGGCGAATGGCGCCGCGTGGTCGAGCGCCGCTGCTATCCGCGCCGCTACCGGTATTGATCATGTCTAAGGGGCGCTCCGGCGCCCCTTCTTCTTATATCTGCATGCCGGCGCCGCGATGGAGGGCCTCGGCTTCCTCGCTGAAGCGCCCTTCCCCACCCTGCAACATCAGGGGCGGCAGAACGCGAAGCGGTGCCTTGCTCCCCTTGATGCCGGCCAGAAGCACCCGGACTGCTGGCCGGCCTGGATCGGGATGCACGAAGCGCAGCCACACGCCACCGAACCGCCGGGCTGTCGCCTGCAATATCTCGTCCAGAGCGTCAGGACGATGAATCAATGTCAGCGTTCCGCCGGGCTTCAGCACGCCGGCCGCGCTGCGGCACCACAGGTCGAGAAGTCCGACTTCGGCCATGCGTGCACGCGCCGTCGCGGGGTCGGGCGAACGGCGGCCATGAGGGTCGTGGAATGGTGGGTTCATCAAGACGTGATCGGCCCTATCCGGCGGCACGACTCCATCGGCAACGAGACGGCCGACATCGGAGGTGAGAACCCGCACTCGTTCCGCCATGCCGTTGCGCTCGGCATTGCTGCGTGCCAGTTCGGCGAGGTCAGGCGCGATCTCGACCAACGTCGCGCAAGTTCCGCCAACCCGCTCCAGAACCGCGAGACCTGCAGTGCCTACTCCGGCACCGAAATCCAGCACGTGCTCGCCATCCCCTGCCGGCACGGCGGACGCCAGCAGAACGGCATCACTGCCCGCGCGATGGCCGCGTGCCGGCTGCAGCAGCCTGAGCCTCCCGCCAAGCACCGCATCGTCCGTCAGGTCGCCCATCTCGCTCATGCCGGGCGCAGTTCGTGCCGCAGCCCGTGTTCGGACAGGATGCGCCGCGCCCTGTCATGGTCCTCGTCGCCCACGAGCAGGCGCCGGGGAATGGCTCCGATCGAACCGTCCAGCACGCTCATATTCGTGTCGAGGAGAACATGCTCCACGCCTTCGCCCTCCAGCAGCGAGCAGGCGAAGGAGATGAGCACCATGTCGTTGGCCCGCAGCAGTTCCTTCATTACCGGCCTTCCTCATATGGGGTGCGAGGGCCCAATCAAGCCTTGCCCGCAGCGCGTTGCGATGCATATGGTCCGCAGCACTTGCGCCAGGGAAGGATCATCGTGGGAGTTGTGATACCGGTGGAAGAGCCGCGCCACGATGGCGGTTCTGAGCTTGAGGCACTTTCGGCGCTTGTCGCATCCGATCTCAGCCTTGTTAATTCCTTGATCCTGTCCCGCACAGGCTCCGACGTGCAGATGATTCCCGAGGTGGCGAACCATCTGATCGAATCCGGAGGCAAAAGGCTACGCCCGCTGCTCACGCTCGCGGCGGCGAAACTCGCGCGCTATCCCGGCGACGGCCATATCCGCCTGGCAGCGGCCGTGGAGTTCATGCACACGGCGACGCTGCTCCACGACGATGTGGTGGATGAAAGCGAGATGCGCCGTGGCAAGGCGTCTGCCCGTATGGTCTGGGGAAACCAGGCCAGTGTTCTCGTCGGGGATTTCCTGCTCGGCCAGGCTTTCCGGATGATGGTGGAAGTGGGCTCGCTGCCCGGCCTCGACATCCTGTCCACCGCCGCAACGGTGATCGCCGAAGGCGAGGTTATGCAGCTCGCCGCCGCCAAGAACATCGCCACCACGGAAGACGAATATCTGGCCGTGATCAGCGCCAAGACGGCCGCTTTGTTCGCCGCCGCCTGTGAAGTCGGACCGGCTCTCATGGGAGCGACGGAAGAGCAGGATGCCGCCCGCTCCTACGGCGCCAATCTCGGCATCGCCTTCCAGCTGGTCGATGATGCGCTGGACTATGGCGGGCGCGAAGCCAAGCTCGGCAAGAAGGTCGGCGATGACTTCCGTGAGGGCAAGATCACCCTTCCCGTCATCTTCGCGGTGCGTCGCGGCTCACCCGGCGAGCGCGAGTTCTGGAAGCGCACGCTGGAACAGGGGCATGCTGACGATTCGGCGCTCGAAACGGCGATCGAACTGCTGCAGCGGCATGGCGCAATCGAGGAGACCCTTGCGCGGGCGCGTCATTACGGCGCCACCGCGTGCGAGGCTCTTGACGTCTTCCCGGACAGCCAGGCCAAGCGTGCCTTGCTGGACGTGATCGACTTCGTGACCGCTCGCGCCCACTGAGGCTCGGGTTCAGCGCAGAAGCGTCGGCTTGACCCAGTATCCGGGGTGACGAGCCTTCAGTACGCGGGCGGCGGCCGCAGCCGCATGGCAGTGATCGTACAGCCCGAAGACGGTCGCCCCCGATCCGGACATACGGGAGAAGCGGCATCCCCCCGTCTGCTGCACGGCGAGAAGCGCCGCGCTGATCTCCGGCGAAAGCGAGCGCGCGGCAGGCTCCAGATCGTTGACGTCGCTCTCAAGGACCGACACCAGGCGCCGGAAGTCACCGCCGAAACCTTCTTCCAGCGCCGCCGTCGACGGGCCTGTCGCGCCCGGCTGAAGGGCGAGCGCGCGGAACACGTCGGCCGTAGACAGGTGCACGCCCGGATTGACCAGCACCGCACTCAACGGAGCGAGCCCCACCCCGGCGCTGACACGTTCGCCCCTTCCCCGGAAAATGCGCGAGGTCGGCGTCAGGCAAACCGGGATATCCGACCCCGTCTCGGCAGCCGCTTCGAACACCCGAACATCGTCCAGACGGATGCCGTTTGCCTGCGCGAGCAGGCGCAGCGCCGCAGCGGCGTCGGATGAACCGCCACCCACCCCCGCAGCCACGGGCAAGCGCTTCTTCAGATGGAAGCGCCCCAAGCGCAGTTCCGGCACACGCGCCTGCAGCGCGCGCGCGGCCCTGATGACGAGGTTGTCGCTCTCCGGGCCTGCGGCTGCGGCGGTCGGCCCATCCACATCAAGGCCGAACCGGCCTTCAGTGTCGAGCGTCAGCAGATCCGCAGTGCCGGAGAACGCGACAAGGCTCTCCAACTCGTGGAAGCCGTCCAACCGCCTGCCCAGTACGCGCAAGGTGAGATTGATCTTCGCGGGTGCGCGCGCGGTCAGGATCACGCCGGCCATTCCTATCTTGCGTCGGGGCGCGTCTAGTTCTGGCCTTCAGCCGGAGCCGGGCTTTCCGGTGCCGGAGCGGCTGGCGCTGCCTCGGAAGGAGCAGGGGCCGAGACGGCCGGAGCGTCCGCCGGTGCAGCGGGTTCGGCAGGCGTCACCGGATCCACCTTTCGGGCCTCGGCAGCCGGCTTTTCCGGCTCCAGTCCTTCCTTGATCTTCCGCTCTATCGCCGGACGCTTCTCGGGGTCGATGTCGAGCGACAATGCGTGGAGCCATTGGAAGCCCGCTTCAAGCTTGCGGTCCGTCTTCCAGTACACATCGCCGAGATGATCGTTGATCTCCCAGGATTGCGGCTTCTGCTCCACCGCGCGCTCGAGCTCCGCGGTGGCCTCAGCATATTTGCCGAGCTTGAAATAAGCCCAGCCCAGGCTGTCGATGATGTCCCCGTCATTGGGGCGAAGCTCGACGGCCTTCTTGATGAGTTCGAGACCCTGCTCGACGTTCAGTCCCCGGTCCACCCAGGAATAGCCGAGATAGTTCAGCACGGCAGGCTGGTTCGGATCGAGCTCGTTCGCCCTCTTCAGGTCGGCCTCGGCTTTCGGGAACTCCTTTGAGCCGTCATAGGCCACGCCGCGTGCGAAGAAGAGCGGCCAGTCGCTCTTCTTCGGCTCCCCATCGATCAGCGCGATCGCCTTCCCGAACATCTCGGCCGCGCCTGCATAATCCTTCTTGCGGTGCAGCAGGTGCCCAAGGGCGACCACGGCGTTACGGTCGGACGCATCCTTGCCGATCAGGTCGCGGAGCTTGGCTTCCGCCTCGTCCTGCCGCTCGTCCTGCGCAAGGTTGGCCGCGATCTTCAGGCCGGCATCCTCCGAGAAGCCGGATTCAGGCGGCAGCTTCTCGTAGAGGCTGATGGCGGTCTGGTGCTGGCCGATATTCTCCTGCACATCGGCAAGGGTCAGCAGCGCCAGTTCATGGCTGGGCGCGAGGTACAGCGCGAGGTTCAGGTAGATCAGGGCCAGTTCGGCCGCATCGCGGTTCGCCAGTTGGCCGAACGTGAACAGCGCTTCCGCGACACCTTGCGCCGGCCCGTCAGCCGCCAGGGGCAGCTGGCCGCCGTCTTCCAGCGTCTTGATGCTGGCCTGCAGAAGGGCATTGCGCGGCGTGCGTTCAGCCAGTTCGCGATAGGCTGTCAGGGCCTCCGTGCGCTTGCCGGCCTTTGCGAGCGAGCGGGCATAGGCATCGACCACGATGAACATCGGCTGGTCCACCTTGTAGGCGGCGCCTAGCCGGCGCTGCGCTTCCGTGCCATTGCCGGCCACGTCGGCGATGAGGCCTGCGTGCAGATCACGGAAGAGGTGGGCGAGTTCATTCCCGGAGAGCGCATCGAGCGTCTTGAGCGCACGCGCCGTCTCGCCGGAACCCTGCCAGGACCAGGCCGTCGTGATGATGCCGATCACGTCCGGCACGGGACCACGCGGAGCCTGCCCCAACTGGGTGCGGGCGGTGATGAAGTGCTTGCGGTTGATTGAACGCACAGCCAGCGCAAGTCGAGCCCAGCGATTCGTGGGATCGAGCGCGACCAGCCGCTCGGCCAGAGGGAAGGCACCATCGACATCGCCGCTGGCGATGACGAGCCGCATCGTGCGGTCGAGAAGCTCGGGATCGCGCGGCGTGGTCTTCAGCGTGGCCAGAAGATAAGTGGCCGCCGCGGAGACATCGTTCGCGGAGGCGGCAGCCCGCCCGGCCAGGTAATTTCCAAGGATCGAATTTCCCGCTTCCTGAGCGGGCATGTCGCTCTCGCGGGCGGCAACAGGAGCCACGCCCGCCAGGAGCGCCGCGGTCAAAGCCAGACAATTCAGGATCTTCACCAGCGGCCCTCTGATCGGTTGAGCGGCGTACAGGCGCCAGCGTCGAGCATAAGGCGGCCATTCCGGCTTTTTATCGACCGGACCACCTGCCTCCAAGCGCTATGTGCCGAATCGGCGCCTCAGCATTCTTAGACCAGATGCTGTGCCGGGTCGCTCAATCCGGCGTGAACCTTGTGTCAAAGAGCGCTACAGAAGGCCATGGCCTACGCCCAAACACTTTCTCCTGACGCTGCGGCACAGCTCCTCGCCTGGTACGCCGAGATGGGTGTCGACATCGCGCTGGATGACGAGCCGCGTGACAGGTTCGCGGAGGCGCCACCCGCGCCCGCCGCCGCACGTCTGGTGCAGGATTTGCCGGAACCACGCGCGCGGGAAGTCGCGCCCGCCCCGGTTCCCTCGATGCTGGCGCTTCCGCACGAGCAATTGCTGGGCGATGCCCGAAGCGCCGCCGCATCCGCTTCCACGCTCGAGGAATTGCGGGCACTTCTCGAAAGTTATGAGGGGATCGGCCTGCGCCGCACGGCGACGCGGCTTGTTTTCGCCGATGGCAATCCGGCGGCACGCGTGATGATGGTGGGCGAGGCACCGGGGCGGGAAGAGGACCGCGAAGGGGTCCCCTTCGTCGGCCCGGCCGGACAATTGCTCGACCGCATGCTGGCGGCCATCGGGCTCGACCGCTCGGGCGTCTACATCGCGAATGTCGTGCCATGGCGTCCGCCCGGCAATCGCACGCCGACCGTGCAGGAAATGGAACTCTGCCTGCCCTTCATCCGCCGACAGATCGAACTGGCCTCTCCCGACATATTGGTGATGCTGGGCGGATCGGCTGCCGCAGCACTGACCGGCACGAAGGACGGCATCCTGAAAGCCCGTGGCCGCTGGACGGAGTACGGGGCCGGAGCCCGCACCATCCCTGCGGTTGCGACCCTTCATCCGGCCTACCTCCTTCGTACGCCGTTGCAGAAGCGGCTGGCCTGGCGCGACTTCAGGGCACTGAAGGCACGTTTGGACGGCGGCGGTTCAGGCGGCTGAGGCCATCGGCGGCGGTTTCCTGCCGGCCTTCTTCGCGATAGCTTCCTGCGCCCTGCTCGAGCGCATCAAGGCCTCGGCATTGCCGGGATCCACGCGAAGGGCGGCTTCTGCAGCTTCAAGAGCCTCCGTCAGCCGGCCAAAGCTCAACAGGATCGCCGACAAGGTGGTGTGCGTTGCAGGGTCCAGAGGCTTCAAGGTTCGTGCAACCTCGGCGAACTCAACCGCGCGGTCCGGCTCCTTGCGACGTGCCCACAACCGCGCCAGACGCCGATACGTGATCGAGTTGCCCGGCTTCATACATATGGCTGCCTCAAGAAGCCTCTGCGCTTCGTCCAGCCGGTCGGCTTGCAGCATGAGACCGCCAACGCGGTCCAGCATTGCGGCATCTGCCGGCATTCTCGCTGCCAGTTGCTTGCCAAGCTCCGCAGCCGTCGCGATGTCGCCTCGCCGACAGGCGAGGTCAAACCGCAGATGGACAACCTCTTCGTGCTCGCCGTCCAGTGCAGTTGCTTCGACGGCCGCGCGTGCGGCTTGGTCGTAGGCCTTTCGCCTCATGCACGCACGGGCAAGGTCCACAAAGAAGGCCCGACGCTCGGCGGTAGGAACATCGGTGGACCGCTTCGCAAACAGCGACAATGCACCATCGAAGTCACGGAACGACCAGGCCTCGCACACCGTGGACAGGCGAATGGCCGATCCGCGCCTGCCGTCGCCGGCGAGCCGTTCGACCCTGTCTCCGTCACAGTCCAGAACGGCATCGAGTATCGACAGCGCACGTGCCGTTCCGCGCTGCAGCTTGATAGGGAAATGCTGCGTCCACGGAACCCGGATCACCCGCGCACGCGGAATGGCACGTCCGATAGCCTCAACATTTGCCTTGTCTTCAGGATAATAAGGATCGTGAACGACGAAGATATGCCCGGAGCTTTCTGCATCCGTGATCGCCATCCGTTCGTGCAGGCGCGGCTGGAATGACCCTCGATAGCGGACGTCATCCACCAGCATTTCAGCTGGATTGATCGTGTACTGAGGAGAGAAGGCTATGACGTGCGTGGCCCTGAGCCGTCGGCCGTATTTCAACGCCGCATAAGCCCCCATGCTCTGGCCGTAGAGCAGCACACGCTCATATTTTGCCAGGATCGGTTCGATGGTGCGGATCGCCGCTTCCATCGACATGCGCGGGAACCAGTTTGGATGGGTCGCCATGAAGCCGATGGTCGTGATGTTGCCTTTCTCGGCGACCGGCTTGGCCCAGAAGCTCACGCCGTCGGCACGATCATGCATGGTCCCGAAGGTGATCAGGAGATGCTCGGAATTCCCCTGATGAAACAGGACCTCAACTTGATCGCACCTGTGCAGGATCATGCCGCCGCCTCGACCTTTCCGCGCCACGCATTATGGGTACGATGACGATGGGCCACAACAATTTGACCTGCTGATGAATTAGCCTCGGAAGGCAGTGTTCGCCCACCTTAGAGGCAACGGCTCCCGCAAATCCTCTCCTGATCATCTCCATCTTCATTGAACCCGACGCGGTCCGGCCGCGTTCCTTCCGGCACGGGTAAGACTTGGAGGGGACACAATGCGCTGGGGTGATCTTCGCGGGAGCAGCAATGTCGAAGACCGCCGCGGCATGGGCGGCGGCGGCGGCATGCGCATGGGTGGCCTCGGTATCGGTGGCCTCCTCATCGTTGGCCTGCTGTCCTGGGCGACGGGCATCGACCCCCGCCTCATCATGGGCGGTCTGGACATGGTCCAGGGCGGCGGCCAGCAGCAACAGCAGCAGGCGGGACGCGAGGGCACGCCCACCGATGAGGTCGGCCGCTTCGTGTCCTCGGTCCTCGGCAGCACCGAGGATGTCTGGACGGACATCTTCCAGCAGAACGGCCAGACCTACCAGAAGCCGCGCCTCGTCCTGTTCACCGGCGCAACCCAGACCGCGTGCGGCCAGGGTCAGTCGGCGATGGGCCCGTTCTATTGCCCGCCGGACAAGCGCGTCTACCTCGACACCTCCTTCTTCCGCGAGATGGAGCAGCGCTTCCGCGCTCCGGGCGATTTCGCCTCGGCCTATGTGGTGGCCCACGAGATCGGCCACCACGTGCAGAACCTTCTCGGCATTATGGACAAAGTGAACGAGCAGCGCGAACGTGGCTCCCGCAGCCAGGCCAATGCGCTCTCCGTGAGGCTGGAACTGCAGGCCGATTGCCTTGCCGGTGTGTGGGCGGCGCGGGCAAACCAGCAGGGCCTGCTGGAAGCCGGCGATGTGGAGGAGGCCCTTGCCGCCGCCACCGCCATCGGCGACGACCGCATCCAGAAGCAGACGCAGGGGCAGGTCGTGCCGGACAGCTTCACCCACGGCTCCTCGGCCCAGCGCGTGCGCTGGTTCCGGACCGGGCTGGAACAAGGCACCGTGCGCGGCTGCAACACCTTCGCGGTGCAGAACCTCTGATCCTCAGGCTGTGCGGCGCTTGGCCCTGATGCGCCGCCAGCCGAAGCGGGCGATGCCGCGCGTGGTGATCATCGCGATCAGCCCGCCGAACCAGGCCATGAAGGCCAGGAAGTTCTCGGCCAGCACCCGCACGATGCGCACCCCGCCCTTGAAGGCACGGAGACTGGTGCGTCCCGTGAGTTCCACCACGCCGCGCGTCGTTCGCCCGAAGCGGGTCGACATCGTGGACAGGTCCGCAAGCTCCTGCGGCGAGCGGGCGTAGCGCAGCAGGCGCACGCTCTCGCCGGGACCGGCCACGTCTGCAATATGGCGGGCATCGCCCAGCATCCGCGACAGGTCTCCCGTCGAAGCACGTCGCACTGCCGCGGAAGCTGCATCACGGGCCGCAGTCGAATCCATCCTCGCCGCAGCCGTCACCACGCCCCGCAACTCACCGAAGTCCACGCTTGCGCGCACGGCACGTCCAAGCGCCCGGCCAAGATCGGCGGTCAGGTTGCCCGCCCTTCGCGCCACCTTCAGCACAGCGACACCCAATTTTGCCGGAAGGCCGGCGCCACCGGTCGCCACCGTCGCGCCGGTCGCCGCGAGGCCCACCGTCGCAAGCCCAAGCATCAGCTCATCATAGGGCTGCCCGGCGATCATCAGCCCGCCCTCGTGCACGACGTCACGGATGTCGCCGACCACCGTGAGGTCGGACGTGACCGCACCGGCAAGCCCGGCAATGGTCTGCCCCTGTCCCGTCACGAAGCCGCTGCCGAAGTCCAGCGCGTTGCGCTGCGCCGTCGGGCCCGGCTGCTCCGCGTCCGTCAGGCGCTGGGTCAGCTCCGGTCGCAGAGGGAGTTCGCGCTGCGCGGCGAGGTCCGCATACATCCGCGCATCCTCGACATCGCCTCGACTCAGTGCGTCTTCCAGTTTCCCCTCGACTGCAGGGGTCGTGATCTCCTCGCGCATCACGCGCGCAAGGGCTTCCTCGTCATCCTGCGGCACCTCGATATCAATCAGCAGCAGGGCCAGCAGCAGCACCGCGCTGACGAGGAGCGCGCTCCACAGGATGCGTCCGGTGCCTCGCGTCATGTCATCGCCCTTGCCCCGGCGCACATGCGCCGCCAAGTTCCGCCGCACAGGCCGTGGCCGGCACGCATGAGATGGACAGCATGGAAAGCACCCGCACCTTCATTCCGCTGAGCATAGCGGTCCTGACAGTCTCGGACACCCGCGTTCTCGCCGATGACCGCTCCGGCGACACATTGGTGGAAAGGCTGGGGGAAGCCGGGCACCAGCTGGCCGACCGCTCCATCGTGCCTGACAGCATCGAGGCCATTCGCGCGCAGGTCTCGCGCTGGATCGGCGATCCCGGCGTGGACGTCGTGATCACCACGGGGGGCACCGGCTTCACCGGCCGCGACGTGACGCCCGAGGCGCTGGAGCCCCTCTTCGAAAAGCGGATGGACGGCTTCTCCACCATCTTCCACCAGATCTCGTTCGGGAAAATCGGCGTCTCGACCGTGCAATCCCGCGCCACGGCGGGCGTGGCCGGCAGCACCTTCATCTTCGCCCTGCCCGGCTCACCCGGCGCCTGTCGCGACGCCTGGGACGGCATCCTGAAAAGCCAGCTCGACTACCGGACGAAACCCTGCAACTTCGTCGAGATCGCTCCCCGGCTCGACGAACATCTGCGCCGCAAGCCCTAGCGGTAGAGCCGGGCGACGAGGCGCGTCGGCGCGCGCACGGCAAGCAGGCCCGCGCCGAGCAGCCGCCGCAAGCCTGCCGCATGCGGGCGCTGGTCCGCGGGGACGTAGAGGCGGGCGCGCAGGCGAACCATTCTGCTTCGTCCGATACGCCGGGCGAGGTCCACATATTCGACAACCGGAAGAGCGCGAAAACCGCCCAGTTCCTCGTAGAACGCCTTGTGGATCAGCAGAGCGGGAAGGGCTTCGCTGCCGGCCATGCTCTGTCCGGCCCGACGAACAGCCTGCGCCAAACCGTCGTCGGCTCCATCTTCCAAAACCTGGAACCTGGCGGCGCGCCGCGAGGCCGTGCCCTGCCGCTCCGCCCGTTCCATGAAGCCGCGCACATCACGGGTCCACCCTTCCTCGGGCTCGCAGCCGGGCTCCATGAAGAGAAGCCACGGCGCCTTGGCCAGCCGGGCGCCGGCCGCCAGGCGCAACGATCTTTCGGAGGCTCCCCGCACGTAGAGGCAGCCGCAACCATCCGCGATGGCGTGGACGCTGGATCCCCCGGATCCGTCGACCACGATGACGTCCCGCACCGTGCCGTCCGCCGCCGCCGGAACGAGAGAGGCGAGCGTTGCGAGCAGCGCTTCCTCGTCACCGGATGTCTGGATCACCACGCTGATCATCGGGGGAGTTTATAGCACGTCCGGTCAGTGCCGCGACCCATGCGTGCAGCACCGCGCTTGCGCATATGTTCTCTTTATGTTCTTCTCGAAACAAGGAGAACATGACGATGGCTTCCACCGCCTCGCTGCTTACCTACACCGACGATCCAGTGGTTCACGAGGCCGCTCCCGACATCGCGCCGGAGAGGCGTCGCGGACGTGGAGCGCGTACCAATGCAGCCGGCCGCTTCGAGCCCTATGCGCGGGCGGCGGAGGACGACGGCTGGGACAGCCTCGCCGACCTTCCTCCGTTCAAGACGGAGATCTCCTACGAGACCGCAAGGAAGATCATCACCAGGAACCAGTCGCCGGATATCTCCTTCGACCGCTCCATCAACCCATATCGCGGATGCGAGCACGGCTGTGTCTACTGCTTCGCCCGCCCCTCGCATTCCTATCTCGGCCTTTCTCCGGGGCTGGATTTCGAGAGCAAGCTGACGGTGAAGTCCAACGCTGCCGCGCTCCTCGAAAAGGAGCTGGCGCAGCCGGGCTACGAGGTCCGCACCATGGCGCTGGGAACCAACACCGATCCTTACCAGCCCATCGAGCGGCAATACCGTGTCACCCGGTCGGTGCTGGAAGTGCTGGCACGCAGCAATCATCCGGTCGGCATCGTCACGAAGTCCGCCCTGGTGACCCGCGATATCGACATTCTCGCGCCCATGGCCGCGAAGGGGCTCGCCCGCGTGGCGCTGTCCATCACGACGCTCGACCCCAAGCTCGCCCGCGACCTTGAACCCCGCGCGCCGACGCCGGCGAAGCGGCTGGAAGCGGTGCGGCAGCTCAGCGAAGCCGGCATCCCCGTCACCGTGATGGTGGCACCCATCATTCCGGCGCTGAACGATGAAGAGATCGAACGTGTGCTGGACGCGGCGAAAGCCGCCGGAGCGGTCAGTGCCGGTTATGTGCTGTTGCGGTTGCCTTACGAGATCAAGGACCTGTTTCAGGAATGGCTGGCCGAGCATCGCCCGCAACGCCTCAAGCACGTGATGAGCCTTGTGCGCTCCACACGTGGCGGCAAGGATTACGAGGCCGAGTGGGGAAAGAGGATGATCGGCGACGGCGTCTATGCCTGGACCATCGGCCGTCGGTTCGAACTTGCGACGCGGCGCCTTGGCCTCAACGGAGAGCGGAAGCCGCTCCGGAAGGATCTGTTCGCCGCACCCACGCAGCCCGGAGAGCAGTTGAGGCTCTTCTCATGATCTGCTCACCCGCCGTCCCCGCCTCGCATCAGCCGAGATCCTATTCCACATCCTGGCGAGCCGGCCTGCCTGTCCGTCCGCTGTCCAAGGAACGCCGCCACATGAGCCTTGAACCAAGAATAAGCGTCATCACCCTGGGCGTCGAAGACGTTGCGGCCTCGGCCGATTTCTACACGCGCGTCGGCTTGAAGAAGTCGCGTGAGAGCGATGGCAGCGTCGCCTTCTTCCAGCTTGGCGGCGGCCTCGTCCTGGCCTTGTTCGGCCGCGGCGATCTTGCACGGGATGCCTCTTTGCCGGAGCACAAGGCGAGCGGCGCCAGCATGTCCATCGGCTACAACACCCGTTCCGCTTTGGAGACCGACAAGCTGGTCGCGGCATTCGTCGCCGCCGGAGGACGCCTGGTCAAGGAACCGGAAAAGACGTTCTGGGGAGGCTATGGGGGCTATGTCGCGGATCCCGACGGCCACATCTGGGAGATCGTTTACAACCCCCATTGGCTGCTCGATGAGGACGGACGGCTGATCATTCCGGAATGAAGGCTGACGGGGCGGCGTCCGGATGGCATAGAAACCGGATGGCCGACTCATCCAAGCGCAGCACGACCAGGATCAAGGCACCTGATTTCCGGCAGGAACGGCGCTGGCTGAAGGACGGCTGCATGCGCGTTGCCGGAGTGGACGAAGCCGGTCGTGGACCGCTTGCCGGTCCGGTCGTCGCGGCCGCCGTGATGCTCGACCCACGCAGGATTCCCAAGGGGCTGAATGATTCGAAGATGCTCACGTCCGAGCGGCGCGAAGAGCTCTACCTGGAGATAATGGCCACCTCGGAGGTGGCCTTCGTTCAGGCCTCTCCTGCCCGCATCGACCGCATCGACATCAGGAAAGCAACGCTCTGGGCCATGTGCGCCGCTGTGAAGGCTCTGCCCCATGCTCCCGACCGGGTCTTTATCGATGGCCGGGAATTTCCCGATGGGCTGCCCTGCCCCGCAGAAGCTGTGGTGGACGGGGACGCCAAGCTTGTCTCCATCGCGGCAGCATCGATCATCGCCAAGGTCACGCGTGACCGGTTGATGAGAAGGCTCGCCTCGTCACATGTCGGCTGGGGTTTCGAGCGCCATGTCGGCTATGGCACGGCCGAGCACCGCAAAGCCTTGGCGGCCTTCGGCCCGACATCTCACCACCGGCACAGCTTCGCGCCGGTGCGTCTTGCATTGGCCGGGCCGGTCCCGGCAGAAGCGCACGATGCGGCTGAGGCCAGCGATCTCGCGCAACTTGCCTGATCAGCTGAGGAAGCCGGTCAGCCACAGGATGATGATGATCGGGATCGGAATTCCGATCATCCAAAGAAGTCCGCCCTTGAGCATGTTTGCCTCCTGAAACCTTGCACAAGAAAAGAATGCCGCGGGAACCTGCTTGTTCCTGAACAACGAAAAAAGCCGCCCGAGGGCGGCTTCGTCTTTTCTTTTCGTGCGGTCCCCTAGTGCAGCTTCGTGCGGACTTCCTGAAGGCCATGGCCGATCAGTGCATCGCCGATCTCGCCACTGGCGCGCGACTTGAGGATCTTGCCTGCGGCCGACACAGCCGCATCGGCAGCGGCAGCCCGGACGTCGGCAATGGCCTGTGCCTCGGCCTGCTGGATCTTCGTCTCCGCGGTACGGGTGCGACGCGCGACGAATTCCTCGGCCTTGATCTTGGCATCGGCTGCAAGCCGCTCCGCCTCGGCTTTTGCGGAGGCGATGATGGCCTCCGCTTCGCCTTCCGCTTCGCGGCGCTTGCGCTCGTACTCACCCAGCACGCGCTGCGCTTCCTCGCGAAGGCGGCGAGCCTCGTCGAGATCGTCCGAGATGCGCTGCGAGCGCGCGTCGAGCCCTGCGACAATCTTCTTGGTCAAGCCGAGATAAACAGCCAGGCCGATGAAGATGACGAAGGCAACGAGTACCCAGAAATCAGGAGTCATCATCGGGTTCAGCCTTTCAGGCTCGCATCGACGGCCGGCTCGACTTCAGAAGCGGATGGCTCCTGGCCCGAGAGCTGCGCCACGATGGCGGCGGTCGCGCTGATGGCAATGGTGCGGACGTTAAGCATGGCCTCGGCCTTGCTCGCCGCGATCTGCCGCTCTGCAGCGGCAAGACGTTCCGCGAGGTCTGCTTCCACAGCCTTGCGCTGGACGGCCGCGTCGGCGTCCACCTTGGCGCGGGTTTCACTGGCGATCTTCTGCGAGCTGGCACGTGCTGCCGCCAGCGCCGCCTCGTGTGAGGCAATCGCGGCATCCGTTTCCGAGCGTAGGCGTTGCGCCTCGGCCAGATCGGACTTGATCCGGTCGCCGCGCACTTCCAGGACCGATGAGATCCGGGGAATGACGAAACGGCTCAGAAGGAAGTAGAGCAGTCCGAAGGTGATCGCGAGCCAGATCAGCTGCGATACGAAGAACGTCGACTCGAAGGGCGGGAACGCGCCTCCATGAGCTTCGTCGTGCAATTCGGCATCGGCTTCGACCCCTTCACGCAGGTCCTGCCGAAATTCCGTTTGGGCCTGCGCAAGGAGCAGGACGTTCTGTGCCATCGTGACTTTCCCGGTCGTTGAGACGCCGGGCGCCGGACGATCCGGCGCCCGTTAAAGCGAACTCAGACGGCGAACAGGAGCAGAAGAGCGATCAGCAGCGAGAAGATGCCGAGCGCTTCCGTCACGGCGAAGCCGAAGATCAGGCGCGGGAACTGCGCGTCGGCAGCGGAAGGATTGCGCAGTGCGCCCGTCAGGTAGCTGACGAAGATGTTGGCAACGCCGATGGCGGCGCCTGCCATGCCGAGGGTTGCGATACCGGCGGCGAGGTACTTTGCGGCTTCAGCGTCCATGATGTGTACTCCTAGATTTTGTGATCGCGCTGATCGGTTGTGCTTCCAACTCAGTGCCCGGGATGAAGGGCATCACTGAGATAGAGGCAGGTAAGAAGGGTGAAGACGTAGGCCTGAACGAAGGCCACGAAGAACTCGAAGCCGGTCAGGGCGACGGTCATGGCGAGCGGCAGGATGCCGAGGGCAAGGCCGCCGGCGCCGAGAGCGCCCCAGAGGCCGACCACGAAGCCGGCGAACACCTTCAGCGTGATGTGTCCGGCCAGCATGTTGGCGAACAGACGAACCGAGAGGCTGATGGGACGCGACAGGAACGAGACGATTTCGATGGCGACCACAAGCGGGAGCAGGAAGCCCGGAATACCCGCCGGAACGAAGATCCGGAGGAACTTGGTGCCGTGCTGGACGAAGCCGTAGATGATGATCGTGCTGATGACGATCATCGCCAAGCCGAAGGTCACGATGATGTGGCTGGTAACGGTGAAGGCGTAGGGCAGCATGCCGAAAAGGTTCGCGAACAGCACGAACATGAACAGCGAAAACACCAGCGGGAAGAACCGCATGCCGTCATTGCCAGCGGACTGGCGCACGGTGGATGCGACGAACTCATAGGACAGCTCGGCCAGCGACTGCCAGCGGCCGGGAATTAGCGAACGGCTCTGCATTCCGATCATGAGGAAGCCGATGATGGCCACCACGGTCAGAACCATGAACAGCGAGGAGTTCGTGAAGGACAGCGGCCCTTCGCCGATGAGGCTCCTGATTTCAAACTGGTGGATCGGATCCATGTCTACTTCCGCACCTATCCGCCAGTGGATCCCGTGCCCTTGTTCAGGGCGGAGGACCTCAGGATGTTGAGCACACCGGCCGCGAAGCCAAGCATCAGAAAAACGATCATGCCCCAGGGCCGGGTGCCCGCGAACTGATCCAGAAACCAGCCAAGGGCAGCACCAACCAGTACGGCGGCAGCGAACTCACTGCCCAGCCGCAGCGCCAGCGCCATACCCTGCGCTCCCGCCGCCATGCTGCTCTGCGATCTCGCATCGTCCTTCCCCGGTCGCTTCGCCTTCTTCAGCGCCGCGTCCAGTTTGGACAACCGTTCCTGCAGATCCCGCCCCTCGGCGGACACGTCCTTACCTTCGTCCCGAGTTTCGGGGTCACTGCCGCTCATTTTTGCGTTCGACCCGTATCCTCGGCGGCAAGCCCGCGCCACCTCTGAATTTCGGCGGCACCATAGTGATGCCTCATTCTCAAGTCAAGAAAGCTGGCATACAAGCTAAGTCGTTGAACTTACTTGACCTTCCGGAACGCCCAGCTGCGTCAGACCGCCTCACGCAGCACCTCCGCTGCCTCGAGGTCCACAGAGACAAGCTGGCTCACGCCACGCTCGGCCATAGTAACCCCGAAAAGCCGATTCATGCGGCTCATCGTGACAGGGTTGTGGGTAACCACCAGAAAGCGTGTGTCGGTCTCCGACGACATGGCGTCCAGGAGGTCGCAGAACCGCTCGACATTGGCGTCGTCCAAGGGTGCATCGACCTCGTCGAGCACGCAGAGAGGCGCGGGATTCGTCAGGAAGATCGCGAAGATCAGCGCCATCGCGGTCAGCGCCTGTTCCCCGCCTGAAAGAAGCGAGAGCGTCTGCGGCTTCTTGCCCGGGGGGCGGGCGATGACCTCCAGTCCGGCTTCCAGAGGGTCCTCTGATTCGATCAGGTGGAGACGCGCCTCACCCCCTCCGAAGAGCTGGGCGTACAGCCGCTCGAAGTGCGCGTTGACAGCTTCGAAGGCTGTGGCGAGCCGCGCACGGCCCTCGCGGTTGAGGGATTGGATCGCATGCCGCAACTGGCGAATCGCCTCGGTGAGATCGTCACGCTCCCCGCCAAGCTGCTCATGGCCGGCCTGCACCTCGGCAAGCTCCTCCTCGGCACGAAGGTTGACCCCGCCCAGCCGTTCACGGTCAGCTTTCAGCCGTTCCAGATCAGCGGGGGTTCCGGGGTGCTGATCGCCAGAGGCCGCAGCGATGCCGGCTTCAAGCAGCCGCTCCCACGCAGCGCCGGACTTGTCGCGCGCCGCTTGCCGGCGCGCCTCCTCACCTGCCCGTCGCTCTCTCGCCTCGCCCAGGCGGCGCAGGGCGTCCCGTGCCGTGTCATCGGCTGCCCTTTTGCGGGTTTCGGCGAGCGCCAGCCGGTCGCGGGCCTCGCCTTCGGCCCCACGGGCGGCGGACAATTGCTCCAGTAGCCCGCGCCGGCTGGTTGCCACCCGGTCCGGCACGCCGAGCAGCGAACGGCGCTCGGCCTGGGCGTCCTCGCCTCGCTGCACGAGCTCCGCCAGCCGTTCCGATGCTCCGGCGCTGCGCGTGCTCCAGGCCCCCCTGTCCCGCTGAACCGCTTCACGCGCGCGCAGACGCCTGTCGCGCTCACGGCCAAGTGCGGAGAGCGCCGCCCTTGCATCGGCTGCGGAGGCGCGTTCGCGTTCAGCGTCGGCGCGGGCGAGATCGCGACTCTGCGCGAGGTCCATGCCGTCGGCCAGTCCTGCCAAGGCGCTTTCAGCCGCCGCCAGCGTCTGGCGCGCTTCGTCGACATCGCGGGATAGCCGCGCCTGCGTCTCGCGGAGAGCCGTGCGCCGCGCCTCGTCCCGCATCGCCTGCCGCTCGATGTCCTGGCGCTCGGCCCGAAGCCGCTCGGCTGTCTTGCGGGCGCTGCGGACGTTCTCTTTCGCCGTCTGGTCGCGTTTCTGCGCCGCCGCTGTCGAAGCCGCAGCGCGCTTCGCGGCATCCGCTGCCGCGGCGGCCTGAAGTGACATCGCCTCAAGCCCGCGCTGCAGTTCCTTCAGCCTGTTGCGCCCGGCGAGCCGCCGCGCCTCCGGCGTTTCCGCCCCGGCGGTGGCTGTGAAGCCGTCCCAGCGCCAAAGGTCGCCGGTCAGCGACACGAGGCATTGTCCGCTCGCCAACGCGTGCCGCAGCGCCTCCCCCTCGCTTCGCGCGACCACCCCGATCTGCGCGAGGCGCCGGGAGAGTTCGGGAGGCGCTTCGACATGCCGCGAAAGAGGAACGGCGCCCTCAGGCAGCGGCGCGTCTGCCGCCATCGGCTCCGAGCCGGCCCAGTGCACGGGCGCGCGGGTATCGAGCGGCACCGACACATCTTCGCCGAGAGCCGCCACAAGTGCGGCCTCGTAGCCGGGGTCAACCACAAGGCTCTCGATCAGCGGCGGCCATGGCGCCGCCTGTCCCGGTTCCAGCAGCTTCACCAGTGTGCGTGCTTCCACATCCAGGCGCCTGAAGTCGGTGGTGCTCTCCTGGGCCGCTCGCTGCAGGCGCTGTTCCTCGTCCCTGAGGCGTGCCAGATCGGCTTCCGCGGCTGCCGCCTCCTCATCTGCCTCACGTTCCGCACGGGCCGCCTCTTCGGCCTCGACCGCCATCGCGGGGAGCCGTCGCAGCGATTCGGCACCGCTCAACTGGTGGGCTTCCGCGTCGAGCCGCTGGGCTTCGGATGTCAGGCGCTCCAGGCGCACGCTTGCGTCTCTGCGGAGGCCAGCCAACCTCTGGCGCTCCGAATCATGGGCAGCGAAGGCCGCGCTCGCATGTGCATAAAGCGCTTCCGCACGCTCCAGCACGGCGGATGTTTCCGCGACGCGCTGATTCGCAGTGTCCTCCCGAGCCGCCGCACCAGCCTCCTCGGCTGCCAGCGCGGCGAGATCCTTCTCGAACTGGGCAAGCGTTTGTTCGGCATCGGCCGCTAAAGCCTCCTCGCGCGCATGGTCCGCGTGGATCTGGGCAATGCGGCGTTCGAGTTCCGCCAGCTTTTCGCGCGCGAGGCGCTCTTCGCGGTCGAGGTCGTCACCAGCTCGCCGGAGACGCGCGACGGCGGATCCTGCGGCTGCCGCCGCATCCTGCAGCTTCGGGAGTTCAGCCGCGCAGAGGGCTTCATGGCGCGCGGCGTCCGCCTGCTCCAGCGTGCGGGCGGCAACCACCCGCTCCGCCTCTTCCGCTGCCTTTTCGGTGAGCCGCTGTTCCTCCAGGGCTGCCGCGTGCGCCCGGCGCAGCAGAGCGGCTTCCAGCGCGCGAATCTCGGCGGAAAGCTGCCTGTATCGGACGGCCTGCCGGGCCTGGCGCCGCAAGCCATCGATCTGGCCGCCGATACGGCTCAGGACATCCTCGACGCGCAGCAGGTTCTGCTCGGCGGCCCGTAGCTTCAGCTCGGCCTCGTGGCGTCGTGCGTGCAGGCCCGCAATGCCTGCCGCCTCCTCCAGCACGCGCCGTCGCGCTTCCGGGCGCGCATTGATGATCTCGCCGATCTGCCCCTGCCGCACCAGAGCGGGGGAACGCGCGCCGGTGGATGCATCCGCGAAGAGGAGTTGCACATCCTTCGCCCGCACCTCTCGGCCATTGACGCGATAGGTGGAGCCCTTGTCGCGGTCGATGCGCCGCGAAATCTCCAGGTCCTCGACATCCGTGAAAGGCGATGGCGCCAAGCGGGAGCGGTTGTCCAGCACAACGACCACTTCCGCGCTGTTGCGCGACGGCCTGTTGCCGGAACCGGCGAAGATGACGTCGTTCATCTCCGAGGCACGCAGGGCCTTGTAGGAGCTTTCGCCCATGGCCCAGCGCAGGGCTTCGACAAGATTGGACTTGCCGCAGCCATTGGGCCCGACAACACCGGTCAGGCCCGGCTCGATCACGAGCTCGGACGGCTCAACGAAGGATTTGAACCCGATCAGGCGCAGCCGCGTCAGCTTCATGCAGCACCGTGCTGGCGGCGCGGCCGGGCTTTACCGGACGTGCCTCAGCCCTTCAGGAGAGGGTCGATGTCCTTCGAAAGGTCCTCGATGCTCATCGCGCCGCGATAGATCTTGCCGTTGATGAAGAAGGACGGCGTGGAACTGACTCCGAACTTCTCCGAGGCGCGCTGCCGCACGGCCATGACGCTGTCCAGCAGCTGCTGATTCGACAAGCAGGCGTCCAGCGACTCCTGGGTAAAGCCGACCTGCTTCCCGAAGTCCTGCAGCCATGCGAACGGGTCCGACGCGTCGAGGAACGCACGCTGCTGGGCGAAGAAGGCGTCGATGATGGGATGATACTTCGACGGCTCGGCGCAGCGCGCCATCATGAAGCCGGCGGTCGCGTAGTTATCGAGCGGGAATTCGCGAAAGATGAAACGCACCTTGCCGCTGTCCACGTATTTCTGCTTCAGCGCCGGATAGGTGCCGTTGTGGAAGGTGGCGCAGTGCGGACAGGTCAGGGACGCGTATTCCACGACCGTTATCGGCGCATCCTCGCGGCCGAGCGCGATATCAGGAAGCGGGCCGGGTTCGAGCAATTCCTTCAGATCGACGCTCTGCCCGGGCGTCGCCTGTGTCGCAGGGGCAGGCGTGCTGCGTTCTGCACCTTCCTCGGACGATGACGAAGTCTGCGCGGCATTGTCGCTCACAGGCGTGGACGACTGTTCTTCCGAGCAGCCGGCCAAGCCAACCGCGATGACGCAGGCGGCGAACAGCGTCGTCAGGGCGGAACTCTTCATAAGGTCACCTTCAACGGAGGGTTTGCCGACACTGGATAGATCGGCGGGGTGGCCTTGCCAACGATGGAAATGTGGCGAGTTTACGCACGCCCCGTTTTTCCGCGGCGAGCGTCGAGGGTCACGGCCTCGCCCAGGCGCAGCAAGGCTTCCGCAAGCCGATCCTCTTCGATGCCATCCACCTGGCTCCGAATGCGGGCTTTTTCATCGCCCGTCAGCACCGGCGCCGGGCGCTCGGTCTTCCGGGTCCCGACGGGTCCCTGCCGGATCTTCAGCGAGCCGACGCACCGCCAGCCGAAATAGCGGTTGATGCGCTCGATCAGCGTAGAGGCCTGCATCTGCAGTTCGAGCGCAAACGCACCCTCCACCTGGACGAGAAGGGTTGCGGGCTCCCGCGCCGCCTCCGGCTCCTTGCGTCCTCGCGGAAATGTCAGCTTCAGCGGTCGGGAGCGGCGCGCAAGTTCGGCGCCGGCGATGTCCTGCCAACGCAGCACGATCTCGCCACTGGCGAATCCCTGCTTCGCCAGTACCTCGTTCATCGCGCCCGGGACGAACTGTCCGAGGGGGCGGGCATTGGGGCGGCGCTTGGGTGCACTGGACATCGCACCAAGGCGTCACGGCAAGGGCCAGCCGTCAAGCGGCCGACCTGCTATAGAGCCACGATGTCCTCACCCTCCACAGCCGCGCTGTCCGAGCCCGGATCTTCAGACCTCCTGGCCTGGTATGATTGTCACCGGCGGCGGCTGCCTTGGCGGGCGCTGCCCGGCGAGATCGCGGATCCCTACCGCGTCTGGCTGTCCGAAATCATGCTGCAGCAGACAACGGTCGCAGCCGCCGGCCCCTACTTCCTAGCCTTCCTTCAGCGATTTCCGGACGTGTTCGCTCTGGCCGACGCGCCTCTGGACGATGTTCTCCGCCGGTGGGCGGGGCTTGGTTACTACGCACGGGCGCGCAATCTGCACGCCTGCGCGGTGGTGGTGGCGCGCGAGCATGGCGGCGTCTTCCCCGGGACGGAGGCCGAGCTTCTCGCCTTGCCGGGGATCGGCCCCTACACCGCGGCAGCCGTGGCGGCGATCGCCTTCGACGAACCCGCTACCGTCGTCGACGGCAATGTCGAGCGCGTGGTCTCGCGCCTCTTCGCGGTCGAGGAGGAACTGCCCCGCGCCAGGCCCCGCATCCGGAAACTGGCCGCGACTTTGACGCCGGCGCGCCGACCCGGTGATTTCGCGCAAGCCATGATGGATCTCGGCGCCACCATCTGCACGCCCCGCCGGCCCGCCTGCTCACTGTGCCCGTGGAACGAGAACTGCGAGGCGCGTGCCGAAGGCCTGCAGGAAAGCTTCCCCCGCAAGGCTGCGAAGGTCGACAGGCCGACGCGATTCGGACATGCCTTCTGGGCAGAGCGGACGGATGGAGCCGTTCTGCTGCGGCGCCGGGCGGCGACAGGGCTGCTGGGGGGCATGGTCGAAGTGCCCGGATCAGCCTGGGCCGAGACGTCACTCGGCGGCCTGCCCGAGAACCCGCCGCTCCCCTCGAACTGGCAGCCGATGGGCACCGCCCGTCACGTCTTCTCGCATTTCGCGCTGGAGTTGTCGGTGTTCCGAGCAACCTTCACCAACGACACGCCCCCGCCCGAAGGCTGCTGGTGGTCGCTGGAGGTGGAGAAGGAAGCGCTGCCCGGCGTGATGCGGAAGGTCGAGAAGGTTGCCCGCAGCGCTGGCTAGAGCACCACGATGCCCTGATGCTTCGCCTTATCGTCCGGCTCCACATGGATGGTGACGATGGCGCCCTCCACCGCGTTCTTCAGCTCTCGTTCGAGACAGTCGCAGATGTCGTGTGCATCGGACACGCTCATCGTGCCGTGTACGACAAGGTGGAAGTCCACGAAGACCGCACGTCCCGCCTGCCGCGTGCGGATGTCGTGCGCCTCGATGGCGCCCGCCGCACCTTTCGCGATTGTCGTGCGGATACGGTCGAGAACATCCGCCGGCACCGCCTCGTCGAGCAGCCCGCCCATGGATTCCCGCACCAGCCGAATGCCGGTCCAGATGATGTTCAGGGCAACCGCCGCGGCAAGGATCGGGTCCAGCAGCGGCTGGTCGAGGACGACCGCGGCCACGAGGCCGATGAGCACACCGACTGAAGTGACCACATCGGTCATGAGGTGGCGGCCATCACCGGCCAGAGCCGGCGATTTGTGGCGTGTTCCCAGCCTGATGAGAAGCAGCGCCCAGCCAAGATTGATGACGGTCGCCGCGAGGTTGATGGCGAGGCCGAGCGTCGGCGCCTCAAGCGGGCGCGGTTCGAGATAGCCGAAATAGGCTTCGCGCAGGATGGATATCGCGGCGACGACGATGAGCACGCCGGCCAGCACGGCCGAGAGATATTCCGCCTTGTGGTGCCCGTAGGGGTGGTTCTGGTCGGCAGGCTGGAAACTGAACCACAGCGCCCACAATGCCGCGAGGGAGGTCACGACATTGATGATGCTCTCGAGCGCGTCGGAGTAGAGCGCCACCGATCCGGTGACCTTGTACGACACGGCCTTCAGCGCAAGCACCAGCACGCTCACGCCCACATTGGCGACAGCGACGCGGAGAAGAAGCCTGTTCGTTGTCACCCGACGCCTCGCCGCCCGCGATGTGCGGGAAGGCAGGCGCATAGACCCGGGCTCCGGAGCCGCGCAACCTCTATGTTTGCAGGTGCGAAGCGTTCGCGAGTTCAGGCGCCGTCGGCAGCCATCTGGCTGCGGACCTGCGTCCGCAGTTCATCGATGGGCACGCGCCGGCCGGCCTTGTCGTAATGCCAGAACGTCCAGCCATTGCAGGCCGTGGCATTCTGCACGAGAGCGCCGATCTTGTGGATGGAGCCCACAACATTGCCGGCGGCGACCGTGCCATCGGCACGGACGACGGCTTCCAGGTTACCCTTGTGGTCGGTCAGCCTTGCGCCGGGAGCGATCAGGCCCTGTTCCACCAGAACGCCGAAGGCCACGCGCGGAGCTTCCCGCTTGGTCGGGCTTTCCGACAGCACCTCGTCGCTCAATGTCTCGATGCCGGCGATGCGCTCACGTGCAGCCGCCGCGTAGGTCCGGTCCCGCTCGATGCCGATGGCCGAACGCCCGAACCTCTTGGCGACAGCCGCCGTCGTGCCCGAGCCCGAGAACGGATCGAGGATCACGTCGCCGCGGCGCGTGCTGGACATGAGCACGCGGGCCAGCAGGGCTTCCGGCTTCTGGGTGGGATGCACCTTGCGGCCATCCGCGTCCTTCAGCCGCTCACCGCCTGTGCAGATCGGCAGCAGCCAGTCGGAGCGCATCTGCAGATCATCATTGCCGGCCTTCATGGCCTCATAGTTGAACGTGTATTTCGCATCTGCAGAGCGCGCGGCCCAGATCATGGTCTCGTGCGCATTGGTGAAGCGCCGGCCGCGGAAGTTCGGCATCGGATTGTTCTTGCGCCACACCACATCGTTCAGGATCCAGAATCCGAGGTCCTGGAGGATGGCACCGACGCGGAAGATGTTGTGGTAGGAGCCGATGACCCACATCGCCCCATTCGGCTTCAGCACCCGGCGCGCGGCCAGCAGCCAGGCGCGGGTGAAGGCGTCATAGGCTTCGAAGCTGGCAAAGCGATCCCAGTCGTCGTCAACGGCGTCGACGAGGCTGTCGTCCGGCCGATGAAGGGCGCCGCTGAGCTGAAGATTGTACGGCGGATCGGCAAAGATGAGGTCGACGGACGCCGCCGGCATCCTGGCCATCTCGGCCACGCAATCGCCCACGATGATCTCGTGGCTGAGGGGGATGTCCATCCCAGGCGCGACATGGCGCGCCTGGGTACGCAATACCGGATAGGACATCTGGGGTTCTCGACGCGTGACCTGACGCCGACAATTTGATCTATCAACCTTAAGCGGAGGCTAAGCTTTACGGTTAATGGAACCTTAGCAGCTCAGCGGCTGCTGGCTGCGGTCTCGAACCCCACGCGCACGCTGTAGCCGCGCATGCCCTGCGGCCCACCGGGAAGACCGCCGAATTCCTCCACATGCGTGAAGCTGACGCCCGATTGGCCGGGCGGGATCGCGGTCTGCAGGCGGGTGACGCGTGTGGCGACGGGCTTGTCGTCGGGGTCGAGCACGACGAAGCGGACCGGGATCGGCACGGTGTTTCCGACCGTCCCCTTCGGCCCCTGGATCAGGCGGCCCGAAATGCCCACCCGGATGGCGTTCTGCCCGCCGACATCGGCGCATTCGCGGGCCAACTCGCCGAAATTCGCCTGATTGGTGACGGCCATGATGTTGCCCTCCTGGCCGCGCTCGTAGAGCGTGAAGGCGGCCGTGCCGGGCTGCACGGACACCGGCGGGCAGTAGACCGCCGCCTGCCCCACTACGACTTCCTTTGGCGTCGAGGTGTTGAACGCGAGCAGGTTACCAAGACGGCTTCCGCCGCCGGTATCGCTCGATGGGCTGGAGCAGCCGGCTACGAGCAGACCCGAGATGGCCAGGATGCCAAATTGCACCGCTCGCGAAGACACAGCGCCAGCACCAATCATCATGCCCAGATCCTCCCTGTCCCGCCATCGCGGCAGTCCCGTTCCGGGGCGTCCTTATAGCCTGTCGAGGGCGTGGCTTGACAAGAGCGGTGGGAACGCCCCATTTCCCGTCCTGTCATGACGCCACAAAAGCCCCCCCTGAAGGTACTTCTGTGCGCGCCGCGCGGTTTCTGCGCCGGCGTCGTCCGGGCCATCGACGTTGTCGAGCACGCATTGAAGCTGTTCGGAGCGCCCGTCTATGTGCGCCACGAGATCGTCCACAACAAATACGTGGTCGAGAGCCTGCGCCGTAAGGGCGCGGTGTTCGTGGAAGAGCTGGACGAAGTGCCGGACGGCGACGCCCCGGTCATCTTCTCCGCGCATGGCGTGGCGAAGACCATCCCTGCCGAGGCACAGCGCCGCAACTTCACGGTTCTGGACGCCACCTGCCCGCTGGTGACCAAGGTCCACCGCGAGGCCGAGATCCATCACAAGCGCGGTCGCGAGATCGTCCTCGTCGGCCATGCCGGCCATCCCGAGGTCGTGGGCACGATCGGCCAGCTGCCGGACGGCGCGGTGCGCCTCGTCCAGACTGTCGAGGACGTGGAAGCCTTCGTGCCGAACGATCCGTCCGCGCTTGCCTTCGTCACGCAGACCACTCTTTCCGTCGAGGAGACATCCGAGATCGTGGAGGCGCTGAAGCGCCGATTCCCTATGATCGTCGGCCCTCACAAGGAAGACATCTGCTACGCCACGACGAACCGCCAGGAAGCCGTGAAGTCCATTGCGCATCTGTGCGATGCCTTCATCACCGTCGGGTCTCCGAACTCGTCCAACTCGCAGCGCCTTCGCGAAGTGGCCGAGCGGATGGGCTGCCCCTATTCGCAGCTTGTCGACAGCAAGGACCAGCTCGACTGGTCGAACCTCGAGAACATCCGCACCATAGGTGTCTCGGCTGGCGCCTCCGCACCGGAGATCCTGGTCGAGCAGATCATCGACGCCTTCGCGGAGCGTTTCGAGGTCGAGGTCGAGACGGTGGCGACCGTGGAAGAAAACATGTTCTTCCCCCTGCCCCGCCCGCTTCGCGGCGCAGCCGCCTAGCGCACATCCCGTCGGCGGGCGCGGAAGTCACCGCGCCTTTTTGTACGGTTTGACGCACATCATCCCAGCGTCTAACAGCGGGTGCGCGGGCCCGGTTGGGTCCTATCCTCATACGATCCGATGTGCGACCACGATGGCCGTCTACACCAGTGTGCCCGAGGACGACCTCGCCCACTTCCTCGCCGGCTATGACATCGGTCAGGCGCTGGCCTGTAAGGGCATCGCGGAAGGCGTCGAGAATTCCAATTTCCTGCTCCGCACCGAAACCGGCCCGTTCATCCTGACGCTCTACGAGAAGCGCGTGGACCGGGGCGACCTGCCCTTCTTCCTCGGCCTGATGGAGCACTGTGCGCGTAACGGCATCCGCTGCCCGCTTCCCGTGCGGGACCGCACGGGCGAGGCGCTCGGCATGCTGTGCGGGAGGCCTGCCGCCATCGTGACCTTTCTCGATGGCATGTCCGGCAGCCGTCTGGATGCGGAGCATTGCGCCGAGGCTGGTGAGGCGCTCGCGCGGCTGCATGTGGCAGCGCGGGACTTTCCCGTGCCGCGTCCCAACGCCTTGAGCTTTTCGGGATGGGACAGCCTTGCCGCACAGGCGGGAACGCGCGCGGACAGCGTGGAGGCCGGCCTCTCAGCCTTGATCAGCACTACCCTCGATGACCTTCGAGGCACCTGGCCAGACAGTCTGCCGCGCGGTGTTATCCACGCCGATCTCTTCCCGGACAATGTGCTGTTCCTGAGCGGCCGCACGCCCGGCATCATCGACTTCTATTTCGCCTGCACGGACATGCTGGCCTACGACCTCGCCATCTGCATCAACGCGTGGTGCTTCGATGCGGAGCACCGCTACGACGCCGAGCGCGGCCAGGCCCTGATCTCGGCCTATGACCGCGCACGGCCGCTCGAAGCCGACGAGATCGCGGCGCTGCCGGTGCTGTGCCGTGGCGCGGCACTTCGTTTTCTTCTCACACGGTTGGTGGACTGGCTCTCCGTGCCGGAAGGCGCGCTCGTGCAGCCCAAGGACCCTCGGGAATACAGCCGCAAGCTGGAATTCCACCGGGGCGTCAGCAACACCGCCGATTACGGATGGAGCCGATGACCGAACGTATCCAGATCTGGACGGACGGCGCCTGCTCCGGCAATCCCGGCCCCGGCGGCTGGGGCGCGGTGCTGGAACTCGGCGAGGTGCGCAAGGAGCTTGCCGGCGGCGAAGCCCTGACCACCAACAACCGCATGGAGCTCAAGGCTGCGATCAGTGCGCTCGAGGCCCTGAAGCGCCCGAGCGCCGTCGATCTTCATACGGACAGCCAGTATCTGCGCGGCGGCGTGATGGGCTGGATCAAGGGCTGGAAAAAGAACGGCTGGAAAACGGCCGACCGCAAGCCCGTGAAGAACCAGGATCTCTGGGAAGAACTCGACCGCCTGATGACGGTGCACGACATCGCATGGCTCTGGGTCAAGGGACATGCCGGCAACGAGAACAACGAGCGTGCCGACGAGCTTGCCCGCGAGGGCATGAAACCGTTCAAGCCGGCAAAGCGCGCCTGAAAAAACGGGCGCCGCATGGGCGCCCGCCTTTAAATCAGAGCTGTGCCAGAACGTGCTCGGCCTTGGTCTTGTCGGCCTTCGGCGGCGCGTCCTCGACGTCGAACCACTTCACGACGCCGTTCTCCACGATCATGGCATAGCGCTTGGAGCGCACGCCAAGGCCAGCGGCGCCAAGATCGATGTCGAGGCCGAGCGCCTTGGCGAAGTCGCCAGAGCCGTCTGCGATGGCCTCGACCTTGCCCTCGGCACCGGAGGCCTTCATCCATGCGTCCTGTACGAACACGTCGTTGACGCTGGTCACGACGACCTTGTCCACGCCCTTCGCCTTCAGCTCGTCGAACTTCTCGATGTAGCTCGGCATGTGGTTCTTGTGGCAGGTGGGGGTGAAAGCGCCCGGGACTGCGAACAGCACGACCTTGCCCGTGCCGAACACGTCGGCCGTGGTCTTCTTGGCCGGTCCGTCCGGGCCCATCACGGTGAAGGTTGCCTCGGGGATCTTGTCGCCGATCTGAATGGTCATGTGGCTCTCGCTTTGGTGATGGTGATGGCGTCGCAGCGTGTGCCGCGTCCCGTCCCATCTATGGTGTGGCAGGGTTCCCGTCGAGGGCAAGCGGCACCGCAATTGCCTTTCCGCCTGCCACAGCGACGAGGCGGACCTCCGCGGCCGGTGCATTGCGGCGCAGTTTCAGCCGGAAAACATGGGTGCCGTCGTCGCCGGCGCCCATCGGCACGGGAAGTCCGACCAGCACCTCGTCACCTCCTTCGACAAAGAGATCCACGTTCTGTGTGTCCGCAGGCGCTCGCACCGTCACCTCGGCTGTTTCCGGCGCTGCACGAACGGCTGAAATGATCGCCAACAGGGCACTGGAGCCAAGCGCGGACGGTGCAGGCACCCGGGCCCGAAACCCGTCGAGCCGGGCGAGCGCAAGCGCGTCGGCGCCCTGTCCCGGCATGAGCGACAAAGACAGTCGAATCTGGATCGGGACACATTGCGTGCTGCAGATTCCAGCATCGAGCTTGAGGGCCAAGTCCACCGGTTTCACCGGGTCTTCAGCCCGGATCTTGAGCGGCAGGATGACCTGCCCGACATAGCCCGCTGATTGTGCATCGCCATCGCTGAACCTTTGCGGGGCAGGCCAAAGCACGTCCACGTTTGCGAGATTGGTCGATCCGCTCCAATCCAGCCGCGGGGCCAGACCGAGCGGGCCGGGCGAGACCCAATAGGTCTTCCAGCCCGGGTCGAGCGCGATCTCGAGACCGGCCTTGAGGCCGTCGCCATCTCCTCCGCCCGGCAGGATGCGCATCCTCACGGCGCCTTCCCGTACCCAGCCCTCGTCCGCCTGCGCTAACGGAGCGTACCCAAGGAACAGGGTGGCCATGAAAGCCATTAGCTTGAGACCGGGGGTTCGCATGGCGTTCTCGCTAGGCCCGCGACAGCCGGCTGGCCAGTGAAAAGAGCGTGAGTGTGCAGGCATGGGCGGGAGCAGCATCTTTCAATCCACGGGGCGCGTGCCTACACTTCCGGGTATGAACGTTTCCGCAGTGAAGACAGGATCGGGCACGGGTTATCTGGACGGGCAACTGATCGTCGCCATGCCCGGCATGGCGGACGAGCGCTTTGCGCGAACGGTGATCTATCTGTGTGCCCACTCGCAAGAAGGCGCGATGGGCATCATCGTCAACCAGCCGGCGGCGAACATCCACCTCCCGGAACTGCTGGTTCAGTTGAACATCATCCCAGACGACGAGAACATCCGCCTGCCCGCGCTGGCCGAGCAGATGTCGGTCCTTCGCGGCGGTCCGGTCGAAAGCGGACGCGGTTTCGTGCTGCACAGCGCGGACTTCTTCATCGAGAACTCGACGCTGCCCATCGACAACGGGATCTCCCTGACGGCCACGCTGGACATCCTGAAGGCCATCGCCGAAGGCGGAGGGCCTCAATCGGCGGTTCTGGCGCTTGGATATGCCGGCTGGGCTCCGGGCCAGCTCGAGGTCGAGATTCAGGCGAATGGCTGGCTGAACTGCCCCGCCGACAAGGGGCTGATCTTCGACGCCCCGGTGGAGGCCAAGTACGACATGGCTCTGCGCAAGATCGGGGTAGATCCCGCGATGCTCTCTACCAGCGCCGGACACGCCTGAGATCACCGGATACGCATCAGGGGCGCCCCTTTCTGCATCACGCTGGTGAGTTGGTGCGGAGAGCGCCCATGACGGCCCGTCGCGCGCTGGAGATCGGCGACGACCTGTCGGGCTCAATCCCGAGCAGCTTTTCCACCGCCTCCACCGTCATCGGATCGCCGAAAGCCGCACCTTCGGCATACTGGCAGCCCATCTGGTAAAGCTCGACGGCATCGGAATCGGTTTCCGCACCTTCCGCGATCACATCCAGTCCAAGCTCGCGACCAAGCGCGATCATCGAGCGCAGCACGGCGGTCCTGTGCGTCTTGCTTTGCTGGCGCAGGAAGCTCCGGTCCATCTTCACGGCGTCGAAGGCAAAGCGCTGGAGATAGGCCAGGCTGGCATGACCGGTGCCGAAATTATCGAGCGCCAGGCCGACGCCGAGTTCACGCAGACGCTCCAGCATATAAGCGGCACGCTCCGGGTTCTGCAGCACGGCGCTTTCAGTAAGCTCCAGCTTCAGCGATCCGCGCACCACGATGGCGCGCGACAGCACCGTCTTCATGTCCTGGATCAGGTCCTGACGCTCGAACTGCGTGGCCGGCAGCGCGACGGTGACGAAGAGCGGCGGATCGACCGGCACGCGTCTCTGCCACTGCCCGAGCTGGCGTGACGCCCGGTCCATCGCGAACAGGCTGAAGTCCACCATCAGCCCGGTTTCCTCGGCAATGGCCAGGAACTCGGCGCGCGGGCGGCTTCGGTAACGCAGATGCTCCCAACGCAGCACCGCCTCGAAGCCGACGATGGTCCGGTCTTCCAGCCGCACGATGGGCTGGTAGAGCACCCGCAGTTCCTCACGCTCGAGCGCGCGCCTCAGCTCGCTCTCCATCATCGAGCGGTCCGTGCGCGCGGTGCGCATGCCCGGACGATAGATCTCGATGCGGTCGCCCCCGGCCCTCTTGGCCTGGAACATGGCCACTTCGGCATCCTTGAGCAGGTCCTCGGGCTCGATCTCAGCCATCGGATACGCCATTGCGAGCCCTATGGAGCCGGTCATGACGATCTCGCGCCCGGAGAAGGCCACCGGCGATGAGAGCGTCTTGCGCAGCCCCTCGGCGAAGGCGGTGATGCGTGCGCCTTCCGCCTCCGACATCAGCAATATGCCGAACCTGTCGCCGCCGAGACGTGCCAGCACGTCCAGGTTCTTCAGGTTGCGGGTCATGCGGCGCACGAGCGTGAGGATCAGGGTATCGCCGACCGTGATGCCGACCTGCTCGTTGAGGGTGCGGAACTGATCGAGATCGATCACGATCACGCTTGGGCGCAAGCGTTCGTCCTGCGCGGCGAAACCCAGCGCCGAGCCGACGCGATCAAGGAACAGCTGCCGGTTCGGCAAGCCGGTGAGGCTGTCCTGCACGGCATTGACGAGAAGCCGCTCCTCGGCGGCACGCGTCTCGGTCATGTCGATCAAGGTGCCGACGCAGCGTGTCACCTCGCCATGCGGCGCGATGACGGGCCGGATGCGCAGCAGCATCCATACGAAATGACCGTCCTGCGCACGGAAGCGGAACTGCTCGGACACACGGCCGCGCCGTTCCGTCACGATCATGTCCAGCGCCATGCGAAAGCGATCGCGGTCGGACGGATGCAGCACGTCCAGCCAGCCAGCGGCCGGACCGTGCAGATCGCCCTTCTTCAGGCCCAGCAGGTGCTCGAACTCCTGCCCCACATGTATCTTGTCGGCAGACACGTCCCAATCCCAGACAATGTCGCCGGAACCGGTGATCGCAAGCGCCCGGCGCTCGAGGTCCACGGTGCCCAGGCCATGTGCAAGCCCCGCTCCCGCGAACGCATATTGCATGACCGTCAGGGCTATCAGCAGCACGATCAGCACCAGCCCGCCGATCAGCGCCGGTGCCACGAGATCGTTCACCAGTACGCCGGAAACCGTCAGGCCCGCGGCTGCCGACCAGATGACCAGCAGCAGCCAGGTGGGGATAAGCATCACCGCGCGGTCGAAATGGTGCAAGGCAAGCCAGACGACGACACCGAAGCCGAGCACCGCCACGAGCAGCAACGAGATGCGCGCAATGCCGGCAGCGACGGGTGCATCCACAAGTGCGATGCCGACCAGCGCGACAAGCCCGGCCAGCCAGACACCCGAGATATGGGTGAAGCGCGCATGCCATCGGTTGAGGTTGAGATAAGCGAGCAGGAACACGATGAGCGTCCCGGCGAGCGCTGCCTCCGCGCCGGCGCGGTAGACGTGGTCCTCGCCCGGCCCGAGCCCGAAGATCTTGTGCCAGAAGCCGAAATCGATGGCGAGAAACGCCAGCACCGCCCATGCCAGCGCGCCCGCGGCAGGGAACATGGCGGAGCCCTTCACCACGAAGACGATCGTCAGGATCATGGCCAGAAGCCCGGCAATGCCGAGGATGATGCCTTTGTAGAGCGTCAGGTCGTTGACGCTGTCCTTGTAGGCATCCGGATCCCAGAGATGCAGCAGCGGCAGGTTTGGCGAGGCAAGCTCCGCCACGAAGGTGACGGTGGCTCCCGGGTCGAGCGTCACGAGGAAGAGATCGGTGTCGTTCGCCTCCTCCCGGTCGGGCCGGAAGCCTTGGCTCGCGGTGACGTCCGCCACGCGCTGGGATCCGAGGTCCGGCCAGATCAGGCCCGAGCCCGCGAGCCGGTAATGGGGAGCGACGATCAGGCGGTCGATCTGCTCGTCCGACTGGTTGGTCAGCGCGAACACCGCCCAGTTCACCGGTCCCGGACGATGAGCCCGCACCTCGATGCGGCGCACGATGCCGTCGGCGCCGGGCGCGGTCGTCACCTGGACGCGGTCGGTGTCGCTTGAAAAGCGCTCGACCACCCGGGTGAGGTCCAGGGCCGCACGGTCAGGCTGAACGATGATGGGCTCCAGAGCCAGGGCAGGATGGCTGATCGCCACCATCGCCATGAGCACGAGCAAGGCACTGATCGCAGCCCGAACGAGACGCAATACTCATTCCTCCACGGCGCAGCACAGCTCATCAATGCCTAGACCGGGCATTGAAGCGCCGCAACCGTCGCCAGTACGAAATCAGGCGAACCCATCACCCCTGAGATGGGCGAAAAGAAGGTGATCCTCCCATCGTCCATTGATGCACAGATATTGGCGTGCATAACCCTCGCGCTGGAAGCCAGTCTTTTCCAGCAGGCGGATGGACGGTTCGTTTATCGGCAGGCAGGCCGCTTCGATGCGGCGAAGCGTCAGCTGCTGATAGACGAAGGGAAACAGCGCGCGCACGCCAGCGGTCATATAGCCCTTGCCGGCGAAGGCCTCTCCCATCCAGTAGCCGAGCGTGCAGCTCTGGGCGACACCGCGCCGTATGTTGGAGAGGGTCAGTCCGCCAAGCAGGCGATCGTCGTCCGAGGAACAGAGGAAGAAGGTGTAGGACTGGCCGAAACGACGGTCCCCGGCATAGCGGCGCAAGCGCCGCTGGTAGGATGCACGCCCGAGGTCATCGACCGGCCAGCTCGGCTCCCACTTCTGCAGGAAGGAGCGGGAGCCCTCGCGCAATGCGGCCCATTCTTCGTATTGCGCAAGCAAAGGTGTTCGCAGCCGGATGCCGCCGGTGCCTTCGACCACGATCTCCGGCTCATCGAAGGAGCGCGTGGGCAGAAACACCCTCTGCCTCACGCTGCTGCCGGCCGCGCGCCCAACCGGCCCGTGAGACGATCGAGCTGCGGCAGGGGCCGCACCGGCCCGATAGCAGCCAGAGCGGGAGGGCCGGACAAGGAAGCGAGAGCAGCCCGCCTGACATCTTCGACCGTCACAGCCTCAAGGCGGGCCAGTATTTCCTCGGCAGTGACCACGCGCCCCAAGGTCAGGATCTGGCGTGACAGGCGTTCGGCGCGGGCAACCGGCTGCTCGCGGGCCAGTTCGAGGCTCATGCGCATCTGCGCCTTCGCCCGGGCAATCTCGCGTTCGCTGGCGGTGTGCGCCGCGTCCGCCATTTCATCCATCATCACAGGCATGAGCTCACGGATGTCGTCCTCGCCGGTTCCCGCATACACGCCCAGCATGCCGGTGTCCGCGAAGGACCAGTGGAACGCCTGGATCGTGTAGACGAGGCCACGCTTCTCCCGAACTTCCTGGAACAGGCGCGACGACATGCCCCCGCCCAGAAGGTTCGCATAGACCTGCAGCGCGATGGTGTCGTCGTGGCTCAGGGCAAGACCGGGAAAGGCCATCACGATGTGGGCCTGCTCGAGATCGCGGACATCGCGCATTTCGCCGCCCGACCAGCGAGCCTGCGACGTGCCTTCGCCGCCGCCATTGGCGAGACCGCCAAGATGGTCCTGCGCCAGCGCTACCACGTCCGAGTGACGGACATCGCCGGCCGCAGCCACGATCGCCCGACCGGCCTGATAATGACGCCCGAGGAAGCCGGATATGGCCGCGCGGTCCAGCGACCCGACGGATTCCGGCGTGCCGAGGATAGGGCGCCCGATCGCCTGCCCGGCGAAGGCGGCACTCTGCGCCAGATCGTAGACAAGATCGTCGGGCGTATCCTCCACCGCGCCGATCTCCTGAAGGATCACGCCCTTCTCGCGCTCCAGCTCATCCTCGGGAAATAGCGGCGAGGTCAGGATGTCGGACAGGATGTCCAGCGCCAGCGGCACGTCTCCGGCCAGCACGCGCGCATCGTAGCTGGTCTGCTCGACGCCAGTCGCCGCGTTCAGGTCTCCACCGACCTCCTCGATCTCTTCGGCAATCCGGAGCGCCGTGCGACGCGTGGTTCCCTTGAAGGCCATGTGCTCAAGAAGATGCGCCAGTCCATGCTCGCTCTCCGCCTCGCTGCGCGAGCCGGCGCCGAACGTCACGCTGACCGAAGCCGTCCCGACATGCTCCATGCGGTCGGTCGCAACCGTAAGGCCATTCGAGAGAACCGTGACCTCCACGCTCATGCGAACACCTCTCCGCTGGCGCGCGAATGCTGCTGGATGAAGGACTTGATAGCCTCGACATCGTTCGGCACCACGGTCATGCGCTCTTGTCCGCTCAGGAGATGCGCCAGATGCTGTGGCAATGGCGGATGGCGCCCCGTTGCCGCAACGACCGCATCGGGGAATTTCGCGGGATGCGCGGTCGCCAGGACCACGATCGGCACCTGCGGGTCGGATGACGCGCGGCCCGCCTGCGCCAAGGCCACTGCGGTGTGCGGATCGGCAAGGTAGCCGGCATCCGCCAAGGTTTCCCGCAGCGTGCGGGCGGTGGCCTCCTCGTCGGTGCAGCCGGCATCGAACTCACCACGTATCGTGGCCAGAACCGGTCCCGAGAGCGTGAAGGCCCCGGACTGGCGCAGCGAATCCATGTGACGCCTCACGGCGTCCGCATCCCGACCCTCGGCTTCGAACAGCAGGCGTTCGAAGTTCGAGGAGACCTGAATGTCCATGCTGGGCGACGAGGTCGGGTGCACGCCCTGCACCTCGTAGCGGCCCGTCTCGATGGTGCGGGCAAGGATGTCATTGCTGTTGGTCGCTACGATGAGGCGCTCGATCGGCAGCCCCATCCGCTTCGCAACCCAGCCGGCGAACACGTCACCGAAATTGCCAGTCGGCACGACGAACGAAACGGGGCGATGCGGAGCGCCCAAGGCAACGGCCGCCGTGAAGTAGTAGACGACCTGAGCGACGATGCGGGCCCAGTTGATCGAATTCACCGCCGCGAGTTTCATGCCGTCGCGGAATCGGTGGTCGTTGAACAGAGCCTTCACATGGGCCTGGCAATCGTCGAAGTTCCCCTCCACGGCCACGGCGTGCACGTTCGGCGCGTCCACCGTCGTCATCTGCCGCCGCTGGACGTCGCTGACGCGGCCATGCGGAAACAGCACCACCACATCCACGCGCTCGCTGGAGCGGAACGCCTCGATCGCGGCGCCGCCTGTGTCTCCCGACGTGGCCGCCACGATGGTCGCCCTCTCGCCGCGTTTGGCGAGCGCATGATCCATCATGCGGGCAAGAAGCTGCATGGCCACGTCCTTGAAGGCGAGCGTGGGCCCGTGAAACAGCTCGAGGATGAACCCGTTCGTGCCCGTCTGCACGAGGGGCGCGACCGCCGGATGCCTGAAGGTCGCATAGGCCTCGTCCACCATGGCGCGCAATTCGCCGGGCGCAAACGCATCTCCGGTGAAGGGCGCAATCACCTCTTCCGCCACGTCGGCATAGGAGCGGCCTGCAAAGCCGGCGATGGTCTCGGCGTCGAGCACGGGCCACTCGCTTGGAACGTACAGCCCGCCATCGCGTGCAAGGCCGGTGAGCAGCACGTCGGAGAAGCCAAGGGCCGGCGCCTGGCCCCGTGTCGAGACGTAGGTAAAGGTCATCGTGCATCCAGGAAATGGGTGCGCAATCTAGGCGCTGCCCGGTGCTGCGGCAAGAAGGTGCTCAGATCGCCCGCCTGCGCCGCCAGAACGCCGCCACCATGACAGCGGCAAGCGAGGCTGCAAGGCCGTACCAGGTAAGTGCATATTCCATATGCCGGTTGGTGAAGGTCAGGCGTGTCTCGCCTCCTTGCGGCAGACCGGCTGGCCCGCTCTCGCGCGCATCGAGCGTGAAAGGCGCGACAGCGTCCAGCCCGAGCCCTGCGCCGATGGCACCGGCATCGCGGGCGTAGAACAGCCGCTGCTGCGGCTTGTCGTCCGGGGTGAACGGGTTGCGAGCTTCGGGCGCACGAAGCAGGCCCTGCACCGTGAGATCGCCCTGCACCTGAGCCTCAGGCCTGAACTCCGGCCCTGCCCTGTCGAGCGGCACGAAGCCGCGGTTGACGATGATGAAACCGCCCCCCACCCGCTCGAGCGGCGTCAGGATCCAGTAGCCCGGCCCCTCCAGCGGGCCGCGCGGCTCACCCAGCAGGGTGTAGACGCGGCTTTCGAGGTCATGACGAAACGTGCCCCGCGCCGAAACAGGCCGGTACTCCCAGGCATCGAACTCGATCGGCTGCTGGGCGAGAACCGCTCCCGCCGGAACAGCAGGCTGCGCCACGCGGTCGGCCGCGCGGGCCATGATGCCCTCTTTCCAGTGCAGGCGCTGCACCTGCCAGGTTCCCAGCCCCAGCAGGATGGCCAGACCGATCAGCCCCAGGGCGACCGCCAGAATGGTGCGGACCGCCGGGCGGCCGGGCCGGCCGCTCCCGACTTCGCTCAAGAGCTCACCCCGAGATTACGGCTCCGGACGCAGCTTGGCCTCCGGAGCGTCTGAACATCGTCAGTGGGCGCCAGCAACCGGGCCGCCATAGCCCCATACGTAGATGGAGACGAACAGGAACAGCCACACCACGTCGACGAAGTGCCAGTACCAGGCAGCGGCCTCGAAGCCGAAATGCTGCTTTGGCGTGAAGTCGCCCTGATAGAGACGGAACAGGCACACGGCCAGGAAGATGGTGCCCACGATGACGTGGAAGCCGTGGAAGCCCGTCGCCATGAAGAAGGCGGCGCCGTAGATGTTGCCGGAGAAACCGAACGCAGCGTGGCTGTACTCGTAAGCCTGCAGAAGGCTGAAAAGGAAGCCGAGCCCGACGGTGATCCACAACGCCTGCTTCGCACCCTTGCGATCACCCTCGACGATGGCGTGATGAGCCCAGGTGACCGTCGTGCCGGACGTCAGAAGGATCAGCGTGTTTAGCAGCGGCAGGTGCCACGGATCGAAGGTGGCGATGCCCTGCGGGGGCCACACGCCGCCCAGCACGTCGGCGCGCTGGAACTGGTGGATCTCGTTGGGATAAAGCGCCGGGTCGAAATAGGCCCAGAACCAGGCCACGAAGAACATCACCTCGGAGGCGATGAACAGCATCATGCCGTAGCGGTGATGGATCTGCACGACCCGGGTGTGCTCGCCGGCCTCGGCCTCGTTGCGCACGTCCCGCCACCACATGGCCATGACGTAGAGCGTGGCCAGGAGGCCAGGCGCCAGCATCCATGCGGTGCCGCCGTGCATCGCGTAGATCGCGCCGATCGCGAGGACGAAGACCGCGATCGAGGCAAGCACCGGCCATGGGCTCGGCGGTACGATGTGATATTCGTGGTGTTTGATATGGGCCTGCGCCATGTCCCTCTCCGTCACATCCCTTGGGCGGCACGGCCGCTCTGAAGTCGGCCTTTAGTCACGCGGCTGAAGCCCGGCCTGCTTGGCCGGCGGCTTGGTCGCAAAGAAGGTGTAGGACAGGGTGATCGTGTTCACACCCTTCATCTCGTCGTCCTTGGCAAAATCCGGATCGACGAAGAACTGCACCGGCATCTCGATGCGCTCGCCGGCCGCGAGCCGCTGCTCGTCGAAGCAGAAGCAGTGGATCTTGTTGAAATAGGCCCCAGTCTGGTTCGGCGACACGTTGTAGGTGGCCGTACCCCAGCTTTCGCTGGACGACAGGTTGCTGGCCTCGAAGAAGGCAAGATTGGTTTCGCCGACGCGAACTGTCATCTGCCGCTCCAGTGGCCTGAACTCCCAGTTCAGGCCCGGAGCGACATTGCCGTCGAACCGCACATTCACCGTGCGGGTGCCGGTCTTCGCCGGCGCGCTGGATGCCACTTGCGTGGTGCCACCAAACCCCGTGGTGCGGCAGAACAGATCGTAGAGCGGCACGGCGGCATAGGCCGCGCCAACCATTGATGCCACGAACGCGCCGCAGAACACGGCGGTGCGGCGATGCCGTCGCGCCAGCACGTCCTTGTCGGTCAGCGTTGCCGGATCAAGGGTCATCTCAGAGCCCGCGCTGGGCGACGGCGCCGCCAAGCTTGAAGATTGTGATGACGTAGAACAGCACGATCAGGGCCAGAAGCGACAGCGCCACCGCGATGTTGCGCTGCCGACGGCGCCGCACCTGCTCCTCCGTGAGGACGAGACCCTTGTCCTCCGGCCGCATCACAGCAGCCTCGCAATGCATGCTTCCAGCAGGAGCACAGCGAACAGCGCAAACAGATAGAAGATCGAGAACAGGAACAGCTTGCGTGCCGCTGGCGCTGCATCCTCAGCCGAACGGCGGCTGAACACGCGCCATGCCAGCAGCAGGAAGTAACCGCCGAGAGCCACGGACGCGATGCCGTAGGCGATACCTCCGAAGCCCATGACGAACGGAAGCACGCCGGTCGGCACGAGGACCAGCGAGTACAGCAGGATCTGACGGCGCGTCTCGTCCTCTCCGGAGACGACCGGCAGCATCGGGACGCCGGCCTTGGCATAATCGCCGGACTTCAGCAGCGCGAGCGCCCAGAAATGGGGGGGCGTCCAGAAGAAGATGATCAGGAAGAGGACGATGCTCTCGAAGCTTACGCTGCCCGTCGCGGCCGCCCAACCCACCATGGGCGGAAAGGCCCCGGCGGCCCCACCGATTACGATGTTCTGCACCGTCCAGCGCTTCAGCCACATCGTGTAGACCACGACATAGAAGAAGATGGTGAAAGCCAGCAGCGCTGCGGCCTGCCAGTTCGCCACGAGATAAAGGATCACGACGGAGAAGGCCGCGAGAACGCTGCCGAAGACCAGGGCCTCGCCGGCCTGCATACGCCCGGCCGGAACCGGACGGGAGCGGGTGCGCGACATCACGGCATCGATGTCGGCGTCCCACCACATATTCAGCGCACCTGCCGCGCCTGCGCCGACAGCGATGCAGAGCAGGGAAATCGCGGCCAGCACCGGATGGATGCTCTGCGGCGCCAGCACCATCCCCACGAGAGCCGTGAAGATGACGAGCGACATCACCCGCGGCTTCAGCAGGGCCACGAAGTCGCGCACTTCCGCTGTGCTGGGCTGGGGCAAGCCTGCATCCGCGATGTGCGTGGATTCGGTGGTTACGCTCATTACTCTCGGGTCCATCACTCTTTTTAAGCCGTCAGGCCGGAGCACCGCTCCGGCCGTTCGGGTCGCACCGCCATCTTATCAGCGGATTTGCGGAAGGGTCTCGTAGGGGTGGAACGGCGGAGGCGACGTCAGCGTCCACTCCAGGGTCGTAGCACCCTCGCCCCACGGATTGTCACCGGCAGGCACCTTGCGGGCGAATGCATGGAAGACGCCGTACAGGAAGACCAGGGTGGCGAAGCCCGAAATGTAGGAGCCGATCGACGAGACGAAGTTCCAGCCCGCGAAGGCATCCGGATAATCCGCATAGCGACGCGGCATGCCGGCGAGGCCCAGGAAGTGCTGCGGGAAGAAGACCAGGTTGACGCCTACGAAGGTCATCCAGAAGTGCAGCTTGGCGATCTTCTCGGAGTACATGTAGCCGAACATCTTCGGGAACCAGTAGTACCAGCCCGCGAAGATGGCGAACACGGCGCCGAGCGACAACACGTAGTGGAAATGGGCCACCACGTAATAGGTGTCGTGAAGGTAGCGGTCGATGCCCGCGTTCGAGAGCACGACGCCCGTGACGCCGCCAACCGTGAACAGGAAGATGAAGCCCATCGCCCAGTACATCGGCGTGCGGAACGAAATCGATCCACCCCACATCGTCGCGATCCAGGAGAAGATCTTCACGCCCGTCGGCACCGCGATGACCATCGTCGCGAACACGAAATAGGCCTGCGTACGGACAGAGATGCCCGAGACGAACATGTGATGCGCCCACACCACGAAGCCGACCACGCCGATCGCGACCATGGCATAGGCCATGCCGAGATAGCCGAAGACGGGCTTGCGCGAGAAGGTTGCGATGATGTGGCTGATGATGCCGAAGGCCGGCAGGATCAGGATGTACACCTCGGGATGCCCGAAGAACCAGAACAGGTGCTGGAACAGGATCGGGTCACCGCCGCCGACGGGGGCGAAGAAGGTGGTGCCGAAATTGCGGTCCGTCAGGAGCATGGTGATCGCGCCGGCGAGAACCGGAAGCGAGAGCAGCAGCAGGAACGAGGTCACGAGCACGGCCCAGGCGAAGAGCGGCATCTTGTGCAGCGTCATGCCGGGAGCGCGCATGTTGAAGATGGTCGTGATCAGGTTAATCGCGCCCAGGATCGAGGACGCACCCGCGATGTGCAGCGACAGGATCGCGAAATCCATCGCCGGACCGGGATGGCCGGAGGTCGAGAGCGGCGGGTAGATCGTCCAACCCGTGCCCGCTCCGTTGGCGCCGGCGGGGCCGGGCACGAACATGGACATCACGAGCAGGATGAAGGACGGGATCAGCAGCCAGAAGGCGATGTTGTTGATGCGCGGGAACGCCGTGTCCGGCGCGCCGATCATCAGCGGCACGAAATAGTTGGCGAAGCCGCCCATGAGGGCCGGCATCACCATGAAGAAGATCATGATCAGCGCATGCGCCGCCACGAAGACGTTGAACATGTGGGGGTCGCCGAAGATCTGCATGCCCGGGCTCTGCAGCTCGGCACGGATGCCGACCGAGAGAAGGCCACCCACCATCCCCGCGAAGATCGCGAAGATGAGGTACATGATCCCGATGTCCTTGTTGTTGGTCGAGTAGACCCAACGGCGCCATCCGGTCGGGGCACCGTGCGCCTCATGCTCGTGACCGACAGCCGTGCTGTTCGCCATGATCGTTTCCTCTCCGCCCGGTCAGCGGCTGGCCGTCAGGGTCGCGGCGGCGACCGTCTGAGGCATCGGGTTCATCGCAAATTTCTGGCGAGCCGTTCCCAGCCACGCCTGGTACTCGGCGTCGTTCACAACCCGCACCGTGATCGGCATGAAGGCATGGTCGCGGCCGCACAGTTCCGAGCACTGACCGTAATAGACGCCTTCGCGATCGGCGCGGAACCAGGTCTCGTTCAGTCGCCCGGGGACGCCGTCGACCTTGATGCCGAAGGACGGCACCGCGAAGGAGTGGATGACGTCGGCGGCGGTGACCTGCACGCGCACCACCTTGCCCACGGGCACCACGACCTCGTTATCGACGGCCAGAAGGCGGGGCTGGCCCTCCTTGAGGTCCTTTTCCGCGACCATCACCGAATCGAACGCGAAATCGACGCCGCCGGCCTCCGGCTCCGTCGCCTTGGCGACCGCGGCCTGGGCCGCATCCGCGGGCTGGCCCGTGGCGGCCTGCGCGCCCTCTGGCGTGCCGGCGACCTGATAGTCATAGGTCCAGTACCACTGCTTCCCGGTGGCCTTGATGGTCAGGTCCGCGACGGGCATGTCGTACTGCGCGAACAGCAGGCGGAACGACGGCACCGCGATGATCACGAGGATCAGCACCGGGGCGACGGTCCACACCACCTCGATGAGGGTGTTGTGCGTGGTACGCGAGGGAGTGGGATTGCTCTTCTCGTTGAACCGGACGGCGCACACGATGAGCAGCGCCAGCACGAACAGCACGACCACCACCATGATCGCGTTGATGAAGTCGTTGAAGCCGTGCATCTGCTCGGCAATGGGCGTCACCGCGCCCTGCATGTTTATCTGCCAGGGGGAGGGTTGTCCCGTGCCGGCAAGAGCCGGGGATGCGGCGAGCGTCACCAGCATTGCTGCGGTGAAACGCGAGGCGAAGCCAGAATTCATGTCCGGAACGCACCTCTCAGAGGCGAAATCTATGATACCCACCGTCCGGACGGCTGCCGAAGGTGGAGGCTGCCGTTCAAACACAAAGGCGGAGAAGCCGCAACTTTGGGCTAGTTCCAGTGTATGCGGCATAAGGGCGCGAAACAATCGCCACGAGCCCGCCACGGTGCTGCCACACCCTAGCTGCCGGCCTTGACTCGTCACGAGTGCGTGTTAGGCCAAATTCCCGCAACGCAGACCCCTTCCCCACGACTGGATCCTCGATGCTGTCCAAGCTGTCCCTTCCTGCCCGCCCGCTGTGGAACGGGTTCGTCCGACTGGCGCTGGCCGGCGGTCTCGCCGCGTCGCTCGCGGCAACACCGGTCGTGGCGCAGGGTACGGTTCGGGCTTCGCATGGCGACTGGCAGCTGCGCTGCGACACGCCGCCGGGTGCGCAGGCGGAGCAGTGCGCCCTCGTACAGAGCGTGACGGCCGAGGACCGCCCGAATGTGGGGCTCTCCATCATCGTGCTGAAGACGGCGGACAACAAAAGCCGCCTGCTGCGTGTGCTCGCCCCTCTCGGCGTGCTGCTGCCCGCAGGGCTCGGCCTGCGGATCGACGATGCCGAGATCGGCCGCGCCGGCTTCGTCCGCTGCCTGCCCGACGGGTGCGTGGCCGAGGTGGTACTGGACGATGCCTTGATCGGCAAGCTGCGGACCGGCACGACGGCCGTGTTCATTATCTTCCAGACCCCGGAAGAAGGGATAGGCGTGCCGGTCTCGCTGAATGGTTTCGGCCCCGGCTACGACACGCTGAAATAGGTCTGGCGCACCAAGGTCAGGCCGCCCGCAGGAAGATGAGCCTTGATTCGCCATAGGTGCGGGTCTCGAGTTCATCGAAACCGGCCGGCAAGACGATCTCCGCCTCGGTCGCTTCCTCCAGGACCACGAGCGCCGACGGCGCGAGCCAGCCACCTTCCCGCGCAGAGGCCAAGGCTCTCTCGCCGAGCCCCTTGCCATAGGGCGGGTCTGCGAAGACCAGCTGGAACGGCAGGTTCGGATGCGCCGGCCCAAGCTTCGTGGCATCGCGCCGGAAGATGCGCGACACGCCGGCGATGCCCATGGCCTCGACATTGCCGCGAAGAAGACCGCGCGCTTCCACGCCTTCATCCACGAACTGCACATAGGCCGCCCCGCGCGACAGCGCCTCTATGCCGAGCGCGCCTGTCCCCGCGAACAGGTCCAGCACCCGGGCACCGTGCACCGGATCGTCATAGGCATGGGACAACACGTTGAAGAGCGCCTCGCGCAGCCGGTCCGATGTCGGACGGATCGCCTGCGTCTTCGGCGTCAGCAGCGCGCGGCCGCGCAACCGGCCGGCAACCACGCGCATTGCGGGTCAGCCCCTGGAGCGCGGCGGGCGTCCACCAGCGGGCGGGC
>NZ_JAXAFJ010000010.1:0-105571 GCF_033898525.1 Terrihabitans rhizophilus | reverse complement strand
GGCGGGCCCGCCGCGCAACGCAGCTTCGGCCCGCAGGGCGCGCCACGGCTTCGCGGCGACGCCGCCCAGGGCGATCCGCACATCCTGTATACGCCCGTCCTCGACCTTCATGCCGGCCGCGACCGACACCAGCGCGAAGGCGTAGCTCGCCCGGTCGCGCACCTTGCGATAGGTGGAGTGCGCTGCGGCGGCCGATAGCAGCAGTTCGATTGCGACGATGACCTCGCCGGGCGCGAGCGCGGTCTCCTGCGCGGGATGATCCCCGGGCAGCAGGTGGAAATCGGTCAGCGGGACCGTTCGCACGCCGTCCCGCCCGGCGATCTGGATGCGCGCGTCCAGCGCGGCGAGCGCCACCGCCATATCGGAGGGATGGGTCGCGATGCAGGACGGCGAGGCGCCGAGGATCGCATGGTAGCGGTTGAACCCGCCGATGGCGTCGCAGCCGCTGCCGGGCTCCCTCTTGTTGCAGCGCGACCCGGCGGCGTCGGCGAAGTACAGGCAGCGCGTCCGCTGCATGAGGTTGCCGCCCACCGTCGCCATATTTCGGATCTGCGCCGATGCGCCCGCCAGAGTGGCGCGTGCGAGCATGGGGTAGTGCGCGCGGACCAGCGGGTGCGCCGCGACCGCGCTGTTGCGCGCCGCCGCGCCGATCAGGAGGCCGCCGCCGTCCGTGGCCTCGATCGACCGCGAAAGGCCGGTCACGTCGATCAGCCGCGTCGGCTGCTCCACGTTCTTGCGCATCAGGTCGATCAGGTTCGTGCCGCCGCCGAGCAGCATTTCACCGGCCGCAGCGTCGCGCGCGAGCGCGTCCTGAACAGAGGCGGCGCGGGTGTAATCGACCGGCCTCATGCCGCCTTCTCCGTTGCCACGGCGAGGATCGCGTCGACGATGCCGTTATGAGCGCCGCAGCGGCACAGATTGCCGCTCATCCGTTCCCGGATTTCCTCGCGGGTTAGCTCGAGTGGCGCCGTCAGGTCGTGGGTCAGGTAGCTCGGCACGCCTGCCGCCACCTCGCGCAGCATAGCAGTCGCGGCACAAATCTGGCCGGGTGTGCAGTAGCCGCACTGGAAGCCGTCGTGGTCGATGAAGGCCTGCTGCAGCGGATTGAGATCGCCCACTGAACCGAGGCCCTCGATCGTGGTGACCTCGCGCCCATCCGCCTGCACGGCGAGTGTCAGGCAGGACAGAACGCGCTCGCCATCGATCAGGACTGTGCAGGCGCCGCACGCACCCTGATTGCAGCCGATCTTGGTGCCGGTGAGATGCAGCCTTTCTCGCAGCAGGTCCAGCAGGGACACGCGAGCATCGTCCGGCGGCACGACTTCGTGCCCGTTCACGGTGATCGCCATCGTCGTTCTCCCCGGTCGACATCATCGTCTCCCAGGACAAGATAGAACGAACGTCGTATAATTCAATGTTCGTTGGAAACGATCTTTTCCATCAGTCCGATCAGGACCTCACGCTCCGACGTCGACAACGGCGCCAGCATCCGGAGGTGCAGGTCGCGGTAGACGGACAGGAAGGCCGCCACCCGCGCCGTGCCGGCATCCGTCAGATGCAGGGCAATGGCACGCCGGTCCTGCTCCGGTCGCTGGCGTTCGAGAAGCCCGCGTTTCACCAGCCGGTCGGTGGCCGATGTGGTGGTGGTCGCCGGCACGGCGAGGAAGCGGGCGATATCACTGGGCCCGCATCCGGGATGCCTCGCCACGAAGAACAGCACCTGCTTGTCGAGTTCGTTGATCGGCTTCTCCGCGCCCAGTGCCTCGGCGAGCTTGTAGCGCCGCGAGAAGATCTCGAGCGTGGCGCCAAGCTTCGTGAGCTGATCGTCGGTAGGTGTCGTCATTTCCTTCACATAACGCGGTTCGGCGGGGTCTGGCTATCGGCTGGCGAATTGGTGTCTGGGTGCGGAGGCGCACCGATCAGCCCGGGGCTAGGCGAGGATCAAGCCCTCGTTCGGCTCCAGCGTCAGCTCTGCGGAGCCGAATGGCTGGAGCGGCATCGATGCCGTCGAGCAGAGCGGCGTCAGCCCCGCTTGCGGCAGCGTGACGGTCTGGCGCTGGCCGCTGAAATTCAGCGCCACGACGAGGCGTTCGTCGCCGGCCGTTCTCGCGAAGACGAGAACCTGATCGGTGACCGTGACTGCCTCATAGGAGCCGAGCACCAGAGCCGGATGTTCCTGTCGCAGCCGCACAAGCGTCCGGTACAGGCTCAGAATGCCTTGCTGATTGCCGGACAGCGCGGCGACGTTGCGCATCGGCCAATCCTCGGCCAGCGGCAACCACGGCTCCGCGGTCGAGAAGCCGGCATGTGCGCTCCGGTCCCACTGCATCGGCGTGCGCTGGGGATCACGGCCGAAGCCGAGCCCGGCCTCGTTTTTCTCCCAGGGGTCCTGAACCCGATCCGGTGGGATGGCTACCCGACCGATGCCGATTTCGTCGCCGTAATACATCGTGGGGGTGCCGCGCAGGGTCAGCAGCAGCATGGCCGCCACGCGCGCCTGCTCCTCGCCCACGCGGGCGGCGATGCGGGGCTGATCGTGATTGCCGAGCACCCAGTTCGGCCACCCGCCTGGCGGAAGCGCCGCCTCGTACTCCTCCACCACGCGAGCCACGTCGCGGGCGTTCCACGCGGTCTGGAGAAGCTGAAAGTTGAAGGGCAGGTGCGTCTCGTCGAGATCGCGGCCGTAATAGGCCATCAGCCGGTCGAGCGGCAGGTAGATTTCCCCGATAAGGACGCGCTCGTCGTATTCGTCCACGACGCGGCGCAGTTCGACGATGACGTCATGCACGTCGGGGTGATCCGCCGAGTGCTCCTGCAGCAGCCGCGAGATGTCCGGCTGGTTCGGCATGTAGGCGGGGTTCTCCGGGTTGTCGCGAAGATCCGGGTCCTTCATCAGGTGCCAGATCACGTCCACGCGGAAGCCGTCCACGCCGCGATCCAGCCAGAAGCGCAGCACGTCGTGCATGGCGGCGCGCACCTCAGGATTGCGCCAGTTCAGGTCCGGCTGCCCGGCAAGGAAGGCGTGATAGTAATATTGCCCGGTGGCCTCGTCCCAGGCCCAGGCGCTGCCGCCGAAATTGCTGATCCAGTTGTTAGGCGGTCCGCCGTCGCGCCCGTCCCGCCAGATGTACCAGTCACGCTTCGGGTTCTCCCGCGAACTGCGGCTTTCCCGGAACCAGTCGTGCTGGTCCGAGGTGTGGTTCGGCACGAGGTCGAGGATGATCTTGAGGCCGAGCCCATGCGCCTCCGCCACGAGCGCTTCGAAGTCCGCCATCGTGCCGAACATCGGCTCGATGCCCGTGTAATCCGCGATGTCGTAGCCGAAATCGGCCATGGGCGAGACGAAGATCGGGGAGATCCAGACTGCCTGCACGCCAAGCTCGGCAAGGTAGGGAAGCCTGCGGCGGATGCCGTTCAGGTCACCTATCCCGTCGCCGTCGCTGTCCTGAAAGGAGCGCGGATAGATCTGATAGATGATCCCGGTCTTCCACCACTCGGCCATGCACGCTCTCCCTTGCTGTTTGGGGGAACGTGCCCGTGCCGGCTGCGTTCCGCCCTGGGGGCACAAGCCGGGAGCAGACGATGTGGTATCAGGACGCTGTCATCTACAGCGTGGACGTGAAGCGCTTTGCCGACTCGAACGGCGACGGCATCGGCGACTTCGAGGGTCTTACCGGCAAGCTGCCCTATCTGAGCCGCCTGGGCGTCACCATCGTCTGGCTGATGCCGTTCTTCGACTCCCCCGGGCGCGACAACGGCTACGACATCAGCGACTTCTACCGCGTCGATCCGAAGGTCGGCACGCTGCAGGACTTCATCCGCTTCGTGCAGAAGGCCGGCGAACAGGGCATCCGCGTCATCGCCGACCTGGTGGTCAACCACACCTCGAACGAGCATCCCTGGTTCGAGGCCGCGCGCCGCGAGCCGAAGAGCGGCTTCCACGACTATTACATTTGGACGGACATGCCGCCGCGCCTCGAGGAGGAGGACGCGCCCATTTTCCCCGGCGAGGAAGACGGCGTGTGGACCTATGACGAGATCGCGCACGCCTACTACTTCCATCGCTTCTACCACTACCAGCCGGACCTGAACGTCGCGAACCCGGAGGTGCGGCGCGAGATACGCAAGGTCATCGACTTCTGGATGTCGTTCGGCCTCGCCGGCTTCCGGGTGGATGCCGCGCCCATCATCGTCGGCGCGAACGGATTGGCAAACTCCGAGCCGGAGGACCCGCACGGCCCCCTCAAGGACATGCACGACGCGGTGTGCGCCCACATGAAGGACGGGCTTCTGGTCGGCGAGGCCAATGTGAAGCCGGCCGAGATCAAGAAGTATTTCGGCAAGGGCGACCAGCTCGGCCTGCTCTTCAACTTCCTGCTGAACTCGTATCTCTATCTTGCCCTTGCCCGCGAGAAGGCCGCTCCGCTGGCCGAGGCGATGACGCTCTTGCCGGTGCCACCGGATGGCTGCGGCTGGGCGAACTTCCTGCGCACGCTGGACGAGCTGGACCTGTCGCGCCTGCCCGACCATGAGCGGCTGGAGACCTGCGACGTGTTTGCGCCGGAAGAGGGGATGCGCCTGTACAATCGCGGCATCAGGCGTCGCCTGGCCCCCATGCTGAACGGCGATCCGAAGCGGCTGGAGATGCTATATTCGCTGCTGTTCTCCCTGCCAGGGTCACCCACCATCGTCTACGGGGACGAGATCGGCATGGGCGAGGACCTCTCGCAGAGCGGCCGTACATCGGTTCGGGTGCCCATGCAGTGGACCGCCGGAAAGAATGCGGGCTTCTCTGACGCTCCCGCGAAGCAGCTTATCCAGCCGGTCGTCACCGAAGGCGCGTTCTCGCACCGCAAGGTCAATGTCGAGGAGCAGGAGGCCGACCCGGATTCGCTGCTCAACAAGATCCGCCGCTTTGCCCGTCTCAGGCGCTCAAGCGATGCGATCGCCCGCGCCGCCATGCAGGCCATCCATACAGGCCACGAGGCCGTTCTCGGTCATCGTTGCCAGAGCGATGGCGGCGGGCTGATCGTGCTGCACAACTTCTCCAGGAAGCCGGCAGCCGTGGATGTCAGCTCAGGCCTGTCCGGCGAAGGAGTGTTGAAGGATCTTGTGTCCGGAGAAGAGTTCACGTTCCAGGACGGACAGGTCCAGATCACGCTGCCGGGCTACGGCTATGTGTGGGGCCAGCTGGAACGTTCCACACCCGGAGTGTGACCGGACGGAAAAAAGGCGCCGGGTAAGACCGGCGCCTCGAAGCCTCAGGCCTGCTGGATCGCCGCGAGCAGCCAGCGGCCGCCGGGCGCGCGGCGGAACGTCCAGACTTCCGTCGCCTCGACCGGCGCTTCCTGTTCGCCCTCCTTGAGGGCGCCCGTCTGGCGGTCGCGGAACACATCGCGCATCGAGAAGCGCATGGCGGCACTGGCATATTCCGCGCCGTTCTCGCGCCATGCCTCGGCCACGTCGCCCTGAAGCAGGGTAACATCCGAGATCTCGTTGATGACGCCCTGGCTGGCATTGTCGGCCAGGTCGTCCGAGAAGTTCGTGACCATTTCAGGCGTCAGGCGGGTGCGGAGGGCGCTGATATCCTCGCGGCCATAGGCCGTCTGGATCTCGACCAAAGCTTCGCCGAACGCCTCCTGATCTGCGGCCGTGACCTGGAAATCCTCCGTGGCTGGTGCGGCAGTTGCCGAGCCGAAACCGGTGCCGGAGCTCATACGGTTCATGCCGAACGGGCCGGGCTGCGGGCCGCCCTGCGCACCGGCTGCGGGGCCGCCGGCCGCGGCCATGGCCGGCTTCGCCGAACGATTGCGGAACCAGCCCATGACGAGCCGCACGACCAGGAAGATGATGCCGATCTGGAGAAGAAGCCCGAAAATCGACGCGAAGCCGCTGAAGCCGCCCATGAACCCGTGGCCCATCAGCATGCCGAACAAGCCGGCACCCACGAGACCGCCAAGGAGACCACCGGCGAATCCACCGCCGAAGCGGCCACGCGTGGCCTGTGCGCCGGCGGCAGCGCCTGTGCGCGGAACCGAAGTGGCTGCGCCGGGCTGCGTGGCCGAGCGTTCCATCGGGGCTGCTGCGCGCGGCGCCGTCGGAGTGGCAGGGGGAGCCTGGAAGGTGCGTGAACCGCGGCTGCCGAAGCTGCGGCCTCCGCCAGCACGCGCGTCGGCATAGTCCACGGCCGCCAGCGACAGCATGGCTGACGTTGCGACGAGGCTTAGCAGGCGGACGAGTTTACGGTTCACGCGGACGACTCCCTTTGATTGCCATCCCATGTAAGTTTGCATGGCTGCCATTCCAAGGTGACGAGAGGACGCGCCGCGATGACAAGCCTGTTAACGCAAAGCTCATCTTGAGGATGCATCGCTCGATTGTTCAACCTTGATTAGGGCTCATCCGCTAGGTTCGGCACATGCAGGACAGGATGAGGCGGAAGCCAACAACATGACGCCGCCCGTCCTTGCCGCGACTGCAAAGCTGCGGGTCGACGTCTTCCGAACCCTGGAAGAGGCGGAGCCGTTCTGGCGCGCGCTCGAAGGCACGGCTGTCCTAACCCCCTATCAGCGCTATGACTGGATGGCCGGGTTCGCTGCGGCAGGCGGCGAGTGCGGCGGGAGGTTTGCAATCCTCGCGCTCTCGGACGACGGGGGACCGCTTGCCTTGCTTCCTCTCGTACTCGAACCGCCGCGGTTCGGGGTGACACGGGCGCGCCTCATCGGGTCCTGCATCTCCAACAGCGACTGGCCTATCATAGCCGCTGAGGCCACCAACCTGACGCGGCATGATCTGCTGCACGCCTTGCGCCACGCATCCCGGACCACGGGCTTCGATCTCCTCTCCCTGCACAATCAGCCGCGGTCCTGGGCCGGGATTCCAAACCCCATGCTGCAGTTTCACCACGGCATGGCCGCCAGCGGCCTTTATTGCGGAAAGATCGAGCGGGGCGACGGACCGTTCCGGGAACACGGATTGAGCCGCAAGGAACGCAAGAATGTCGAGCGCGGCATGCGGCGGCTCGAAGAGGGGCATGGAGCGGTCGCCCTTCGCCGTGCGACGGATCCCGACGCACTGCGGTGCGTGCACGCGGCATTTCTGGATCAGCGCGGCCGCCGACTTGGCGAGATGGGCGTCGAGAACGTCTTCGCCGAAGACTGGTTCGTCCGGTTCTTCCAGAACCTCGCCGCCCATGGTTTCGAAGAAGCGCACCCGGCGCTCGCCTTCCACGCGCTCTATGCCGGCAACGAGATCGTGGCCACATGCTGCGGAGCCTATTCCGGCACGCACTATTCGATGTACATGAACTCGACCACGACCGGCCCGGCGGCTCGCGTGTCGCTCATCAGCATTCTCATGGCCCTGCTCATGGATGATCTGCTGGAGACGGGCGTCCGCTCCATCGACATGGGCATCGGCGATTTCGAATACAAACGCATCTGGACAGACCAGGAGCCGGTCTTCGACAGCGTCATCCCGCTGACGGCCCGCGGCTATCTGGCGGCACCCGGACTGGCGATCGGCCGACGCGCGAAGCGAGCCATCAAGCAGAGCCCGCGCCTGTGGACCGCTGCGCAAAACGTGCGGCAATGGCGGCACCAGTCCCGCCGCTTCATGCGCGGCGACGGTTGAAGCCGGACAGTCTCTGGATTTTGGCTCCAGCGACAACAGGTAAGGAGCACATCTGGAGATGCCCCTCATGCACACGTTAGCCGCCAACGGCGCCAACATTCCCGCAATTGGCTTCGGCACCTTCCGCGTCAGCAGCGAGGATGTGCTGCGCATGGTTCCTGCCGCCATCGAGATCGGCTTCCGCCACGTCGACACTGCCCAGATCTACGGCAATGAAGCCGCCGTGGGCGAGGCCATCGCGACCTCCGGCGTGCCGCGCCAGGACATCTTCCTGACCACCAAGGTCTGGGTCGACAAGTTCCGGTCCGGCGACTTCGGCCGCTCCGTGGACGAGAGCCTCGACAAGCTGCGGACCGACTACGTGGACCTTCTGCTCCTGCACTGGCCGAACCCGGCCGTGCCGCTGGAAGAGCAGATCGGCGAGCTGAATGCCGCCCGCGCGTCAGGAAAGGCGCGCAATATCGGCGTCAGCAACTATTCGACGGCACTGATGAAGGAGGCGATCCGGCTGAGCGATGCCCCGCTCGCGACCAATCAGGTCGAGTACCAGCCGTTCCTCGACCAATCGCCTGTGCTGGACCTTGCCCGGCAGAACGGCATGTCGGTCACAGCCTATTTTGCGATGGCCGAGGGCCGCGTGTTCAAGGATCCCGTCATCGGCGAGATCGGCCGGAAGCACGGCAAGTCGCCGGCCCAGGTGGTGCTTCGCTGGATGGTGCAGCAAGAGGATGTCCTGGTGCTCTCGAAGACGCTGAGCCGGGATCGCGCCATCGAGAATTTCGGCATCTGGGACTTCGTGCTCGACGCCGACGACATGGCGCGGCTGTTCGCCCTCGGAAGCCGGGATGGACGCATCCTCAATCCCGCCAATCTGGCGCCCGAATGGGATTAGGCCGGCGGGCGGGCCGTCTCTTCGGCCCGCCCGTCAAACCGCCGCGTCAGGCGGTACGGTCGAGCACCGTGCCCAGCATGTCGACCATCTGGTCGATCTCGTCGGTCGTCGCAATGAGCGGCGGCGACATCACCAGCGTGTCGCCCGCATTGCGGATCAGCAGGCCCGAATCGAAGCAGTCCTGCAGGACGGCCATGCCGCGTGCACCGATGGCGCCGGCACGAGGAGCCAGTTCCACCGCACCCATCAGGCCCACATTGCGGATGTCGATCACGTTCGGGCGGCCCTTGAGGCTGTGCACCGCGTCCTCGAAGTGCTGGGCGATGGAAGCGCCGCGCGTCAGCAGGCCCTCCCGCTCATAGATGTCGAGCGTTGCGAGGCCCGCCGCGCAGGCGACGGGATGGCCGGAATAGGTGTAGCCGTGGAACAGCTCCATGGCGTTGTCCGGCCCTGTCATCAGCGCATCGTGCACCTCGCGCTTCACGAAGACGGCGCCCATCGGAATCACGCCATTGGTGATGCCCTTGGCAGCCGTCATCAGGTCCGGCGTAATGCCGAAGAACTGACCTGCGAACGGTGTGCCGAGCCGCCCGAAGCCGGTGATGACCTCATCGAAGATCAGCAGGATGCCGTGCTTCTCGGTAATGGCGCGTAGCCGCTCCAGGTAGCCCTTGGGCGGCGGCAGTACGCCGGCCGAGCCGGACACGGGCTCGACGATCACCGCTGCAATGGTGTCCGCGCCATGCAGCGCGATTAGGCCTTCCAGCACATCGGCCTTTTCGGCGCCGTGCTCCGGCAGGCCGCGGCTGAAGGCGTTCTTCGCGATATCCACGGTGTGCGGCAGGTGATCGACCGAAGGCAGCATCTGGCCATTGAACTGACGACGATTGTTGACGAGACCGCCGACCGAAATGCCGCCAAAGCCTACGCCGTTATAGCCCTTCTCGCGGCCGATGAAGCGCGTACGCCCGCCCTCGCCGCGCGCCTTGTGATAGGCCAGCGCAACCTTCAGCGCAGTATCGACCGACTCCGATCCGGAATTGGTGAAGAACACCCGGTCCATACCCTCGGGCGTCAGCTTGGCCAGCCGCGCGGCGAATTCGAAAGCGCCGGGCTGCCCCATCTGGAAGGCGGGCGAGTAGTCCAGCGTCATCAACTGGCGGTGCACCGCGTCCGCGATCTCCGGGCGGGCATGGCCTGCATTGACACACCACAGGCCGGCGGAGGAATCCAGCAACGTGCGGCCATCGTCGGTGGTGAAGTGCATGCCCTTCGCGCCGGTGATGATCCGCGGCTTGGCCTTGAACTGCCGGTTTGCCGTGAACGGCATCCAGTAATTGGACATGTCCAGGGCGTTGCTGCTGGCAGCGGGTGCGGTCATGGGCCGGCTTCCTCTTTCAATTCCTGCGGATGCTGGGTGTGAGCATCGCGCCTTTGCCGATGAACGGCAATCAGTCCTTGGGAGCGTCCCCGTCTTCGCTGAGGCGCCGCTTCACGCCCCAGGCTTGGAGATGCTCGTTGATCGCATCAAGCACGAAGTGGCGGGCACTTTCCCGATCATAGCCGTCGTCGAGCAGATCATCGTATTCGGTGAGCGCATGGCGGATATAGGCCGTCATGGACAACCAAGCGGCCTGTTCCGGCGTGGCCATGCTGAGGCCGGGGCTGATCATCGCATGATCGGCGACGGCCCCGAACTCGAAGTCCGGAATGCGCGGCGCGAGATACCGAAGCGCCGCTTCGACCTCGCGCCGCGCAGCCATCAGGCGGCGTCCAGCGTGGGATAATCGGTGTAGCCCTCGGCTCCACCGCCATAGAAGGTCGCGCGGTCGCCCTCGGCGAGAGCGGCGCCCTTCTTCAGCCGTTCCACAAGATCCGGGTTCGAGATGAAGGCGCGGCCAAAGGCCACGAGGTCCACGTCGCCGCTGTTCACCCGCTGGCGGGCCAGTTCGAGATCGTAGCCGTTGTTCGCGATGTAGCTGCCCGGGAACATCTTCCGGAGGCCTGCGAAGTCGAAGTCCGGTGCGATGTCTCGCGGGCCCTGCGTGGCGCCCTCGATCATGTGCAGGAACGCCAGGTTCCGCTTGGCGATCTCGGCGACCGCGAGGTTGAACAGCGGCTGCGGATCGGAATCGGTCAGGTCGTTGGCGGGGGTCACCGGCGAGAGGCGGATGCCCGTTCGTCCGGCGCCTGCGGCGGCCACCACGGCATCCACCACCTCGGTCAGGAAGCGCACGCGGTTCTCGATGGAGCCGCCATAGCGATCGGTGCGCTTGTTGGCGCCGTCCCGCAGGAATTGGTCGATAAGGTAGCCGTTGGCGCCATGGATTTCGACGCCGTCGAAGCCGGCCTTGATCGCGTTGGCCGCAGCTTTGCCGAAATCCTCCACGATGGCAGGGATCTCATCGAGTTCCAGCGCGCGGGGCTCGGAGACCTCGCCGAAGCCGCCGGCGATGTAAGTCTTGGTCTTCGCCCGGATGGCGGATGGCGCGACCGGCGCCTTTCCGCCGAGAAGCGAGGTGTGGGAAATGCGCCCGACATGCCAGAGCTGGACGACGATCTTGCCGCCGGCCTCGTGGACAGCGTTCGTCACCTTTTTCCAGCCTTCGATCTGCTCGGGCGTGTGCAGGCCGGGCGTGTCGAGATAGCCTTGCGCATCGGGGCGCACCTGGGTGGCTTCGGTGACGATCAGGCCGGCGCTGGCGCGCTGCGCGTAATAGGTGGGGGCGAGGTCGCTGGGCACCTGGCCTGCCTTGGCACGGTTGCGCGTCAGGGGTGCCATGACGATGCGGTTGGCGACCTGGATGTCGCCGATGCTGGTGGGCTGGAAAAGCTTGTCTTCGGACATTCGGGAGGGCTCCTGGAGGATGATCTGCAGGGCAGGTGTGGCTTCCACGCCCGTTCGGCAAGGCTGCCGGGCATCGGTCAATCGTCTAGCGTTTGCCATGTGCGGAAATGCGCCTACATCGATCCGGCGTCGGCGTTCGCGCCATCATGCGGGGATGGTGCGTCTTGGATGTGAAACGGCTCTTGTCGCGGACGCTCGTGCTGGCGGTCGTCGCGTTCGGCATCTTCTGGCTGGTCGTGGACCGCGCCCTGTCCCTGGTACTGCCGGCGGGGAAGGTGATCGTCACGGCAGATCAGGCCTTCAGGCCCGGACCGCGCGGCATGCTTGACGTCTACCAGCCGGAGGGCGCATCGGCGGCACCGGTCGTGCTCTTCTTCTATGGCGGCTCGTGGCAGATGGGCAGCCGGGGGCTCTATGAGTTCGTCGGCAAGGCTTTGGCGCGGCGCGGCATTGTCACCATGGTCGCGGATTACCGGCTCTCTCCAGAGGTACGCTTCCCCGTCTTTCTGGAAGACGGCGCGGCGGCGACGGCGTGGGCCAAGGCCAATGCGGCCCGTTTCGGCGGCGATCCCCGGCGCCTGTTCTTGATGGGCCATTCGGCCGGCGCCCACACCGCCGCCATGCTGGCCTTCGATCCGCAATGGCTGGGATCGATCGGGCTCGATCCGAAGCGTGATCTCGCGGGCATGATTGGACTGTCCGGCCCCTACGATTTCGGTCCGTTGACCCGTAAGGACCTCATCGACGTGTTCGGAGGACCGAACCGTGCGGAGACGCACCCCATCAACTTCGTCACGTCCGGGGCGCCGCCCGCATTTCTTGGCACCGGCACCTCCGACAAGACCGTGAGCGACGGCAACACCCGCCGCCTTGCCGCACGCCTGCGCGAGAACGGCATTGACGTGCGGGAAGCCTTCTACCCGGGCGGGCACTTCGGCATCATCCTGGCCTTCCTGCGGCCGCTCTCGTTCCTCGGCACCGTGGCGGACGATGTCGCCGGCTATGTCATGAATCATCCCCGCCGTGCGGAGCGCTGATCAGATGTTCTCGATGTAGGGCGGATGCGGGATCGACTGGTGCGCGGCCCGCAGTGCGGACGACCACCGCTCGCGAAGGTCGCGGAAGTAGGCGTCCTGTTCCGTAATGCGGCAGCGCACGGCAGCCTTGAGCTCATCCCGCTGCGCGACGAAGACATCGACGGGCAGGCCCACGCTGAGATTGGATTGCAGCGTGGAGTCCATGGAGATCAGGCCGATCTTCAGCGCGTCGCGGATATCCACCTCGTGGGACATCGCGCGGTCGAGGATCGGCTTGCCGTATTTCGGCTCGCCGATCTGCAGGAACGGCGTGTCCACCGTGGCCTCTATGGCATTGCCTTCGGAATAGACGTGGAACAGCCGCATGGGCGTGTGCCCGATCTGCCCGCCCAGCAGCACCTTGATGTCGAAGCGCAGGCCGTGCTGCTCCAGGGATGCGCCATCCACCTCGAACACCCGGCGGATGGCGCGCCCCACAAGGTGGGCGGCCTGGAACATGTTCTGGACGTTGTAGAGCGTCTCGACCTGCCCGGTTTCGGGATTGGCGATGCCCTCTTCGAGGACGGAGAGCACCGACTGGCTCACCGAGAGATTGCCGCTGGTGGCCAGCCCTATCGCGCGCTCGCCCGGCATCTCGAACACGTGCAGCTTGCGGAAGGTGGCGATGTTGTCGATGCCCGCATTGGTGCGGGTGTCGGCGATCATCACCAGCCCGTTGTGCACGAGAATGCCCACGCAATAGGTCATGACGCGTCCCCCACCCGATCTTTTCGGCGCTTCTATCAGGTCCGGGACCGGGCCGCGCTCGTGATCTTGAGGTGCACGCTCATGTTCTCGACCGTCGCGCCCTTGAAGGATCCACGCACCGGCGCGCAGTCGAGATAATCGAGCCCGACGGCCACCCTCACATAACCATCGGTCGTGCAGATGCCGTTGGTGGGATCGAAGGCCGTCCAGCCGAGGCCGAGAATATGGGCCTCCGTCCACGCATGGGTGGCTTCCTGTTCTTCCTCGTCGGGCTTGTAGAGATATCCGGAGACGTAGCGGGCCGGGATGCCGAGCCCTCGCGCGGCGGCGAGGAAGATGTGGGTGAAGTCCTGGCAGACGCCATGGCCGGACTTGAAGGCTTCACCCGCCGTGGTCACCACATCGGTGGCGCCGGTGTCGAACGCCATCCGGGAGTGCAGCGCACCCATCAGCGCATGCATACGTTCAAGGGGATCGCTTATCCCGCTGACGGTGTCCGCCGCGAACGCCGCCAGTTCGGCGTCGGATTCCGTCAGCCGCGTGCCTCGCAGGAACAGGGCCGGCGGGAAGCGCTCCACGGTCCGGCGCATCACGCCGCTGGTGTCCTCGGTCTCCACCTCGCCGGTCGCGCGCAGGCAGATTTCATTCACCGGCCCGGCCATGCTCAGGGCATGCACGGTGTTGCCGTACCAGTCCTCGCGCCGCTTCAGCCGCAGGTCGCCTTCGGCCCTCACGTCCCAGCGCGCGACGAACTGCCCTTCGTGGTGGAGCGGCGACATCCGCAGCACCTGGATGAGCGCGCGCACGGGCGTGCTGTAGCGGTACACGGTGTCGTGCGTGATGCGGATGCGCATGTCAGTGCAGGTATTGCTCGGCGATGGCTGCGCCGAGACGGTTGTTGTCGGCCAGGAAGTCCTGCAGGAATTCGTGCAACCCGCCCTGGAAGATGTCCTCGATCTTTCCCTGCTCCAGGCGCGCATGCACCTGCCGCGCCAGCTTCTGCGAGGGCCCCGCCGTGCCATAGGCGCGGGAGAGGTCGTCCAGGTGGTTGGACAGCGCGGCATAGCAGGCGGCCAGCGATCGCGGCATTTCCCCGCGCAGGATCAGGAAATCCGCCACCAGCCAGGGCTTCAGGTTCTGGTGATAGACCCATTGATAGCTGACGAGCGCGGACACCGAGCGCAGGATGGCCGCCCATTGGTAATAATCGATGGCTCCGCCGACATGGGCCTCGCGCGGCAGCAGCACATGGTACTTCACGTCCAGCACGCGCGCCGTGTTGTCCGCGCGCTCGATATAGACGCCGAGACGGCTGAACCAGTGCGCATCGTCGCGCAGCATGGTGCGCATGGCGGAGCCGTCGAAGCGCAGCGAGGCCTCCTTCACCCAGTTCAGGAAGGTCGGCAGGGCCTCGAGGCGGAAGTCGCGCGCCTTGAACTTGCGCATATCGAGCCATGAGCCGTTGATGGCGTCCCACATCTCGGAGGTCAGCGAACCCCGGACCGCACGGGCGTTCTGCCGCGCCGTTTCGAGGCAGCGGCGGATGCTGGATGGATTGGCGTCGGACACGGCCAGGAATTCGATCACCCGCTCGGGCGTCACTTCGCCATAGGCTTCGCGGAACAGTTCGGACGCGCTCGCGGTGAGAAGCGCGGACTCCCATTCATTGCCGTGGCCGGCGGCGTAGGACACCGGCATGGATGCAAGACGGCTCGCGACATCGAGCACGCGGGCGGTGTTCTCCGCGCGCTCCACATAGCGGGCGAGCCAGTAGAGGCTGTCGGCGTCGCGGCTCAGCATGGCAGGTCCGGAGGCAGGGGTATCATTCGCTCAGCACCCATGTGTCCTTGGTCCCGCCGCCCTGGCTGGAGTTCACCACCAGCGAGCCCTGCTTCAGCGCCACGCGGGTCAGCCCGCCGGGCACGATGGTGACACCGTTGCGGCCCGTCAGAACGAACGGGCGGAGATCGACGTGCCGGGGCGCAAGGCCGCCATCCGCGAAGACGGGACAGGTGGACAGCGAGAGCGTGGGCTGCGCGATGTAGTTTGCCGGATTGGCGAGGATGCGCTGGCGGAAGTCCTCGCGCTGCTCCGCCGTCGCATGCGGGCCGACGAGCATGCCATAGCCGCCGGAGCCGTGGACTTCCTTGACGACCAATTCGTCCAGTCGCTCCAGAACATAGGCCAGGCTCTCCGGCTCCCGGCAGCGCCAGGTCGGCACGTTCTTCAGCAGTGGCTCCTCCTTCAGGAAGAACCGGATGATGTCTGGCACGTAGGAGTAGATGGCCTTGTCGTCGGCGACGCCTGTGCCGGGCGCGTTGCAGATCGTGACCTTCCCAGCGCGGTAGGCGTCGATCAGCCCCGGAGCGCCGAGGCCGGAATCGGGACGGAACGTCAGCGGGTCCAGGAAATCGTCGTCGATGCGGCTGTAGATAACGTCGACGCGCTGCGGCCCCTGCGTGGTGCGCATATAGACGACGTCCTCCCGCACCAGGAGATCGCGGCCCTCGACAAGCGTGATGCCCAGCCGGTCGGCGAGGAAGGAGTGCTCGTAATAGGCGCTGTTCAGGGAGCCGGGCGTCAGCAGCACCACGCTCGGGTCCGCCGGCGCGCCGGGAGGGGCCATGGACTTCAGGGTGGCCAGCAACTCGTTCGGGTAATTTTCGATGGGCAGCACACGCTGCTGCTGCATGAGGTCCGGGAACAGCCGCATCATCACCTCGCGGCCTTCGAGCATGTAGGACACGCCCGACGGCGTGCGCAGATTGTCCTCGAGAACGTAGAAGTCGTGGTCGTCGGTGCGCACCACGTCCACCCCTGCCACCTGCACGAACACGTCACCCGAAGTCGTGATGCCGTTCATCTGGGGGCGGTAATACGGGTTCTGGAAAACCAGATCCTCCGGGACGATGCCTGCCTTCAGGATCTCCCGTGCGCCGTAGACATCCTTCAGGAACAGGTTCAGCGCGCGCACACGCTGCTCCAGTCCCCGCGCCAGGCGGCCCCATTCCTCGCTCGTGAGGATGCGGGGAATGATGTCGAACGGGATCAGGCGCTCCTCGCCCTCCGTCTCCCCATAGACCGCGAAGGTGATGCCCACCCGGCGGAACATCAGCTCCGCCTCTTGCCGACGGCCCTCGAGAAGTTCGGGCGGAGCTGTTTTCAGCCAGTCCTGCAGCACCTTGTAGGGATCTCGGCAGTTGCCGCCATGGGCCGACATTTCATCGAAGCCGATCCCTGTGCTCATTCTGGCTGCCTGATCATGATGGAGATAACGCGTCCGGGGCAGGAGGGTTCAACCGGCGGGCGCACGGCCGCAACAGGACCGTGCATCTACATAGATTAAAAGGTAGGCGAGGCGGCACAAGCACAATCGGAGCGCAGGCGCTGCCCAGTTCCTAGGCAAGTCCGTCAGGCCTCCGGAATTGCCGGAAGGCCTTCGTTCGCATGGGTCAATGGCGAGAACAGCAGCTTGTCGATGCGCCGCCCGTCCATATCAACGACTTCGACCGACCAGGTGCCGATCTGAAGGCGTTCGCCCGTTTCCGGAATGCGCCCAAGGGCGTCGAGCACCAGGCCTGCGACGGTGTGGAAGTCATCCTCCTCCCGCATCTTGATGCCGAATGTCTCCTTGATGGAGTCGAGCGAAGCAGCACCATCGACGAGGTAAGAGCCGTCACCGCGCGGCAGGATCTCGGGCACCTCGCCCATGCTGCCATGGATGAAGTCGCCTGCGATCGCTTCCAGAACGTCGGTGGGCGTGACAAGGCCCTCCACGGAGCCGAACTCGTCGACCACGATGGCGAGATGGGCCGGCTGGGTCTTGAACATGTTGAGCAGCGTCAGGACCGAGATGCCCTCCGGCACGTAGAGCGGCTGGACCATGCAGGACGGGATGTCGAGCGGCTCTCCGCGCAGCATCTGCGCCAGCAGGTCCTTCTTGCGGACCACGCCGAGCGGTTCGTCGATGTTCCCGCCCTTGGCCACCACCACACGAGACGCGGTTCCGGTGACGAGTTCATGGCGGATCTGCTCTTCCGGATCATCCATGTCGATCCAGACGATGTCGGGACGCGGAACCATGATGGCGCGGATCGGGCGGTCTGCCAGGCGCAGCACGCCTTCCAGCATGGCGCGCTCCACCGGATCGATGACGCCGGAGGCAGTTCCTTCGGCGATAACCGTGCGGACCTCTTCTTCGGTCACCTGCTCCTTGTCGGTTTCCTTGATGCCGAGCAGCGCCAGCACGCCACTGCCGGAGACGCTGAGCAGCGAGACGAAGGGCTTTGCCACCTTGGCGACGATGAGGAGCGGGCCCGACACCATCATGGCGATCTTCTCGGGCGCGGCCAGCGCGATGCGCTTGGGCACGAGTTCGCCGAGGATCAACGACAGATAGGTGATGATGATGACGACGACCGCCACCGAAATGGGATTGCTGTAGGCGGCAATGGCCGGAAATTGCGACAGCCAGCCCGAGAGGCGTTCCGCGATGGTGGCGCCGCCGAACGCGCCGGTCAGGATGCCGATGAGCGTGATGCCGATCTGGACCGCCGAGAGGAACCGGCTGGGATCTTCCGCGAGCTTGAGCGCCCGTGCGGCCCTTACATCCCCGTCTCTTGCCAGCCCTTGAAGACGTGCTTGCCGGGATGAAACCACGGCCAATTCCGACATGGCGAAAAAGCCATTCAGGATGATCAACGCGAGGATGATCACGATTTCAAAGACGGGCATCGGGTCCTTTGCTGGTTACGGTGCAGCGCGCGAATGGGCGAGCACCTGCGTTCTTTATCAAACTCCCGCATGAGGCGCGACTGACTTGATGAAGCTGTTTGTTCTGCCTGCGTTTTTGTTGAGCTCTGTACGCTGGTGCTCTTTCTAATCACGTATGTATGGCCTAGGCAGTAGGCCGTTCTTTAGGTTTATGCCGCCATGACCGATCCTATCTCCCGGCTCTACGAAGCCATTCTTGCCTGCCCGACGAAGGAGCCCCGTTCGCGGACGGCGAAGCTCATCAATGACGGCGTGCCGAAGATGGCCAAGAAGCTGGCGGAGGAGGCCGTAGAGGTCGCGCTGGACGCGGTGGTGCGGGACCGCGATGCCGTCATACTGGAGAGCGTCGACCTGATCTACAACCTCACGGTGCTATGGACGGCGCTGGACGTGAAGCCGGAGGACGTCTGGGCTGAGATGGACCGGCGCGAGCGCCTCTACGGCATCTGCGAGAAGCTCCCGAAGCACGCCGCCGAGGATTAGTCCGGCAGCGTCTCCAGATGTTCGCGGATGATGCGCATGTTGCGGTTGTTCGCCCGGAAGAACATGTCGCCGATATCGCCCAGCAGCGGCACGGCGCCGATGACGGTGTCGACCAGAAGATTACCGCCCATCCTGAGCAGCTTGTGCTTCGGTATTCCCAGACGGTGCGCCTCGTAGATGATGTAGGCCGACACGGCCTGCGTCACGAGATCGCCGACGCCGGGGGCCAGCCCGATCAGGGTGTCCGCGCCCAGCCGGATGCGCGTCCCGGGAATGGCGAAGGCACTGTCCATGATGCGCGAGAGCCGGTTGATGCGGGCAAGGCGCTCCGCCTTTCCGCTCAGTTTCGAACCCGGGATCGCACCTGTCGCTGCAGCCACCATCATCGTCTCTCCTCAACGAGAAATCAGATGGCCCGGCCTTCAGCGGGAACAATGGCTGCGCAAAGGATTTTGCGCGCCTAGGCAGGCTTTGGCAGATTTTCGCGGCGCACCAGCAGAGCGACAAAGGCGGCGAATACGGCGGTCGCGCCAGCCAGCAGGAACATGTCGAAGTAATTGCCCTGCACGGTGCGCATATAGCCGCCGAGATACGCAGCGGACGCGGCGCCGATCTGATGGCCGACGACGATCCAGCCGAAGATGACGGGCGCGCGCTGGTCACCAAACCTCTCCGAGGCCAGGCGCAGCGTAGGCGGAACTGTCGCGATCCAGTCCAGCCCATAGAACACGGCGAAGACAGTGAGCGCCTGCACCGAGAAGTCGGAGAAGGGCAGATAAAGGAGGGATAGGCCCCGCACGGCGTAATAGACGAACAGCAGGCGGCGCGGATCGAACCTGTCCGTCAGCCAGCCGGAAAGGGTCGTGCCCACCAGATCGAAGAGACCCATCAGGGCCAGCAGGCTGGCCGCATGGATCTGGGAGATTCCCATGTCGCCGCAGAAGGCAATGAGGTGGGTGCCCACCAGGCCATTCGTCGTGAAACCACAGATGAAGAAGGTCGTGAACAGGTACCAGAAGGTGCGGGTGCGTGCGGCCACGACAAGGCTGCCCACGGCAAGATCGAGCAGTCCGGTCCGGGGCTCGGGCGGCTGCGGAGCGCCGGCCGCACCATAGGGAACCAGCCCCACATCGTAGGGACGCTCGGGAACGAGCAGGAAAACAACGGGCACCAGCAGCGCGCAAGCCGCCCCGATGGTCAGCACCACCGCCTGCCAGCCATAGGTCTCAGCGATAGCGGCCAAGGCCGGCAGGAACACGAGCGTCCCGCTGGCCGTGCTGGCGGTAAGTACGCCCATCATGAGCCCGCGATTGGTGGCGAACCAGCGGTTCACCACGGTTGCGCCGAGCACCAGCGCAAGGCATCCGGAGCCGAGCCCCGACAGAACGCCCCAGCTCAGGACGAGATGCCATGGCTCGCTCATCAGCGAGGATGCGGCGGTGGACCCGGCCATCACGCACAGCGCCCCCATGATCGTTCGGCGCAGCCCGTAGCGTTCCATGAACGCGGCGGCGAACGGTCCCACGAGGCCGTACAGGAAGATCCCGATGGCGGCCGACAGCGAGACGACGTCCCGGCTCCAGCCGAAGCCTTGCTCCAGAGGCAGGATCAGGACGCCGGGCGTGCTGCGGAGGCCGGCCGAGACCAGAAGGCAGCAAAACACCGCGCCGAGCACTACGAAGGCGTAGCGCTGCCCTAGAACCTGCATGCCCGGCATCGACTTCTTCCCACGTGCGGCCTTTTCTGTAGCAGGAAGAATAGATATGGGACACCGGACATTTTGCAGGTCACCTCTTCACTGCACCAGTCGGGTGCGATGGCAGGCAGCGGCTGACCGGTGTATGGGGGGAGCATGACGCCCAAACGCCAGAGCCCCGTCTCCTCTTCGTGGGTGAAGACGTGGGCGCGCCTTCGTGGGCTGGTGCGGCGCCGGGAACTTGCGCTGGTCGTCCTCGCGGCCCTCATCGGCGTAGCTGGCGGCGGCGTGGTCACCCTCATCAGCCAGACCGCCTGGGGTATCCAGCGCTTTCTCTACAGCTTGCCGGACGACAGCCGGTTGAGCGGCTCAGGCGTCCTGGCCACCCCTTGGATGGCGCTGATCCCGGCGGGCGGCGGTCTGGTGCTGGGCCTCATCATCATGCTCTCCCGCCGCGCCCGCCCACGCCCGGCGGTCGACCCCATCGAAGCGAACGCGCTGCATGGCGGACGCATGTCGTTCACCGACAGTGTCATGGTTGCGGTCCAGACGCTGGTGTCCAATGCCTGCGGAGCGTCCGTTGGGCTCGAAGCGGCCTACACGCAGGTCAGCTCCGCGCTTGCCTCCAAGCTGGGGCTGCGGTTCCGGCTTCGGCGCAGCGATATGCGGCTCATGGTGGGTGCCGGGGCGGCGGCCGGCATCTCGGCTGCATTCGACGCGCCGCTGACAGGCGCGTTCTATGCGTTCGAACTGATCATCGGCACCTATTCCATTGCCGGCGCCGCGCCCGTGATGGCTGCGGCCCTCAGCGCTTCGCTCACCGTGCGGGCGCTCGGCTATGGCGCGGTGCCGCTGCACCTCACGCTGGCCCCGCAGACCGGCCCTGCGGAATACAGCCTGTTCATCGTGCTCGGCGTGGTGTGCGGGCTGCTCGGCATCGCGATCATGCGTGGCGTCAGCACCGTCGAGGCAGGTTTCAAGGCGACCCGCCTGCCCGATGCGGTGCGCCCGATGCTCGGTGGGCTTATCGTCGGCGGTCTTGCGCTGATCTCCCCGCAGGTGCTGTCCAGCGGGCACGCCGCCTTGCATCACGAACTGGTGCCGCACATCGCCGTCGGCGGGCTCGCCGTGCTGGTCGTACTCAAGGCGGTCGCGTCCGCGGTTTCGCTCGGGTCCGGCTTCAGGGGCGGCCTGTTCTTCGCGTCGTTGTTCCTCGGCGCCCTGCTCGGGAAGCTGTTCGCGGCGGCAGTGGCCTGGCTCCTGCCCGCAATACCCTTCGATCCGCTGGTTTCGGCGGTCATCGGGATGAGCGCGCTCGGCGTCGCGGTGGTCGGCGGGCCGTTGACGATGACGTTCCTCGTGCTGGAAATGACCGGCGACTACGTCATCACCGGCGCGGCGCTCACGGCCGCCATCGTCTCCGGGCTCACTGTGCGGGAGCTGTTCGGCTACTCCTTCTCGACATGGCGCCTGCATCTGCGCGGCGAGACGATCCGCAGCGCGCACGATGTCGGCTGGCTGAGGAACCTCACCGTCGAGCGGCTGATGAAACGCGGTGTCACCCTCATCCGCGAGGACCAGCCGCTTGAGGAGATCCGCGCGGCGTTTCCGCTGGGGTCCGCCGAGAGGCTGATCGCGGTCAACGGCACCGGCCAGTATGCGGGCGTGCTCTATCTACCCGACGCCTTCTCTCCGGACGACGAGAGCGCCCGAACGGTCGGTGACCTGCTGCGCAGCCAATCCGACGTCGTCACCCCCGGCATGACCGTAAAGGAGGCTATCGCCGTCTTCGACCGCACCGAGGCCGAGGAACTGGCGGTGGTGGACTCAGGCCTGCGCTGTGTGGGGCTGCTCAGCGAGAGCCATGCCGTGCGGCGTTATGCCGACGAACTCGACCGCGCCCGCGCCGAGGCCTTCGCCGACTAGCCTGTGCGGAACCGCACGGCAGGGCGTCCGTTGACCCTGACAAGCCACGGAGAGAGCGATGTCCATTCCCGGAAACGAGCCCGGCATACCGACGCCCGAGCCGCAGCCCATCCCGCCGCCGATGCCCGAGCCGGTGCCGCCCGCGCCGATCGAGGAGCCCCCGCCGGAGCAATTGCCCGACGAGATGCCCAATCCCAATCCGGACGAGATTAGCCCGCCGATTCAGTAACCTTCGCCACGCCCGGGCCGGGCTCCGCCACCACTTCCTTGACGGTGTCCGGCTGCGGGGCGAGCAGGTTCGCCGAGGTGAAGCCCGTCTCCCAGGACGCGCCGTTCCACACCCGCGTCTCCATCGACACGACACCTTCAGTCACCAGGAAGCGGTTGTAGGCATTCGCCTCGTCGCGCAGCCGCGTCGATGTCGCGGTGCCGGCCTGCACCACCATGACACCCGAGCCAGAGCCCGCCTTTGCCAGCCGCGAATAGGCGCGATGGAGATGGCCTGCGACGACGATCCGCACATCGTGGCGTGCGAACAGTTCCAGCGCCCTGTCGACCCGGCCGACCAGCTTGGTGTCCGGCGCTTTTTCCGGCGGGAGGAACGGATGATGCGCGACCACGATGCGCACGACTCCTTTAGGCAAGGCTGCCAGCCGGTGCTCCAGATCTTCGAGCTGGTCTTTTGTGATGCGGCCGTAAGCCCAGTTCCAGTGCCAGCCGATGCGGCGTGCGGTGTTGATGCCGAGCAGCGCCACCTCGTCATTGCACCAGACGGGCTCCTTGGCGTCCGAGTAGTAGCGCCGCCAGCGCTTGTAGGGATCGGTGAAGCGTTCCCAGAGATTGGTCGGCGGTATGTCGTGGTTTCCGGGCACGGCGAAGACTGGGCGGCCAAGGCTGTCGAGGAAGGCCTTGGCCTGCCTGAACTCGTCCGGCGTGGCGCTCTGCGTCAGGTCGCCCGACACCACCACCATGTCGGGGGCGTCGGCTCGGATCTCCTCGCGCAGGGCATCGACCACGACGGGATCGGTACGCCCGAAGTGGAGGTCGGAGACATGGGCAAGGCGGGTCATCTGACCTCCGTCGCGGCTGGTGTGTCGGTGTCGGCAATGGGGAGCGGCGCCATGACACGCAGGGCGCCGGCCTCTACGGAAAAGCGCAGCGGCGTCTCCAGCAGGCGCACCTCGCCGTCCAACATGGCGCGGAGAAGCTTTCGAGGGCTCAGCACTTCGAGTTCCTTGAGCGGGTGACTTTCCAGGCCTTCCTGCTTCTGCCAGGTGCCGGTGGCGAGCCCCGCGCCGAGACGCAGCAGCTTCCACAACGTCAGACCGTGCGGGATGTAGAGGACCAGTTCCCCGCGATCGAGGTGGGACCGACGCAGGACGCGGCCGAACCCCTCATCATAGGCGTTGCAGGACACGGCGATGGCGCGCGTGCGCACCCGCTTCGTCTGTCCATCGATAAGCAGGGCCATCGACAGCAGCGGATACCGGTTCAGCCCCACGGCCAGGTGCCGGAGCAGCCTCAACCAGCCGCGAGCGTTCATCTTGCCCCGTCCGTGCTCGCGCAATTGCGCGATGTTCGCCGGCAATCCCACCATGGCCTTGCACAGGAACACGTGGCCGTTGAGCACGCCGACATCGATCCTTCGAATATTGCTGGCAGCGATGACCGAAACCGCGCCTTCCAGTTCCAGCGGGAGGCCGAGATCCTTGGCCATCAGGTTCATGGTGCCGAGCGGGATGATGCCGAGGGGGATGTCCTGGCCCTTCAGCCGCTGCGCCGCGCAGGCGATGCTGCCATCGCCGCCGCCGACCACGACGACGTCAGGCCGAGAGGCCACGGCCGCCTCGAATTTCTCAGGCAGGCTGTTATCGGGTCGGCCCGCCAGTTCGGCGTCGAGCCCGGCCGCCCTCAGGCAAGCCAGCACCTGGTCGGCCGTGGTGGACTGTCCCACATCGGCGCCTGCCGTGGAGTTCAGGACGACAGCAGCACGCATCGGGCGGGTACCTTCGGGGGTCGAGGTCGCGCAGCGTGGTCGCTGGTGCTGCGGCTTCGCCCTCCAAACATCCGGAACGCGCCGGCGGTTCCGGCCGCATCGCGCTTGAGGGCGCACCGCGTCGGGGCTAACAGGGGCCGCGGGAAAACGGAGCGGGCCATGAGTGAGGCGGCAGGTATGCGTGCGGCGGTGCTGACGGGCGCGGGGCAGATGACGGTTTCGGACACCTCGATCCCGGAGCCGGGCGAGGGGCAGGTCCGCATCCGCCTGGAAGGCTGCGGCGTGTGCGCCTCCAACCTCACGCCATGGTCGGGTCCGGACTGGATGCAGTTCCCCACCGAGCCGGGCGCGCTCGGCCATGAGGGCTGGGGCGTGGTGGATGCGCTAGGTCCCGGCGTGCAGGGGCTTGCTGTGGGTGATCGCGTCGCCGCGCTCTCCTACAAGAGCTACGCCGATTACGACGTCGCGGACGCCTCCGCCGTGGTGCGCCTGCCGGACAGCCTGGCCGGCCAGCCCTTCCCCGGCGAGCCACTGGGATGCGCGATGAACATCTTCCGCCGCAGCGAGATCGCGGCCGGGCAGACGGTCGCCATCGTCGGCATCGGCTTCCTCGGCGCAGTCCTGACGCGGCTTGCCAGCCAGGCGGGTGCGCGCGTCATCGCCATTTCCCGTCGCCCCTTCTCGCTCGACGTGGCGCGCCGCATGGGCGCGGCCGAGACCATCCCGATGGAAGACCATTGGGCCATCATCGAACGGGTGCGCGAGTTGACCGGAGGCACGTTCTGCGACCGGGTTATCGAAGCCGTCGGCAAGCAATGGCCTCTCGACCTCGCCGCCGAACTGACGCGGGAGCGCGGCCGCCTCATCATCGCCGGCTACCATCAGGACGGCCCACGTCAGGTCAACATGCAGATGTGGAACTGGCGAGGACTGGACGTGATCAACGCGCATGAGCGCGATCCCGAGGTCTACATGCAGGGCATACGCGAAGCGGTGGAGGCGGTGGCCTCCGGGCGGCTCGACCCCTCGGAGCTCTACACGCACCGCTTCCCGCTGGAGCGGCTGGACGAGGCGCTGGACGCCACGCGCGACCGGCCGGACGGTTTCCTCAAGGCGCTGGTGACCTATTGATGGCCGCGACACGTCCCCGCCTCGGCTTCCTCGGCACCGGCTGGATCGGCCGCCACCGCATGGAGGCCATGCTCGCGACCGGCACGGTCGATGCGGTCGCCGTCGCCGACACCTCCGCGGACATGGTGGTGGAGGCGCTGAAGCTGGCGCCCCATGCACAGGTCGTGTCCTCGCTGGATGAGATGCTGGCGCTCGGCCTCGACGGCGTGGTCATCGCGACACCGAGCGCCATGCACGCCGAACAGTCCATAGCGGCTCTTCGGGCGGGGGCAGCTGTGTTCTGCCAGAAGCCGCTGGGGCGTGATGCGGGCGAGGCCCAAGCCGTGGTTGAGGCCGCGCGGGCGGCGGACCGCTTGCTGGGCGTCGACTTCTCCTATCGCTACACGGCGGGCATGCAGCGCATCCGCGACCTGCTGCGCGGTGGCGAACTCGGGCGCATCTATGCGGTGGATCTTGTCTTCCACAACGCCTATGGCCCGGACAAAGCCTGGTTCTACGACCCCGCGCAGTCGGGCGGCGGCTGCGTCATGGATCTCGGTGTCCATCTGGTCGATCTTGCATTGTGGGCGCTGGATTTCCCCACCGTCTCCCACGCCAAGGGCACGCTGTTCGCCGGCGGCGAACCGCTCGCCGGTGCTGGCCGCGTAGAGGACTACGCGCTTGCGACACTGCAGCTCGACACGGGCGCGGCTGTCCAACTCGCGTGCTCATGGCGTCTGCAGGCGGGCTGCGACGCTGTCATCTCGGCCGCCTTCTACGGCACCGAGGGTGGCGCGGCGCTGCGCAATGTCGACGGCTCCTTCTACGACTTCGTGGCCGAGCGCTATCGCGGCACGTCGCGCGAGACTTTGGCCACTCCACCCGATCAATGGGGCGGACGTGCAGGCGCCGACTGGGCCATGCGCCTTGCGGGTGGCGAATGTTTCGATCTCGAGGCCGAACGCCTCGTCACCGTCAGCCGGACACTGGACACGATCTACGGGCGATAGGGATGGCGGAGGAAGGGACATAAACTCTTGATCTTCCACCCTTATGCATCTCATGGTTGCAAACATGCTCCGGTCGTAGCAGCGGCAGCTTTCCGGATCCGAGGTGCCCGTTGACCCAGTCTTCCCTGAAGTTCGGAACGAGCGGCCTGCGCGGGCTCGCGGACGAACTGAACGGCGTGCCGGCTTATGCCTATACCTCCGCGTTCGCGGAGATGCTGAAAGCCGATGCGCCACCTGGATGGACGGGTGAGGTGCTCATCGGGCGCGATCTCCGGCGCAGCAGCCCGGATATCGCGGCTCTGTGCGGGGCCGCCCTGTCGGGCGCGGGCCTGATCCCGCTCGACGCGGGGGAAGTGCCGACGCCGGCGCTTGCCCTTCATGGCCAGCGGCATGGCCTGCCTTCGCTGATGGTCACGGGCAGTCATATTCCGGATGACCGCAATGGGCTGAAATTCTACCGCGCCTCGGGCGAGATCGATAAGGCCGACGAGGTCCGGATCTCCACCTTGCACGCCGCGCTCGCGCCGGACCTGTTCCAGCCACCTGCGGCGCGTTCCGCCATGCAAACCGTGGACGTGCTGCCCGACTATACGCGGCGCTACACCGAGACGTTCGGGTCGGAAGGCCTGAGGGGCTTGCGCGTCGGCGTCTACCAGCATTCGTCCGTGGCGCGCGACCTCATGGTGCAGATCGTCACGGCGCTGGGCGCCGAGGCGGTGCCGCTTGGCCGCTCCGACAGTTTCGTGCCCGTCGATACGGAGGCACTACGCGAAGAGGACAAGGCGCTCGCGCTGCAATGGGCGTCCGAAACGCGCCTCGACGCCATCGTCTCGACAGACGGCGATGCCGACCGGCCTCTGGTCGCCGACGAGACCGGCCATTTCCTCCGTGGCGATCTCCTGGGCGTCCTGTCCGCCCGGCAGCTCGGCGCGGAGATTGTGGTCACGCCCGTGACGTCCAATTCCGGGATCGAGACCTCTGGCGCGTTCGCAGGCGTGCGGCGCACCAGGGTGGGTTCACCTTTTGTGATCGAGGGCATGGTCGAGGCGCTTCGCACCGCCACCGGTCCGGTGCTCGGCTTCGAGGCGAACGGCGGCGTCCTGCTCGGATCGGCGGTGCCGCGCGGCCATGGCGTCATCGAGGCGTTGATGACGCGCGACGCCATGCTGCCGATCCTGTGTGCGCTGTCGGAGATCGCGGCAGGTCGGCGGCTGTCCGAAGTGGCTGCCTCGGCCGGTTTCACCTCGGCGCGCAGCGACCGGCTGAAGGACGTCGACCCCTCTCGCTCGGCAGCCTTTCTCGAGCGCCTCGGAGATGCCGCCTTCGTCCAGCGGGAGCTGGGGGATCTCGGCCCTCTCGACGATGTCGGTGCCCTGGACGGGGTCCGCATTCGCGCGGCCTCCGGCGATGTGGTTCATTTCAGGGCTTCGGGGAACGCTCCGGAACTGCGGGTGTATGTGGAAGCCGCCGGCCAGGAGCAGGCGGGCCGGCTTCTCGACTGGGCACTCGGGGTGGCTGAGCGCAATACGCGGTGAGGCGCCTGCGCCTCGCCGCAGCATGTCAGCGTTCGACGTAGTGGTTTTGCCTGGTTGCAGGCCGATGGGGGTGCGCATGTTGGCAACGAAGATCGTGCCGGTGATCCTGTGCGGGGGAGCCGGTGCAAGGCTATGGCCGGCCTCTCGCGAGAGCCGCCCGAAGCAGTTCATCGCTCTCGTGGGCGAGCGTTCGAGCTTTCAGGAGGCGGTGCTGCGGGTGCAGGATCCGGAGCTTTTCGCCAAACCCCTGATCGTGGCCAATGCCGACCACCGTTTCCTCGTTGCCGAGCAGCTGGAGGCGCTCGGCGTTGCGGCGGATGTGCTGCTGGAACCGGCGCGGCGCGACTCCGGCCCGGCCATCGCGGCTGCGGCCCACCTCGTCCACAGCCGCGATCCCCATGCCGTCCTGCTGACATTGGCGGCCGATCACCTCGTGGAGCGGCCCGACCTGTTCCGCGCGGCCTGCGAGACGGCGCTGCCTGCGGCCATGGCGGGGCGCATCGTCGTGTTCGGCGTGGAGCCCTCCTCGCCGGCCACCGGCTACGGCTATATCCGCCCGGAAACGGACGAGGGCCCGGGCGGGCTGAACCCGGTCGCCGAGTTCGTCGAGAAGCCCGATGCCGAGACGGCGGCACGCTACGTTGCCGACGGCTATATGTGGAACTCGGGCAATTTCCTGTTCTCCGCATCCGCCATGCTGGAGGATTATGCCGAGTTCGAGCCCGACAGCGCCGCGGCAGTGGAGGAGGCCGTCCGCGGCATCGAGGGGGATCTCGGCTTTCTGTTGCTGGCGCGTGAGCCCTTCCTCGCAGTGGTGCCGAAGAGCATCGATTATTCCGTCATGGAACGCAGCGCGCGCGTGTCGGTCGTGCCGGTCGATTGCGGCTGGTCCGACATCGGCACCTGGGGTGCCATCTGGGACGCCAGCCAGAAGGACGCTCGCGGCAATGTCACGCGCGGCACCGTCGAACTTGTCGGCAGCGAGAACTGCATCGCCATCAGCGACCGCCCGGTGCTGGCGCTTGCCGGAATGAAAGACCTCGTCGTCGTGGTGGATGACGACGCCGTCATGGTGGCGAACCGGGGCGACGCCGATGGCGTGAAATCCATCGTCGGCCATCTGCGCGACCGCAAATACGCCCAGGCCAGCGCCCATGCGCGGGGCTACCGCCCCTGGGGGTTCTATCAGTCGCTGGATTCCGGAGGCCGCTTCCAGGTCAAGCGCATCGTCGTGAAGCCGGGCGGCACGCTGTCGCTGCAGAAGCATTATCACCGCGCCGAGCATTGGGTGGTGGTGCGAGGGACCGCCGAGGTCACCATCGGTGACGAGCGCAAGATCATCTCGGAAAACGAGTCGACCTATATACCGCAGGGGGCCATGCATCGCCTGCGCAATCCCGGCAAGATCGACCTTGAGGTGATCGAGGTCCAGACCGGCAGCTATCTCGGTGAGGACGATATCGAGAGGTTCGAGGATATCTACGGGCGGTAAGATGACGATTGCGTAAAAGTTTAAGGAACCATGACAGAGATATGCGCACAGCGCATGGCTGAGCCTGTTTTAAATCACTACTCATGCATGTAGTTTGAGATCATATTCCCTTCAACAGAGAAGGGAACAGAGAAATGACGACTGTTATCAATGTCTTCCAGATGCTCGGCGCTGCCATCCGCGCTGGTGAAGCAGCCCGCAACCATCACGTTCCGGCCGCTGCGGATCTCCAGATCCTTGGTATCCCGGCCCGCGCCTTCAAGCGCGGCTGAAGACGGACCTCGAACCTCATCGGTTCGGACAAGAAGAGCGGCCACTGGCCGCTCTTGGCGTTTCTGGGGGGCAGTGAATTAAGCCTGCCCGAGCCTCTTGGGATTTGACTAGCGATCACTACATCGCCTGCATGATCCCGTTTTCGGTCCTCGACCTCTCCCCCATCATCGAAGGTGGCGATGCCGCCCTCGCTTTCCGCAACAGCCGCGACCTCGCGCAGCATGCCGAGCGCTGGGGCTATGGCCGCTACTGGGTGGCCGAGCACCACAACATCCCCGGCGTGGCAAGCGCCGCGACCTCGGTGCTGATCGGCTATCTCGCGGAGGGCACGTCGACCATCCGCGTCGGCGCCGGCGGCATCATGCTTCCGAACCACGCGCCTCTGCAGATCGCGGAGCAGTTCGGCACGCTGGAGAGCCTCTATCCCGGCCGCATCGATCTCGGTCTCGGCCGTGCGCCCGGCAGTGACGGACTGACCGCGCGCGCTTTGCGCCGCAACCTCGACTCCAATGGCGACACCTTCCCCCGCGACGTGCTGGAGCTGCAGGCCTATTTTGCCGAGCCGGGGCCGAACCAGGCGCTGAAGGCGGTGCCGGGCGGAGGGCTGAACGTGCCGCTGTGGATCCTCGGTTCCAGCACCTTCGGGGCGCAACTCGCCGCCCATCTCGGGCTGCCCTACGCCTTCGCCTCGCATTTCGCGCCGGGCGACATGATGGCGGCCATCAGCATCTACCGCGAGACGTTCCGCCCCTCCGAGCAATTGGACAAGCCCTATGTCATGCTCGGCTACAACATCTTCGCGGCCGACGATGCCGAGGAGGCCAGGGTGCTGGCGACCAGCGCGCAGCAGAGCTTCGTCGCGCTCCGCACCGGCCAGCCGCAGAAGCTGCCGCCGCCGGTGCCGGGCTATCTCGAGAGCCTCGACCCCCGCAGCCGGGCGATGCTGGACAGCGTGCTCTCCTGCACCGCCATCGGCACACCGGACATGGTGCACGAGCGGCTGCAGGATTTCATCACGCTGACCGGCGCCGATGAGCTGATGCTGACCTCGATGATGTACGACCACACGGCGCGCCTGCGGTCCTACGAGATCGCGGCCGAGGTGCGCGGGAGCTTGAAGCTGGCCGCCTGATAGAAGAAGGCCGGCGGTTCCTGCCGCCGGCCTTTTCATTGTCACACGGTCTGCGGATCATCCCGCTCAAGCCTGTCCGGGATCTCCTCGCCTTCCGGCACGAACGACATGGACGCCGAGTTCATGCAGAAGCGGAGGCCGGTCGGGCGCGGGCCGTCGTTGAAGACATGGCCCATATGGCTGTCGCAGCGCTCGCAGCGCACCTCTTCACGCACCATGCCGTAGCTCGTATCGCGCACGATCTTGACGTGCTCGGGATCGACCGGAGCGAAGAAGCTCGGCCAACCGGTGCCGGACTCGAACTTCGCGGCGGACCGGAACAGGGGCAGGCCGCAGACGCGGCAGGTGAAGACGCCCGTTTCCTTGCTGCCGTTGAAGACCCCGCAGAACGGCCGTTCGGTGCCGTGGTCGAGCAGGATATGGCTCTCCTCCGGCGTCAGGTCGGCCGTCAGATGTGCCATCTCGTCGGCGTCGGGCGGTGTGAGATCGAAGCCGAGCTTCGACGTGTGCGCAGTGGTGGCCATGCAGGCTCCTTATCTGTTTCTGCGAAAGAATATAGGAAGCCGCCGCCCCTGCTGCCACGGGCCGTTCAGTCTAGAACGAACCTCATCCTGAGCCTGTCAAAGGATGGTCGCGGAGCGAGCAGGCGTGCTTCGACAAGATCAGGATGAGGCGGAGCGTGCCCTCTACACCTCGCCGCTCGCCAGTTCCGCCACGTCCAGTCCGCGCTTCTTCAGCAGGGCTTCCGGCGAGGCATCGCGGCCCCGGAAAGCGCGGTAGGCCTCATGCGGATCCTGCCGTCCGCCGGCCGAGTAGATGAAGTCCTTGAGCCGCCGCGCCGTGGCCGGGTCGAAGATGTCGCCTGCCTCGCGGAAGGCGTCGAAGGCATCGGCGTCGAGAACCTCCGACCATAGATAGGAGTAGTAACCCGCCGAATAGCCGCCGGAGAAGATGTGCCCGAAATGCGGGGTGCGGTGACGCATGGAGATGGCGCGCGGCATGCCGATCCGCTCCAGCGTGTCGCGTTCGAACCGTGCGGCGTCGAGCTCTCCGGTGTCGGTCAGCAGGTGGAAATCCAGATCGACCAAGGCAGAGGAGGTGTATTCCACCGTGGCGAAACCCTGGTTGAAGCGGCGCGCGGAGAGTAGCCGGTCCAGCATCTCGGTGGGCATGGCGTCGCCGGTTTCATGGTGTACCGCGAAGCGGCTCAGCACTTCGGGCTGCTCCAGCCAGTGCTCGTAAAGCTGGGACGGCAACTCCACGAAATCGCGCGCCACCCCCGTGCCGGAAATCAGCGGATAGGTCACGTCCGAGAGCAGGCCGTGCAGGCCGTGGCCGAATTCGTGGAATAGGGTGCGCGCATCGTCCATGCCGATGAGGGCGGGCTGGCCCTCGGGCGGCTTCGAGAAGTTCATCACGTTGACGATAATGGGACGGATGTCGCCGGTCAGCCGTTCCTGGCTGCGGAAGGCGCTCATCCACGCACCGCTGTGCTTGGAGGGCCTGGCGAAGTAATCGCCCAGGAAGAGGCCGACATGACCGCCTTCGGCGTCGCGCACCTCCCAGGCCCGCACGTCGGGATGGTAGACCGGCATGTCCGGGCGCTCATCGAACGTAACCCCGAACAGCCGGGTCGCGGTGTCGAAGGCGGCCGCGATGATCTGCTCCAGCTGCAGGTATGGCTTCACCTCGGCGTCGTCGAGATCGTAGCGCTCCTTGCGCAGCGCCTCGGTGTAGAAGCGCCAGTCCCAGGCCTCGATCTCGATGTTGTCGCCACGCCCGGCGGCCAGCTTCTGCAGGTCGCGCTGCTCGGTGGCGGCGCGCGCCTTGGCCGGCGTCCACACCTGATGCAACAGGCCGCGCACCGCCTCCGGCGTCTTCGCCATCACGTCTTCGAGCTTGAAGTGCGCCCAGCTCTCATAGCCGAGCAGGCGGGCATATTCGGCCCGCAACGCCACCATTTCGGCGACGACCAGCCGGTTGTCGGTGGCGCCGGGGTTCTCGCCGCGTGCCGTCCAGGCGCGGAAGGCTGTCTCGCGCAGGTCGCGCCGCGTCGAGGATTGCAGGAACGGTTCGATGCTGGAGCGGGCCAGGGTAATGACGTAGCCGGCGACGCCACGATCCTCGGCGGCTTTGGCGGCGGCGGCGACCTGCGCTTCGGAAAGCCCGTCGAGGTCGTCGGCTCCCAGCGTCATCGTCCAGGCGCGTTCGTCGGCCAGCACGTTCTGGCCGAAGGAGGTGGAGAGCGTGGCAAGACGCTCGCTGATCGCGGCCAGACGGGCCTTCTGCGCCTCCGGCAGCGCGGCGCCGTTCCTCACGAACATCGTATGATAGCGATCGAGCACCCGGCGCTGCTCCGGCGTCAGCGCGAGTGTGTCCCGCTGCCCGTAGAGGGTGGCGATGCGGCGGAACAGATCGCCGTTCAGGAACATCTCGCTGGAATGGCGCGACAGCACCGGCGCGATGTCGCGCTCCACGGCCTCTATGGCGTCATTGGTGTCGGCGCCGGCAAGGTTGAAGAACACCGACGAGACCCGCTGCAGGATCGGCCCGTTCGCCTCCAGCGCCTCGATGGTGTTCTGGAAGCTCGGCTCGTCCGCATCGGCGGCAACCGCAAGCATCCCGGCTGTGCTCTCTGCGAGTCCCGCCTCGAAGGCCTGTGCGAAATGCTCGGGCCTGATCTCGGCGAAGGGAGGAGCCCCGAAGGGCGCCGTCCATGGCTGGAGCAGGGGATTGTCGGAGGTTGCCGGGGCAGCGGACATGGAAGGCTCCTGAGGGATCGCCTTCTATGTAGAGACGGCGTCCGCACCCTGCAAAGGCCGCCGTCAGAGTTCGTCGAAGCCTACCCGGCGGGGCCGCTCGCGGTCCGGTACCTCGGCCACGATCATGGCGTGCCAGATGCCGTCCACGGGGCTGCGGTAATGTTCCGAATGCTCCCAGGTCTGCAGCGCCCGGTTTCCTTCGCTCAGCATGTGGGGCGTCGGGTGGGACATGGCCTGGACGGCGACCCGGGCATAGCCAAGGAAGCGCTCGCGCAGCGCGGGCTCTGCCGCTTCCCAGGAGCCAGCGCCTTCCGCGCCGGCGTGCTCGTTCCAGATGGCTTGGGCGACAGTGTCGATCAGCATGTTCATCCTCATGTCCTCGGCGGCCGCATCTTAGGCCATCCCGAAGGGCTTGATAGCCGGTGTTCTTGAACGTGATATTTCGAGAAATGGTGGCTGGTCAGGAACTGTGAAGGTCTTCGGGGCGATCGACATCGAACACGATGCCGGGATCGTCGTGCTCCACGAGAAGCAGCCGATCATCGAGGCCCGGCAAGACCGTTCCCGCCCCCTTGTCACCCTGCAAATCCTGAAGGGACGGGAAGAGCTCGCGTCGCAGCAGAACGGGATGCCCGCGCTGGCCCCGGAACAGCGGTGCCGCCGCGAGGTGGCGGGGCCGCAGCGCGCCGATCAGGCGGGCGACGATATCGGCGGGCAGGTTCGGCATGTCGCCGAGGAAGACCACGGCGCCTTCGCACCGTTCCGGCACGGCGGCGAGACCGGCCATCAGGCTTTCGGAGAGACCATTTGCATGCTCGGCGGCATGGACGCAGAGCAGATCCCGTCCCGCAGAAGCGGCGCGCGCGCGTGCCGCGGCTTCCACGTCCCGCGCATCCGCGCCGGTGACGAGGATCACGGGATCGAGCGGTGCGGCCAAGGCGGCATCCACCGCCCTATCCAGCAGCACGCCTCCGCGGAAAGGGGCGAGCAGCTTGCGGCCGCCGAAGCGGCTGCCAAGTCCCGCTGCGAGGATGATGCCCGCGAACCGGGCCTCAGGCTGCGCGGGCATCCGCCGCCGGCCAAGACTTCAGGCGAATGGCATCTGTATCCCGCGTGATTTCGGCGAGGATCGACAGCGCGATTTCCCAAGGCGAGGAGCCGCCGAGCGGCAGGCCGATGGGGGCGCGCAGGCGGGCGATCGCCGCCGCATCCAGACCGCTGTCTCGGAGGCGATCCAGCTTGTCCCCAAGGCGCCTGCGGCTGCCGAGCAGGCCGACATAGAAGGCTTGGGACGGCAGTGCCGCCATCAGTGCCTCATGATCGTTGATCTCGTCGTGCATGGCGATCACCACCGAGGTCCAGCGGTCCGGCTTCAACGAGGCGAGTGCTGCACCCGGACGCTCGCGCCTGTAGCTGATGCCGGCAACCGGCGGGGGCGATGCCGGGCCCGACGGACGGACCAGTGTCACCTCGACGCCCATCATAGCCGCCACGGACGCAAATGCGAGCACGGTGGGGTCGCTGCCGAGAACGATCGCGCGGCGCGGGGGCTCGTAGACGCGATATATGGCCGAACCGTCGCCAGGGGATGCACCGTGCGCATGTGCGAACGCGCCTCGCAGCGCGCTTGGCAGCCGGGAGCAATCCTCGCCCTCCGCGAGAACGGCCCGCTCATATCCGTTGGTCAGCCAGAGCGCGGCCTCCCGGCGGGCCATCAGATCAACGAGGCGCCGTGCCGCCGCGTCGTCGGGAAGAATCCTTTCCACGAGCAGTTCGATGCGCCCGCCGCAGGGCAGTTGGATGTCCAGCGGCCCCCCGCGCCCGTAAACGATACGGCGGGGTTCACCACTGCCGAGCACTTCCATTGCGTGGCGGGCGATGTCGGCCTCCACGCATCCGCCCGACACATAGCCGGCTGCATCGTCCTCGGTGAACAGGATCTGCGCGCCGATCCCGCGCGGCGCGCCACCCTGCGCGGCGTGCAGGGTGGCCAAGGCAGCAGCCTTGCCGGCTGCCATGGCTGTCGCCAGCGCCGGCCTGATGTCATCCACCAGGCCGAAATCCGGCCAGTCGCCCGATACCGCCGGCGGCAGGCCTGTCACGCCAGCAGGTCTTCGATGCGGATCGGCAGGTCGCGCACGCGGATGCCCGTCGCATGGTAGACGGCGTTCGCGATGGCGGCCGCCGTTCCGACATTGCCGAGTTCCCCCAAGCCTTTCACGCCGGCCGGGTTCACCTCGCTGTCCTCCTCGGAGAGCATGATGACGTCGATGTCCTTGATGTCGGCGTTCACCGGGATGAGGTATTCCGAGATGTTGTCGTTGACGTAACGGGCCCGCTTCTTGTCGATCTCGGTCTCTTCGTGCAGGGCCGAGGAAATGCCCCAGATCATGCCCCCCATCAGCTGGCTGTGGGCCGTGCGCGTGTTCATGATGCGGCCTCCTGCGAACGCGCCGACCGCACGAGGGCAGCGGATCTCGCGGGTGCGGGCATTGATCCGCACCTCCACGAATTCAGCGCCGAGCGCATACATCAGCTTCTCGCCCGAGCCGCCGCCAGTGAGGGTCGGCTGGCCCTTGCTCAGCTTTGCGATAGCGTCCGCGCTGCCGCCCGGCGGGACGTATTCTGCATACTCCTCGATCTGGCTGACGCCCGCCTGCTGGAACAGGGCCCCCAGATTGCCGCCCATAGCCACCCCGGCGCTGCTGCCGACGAGGCGGCTGCTGATTGCGGCACAGGCTTTGATCACGGCCGAGCAGACGCTGGCCGTGGTGTTGGAGCCGCCCGCGACCGTGGCCGCCGGCAGGGAACTGTCGCCGATCTCCACCTCGACGTTCTCATAAGGCACGCCCAGCCGATCCGCCGCCTCCTGTGCGATGACGGTGTAGGCACCCGTTCCGAGATCGTGTGCCGCCGTCTGCACCAGCACGCCGCCATTGGCGTTGAGCCGCACGCGCACGGCCGCCGCGCCGATATGCGTGGGATAGACGGCGGTGGCGCAGCCCCAGCCGATCAGCCAGTCGCCATCGCGCATGGAGCCGGGCTCGGGATTGCGGGCCGACCACCCGAAGCGTTCCGCGGCGGCGTCGTAGCAGGCCATCAGGGACCGGCTCGTATATTCCTTGCCGAAGCTGTCCTTCATCGAGTCGTTGACGCGGCGAAGTTCGACCGGGTCCATCTTCAGCTTGACGGCCAGTTCGTCCAGCGCGCTTTCCAGAGCGTAGACATAGGGCACGACCGGCGGGGAACGCATGAAGCCCGGCGTGTTGCGGTCGGCGTGCACCACGTCCACGTGGCTGTGCACCGCGCCAAAATGGTAGAGGTGCTGCGTCTCTTCCGTGCCGCTCACGGAATAGGTGTCCGGGCGGGAGGTGACCTCCTGCCCTTCGTGCCAGTAGGCGACGAGCTTGCCCTTCTCGTCCGCGCCCAGCTTCACATGATGCCTGGTCTCGGCCCGATAGGTGGACACGGTGTAGCCTTGGTCGCGGGTGGCGAAGAGCTTCACCGGACGACCGATCTTCTTTGCGGCCAAAGCCACCAGCGCCGTGCGCGGCGTCATCTGCGCCTTGGAGCCGAACGCGCCGCCGATGAAGGGGCTGACCACGTGGATATCGTCGGGGCTGATGTCGAGCCGCTTCGCCACGTTGTTCTTCAGGCCGTAGACGAACTGGCTGGGCTCGTGGATCGTCAGCTTCGGCCCCTCCCACACGCAGGTGGTGGTGAAGAGCTCGATCGGATTGTGGTGCTGCGTCGGCATGAAATATTCGGCATCGACCGTTACCGCCGCCGAGGCGAGCGCAGCATCGGCATCGCCGGTCTTCTCGCGCTCGTTCTTCTTGGTTTCCTCGCTGCCTTCCGGGTCCGCGTCCTTCACGTCTGCGCCGGGTGAGCCGAAGGTCGCGGTGGGCGCTTCTTCCGCATAGCTGATCTTCAGGCGATAGCCCGCTTCGCGCGCGGCCTCGTAGGTGTCGGCCACGACCATGGCCACGATCTGCTTGCCGTGATCGATCTCCGGCCCGAAGCCCTGCATGGAGGTGGAGGCACCGCCCCCGCCGGGCTTGTACTCGGTCTTGGTGAGTTCGCCGGTGTTCCTGTGCGTGAAGATGTCGAGCACGCCCGGAACGGCGCGCGCGTCGGCTTCGTCCAGTTCTGTGATGCGGCCTTTGGCGATGGCGCTCATCACGAGAAAAGCGTGCGCCGGTCGGTCCACGCTCTGGTCGGAGGGGTAGCGAGCCCCTCCGGTCACCTTGGCCACGGCGTCATAGCGCGTGACCGGCTGTCCCATATTGGCTTTTGGTTCGGGTGCGGCGGCGCTCATGGTCGGATCTCCATCTTCCCGGCGTCGAGCAGCGCGCGTGTCAGCGTGCGACGGCCGAGTTCCGCCTTGAAGGCGTTGTATTCGTAGCCCTTGGCGTCCTTGAAGGCAGCGCGGGCAGCGGCGTCGAGGGTAGGCTGGTCCAGCGTCTTGCCGACCAGTTCGGCCTCAGCCTCGCGAGCCCGCCACGGCTTGGTGGCGACGCCGCCAAGCGCGATGCGCGCCTCCGTCACCGTGCTGCCGTCCATCTCCAGCGCCACGGCGGCGGAGGCGGTCGCGAAGGCATAGGATTCACGGTCGCGAACCTTGAGGTACAGAGACCTGCGGGTCCATCCACCGCGCGGCACCGTGAAGCCGGTGATCAGTTCGCCCGGCGCCAGCACCGTCTCGATGTGCGGGGTGTCGCCCGGCTCGCGGTGCAGGTCCGCGAAGGGCAGGCTGCGTGCGCCGTTCGGCCCCGCCACCTCGACCTGCGCATCGAGCGCGATCAGCGCCTGCGCAAAGTCGCCGGGATAGGAGGCGATGCAGTGCTCGCTGGTGCCGAGGATCGCATGCAGCCTGTTATGGCCGTCCAGCGCCGCGCAGCCGGAGCCCGGATTGCGCTTGTTGCACTGGGCGTAGGAGACGTCGCGGAAATAGTTGCAGCGCGTGCGCTGCAGCACATTGCCGGCGAGTGTCGCCATGTTGCGCAGCTGCTGGCTGGCCGCCAGCTTCAGGCTGTCGGCGATGACGGGGAATTCGCGCCGAACATTCTCATCCTCGGCGGCCTGCGCCATGCGCACGGCGCCGGTGAGGTAAAGGCCCTTGTCCGTGATCTCGATGCGGGCCGGCAGATGCGCCACATTGACCAGGGTCTGCGACTGCATCACGTCCAGCTTCATCAGGTCCAGCAGCGTTGTGCCGCCGCCGATGAACTGGGCTTGCGCCATGGTGGGCGGCGTGTCGTTCGCGGTCGGCGCGCGCGCGGCCATGACGGCCTGTTCGGGCGCGTCGACCCGTTGGTAGGTGAACGGGCGCATCAGGCTTTCCCCATCACGTCTTTGGCCTGGTTGATCGCGGCCACGATGTTCGGATAGGCGGCGCAACGGCACAGATTGCCGCTCATATATTCGCGGATCTCGTCGTCAGAGCTGGCGTGCCCCTCGTTGACGCAGGCGACGGCGGACATGATCTGGCCCGGGGTGCAATAACCGCACTGGAAGGCGTCATGGTCCACGAAGGCCTGCTGCATGGGGTGCAGGTCGCCGCCCTCGCCGGCGAGGCCCTCGATGGTGGTGATCTCGGTGCCCTGCGCGGCGATCGCCAGCGTGAAGCAGGACAGCACGCGAGTGCCGTCGACCATCACGGTGCAGGCGCCGCACTGGCCCTGATCGCAGCCCTTCTTGGAGCCGGTCAGGCCGATATGCTCGCGAAGGGTGTCGAGAAGGGTCGTGCGGGCGTCCAGCTTCAGGGCATGGTCGCGGCCATTGATCCGCAGGTTCACGTCCACGAGGTCGCGCGGATCGGCATCGGCTTGGTTGGCGTCCGGCATCTGGGCCATCGCTTTCGAAGCAAAGGGAAGGGCCGCGCCGCTTGCGGTCGCGGTGAGGAAGTTGCGACGGTTGAGACCGCCGCCGGATGGTGTCGTGCTGCTCAAGGCATGTTCCCGGTCGGCAGGCGGTGCGCTGCGTTGCTGGAACAAGAACACTTCCAAAGAGAACGGGTTTCGTATCGTACGATAAAAAGCCCGTCAGCCATTCGGCCGCCTGACCAGAGGCTTCCGTGCGGAGGAACGTCGGCGGATGCCGCGCGTTTGGAGTCTCGAAACACCGGGAGGAATGCGCGTGAGCAAGGTCACTTACGAGATCGTCGAACACAATGGCGGCTGGGCCTACAAGGTCGGCGACGTGTTCTCCGAGACGCATCCCACCCACGATCATGCCCTCTCCGCCGCGCAGAACGCTGCCGCGGAGCAGGAGCTTGCCGGCGAGACGGACGGGATCGAGTACCAAGACGAGAAGGGCCGCTGGCACCAGGAGGTCGCGGACGGCGAGGACCGGCCCGAAACCGAGGTGAAGGACCTTTAATCACGTTAAGTTTGGCGCCGGAACGATAGGGCGGCACGGACGTAATCGTACGTATCGCGTGTAAGGCCCCTATGACCGACAAGAACAACCCGCTGGCGGAGCGCTTCCGCCAGTTCGTCCGTGATCCCTCGTTTTCCTGCGTGGGAGCCAAGTCCGCTCTCGCCAAAGACCAGATGGAGGTGATCTCCGCTCGCGACATCACGTCGGGCTGGGACGATCTCCGGCTGTATCCTCAACTGTTCGAGCTTGCCCAGCGCTACCGCGCCGATCCCACACTGTTCCAGAGCCTCATTGTCGTCTTCGACGGCCCGACGGGGCTCTCCGAAGCCGAGTTCGAGGAGCATTTGTGGGCGCGGCTGCAGTCGCTTGCCGACAAGGATGCCTGGCGCGGCGTTCCCTACGACGCCGATGTGGACGCCGATCCGCAAAGCCCGCACTTCTCGTTCAGCGTGGGCGGCGAGGCATTCTTCGTGGTCGGGCTGCATCCGAATGCCAGCCGCCCTGCGCGCCGGTTCGAGAGCCCCGCAATCGTGTTCAACATCCGCCGCCAGTTCGAAATGCTGCGCGAGCAGGGCCGATATGAGCGCCTGCGCGAAAGCATCCTGAAGCGCGACCTCGCGCTGGCCGGCACGCCGAACCCGATGATCGCACGTCACGGCGAGGCGTCCGCCGCACGGCAATACAGCGGGCGCGCGGTGGCCAATGACTGGACCTGCCCGTTCCACGCGCCGCACAAGGATCTGGCCGATGCTTCATAGGATCGAACCCCGCTCCGGCGTGGCGTTCACCCTGAAGCGGGGGCAGCGGCTGAAGGTCAGCGATCCCGAAGGCGAGCAGGTGGCGGACCTGCTGGCCTTTAACGCGGATGACGTCGACGAGGTCATCTCGTCGGGCCGCACGCTGGACTATGCCAGCCGCATCTTCCTGACGACCGGCGATCCGCTCTATTCGAACCGCAGCAATGTCATGCTCCGCCTCGAGGAGGACCGTGTCGGACGGCACGATTTCCTGCTGACGCCCTGCTCCGCCGACACATTCCGCATCATCTATGGCGACGAGCATCCGCACCGTGGCTGCTTCGGCAATCTTGCGGCCGCGCTGGCGCCGTTCGGCATCGGCCCGGACCGCATCCCCATCGCCTTCAACGTGTTCATGAACGTGACCGTCGATGGCGCGACCGGCGAGCTGAAGGTGGAGCCGCCGCGCAGCCGCGCCGGCGACTACACCGTCTTCGCGGCGGAGATGGACCTCATCATCGGGCTGACGGCCTGTTCGGCGCTGCAGTCCAACAACTACGCGTTCAAGCCCATCCACTACGAGATCCTGGACTGAACTCACCGACCTCATCCTGAGCTTGTCGAAGGATGGCCGCACGACACTGCGGTCGAGCATCCTTCGACAAGCTCAGGATGAGGCAGATCAGCCCCCGAATCTGTGGACGCGGCATCAGTGCATGCGACAGCCGCACTGCCCGTGCTAGAACAGGGCTCAAGGAACGGTCAGGCAACATCCACCCAATGCAAGTCGCCGTCGAACTGGGCGTGCAGCCGAATGGCGCGCCCGTGCCCATGGACCTCGAGGAACTGCTCGCCACGCGCCTTCTGGTGCAGGGCAATTCCGGCTCGGGCAAATCGCATCTGCTGCGCCGTCTCCTGGAGCAGAGCGCCGAGTGGGTGCAGCAGGTCGTCATCGATCCCGAGGGCGACTTCGTCACCCTGTCCGAGCGCTACGGCCATGTGGTCGTGGACGCCGACCGCGACGAGGAGGAACTCGAGGAGATCGCACGGCGCATCCGCCAGCACCGCGTCTCCGTCGTGCTGAACCTCGAAGGTCTCGATGCCGAAGGCCAGATGCGTGCCGCCGGCACCTTCCTGAACGGCTTGTTCGAGGCCGAGCGTGATCACTGGTACCCGGTCCTCGTGGTGGTGGATGAGGCGCAGCTCTTTGCGCCCGCTGCAGCCGGCGACGTTTCGGACGAGGCCCGCAAGCTTTCGCTAGGTGCCATGGCGAACCTGATGTCGCGCGGGCGCAAGCGCGGGCTGGCGGGCGTCATCGCCACGCAGCGCTTGGCAAAGCTCGCGAAGAACGTGGCGGCGGAAGCCTCGAACTTCCTGATGGGCCGCACCTTCCTCGACATCGACATGGCGCGCGCCGCCGACCTGTTGGGCATGGACCGCCGCGGCGCGGAAAGCTTCCGCGATCTGCCGCGTGGCAGTTTCGTGGCGCTCGGCCCCGCATTGTCGCGCCGGCCTCTGAACGTAAAGATCGGTGGCGTGGAAACCTCGGCCCGCTCCACCAGCCCCAAGCTGATCCCGCTGGCCGAAGCGCGCGACAACATAGCCGACGTGATCTTCGCGCCCGTGACGCATGAGCGCCCGGCCCGCGCCTCGGCCCGTCCGACGGCTACTGCCGATCTGCTGCGCCAGCTTGCGGAGGCACGTCCGGTGGAGGTCGTGGCCCCGCAGCCGGACGAGCCGGAGATCGACCACGCGGCACGCGCCGCCGGCATCGAGGCCGTGCTGGCTGCGGTGCTGGAAACGCCGGAGGCGTCGTTTCGCCCCGTGGCCGTGCTCTACCAGGATTTCGTGATGCGATGCCGCATCCAGAAGATCCCCGGCGCGGTGATGGACCTGGCAGAATTCCGCCGCCAGATAGCCGTCGCCCGCGCCGGCGTCACTGTGGAAGCGGCTGCGGGTACCGACTGGGACGCGGCGGTGGCGTTGTCCGCCCAGCTGACGGAAGATTTGCAGGGCATGTTCCTCGTTCTGGCGCGCGCCGCCATGGAAAAGGCGCCGTGTCCCGGTGATCTGCAGCTTGCCCGCACCTGCGGCAGCCGCTCACCCGGCCGTGCACGGCGGCTTCTGGCCTATGTCGAGGAAAAAGGCTTGATTGCGGTGCGAACCGATCGGCGCGGCAATCGTGTCGTCGCATTGCCGGATCTAGACTGGGAAACCGCTCCCGGCCGGCCCGATGCCCCGGATGAGGGCGATGCCTTGAACCAGGCGGCAGAGTAGAACGGCAGGACGAGAGCAGCATGACCATCGGCAACAGAAACCGCCCCAACGATCCCCGCCGCGCCGCGGAAGCGGCCTTCAAGGCCGCCACCACAAAGCCCGTCGAAGGCCCGGCCAAGACCGTGGTGTTACCCGGCGCGCGTGAACTGGTATCGCTGCGCATCGAGAAGGATGTGCTGGAGTTTTTTCAGAAGGACGGCGTCGGCTGGCAGGACCGCATGAACGCGGCGCTCAAGAAAGCCGCAGGCCTGGATTGATACCGTCGCGTCAGAAGACGCGGCGCACGTTCAGCGAGACGTCGTGGCTGTCGTATTCGTAAAAGTCCACGTTCGAGAACTGATACGAGTATTCATAGCTCAGGACCGGCGTGAAGCCCTTCCACGACAGGCGGTCGAACGAGGTTGAGACTGCCGCGCCCACCCGGTGATCCTCGCGGGGACCGATGAAGGGTGCAAAGAAGTCACCATCATAGATGTGGTATTCGTAATTCGGCTTGCCTTCGAGATAGAGGCCGTTGCCGAATTTGTGGCCCACCACCATCGAGGCCCGCAGATCGGTATGGTCGAGCCGGTCTTCTTCCGTGGTCTCGCGCGTGACGCCGCCGCCGAAGGCAACGAAGGTCAGCGGGTTGAATTGGTAGCGGGCGATGGCGTCGAACGAGCCGATCCAGCCGTCCAAATGTTCGCGACCCTGTCCGTAGCTCTGGTGCAGCAGGGAGGTGGAGGCGAGCGCGCTCCAGGACTTGTTGATCTGGTGCAGCACGTCCAGCCGCCCGCCGACGCGGGTGTTGTAGTACTCGTCGCCATAAGTCTTCACATCTGCCACGGGACCAATGGACATGATCGTGCGGCCGAAGCTCTGGGTGTACATGAGCGACTGGCCGAAGACGAAGAGGTTGTAGTCTTCGTTGCCGTAGAGCTTGCCGTCCAGCGATGAGCGCCAGTTCAGCGAGCCTTGGCCCAGCTTGAAGCTCCGGGTATAGGCCCCGCCGAAGGCTACGCCCACGCCGGAACTGCTGCGGCTGTTCTCGTCTATGACGAATTCACGATTGCCGAGCAGGATGGTGTCACCGCCCGCGCCTCGGTTCAGGTTCGTGGACGGCGCGATGGTGAAATAGATGGAGTAATCGTAGCCGCGCTTGGTAATTTCGGCCTGCCGGGCCAGTTCGGCGTAGCGTGCGAAGGCCGAGCGTTCGACGGGGTTCTGAGATTGCTGGGCAAGGTCGCTCAGCTGTGCGCGCGCGAGGTCGTAATTGCCTCGACGGGCATAGGCCTGTGCGATCTGCACGCGCGCAAGGCGAAAGGCCGGACGGAAACGCACGATCTGCTCGAATACGGCGATCGCGTTCTCATCTTCTCCCTTGTGGACGAAGATCAGGCCTTCGACGAAGAGGCGCTGCACATCGGCATCGCGCTTGCCTTCGGTGATGGTGCGGGTCTGATCACGCGCGAGGTCGTATTGCCCTTTGGCGATGAGGTCTACAACGCTGGGGCCAGACCGAGCCGGCGCGTCCTTCGCGCCCTCGCTCAAAGCAGGTGCGGCGGCGGCAAGACACAAGAGCAGAACAGCGATAGCCGAGATGCGAGCCATACAGTTTCCCCGGCATGGATAGGAAACCTTCCGGCGACGCTGCCGCCGGAAGGTGGTGTTGGTGAGTTGCGGACGCTTACGGAGCGACGCTGCTCGCGGCGAAGCCGCCGGAGCCGGCAACGCCGTTGCCCGTCGCCGTCAGAGTGCCCGCGACCTCCTCTGCGTCGAAGCCGAAGAAGTTTCCGTTCATGGTGCCCGAGCCGTTCATGCCGAACACGGTGTTCTCACTGGTCGACAGCGAAGCCGAGAACGCATTGCCGGAGTGGCTCGCGGACCCTTCACGCACACGCAAGCGGCCATTGCCGGCACCGAGGCCGAATTCGGAACCATTGAAGCGGTCGCCTTCAGAGGCGCCGAAATTCGCGATGACCGTGGCGCTGCCGCTGTAGTTCTCGCGGTTGCCGTCGGCGTCCAAGGTGCTCATCGCCGTGCGGCCCTCATAGGTGGCCGTCTCGGTTGCACCCGTGGGAACGCGGCCTTCCGGCGTCAGAGCGCCGAAGGCGGCAAAGCCGAGAGCAAGCGAATTGCTCTCAGGCGTGCCGGAACGGATGTCATACCGGACAAGCCCTGACTGTTCGTTCGGGGCGTTGACCAGGCGAGCCACCACCTCGGTGCTGGCGTCGTCTGCGCTTGTGAAATTCCCCTCTTCGTTCTCCGTCAATTCATAGGTCGTGCCATCGACCGTCAGGCGCGCTCCGTCAGGTCCCTCAGCGACTTCCTGAATGGCGATATCGACCTTCGGTGCGGAACGGGTGACGGTGGTGGTCGAACCGTCACCATCGGGCGTGCGGGTGCGCGTCAGGGTCGCCGTATTGCTCGCCTGGACCCGCGTACCAGCCGCGATCGCCTGGTCGACGTCATCGTTTGCCGCTGTCGCGGTAACGGTGCGCGGGCCGTTATCCGGCAGACCAGCCGAAGGCTTGCGGTCGTCGCCGTTGCAGGCGGTAAGCAGCAGTGCCATCGGCACGCTGAGAAGCAGCATTTTCTTGGACATCGGAAAGCCCCCTATGATCAGGCTCGGGCTTTCGAACCCGGCTGCTGCGAGCTTTTCCAATTTGCGACTTTAGTAGCATCTCCTGCTTGGTACATCTGGAGGTTGTTTTAGTGAACGTCGCGCTTCTCACGGATGCTGTTGCATCCTTGCACCACCCAGCGGGTTGCCCATGCGCGCAAGCAGTACTGCCAGCTGGGCCTGCCCGCTGACCTGAAGCTTTGCGTAGATGCGCTTCAGGTGCACCCGTACGGTGGAGGCCTCGCTGTTGCAAATGGCCGCGATCTCATCGGGAGAGGACCCCTCGGCGATCAACGAAGCCACGCGCGCCTCCGTCCTGGTAAGGCCAAGAAGCTTCAGGTCGAGTGCATTGGATGGCCCACGTGCGAGTTCCGGATCACAGGCCAGAACCACAAGCCTTTGGCGCATGGCCTGCGGCCAAAGCGGATCGGGTTCGGGATCGAGCAGTATCGGCAACCCATGGATCATGATGGGGTGGCGGCCCTCGCGGCGAACGACGACGGGGCGGGGAGAGGTGTCGGCACCTCTCTCCAGCACCTCCCGCAGCAGGGCCTCGAGCGCTTGCTGGTTTTCCGGGTGCTCCGTGCGCAGCACGCCGCGCTCCGTGGTCAGGCCGGTGCCCGGCCTGCGAAGGTGGAGGTTCGCGCAGACGACCCGGCCGCGTCCGTCGATCAGCGCGGCGGCCGGTGCCAGGCTGTCGAGGATCAGGGGCAGTGCGTCCCAGGCCTGTTCGGGCTGAAGGCGGGCACGTGCAAGCGCAACCGCCCGTTCCAGATGTCCGCGCAGGATGGCCAGGAGCCTTCGATCTGCTGCCGCCTGCTGCGCACCTTCCGGGCCCCGGCTGATCAGCAAGCCGATGGTGTGGTTGGGAAGCGTCTCGACTGCGATGCCGATGCGGGGTGCAATAACGTGACGCGCCTTGCCTGGGGCAAATTCTTCATCGACCCACAGATGCTCTTCATCGAAGATGGGATAGCGCTTGGCGGCCAGCAGATCGCAGAAACCGTCTTGCAGCGACCCGGTATCCAGCCAGGAATTGGCCGCTTCAGGGCAGCCGCATGACAGCACCATGCTTTGTCGGTCCGCGCGCGCCAGCGGGCCGATGACGGCGCACCGGGCTTCGAACAGCTCCGCGATCTTCGCGAGCGCGTCGGGCCACAACCTTGGGTTGAGCGCAGCCTCGTAGAGCGCCTTGATGGAATGATGGACGCGGTCGGGCACGGGCGGCCTCGGTTGCTGGAGAGCAGAGGCAACTTAAGCGTGCATATTCCAACAAAATGCAACCCCGAAACATACGGGTCCGCTACCGCACATCCCCGAACTTAGAACCGCGCCTCGAAGCGTCCGCGGACGCCGTGACTTTGTGTCTCGGGTCCGATAGCGCCGATATAGCTCACGCCGAACCGCGATGCCGCCCCGGTTTCGAATGCCAGCTCGGCCTCCACCAGCAATTGATCCCGATCCACGGGTACGCCGTTGATTTCGAAGCCGGCGCTGCCGGCGCGGAAAGCGAGCACGCGCTCTGGCGTCACATCGCCGAAGGCGTGCTGCCAAGCGACTGATCCGTTGAAGCGGCCGGGCAGCAGGCCAAGTTCCCATTCGCCGCGCACGCCCAAGGTCGCCAGCGCGAGATCGTTGTCGCTCTTGGCACTTTCGAGTGCGGCAGCGCCACCGCTCTCGGCGAACTCGCCGCCGTTGACGCGCACCACCGCGCCGCCGAGGAACGGCTCGACCGTGCCAAGTCCGGAATTAAGTGGCACGCCGATCTCCGCGAAGCCCTGCGCGGTGTAGCCGTCATAACTTGCCGTCAGCGTGTCCTCGAAGGTGCCGATCGCAACGCGGCGGTCCGTGTCGACCGCATTGAAGCCGTAGCTGCCGCCAAGCCGGAGATTGACCGGCCCCAGCAGCGCGCCCCCATAAAGCGTGGCCGATGCGCTTTGCAGATTGGCGCTGGACGTGCGGTCGGGCACATCGAGCGAGGTGTATCCGTAGCCTGCGGCAAATCCGAGCTGCCAGAATTCCCCGGCTGCGTCTGCGCCTGCGATCAGGCCGCCGCTTTGGGCGTCCATCGCTGCCGCATTGCCGTCCGAGCGGGTGTGGCGCCAGGAGCCGAGAGCCTGCGCCCAGACGCCGAACGCGGTCTGCATCACGCCGTCCGCCGTCTCTTCCTCGACATAGGGGGTCGGGGCATCGGCTATGGGGCCTGCGAAGCCAAGCGCAATATGCGGACCGCGGACGGGAGGGGCGAGCGGTTCCTGCTGCAAGGACCGAAGCCGGGCCAGAGCGGCCCCGCGATAGGTGAGGGCGTCCGCGAAGCCGGCGGAGAGGGCGCTTGCGTGAACCTCGCCGGACAGGTTGTCGAAGGCCTGCCGCGCCCTTTCCTCGCTCAAGACGATAACCCGATCGTAGATCTCTCCGTCAACGGCGAGGGTTCCGACCGCCCGCGCCGTCTCACGCTGGTTGCGGGTGCGGGCAACATCCTCGAACGCCACGTCGTTGCGCTCGAGCGAAAGGCCGACGCTCGTGGCGGTGTAGGCAAGTTCCGCGTCGAGGAAGGGGAAGCTGGCGACAAGTTCGTCGAACTCGCCCGTCACCTGCGTCGCGGTGAGGATGGTGGTAAGTGCGCGGTAACGGTCCGGCGCGTTCGTGATCTCGAGCGTTCCGCCAAGATCGGCCGTTCCGGTCACGCGGATCAGGTCACGCCAGCGGCCATCGGTCTCCGCACCCATCTCGACGGTCGCGTTGCCGCCGAGCGCGAGGTCGCCGTTCACGGTGAAGATGCCGTCTGGCGCCAGCGTTCCCCGGTCCACGGCGGTGCTGCCGACGGTGCCGCGTCCTTCCAGGCGCCCCTCATCGACCCGGACACTGCCGCCCAGCGTGCCGTTGACCCGGAGCGTGCCGCCTGTCACCCGGGCGGTGCCGGTGAAGGCCTCGCTGTCGCCACTGAGCACGGTCGTGCCGCCAATCTGGCGGATGGTGCCACGGCCGGAGATATCGGCATCGATGTCGAGCGCGGTCTCGGAATGGTTCAGGTTCAGCACGCCGGCGCCCGCGCCGAAGGCGATGCGCTTCGCGGTGATGGTGCCAGCAGCCACGGCTTCCGACGGCGCCGTGGAGGCCGAGCCGATGTTCAGGGCTCCCGTGCTCGCCGCGTCCTGCGCGATGACCACGCGTTCCGTGTCGAGCGTGCCGCCGGCTGCCACCGTCAGGGATCCCGCCCCCGCGCCGCCCACCACGACGCTCGACGAGGTCAGCCTGGAATCCACGCCGCTGACAATGAGGGTGCCGTTACCCGTCGCGGCTTGTCCGACGATGACGGTCTCGGCCGTAGCTGTGGCGCCTGCGGTGATGCTCATGGTTCCGCGTCCCGCACCGCCGACCACGAGGTCTTGCTGGGTCACGAGAAATGAGCCTGTGCCCGTGACGCTCGCGGTGCCGATGCCGGCTTCTTCCGCTCCGACGCGGAAGGCGGTGGTCCGCACGCCTCCGGAATTGTTGACGGCAAGCGTGCCGCGCCCCGTTGCGCCGACATCGAGCGAGCCGGTGTTGCGCCATTCCGATCCGGTGCCGGAAACAACCGCCGAAGACTCCAGACCCGCCGATCCGCCGATCCTGGCGCCGCCGCTGCTGGCGATACCGCCCGCGTCCACCGTCAGGGTGCCCTGTCCGGCGCGTCCGATATCGACCGTCCCGCTGCTGGTCCAGCGCGCCCCGGCACCCGTTACCCTTATGGTGCCGTTGCCGGCCACGGTGTCGCCGAGCACGGCGGTGGTGTTGTTGACCTGTCCGCCGGCCTCCACGGTCAGGTCGCCGTTGCCGCCGCTGCCGATCGACAGGCCGGACGTGCTGGTCCACGACGATCCCGTGCCGGTGACCTTGGCGGAACTGGTGCCGCTGATGCCGATGGATCCGGCCCCGCTGTTGACCGTGCCGCCGCCCTCAACCGTCAGGGCTGCGTTGCCGGCGCGTCCGACGACGAGGTCGCCGGTGTTCGTCCATGTCGATCCTGTGCCGGTGACGACGACGGAGCCGATGGAGCCCGTGCCGTCCGCGATGCGCGACGAGGCGCTGCTGATGGCGCCGCCCGATTCCACGCGCACGGAGGCGCTGCCCGATCGTGCCACATCGAACGCACCCGTGCTGACCCAGCGGGAACCGGCATCCTGCACGCGGACATTGGCCCCGCTGCCGGCCGCCACGCCAAGCGCGGTCGAGCCGCTGGACACGGTGCCGCCGCCTTCGACGGCAACGGTTCCATCATTGACGAGGAACGGCCCGACCGTGCTGACGGACGAACTCTGCCCCTTGACGAAGACCGTGCCTGAGCCGCCGCTGGAGCCCACGGATACCGATCCGCTGCTGATCTTGCCGCTGGCCGTGGCGTTCAGCGTTCCGGTGCCTGCGCCGCCGATCGTCAGCGCGCCGGCATTGGTCCAGGTTCCCTCCCGGTCCACCGTGACGGCGCCGGTCGAACCCGCGCCGAGGCCGATGCTGGCGCCATTGGAGGTGAGTGCTCCCTGCGACACCACATCGACGGTTCCGGTGCCGTTGCCGCCGACGGTGAGGCTGCCGCTGTTGGTCCATGTCGAACCCGCGCCGTTCACCCGGGTATAGCCGGTGGCGCCCGCTGCTGCGCCAACCGTGCCATTGGCGTTCGCGACATCACCGCCGTCGACGATCTGGAGCGAGCCGGACGTCACCGCGCCCACGGTGAGGTCGCCCGCCACGATGAAAGGGGATGGCCGGGTGCCGGGCACCGTGACTTCGCTGTCGATGGTCTCCGCCGCAGCGCCGGTAGCCAGCAGGGCTGCGATGCCCGTGCTTGCCAGCCAGACCGCGGTCCGGTGGCGCGCCGGCCGAAATGGGCCTGAAGCGGGGCCCACAGGCGCGGACGTCCGCCCTGCGTCGGGCAGGCAGGCGCGGCGGGCGTAGGCACGGTTCGAAGGCAGCTGCATCTTGGCTCAGCGTGAATGAAGATCCTGCAAGGATTCATTCACCATCTTCGTTAACGCCCGATTTACGCTGGCGCATTCGACCTATGACTTGGATCAGTGTCCACTTTCGTCTGCTTGCCTCGGCCGCTTTACGCCACATGTGAGGCACCAAGCTGGACCCATTGCGGAACCTTCCGGAGGCAAGATGGTCACTGTCATCACAAGTGTCGTATTCCTGCTCGTCGGCCTGGCGCTGACAGGCGGGGGCGGATGGCTCATCCAGCTCGGCGGCAGCTGGTATTATCTGCTGGCCGGGCTGGGCTTCATCGTCACGGCTTTCCTCCTGTTCCGCAGGCAGAGGTCGGCGCTGCTGGTCTATGGGCTGGTCATCCTCGGCACGCTCGCATGGGCGCTTTATGAAGTCGGCTTCGACTGGTGGCAGCTCGCGCCGAGGGGCGGCGTCGTCATCCTGCTGGGCCTGTGGCTGTTGACGCCGTGGGTTGCCCGTGGGATCGGGCCGCGCTCCGTCACGGACCGCGCTCCCGACCGCATCGCCACCGGCGCACTGGCGGCAACCGTGCTCATCGCGCTGGCTGCGGCGGTCTATTCCATGTTCCTCGACCCGCACCGCATCGAGGGGCGGCTCAGCGCCGAAGCGGTGACGCCGCAGCCCAATCTCGGCAACAGCGTGCCGGACGGCGAGTGGCATCAGTACGGCCGCACCAATTACGGCCAGCGCTATTCACCTCTGGCGCAGATCACGCCGGAGAACGTCAAGAAGCTCGACGTGGCGTGGACCTACCGGACCGGCGACATCCGCGGCCCCGACGATGTGACGGAAACCACCTATCAGGTGACACCCCTCAAGATCGGCAGCACGCTCTATCTCTGCACGCCCCACAACATCGCCATCGCCCTGGACGCCACGAGCGGCAAGGAAAAGTGGCGGTATGATCCGAAGGTGGGGCTGGAGAACCAGCGCCAGCACCAGACCTGCCGTGGCGTCTCCTACTACCAGGACAGCGCGGCGGCGGCCGATGCGCCCTGCGCCACGCGTGTTTATCTTCCGACATCGGATGCGCGGCTCATCGCGCTGGATGCGGCAAACGGCCAGGTCTGCACCGGCTTCGCGGAAGGCGGTTCGCTGAACCTGCTGACCAACATGCCCTACAAGCCGGCCGGCTATTACTACTCGACCTCGCCGCCCACCGTTTCCGGCAACCTCATCATCGTGGCCGGCGCGGTGAACGACAACTTCTCCATCCAGTCGCCATCGGGCGTGATCCGCGCCTTCGACATCAACACCGGCGCTCTGGTGTGGAACTGGGATTCCGGCAATCCCGACCGCACCACGCCCGTCGGGCCTGACGAGACCTACACGGCCAACTCGCCGAACTCATGGTCGGTCATGAGCTCCGACGACGCGCTGGGGCTGCTCTATGTGCCCTTGGGGAACCAGGTGCCGGACCAGCTGGGCATGAACCGCTCGGAGAATGTGGAGAGGTTCTCGTCGTCCATCGTGGCGCTCGACATCCGCACCGGTCAGTTGCGCTGGGTGCGGCAGACCGTGCATCACGATTTGTGGGACATGGACGTGCCGGCACAGCCGGTGCTGATCGACCTCAACACCGCGAACGGCCCGGTTCCGGCGCTGGTCGGCCCCACCAAGCAGGGCGACATCTATGTGCTGGACCGCCGCACGGGCGAGCCGATCATCCCCGTGACGGAGGAGCCCGCGCCGGGCGGGACCATCCCGGAGGACCGCGCCTCGCCCACGCAGCCGCTGTCGGGGCTGAGCTTCAACCCGCCGAAGCTGACGGGCGCGAGCATGTGGGGCGTGACCATGTTCGACCAGCTGGCGTGCCGCATCCAGTTCCATTCGCTGAATTATCTGGGCCGCTACACGCCGCCTTCGGTGAAGGGCACGATCGTCTATCCCGGCAATTTCGGCGTCTTCAACTGGGGCAGCGTGGCGGTCGATCCCGTGCGGCAGGTCATGTTCGGCATGCCGACCTATCTGGCCTTTACCTCGCGCCTCGTGCCGCGTGACGAGGTGCCGGCTCCCGGCGGCGATGAGAAGGGCAGCGAACAGGGCCTGAACCGCAACGAGGGCGCGCCCTATGGCGTCTATATGGGTCCGCTGATGTCGGCTCTCGGCCTGCCCTGCCAGGCGCCGCCATGGGGCTATGTGACGGGCGTGGACCTGCGCACCGGCAAGATCGCCTACAAGCACAAGAACGGCACGGTGCGCGACGCCTCGCCCATTCCGTTGCCCATCGAGCTTGGCGTGCCGGGCATCGGCGGGCCGATGATCACGGCCGGCGGCGTGGCGTTCCTCGGCGCGGCCATCGACGACTACATCCGCGGCTACGACGTCACGACTGGCGACGAGATCTGGCGCGCCCGCCTGCCCGCCGGCGGACAGGCCACGCCGATGTCCTACGAGCAGGACGGACGTCAATATGTTGTGATCGTCGCCGGCGGCCATGGTTCTGTCGGAACCAAAGCGGGTGACTATGTAATTGCCTATAGCCTTCCCTATGGCCAGTAGGCGCTGGACCTTCAGTGCTCACGTGCAAGGAGAGTTTTATGACCTGGACCACACCCGAGATCACCGAAGCCCGTTGCGGCATGGAAGTGACCAGCTACGAGTCGGCGGACATCGACACCATCGATTGAACTGCTTTTCCGAAGAGGTGACGCGGACGCCGTGAAGATCATCGTTCTCGGCTCCGCGGCGGGCGGCGGCTTCCCCCAGTGGAACTGCCGCTGCCCCACCTGCCAACTGGCCCGGGCCGGCGACCCGCGCGTCCAGCCGCGCACCCAGGCCGGCATCGCGGTCAGCGCCGATGGCGAAAGCTGGCTGCTGGTGAATGCCTCGCCAGACCTGCGGCAGCAGATCATCAGCACGCCCGAGCTTCATCCCCGGCATGGACTGCGCCACAGCCCCATAGGAGCGGTGCTCCTGACGAATGGCGATCTCGATGCAATCGCGGGCCTTCTGACACTGCGCGAGCGGCAGCCGTTCCTGCTCTACGGGACGAAGGCTGCGCTCGATGTGCTGGACGGCAACACGGTGTTCAACGTGCTGTCCGATCTGGTGGAGCGCCGGGATTTCACGTTCGGTAAGGTCTTTGAGGCTGTGCCGGGCCTTCAGGTTGAGGCTTTTACCGTACCCGGCAAGGTGCCGCTCTATCTGGAAGGCAGCGATCCTGTTCTTGCCGAAGAAGGCGAAAACGTCATCGGCCTTGAGATCACCGCCGGCGGCAAAAGGCTCGTCTTCATCGCCAATTGCGCCCGCGTCTCCGATGCGGTCCGAAAACGCACCAAGGGCGCGGACCTGCTGATGTTCGACGGCACGACATTCACGGATGACGAGATGCCCAGCCTCGGTCTTTCGCAGAAGACGGCAGCGCGCATGGGTCATCTCGCGATGAGCGGCGAGGGAGGCTCCATGGCTGCGCTCGCGGATGTGGATGCCGGCCGCAGGCTGTTCATCCACATCAACAACAGCAATCCGGCGCTGGTGGACGGCTCGCCGGAGCGCCAGGCGGTGGAGGTCGCCGGCTGGCAGCTGGCCCATGACGGCATGAGGATCGAGCTTTGACCACGATGACGCCGGACGAACTGGAAGCCGCGCTGCGGGCCGTGGGCGCCGAGCGCTACCACAACCTCCATCCGTTCCATCACCGGCTGCACGACGGCCAGTGCTCGCGGGCCGAGGTACAGGCCTGGGCGCTGAACCGCTACTTCTACCAGTCCCAGATCCCCATCAAGGACGCGACCATCCTTGCGCGCATGCAGGACAGCGCGCTGCGTCGCGAGTGGCGGCAGCGCATCCTTGATCATGACGGCGAGCGCGAAGGCGATGGCGGCATAGAGCGCTGGCTGGTGCTGACCGACAGCCTCGGCTTCAGCCGGGACTATGTGGCCTCCACGCAGGGCATCCTGCCGGCCACGCGCTTCGCCGTGGAGGCCTACGTGCATTTCTGCGCCGAGCGGTCCCTGCTGGAGGCCATCGCGTCCTCCCTGACGGAGCTGTTCTCGCCGCAGGTCATCGGGGAACGGGTCTCCGGAATGCTGGCGCACTACGATTTCGTGGACGAGCGCACGCTTGCCTATTTCACGGCGCGGCCGCCGCAGGCCCAGCGGGATTCCGATTTCGCGCTGGCCTATGTGCGGGAGCACGCAACGACGCGCGAGCTTCAGCAAAAGGTGCTGGACGCGCTTGTGTTCAAGACCGACGTGCTGTGGGCGCAGCTCGATGCCTTGTGGCACGCTTACGTAGAAGGCCATCGCCCGCCGGGCGCGTGGAGCCCCGAGGCATGACCGCGCTCGGCCCCGACAGCCGCCCGCGTCTGGCGCCCGGAGTGCGCCTGCGCCACGATGGGGTGCGCGACGCCTGGGTGCTGCTGGCGCCGGAAACGATCATCGACGCCAATCCGGTGGCCGTGGAAATCATCCGCCGCCTCACCGGCGATGCGACTTTGGCCGAAGTCGTTGACGACCTTGCCGGCGCCTTCACCGCGGAGCGCAGCTTGATCGAGGCTGACGTGCGCGCCCTTCTCGACAAGATGATCGGCAAGGGGTTGGTGGAGCCATGAGCGCCGCCCTTCAGCCGCCGGTCGGCCTGCTTGCGGAACTGACGTACCGCTGCCCACTGGGCTGTCCCTATTGCTCCAACCCCATCGAGATGGAGGGGCGGGACCGCGAACTCGACACCGCCACATGGCAGCGCGTGTTCTCGGAAGCGGCCGCGCTCGGCGTCTTGCAGGTGCATCTCTCCGGCGGCGAACCGCTCGCCCGCCGCGATCTCGCGGACCTCGTGCGCCGCTGCGCAGAGGAGGGGCTCTACACCAACCTGATCACCTCCGGCGTCGGGCTGACGGAGGCGCGGCTGCTTGAGCTGAAGTCGGCAGGCCTCGACCATGTGCAATTGTCCATCCAGGACGCGGATGCCGCTGGTGCCGACCGCATCGCCGGCTATCGCGGCGCCTTCGAGCGAAAGCGCGAGGTCGCCGGCTGGATCACGGCGGCGCGCCTGCCGCTTACGGTCAACGCCGTCATCCACCGCGCCAATGTGCATCACGCCGCCGCCATGGTGGAACTGGCCATGGAGCTTGGCGCACGCCGGGTCGAGATCGCCCACGCGCAATATTACGGCTGGGCGCTGAGGAACCGCTCCGCCCTGATGCCCTCGCGTGAGGACGCACGTGCGGCGGTGGCCGAGATCGAGCGGCTGAAGACGGAACTGGCAGGTCGCATCGCCATCGACCACGTCATCCCGGATTATTACGCGAAATATCCCAAGGCGTGCATGGGCGGATGGGCGCGGCGCACCTTCAACGTGACGCCGTCAGGCACCGTGCTGCCCTGCCACGCCGCGCAGACCATTCCGGGCCTGGAGTTCTGGTCGGTGCGGGATCATTCGCTGGCCGAGATCTGGGCCGATGCGCCCGCCTTCAACGCCTATCGCGGCACGGACTGGATGCAGGAGCCCTGCCGCTCCTGCCCGCGCCAGACGGTGGATTTCGGCGGCTGTCGCTGTCAGGCGCTGGCGCTGGCGGGCGATGCCTCGGCCACCGATCCCGCCTGCGTGCTGTCGCCCCGGCACCATGTCATGGCCGAGGCGACGGAAGAGATCGCCTTGCCGGCCGGCGAACCCGTCTACGAATATCGCCGGCTGGGCTGATCAGGCCTCGGCTGTTTCGGCCTCGTCGCGCAGATAAGGCTCCACCTGGCCTTTCAGCTTCATCGTCATGGCATTGCCGTGGCGGTCCTTCGCCTTGCCGGCGGCCACACGGATCCAGCCTTCGCTGACGCAGTATTCCTCGACATTGGTCTTCTCGGCGCCATTGAAGCGGATGCCGACGCCGCGCTGCATCAGGGCCTCGTCGTAGAACGGGCTCGACGGATCGACGGAGAGACGGTCGGGCAGGGTGTCGGTCATTGCGGCTCCAGGCGAGGGTTGGTCTGCCCGCTCTATAGGAGGGCCGGCGTGCGAGCGCCAGTCACATGCGGGTCACGCGCCTGCGGTAACCCCGTCATGAATTGCCATTCTGCAACTGGTAAATCCATGACGCAGCCATTGCGTGACGCCCAGCGGGCCACCAGCACGATCCTCGAGACCGCCGTTCACCGCAGCAAGGCGCTGTCGCGGGATGGACTGCTGGAGCGCATGTTCACCTATGCCTTCAGCGGCCTCGTCTACCCGCAGATCTGGGAAGACCCGGTGGTGGACATGGCGGCGCTGGACATCCGGCCGAGCGACCATGTGGTCGCGATCGCCTCCGGCAGCTGCAATGTGCTGTCCTACCTCACGGCCGATCCGTCGCGCATCACGGCGGTGGACCTCAACGGCGCGCATGTCGCGCTCGGCCGGCTCAAGCTGGCCGCGCTGCGCACACTTCCCGATCACGCGGCCTTCTTCCACTTCTTCGGCCGCTCGGACTCGAAGGACAATGTTCGCACCTTCGACAGCGTCATCGCACCGGAGCTGGACGAACTGTCCCGCGCCTACTGGACGGCGCGCCGCGTGGACGGCCGCCGGCGCATCGACCAGTTCGCCGACAATTTCTACACCCACGGCCTGCTGGGCCGCTTCATCGGCGCCGGCCATCTTCTGGCTCGCCTCTACGGCTGCGATCCCCGCGCCGTTCTGGCAGCCCGCACGCGCGATGAGCAGCGCACCCTGTTCGACCGGCATTTCGCTCCGCTGTTCGACAAGCGCTTCATCCGCTGGCTGATGCGCCAGCCGGCTTCGCTCTACGGCCTCGGCATCCCGCCGGCCCAGTTCCGCGCGCTGTGCGGCGACCAGCCGGACGGCATGGCCCGCGTGCTGCGCCAGCGGCTCGAGCGGCTGGCTTGCGACTTCGATATCTCAACCAACTATTTCGCCTGGCAAGCCTTCGGCCGCAGCTACCAGCCGGCGCCCGATGCCGCGCTGCCGCCTTATCTGCAGGAGGCCAATTACGCCGCCGTGCGTGAGCGGGCGGAGCGTGTCACCTATCGCCAGCAGAGCGTGACGGACTTCCTGCGCAGCAGCCCCGATGGCACAGTCGATTGCGTGGTGCTTCTGGACGCGCAGGACTGGATGAACAGCGACGAACTCACCGAGCTCTGGAGCGAGATCACCCGCGCCGCGCGACCGGGCGCCCGCGTTATCTTCCGTACGGCCGCCGAAGAGGATTGCCTGCCCGGCAAGGTCGCGCAGGAGGTGCTCGGCCGCTGGACCCGTCAGGACGAGACGAGCCGCCGCCTCAGCCGCGAAGACCGCTCCTCGATCTACGGCGCGTTCCACCTCTACACGCTGCCCGCCGCCGCGTGAGCGACGCCGCGACCCTCATGGACCGGATGTACCGCCGCCAGCGGCACATCTACGACGCGAGCCGCAAGTTCTACCTGCTCGGCCGGGACGAGATGATCGCCGATCTCGCACCGCCAAACGGGGGAACAGTGCTTGAGATCGGCTGCGGCACGGGGCGCAATCTGGTGAAGATCGCCCGGCTCTATCCAAATGCCCGCGGCTATGGGCTGGACGTTTCCGACGAGATGCTGGAAACCGCGCGCCGCTCCATCGCCCGCGCCGGTCTTGAAGGCCGCATAAGGCTGGCCGCCGCAGACGCGACCTGCTTCGATCCGAAGGCCTTGTTCGGAGTGGAGAAGTTCGACCGGGTAGTGATCTCCTATGCCCTGTCGATGATCCCGGGCTGGCGCTCCGTTCTTCGCGGCGCGGCGGCCCATCTCGACACGGCCGGGCAATTGCACATCGTGGATTTCGGAGACCAGCACGGCCTGCCGGCGCCGTTCCGCTCCGCGCTGAAGCGATGGCTGGCCATGTTCCACGTCACGCCGCGCGCCGATCTCGCGGATGAGGTGGCGGCGTTGGCGCGCATGGCCGGGTTGAGCGCCGCCTGTTCCCGGCCGTTCCGGGGATATGCGGTCCGGGCCGTGATGCAGCGCGCCGGCTGACATCCTCGGGGTGCAGCCGGGCTATCGTCCGGCAACCTTTGGCTGGTTAAACTGTCGGTGTGCCATAGCTCCATCGCGATGCACGCCCCTTTGAGAGGAAGATGATGACCAGCCGCCCGATCCGCCTGTTCGTGTCCGATGTGGACGGTACCCTCGTGCGGCATGACAAGAGCCTTGCGGACGCCACCATCGCGGCGGTGCGGCGCCTGAAGGCCGCCGGTGTGCCTGTGACGCTGATCAGCGCCCGCCCGCCCAGCGGCATCTACTGGCTGGCGGAAGCGCTCGATGTCGACCAGCCGCTAGGCGCCTTCAACGGCGGCACCGTGTTTCGCCGCGACGGCACCATCATCAGCCAGAACCATTTGCCGGAGCACGTCTCCCGGAAGGCGCTCGACTTACTGAGGGAGAACGGCGTCACCCGCTGGGTGTTTGCAGACGGCAAGTGGTTCGCCAGCGAGGCCGAGGGCATCCACCACGAGCGCGAAGTCGCGGCGGCCCAGCTTGAGCCCATCCTCACCGACGATTTCGAGGCCATCCTGCCGCGCATCGACAAGATCGTCGGCGTCAGCGACGACGAGCCCCTGCTTGCGGGTCTGGAAGAGCAGGCGCAGGACCTGCTGGCGGACGCCACCGTCGCGCGCTCGCAGCCCTATTATCTGGACGTGACCGCGATCATCGCCAACAAGGGCGATGGCGTGGCTTTCCTGGCGGAGGCAGCCGGCGTCGATCTCGCATCCGTCGTCGTTGCCGGCGACATGCGAAACGATTTGCCCATGTTCGCCCGCGCCGGCACGTCCATCGCCATGGGGCAGGGGCCGGAGGAAGTCAGGGCAGCCGCGACCTACATCACCGGTTCGAACGAGGATGACGGGCTGGCGGACGCCATCGAACGGCTGATCCTGCCGCTGCTCGAACACGCCTGACGGCGCGAGGCGCCGGGCACCTTGCCCCTCGTCGTCATCAGGTGATGACGTCGGGAGCATTGCGCCCGGTGCGCTGCTGGATCGATGCCAGTTCGCCTGCGGCGGCGATGATGTCCGCCAGCGCCTCCTGCGGGTCCATGTCCTGCTTCGTCAGGTCCGCCTCGAAGCGCTCGAGATAGACGCGCAGGGTTGCGCCCTCGGTTCCCGTGCCCGAGAGGCGGAACACCGCGCGCGAACCGTTGTCGAAGTTCACGCGAATGCCCTGCTTGCGGCTCACCGAGCCATCGGTCGGGTCGGCATAGGCGAAATCGTCCGCACTGGTCACGGTCAGGCCGGCGAAGCTCTGGCCCGGCAAGGTTTCGATGCGTGCGCGCAGATCGGCCATCAACTCGTCGCCCGCCGAAGAGGCGATCCCCTCGTAGTCGTGGCGGGTGTAGTAATCCCGACCGAAGCGCTGCCAGTGGTCGCGCAGGATCTCGGCCACGCTCTCGCCGCGGGCGGCCACGATGTCCATCCACACCAGCACGGCCCACAGGCCGTCCTTCTCCCGCACATGGGAGGAGCCGGTACCCGCGCTTTCCTCGCCGCAGATGGTGACGCGCCCGGCGTCCAGTAGGTTGCCGAAGAACTTCCACCCGGTGGGCGTCTCGTACATGCCAACGCCCAGCTTCTCGGCCACCCGGTCCGCGGCGCGGCTCGTCGGCATGGAGCGGGCGATGCCCTTGAGGCCCGTGGTGTAGCCCTTGGCGAAATGCAGGTTGGCCGCCAGCACGGCCAGGCTGTCCGACGGCGAAACCGGCAGGCCCTTGCCCAGCACGATGTTGCGGTCGCCGTCGCCATCGGATGCCGCGCCCATGTCCGGCGCATCGGCCGAGGCCATCAGGTCGAACAGTTCCTTGGCATAGACGGGGTTTGGATCCGGGTGGTGGCCGGCGAAATCCGGCAGTGGCGTGCCGTTGACGACAGTGCCCGGCTCCGCGCCCAAGCGGTCCTCCAGGATCGCCTTCGCATAGGGACCGGTCACGGCATGCATGGCGTCGAAGCGCATGCGGAAGCCGGACTTGAACAGCGCACGGAGGCGGTCGAAGTCCACCAGCCCTTCCATCATCGTCACGTAATCCGTGACGGGATCGACGATCTCCACTTCCATCTCGCCGAGCGTGCTGGTGCCGATGACGTCGAGCGCGGGCGCCTCATCCGAGAGGATCTTGTACTGAGTGATTTCGGTGGAGCGGGCGAAGATGGCGTCCGTCACGTTCTCGGCGGCAGGGCCGCCGTTCGGCGTGTTGAACTTCAGGCCGAAATCGCCGTGCTCGCCGCCGGGATTGTGGCTGGCAGAGAGAATGATGCCGCCATCGGTGTGGCGCGTGCGGATGAGGTTCGACGCCGCAGGCGTGGAGAGCAGGCCGCTTTGGCCGACAATGGCCTTCCTGGCGCCATTGGCCGACAGCATGCGCAGGATGGTGGCGATGGCCCGGTCGTTGAAGTAGCGCCCGTCGCCGCCGACCACGATGGTCTTGCCGGAAACGCCGCCCACGCCCTCGATGACCGCCTGCACATAGTTCTCGAGATAACCGGGCTGCATGAAGACGGGCGTCTTCTTGCGCAGGCCGGACGTGCCGGGCTTCTGGCCTTCGATCGGTGCTGTCGTGACCGTCTCGATCGTCATCTGTGCTCTTCTCCCGCCGGCTGATTCACGGGCAGGCTAGACCATGCGCCGTCTCGCGCGAATGACTTCCACCGCGCGCTGGGGAAAGAAAACCGCACGGGCCCTAAGGTTCCCGTTAACGGCAGAGGCCCGGAACGGCCTCCAGGTCAGACCTCCTGGGACATGGCCCGGATGGCCACGGCTGCCGCCGATGCGCGGTTCTCCACGCCGAGCTTCGAGAACACCTGTTCAAGGTGCTTGCTCACCGTGCGGTGGCTGAGTTCAAGGATGTCGGCAATGTCCTTGTTGGCCTTGCCGCGCGCCAGCCAGAGCAGCACTTCCGCCTCGCGCGCGGTCAGCGACAGCTTCTCGCGCAGCACGGCCTCCGGCAAGGCGGTGCGTTCTTCGGCCAGCCGCAGCAGCAGTTCATCCGGGCCGGTGCGGGCCAGGAAGGAGATCTGCAGCCGGCGCTCGCCGCTGGAAAGGCTGACCTGCGGAGGGGCGGAAGCGCCGGTCAGCCCCGCGATCCATTCCTGCGCGTCCGGAGGAAGATGAAGTTCCTCGCCCGATGCCTCGGTGAAGAGATCGGCCAGCAGCCGCCGTGCCTGGGGTGTTGCCCACAGGACCTGTCCGGCCGCATTCGAGGACAGCAGGAACCTGCCGCTCGCATCCAGCGCCACACGCGCGCTCTGCTGCGCCCGTGCATTGGCGAGATGCACGCGGATGCGCGCGAGCAATTGATCGGGGACGATGGGCTTGACCACGTAGTCCACGCCGCCGGCAGAAAGACCGCGCACCACGTCCTCCGTCTCGTTCAGGCCGGTCATGAAGATGATCGGTACGTGGCCCGCGCCCTGACTGCGCTTCAGCAGCCGCGTCGCCTCGAAGCCGTCCATGCCGGGCATCACGGCGTCCATCAGGATGATGTCGGGCGTGATCTGCTCCACGAGGCGAAGCGCGCTGCCGCCGTCCATGGCCACCAGCACCGTCATGCCGGCTTCCTCGATGGCGGTCGTCAGCATGCCGAGATTGTCGGGGCTGTCGTCCACGACGAGGACGATGTCGCGGGGGCGGGCCTGCTCACTCACCGGTCAGGTTCTCCAGAACCAGCATGTAGCGCTTCAGGTCGAAATTGCGGATGTGCGCTCCAAGGTCGTCCGCCAGTGGTCCGCTCCCAGGTGCTTCGGCCTTCAATTCCGCCAGCTTGGCCTCGATGCCGCGGATGTAGCCGATGCTGCCGAGCCGCTTCAATTCATCGACATGGCGCTGTGCCACCACATAGCGCGCCGGTTCCTGAAGGACCACGGGCGCTGCCTCCGCATCGCTGTCATAGACCCAATCGAGCCGGAGCAAGGCTTGAACCCGGTCGAGCAGCTTCTCCATGTCGACCGGCTTCGGCAGAAGGTCGTCGTAATCCTCGCCCTTGGCCGATCCATGATCGATCATATTGGCCGACACCATCAGTATGCGTGCCTCCTCGTGGCCTGTCGCACGAAGGGTACGGGCAAGCTCAAGGCCGCTCATGCCCGGCATCGAGATGTCCAGCAGGAACAGGTCGGGCTGGCACTCCGATGCCAGGGTGAGGCAGGAAGGGCCATCCTGAGCCATCAGCAGCACGAAGCCGAGCGGCGTCAGCACTTCGCGCATCAGGTCGCGGTGGTTGGGGTCGTCATCCGTGACGAGCACCGTGCGGCGCGGTCCGACATAGCCGAGGCGGCGGCGCGGCTGGGCCGCCAGCTTCGCGTTTTCCACGGCCGAAAGCAGCAGGCGGACCGTGAAGACCGTGCCGTCCCCCACCCGGCTGCGCAGGGTGACCTCGCCACCCATGATCTCGGTCAGCAGCTTGGTGATCGTCAGCCCCAGCCCGATGCCGGGCGTCTGTTCCGCATTGAGGCCGCGCCCGCGTTCGAACGGCGCGAAGATGCGCTCCAGGTCGTCGGCCGGAATGCCGGGACCGCTGTCCTCGATCTCGAACTCGGCCACCCCGCTGCGCAAACGGAGCCGCAGTGCGACATGCCCGCGGTCCGTGAACTTTATGGCGTTGGACAGCAGGTTGATCAGCACCTGCCGCAGCCGCTTCTCGTCCGATGCGACGACCGCCGGCAGCTTTTCCGGGCGGGTGAAGCGGAACTCGAGGTTCTTGGCCGCAGCCTGCAGGCGGAACATCTCCACCACCTGCTCGAGGAATTCCGGCAGGCGAACATAATCGCGGCTCAGCTGAAGCCGCCCCGACTCGATGCGGGAGATGTCGAGCAGGCCGTCGATCAGGCCGGACAGGTGCTCGGCGGAGCGGCGGATGACCCGCACGCCGCCCTGCCGCGCCTGCGGGATGCGCTCGTCGCGCTCCATCAGCTGGGCGTAGCCCAGGATTGCGTTGAGCGGCGTCCGCAGTTCGTGGCCGATGCCCATGACGTAGCGGCTCTTGGCCTGGTTCGCGGCCTCGGCCACGTCGCGTGCTTTCTGCAGCTCGGCATCGGTCTCCTCATGCGCGGCGATCTCGCGGAGCAGGAGACGCGTCTGCCCCTCGGATTCCTCCTCGGCCACTCGCCGGCTCTCATGCGCCAGCACGAACAGCCAGGACGCGATGCCGGCCACGATGACGAGGATGAAGAACACCACCCAGAGCGCGTGGCCGATGATGGGCTTCTGGTCGGCGGCGTTGATGGTGGCCTGGAAAAAGACGAGGCCCAGCATGATCGCGATCATGCCGGTGCTGAACAGGAACAGCGCGATGAAGCGGCCGATGCCGGAATCCACCACCTCCGCCGCCCGCTTCGGCAATGCCGCGCGGGCGAAGGCCGAGGCCTGCGCCGACATGCGGCCATGCGGCTTGCAGCCATCCCCGCAACGCGCGTCGAGCGAGCAGCACAGGGAGCAGATGGGACCGGAATAGACAGGGCAGCCCGCCATGTCCTGCGGTTCGAAGCTGTGCTCGCACACGCAGCACCGCACCAGTGCCGCGCCGCCCCAATTGGTCTTCGGAGTGCGGGCAAGATAATAGCGCCCGCCGGTGGCAAGCGCGATCAGCGGGCTCGTGACCATCGCCACACCGAGTGCGATGAACGAGGCCAGCGCCTGGGCGACATCGCCGAACAGGCCGGCGAAGGCCGCAAGCGCCGCCACGCACGCCAGCAGCATGGAGCCGACGCCCACGGGATTGATGTCGTAGAGATGGGCGCGCTTGAACTCGATGCCGCGCGGACTTAGGCCCAGCGGCTTGTTGATGACCAGATCGGCCACCAGCGCGCCGACCCAGGCCACGGCGACGATGGAATACAGGCCGAGCGTCTGTTCCAGCGCCCGGTAGATGCCGAGCTCCATCAGCAGCAGCGCGATCGCGACGTTGAAGACCAGCCAGACCACGCGGCCCGGATGGCTGTGCGTCAGCCGCGAGAAGAAGTTCGACCAGGCAATGGAGCCGGCATAGGCATTGGTGACGTTGATCTTGAGCTGCGAGACGATGACGAAGATGCCAGTGAGGACCAGCGCCAACTGCGGCCAGTCCGTCACATAGCCGAACGCCACGCGGTACATCTGCGTCGGCTCGGCGGCATCGGTGAAATCCAGCCCGTGCCGCACCGCCAGCACGGCCAGGAAGGAACCGGCCAGCAGCTTGACGAGCCCGACCACCGTCCAGCCGGGACCGCCGACCAGCACTGCGAGCCACCATTTCAGGCGGTTGCCGGCGCGTGCGCGCGGCACGAAGCGCAGCACGTCCACCTGCTCGCCCGTCTGCGCAATGAGGGCGAAGGCCACGCCCGCCGCCGCGCCGAACAGGGTGATGTTGAACGCGCCGCCTCCATCGGCCGGGAAATCACGCCACTGGGCCAGCGTTTCGGGTGCCGCCCAGAAGATGAAGGCGAAGGGCAGGATGTGCAGCACCACCCAGACCGGCTGGGTCCAGAGCTGGAACCGCGTGATCCAGGTGATGCCGTGCGTGACGATGGGGATGATGACGACCGAGGAGATCAGGTAACCGATCCACAACTCGATGCCGAAGCACATCTTCAGCGCCGCCGCCATGATGGCCGCCTCGATGGCAAAGAAGATGAAGGTGAAGCTCGCATAAATCAGCGAGGTGATGGTGGAGCCGATATAGCCGAAGCCCGCGCCACGCGTGAGCAGGTCGACATCCACGCCGTATTTTGCCGCGTAATAGCTGATCGGCAGGCCCGTGAGGAAGATCAGCGCACAGATTACGACCATCGCGGCAATGGCATTGGTGACACCGTAGCTGAGGGTCAGCGCGCCGCCGATGGCTTCGAGGGCGAGGAAGGAGATCGCTGCAAGCGCGGTGTGGCTGACGCGGACGGCCGACCAGCGACGGGCGCTCTCCGCCGTGAAGCGCAGCGCATAGTCCTCGAGGGTCTGGTTCGCGACCCATTGATTGTATTGCCGGCGCACGCGCACGATGCGCTGCTGGCCCTGGACGCTCATGCTCCTCGACAGCCCTTTCCCTCTCCGCAGCATGGGATATGCAATTCCTGTTCCCACGGAGCGGACGGGCGCCGTCAAGCCTGTCCTCAAGCGTGCAACGGGCGCCGTTTGCTCGGCATACGGCAATTAGCGTATACCAGGAAGACCCGGACCCGGCGGACATTGCCCGCCAATGAGGCAGCGATGACTGCCTCACGTCACCAAAATGGGGGTCTCGGGTCTATGGCTGATGACAAGAAGCAGGGGCTTGAATCGGCGCTGCGCCGCAAGCTGTTGATGGGCATGGCCGCGGCTCCGGCTGCGATGCTGTTCCCGAAGGTTGCGTTCGCGCAGGCTCCGGCCACCTCGGCCGTGAACACCACCGGCCTTGCCGTGACGGACACGGAAGTCACCGTCGGCATCCTGCATTCGGTGACGGGCACGATGGCCATCTCCGAGACCGGATCGGTGCAGGCCGAGAAGCTCGCCATCGAGCAGATCAACGCCATGGGCGGCGTGCTGGGCCGCAAGATCAAGTACGTGCAGGAAGACGGCGCGTCCGACTGGCCGACCTTTGCCGAGAAGGCCAAGAAGCTGCTGGTGCAGGACAAGGTCGCGGCCGTGATGGGCTGCTGGACCTCCGCCTCCCGCAAGGCGGTGCTGCCGGTGTTCGAGCAGTACAACGGCATGCTGTACTACCCGACCTTCTATGAAGGCCTCGAGCAGTCCAAGAACGTCATCTACACCGGCCAGGAAGCCACGCAGCAGATCCTCGCCGGCCTCGATTGGGTGCAGCGCGAGAAGTCCGGCAAGACCTTCTACCTGATCGGTTCGGACTATATCTGGCCGCGCACCTCCATGAAGATCGCGCGCAAGCACATCGAGGGTCACCTGAAGGACTCGTCGGTTGTCGGCGAGGAGTACTTCCCGCTCGGCCACACCCAGTTCAACTCGGTCATCAACAAGATCAAGCTGAAGAAGCCCGACGTGATCTACTGCGCGGTCGTCGGCGGCTCCAACGTCGCCTTCTACAAGCAGCTGAAGGCGGCCGGCATCGACCTCTCCAAGCAGACGCTCCTGACCATCTCCGTCACGGAAGACGAGATCGACGGCATCGGCGGCGAGAACATTGCGGGCGCCTATTCCTGCATGAAGTACTTCCAGTCGCTAGAAAACGACAACAACAAGGCCTTCGTCGCCGAGTTCAAGAAGATGTGGGGCGAGAAGACCGTCATCGGTGACGTGACGCAGGCCGCCTATCTCGGCCCGTGGATCTGGAAGATGACCGTCGAGAAGGCCGGCTCCTTCGACGTGGACAAGATCGCGGCGGCCTCCGCCGACATCGAGTTCACCAAGGCGCCGGAAGGCTACGTCAAGGTCCATCCGAACCACCATCTCTGGTCCAAGACGCGCGTTGCGCAGGCCCAGAAGGATGGCCAGTTCAAGATCGTGTTCGAGACGCCCGACCTCATCGAGCCGAACCCGTTCCCGGCCGGCTACCAGTGATCTGATCCCCGCATCCGGGAGGCCCGTCCTCCCGGATGCACTTCCAGCCTGAGCTTGGACTGCGCCGTGCGGGCGCACCGGGGGCCCACGATGTTTTCTGAATATTCGATCGCCGAGCTTGGCTCCATCTTCGCGATGCAGGGCTTTGCCGGGCTTATCCTGTTCTCGGTCTTCCTGCTGATGGCGCTTGGTCTTGCGATCATCTTCGGCCAGATGGGCGTCATCAACATGGCCCACGGCGAATTCATGATCCTGGGCGCCTACGTCACCTATTTCACGTCTCAGTTCTTCCTGAACTACGTGCCCTCGCTGTTCGACGGCTACTTCTTCGTGGCGATGATCCTTGCCTTCCTGGCCGCCGGCGCGCTCGGCATGGCGGTGGAATGGCTCCTGATCCGCCATCTCTACAAGCGTCCGCTCGATACGCTGCTCGCGACATGGGGCCTCAGCCTCATCCTGCAGCAGCTCTACCGCTCCTTCTTCGGCCCGCGCGAAGTCGGCGTCGATCTCCCCCAGTGGATGATGGGCTCGGTGCCGATCACGGACACCATCGAGGTGCAGATCAACGGCCTGTTCGTCATGGGCCTCACCACCGCCATCACCATTGCTGTCGCGGCCCTGATGTACCGCTCGCGCTGGGGCAAGCAGGTGCGCGCCGTGGTGCAGAACCGCGTCATGGCCGGCGCCGTCGGCATCAACACCGAGCGCGTCGACCGCCTCACCTTCGGCCTTGGCTGCGGCATCGCCGGCGTCGCGGGCTCCGCCTTCACCATGATCGGCTCCACGGGTCCGACCTCCGGCCAGCTCTACATCGTCGACACCTTCCTCGTGGTCGTGTTCGGCGGCGCGGCCAGCCTGCTCGGCACCATCGCCTCGGCCTTCACCATCTCGCAGGCCCAGTCGACGCTGGAGTTCTTCCTCTCCGGCTCCACGGCCAAGGTCATCACCCTGCTCAGCGTCGTCGGCATCCTGATGCTGCGCCCGCAGGGACTGTTCACCCTCAAGGTACGGCGCTGAGGAGGCCATGATGAAGACGAACGCTTTCCTCTCCCGCTCCGAACTGATCGGCGTCGCGATCCTCGCGGGCCTGATCCTGGTGGTCTTCCCGATGGTGCTTGAGCCGTTCCGGCTCAACATGGTGGGCAAGTACCTGACCTATGCCTTCGTGGCGCTCGGCCTCGTGATGTGCTGGGGCTTCGGCGGCATCCTCAGCCTTGGCCAAGGCATCTTCTTCGGCCTCGGCGGCTACTGCATGGCCATGTATCTCAAGCTGGAAGCCTCCAGCATCGAGAACACGAAGATCCAGTCCACGCCCGGCATTCCGGACTTCATGGACTGGAACCAGATCACCTCCCTGCCGTGGTTCTGGCAGCCGTTCCACTCCTTCCCGGCGACGGTGCTGCTGGTCGTCGGCGTGCCGGTGTTCTTCGCCTTCATCCTCGGCTTCGCGATGTTCACCCGCCGCGTCGGCGGCACCTACTTCGCCATCATCACGCAGGCCATCGCCGCCATCGCGACCATCCTGATCGTGGGGCAGCAGGGCTATACCGGCGGCATCAACGGCATCACGGACCTGCGCACGCTCAACGGCTGGGACATCCGCACCGACGAGGCCAAGACCATCCTGTACTTCGTCAATGGCGGGCTGCTGCTGGCCTGCGTGGTGGCGCTGTACTTCGTGAAGCACTCCAAGCTCGGCCGCATCCTGCTCGCCATGCGCGACAAGGAGGACCGCGTGCGGTTCTCGGGCTACAGCGTCGCAGGCTTCAAGATCTTCGTGTTCTGCCTGGCGGCCGGTGTCGCGGCCATCGGCGGCGCGATGTTCACGCTGCAGGTCGGCTTCATGTCGCCGAGCTTCGTCGGCATCGTGCCGAGCATCGAGATGGTCATCTACACGGCGGTCGGCGGTCGGCTCTCCATCCTCGGCGCGGTCTACGGCACGCTGCTGGTCAACTGGGCCAAGACCACGTTTTCGGAGAGCTTCCCCGAGCTGTGGCTGTTCGGTCTCGGCGGCCTGTTCATCGCCGTGGTGCTCGCCTTCCCGAACGGCCTGGCCGGCATCTACTCCACCTACATCGCCCCGCGGCTGAAGCGCTCCGCCAGCCGCGTGACCGCCCCCAGCCTGCCGGCCCAGCTGCCGCAGGGCAGCCCCGCCGAGTGAGAGGACAGCACCTATGAACGCCGCGCTCGCTCACGCGCCCATCTCCGACCAGATGGCCCCGGACTTCCTCCTCGCGGTGGAGGGGCTGACGGTCTCCTTCGATGGCTTCAAGGCCGTCAACGACCTGTCCTTCTACGTCGACGAGCGCGAGATCCGCGTCATCGTCGGCCCCAACGGCGCCGGCAAGACCACGGTGCTGGACCTGATCTGCGGCAAGACGCGTGCGACCTCCGGGTCCATCAAGTTCCGCGGCCAGGAACTGACCAAGATGAGCGAGTCGAAGATCGTTCAGGCTGGCGTCGGTCGGAAGTTCCAGACGCCGTCGATCTATGATGACCTCACGGTCTTCGAGAACCTCGAGATCTCCTATCCCAAGGGACGCTCGGTGTTCGGCGCGCTGACCTTCCGCCGCGATGCGGCAGTGCGCGACCGCGTGCAGGAAGTCGCGGAGATGATCTTCCTCGAAAACCTGCTGGACGAGCGCGCCGAGTTCCTCAGCCACGGCCAGAAGCAATGGCTCGAGATCGGCATGCTCCTGATCCAGGACCCCGACCTCCTGATGCTGGACGAGCCGGTTGCGGGCATGAGCGTCTCCGAGCGCAAGAAGACGGCCGAACTGCTCAACAAGATCATCGCCAACCGGTCGATCATCGTCATCGAGCACGACATGAAGTTCGTCGAGGACATCGCCCACAAGGTCACGGTGCTGCACCAGGGCAAGGTGCTGTCCGAGGGCTCCATGGAGCGCGTCAAGAACGACCCCAAGGTCGTCGAAGTCTATCTCGGGCACTGAGGGGCGCGATCATGCTGAACGTACAGGATCTGCACGTCGCCTATGGCCAGAGCGAGGTGCTCCACGGTCTCTCCTTCGATGTGAAGCCCGGCGAGATCGTGGCCATCATGGGCCGCAACGGCATGGGCAAGACCACTTTGATGAAGAGCCTCATGGGCGTGGTGCCGACGAAGAGCGGCGCCGTGCGCGTCGGCGAGACCGACGTCACTGCCCTGAAAAGCTATGACCGCGTGGCCAAGGGCATCGCCTATGTGCCGCAGGGCCGCATGATCTTCTCCACCATGACGGTGAAGGAGAACATCGAGACGGGCCTGACGGTGACCGGCGAAAGCCAGGTGCCCGGCGACATCTACGAGCTGTTCCCGGTGCTGCTGGAGATGAAGGGCCGCCGCGGCGGCAATCTTTCGGGCGGGCAGCAGCAGCAGCTCGCCATCGCGCGTGCGCTGGCCTCCAAGCCCAAGGTGCTGCTGCTCGACGAGCCGACGGAAGGCATCCAGCCCTCCATCATCCGCGAGATGGGCCGCACGCTGAAGAAGATCCGGGACGAGAAGGGGCTGTCCATCGTCGTGTCCGAGCAGGTGCTGAGCTTCGCGCTCGACATCGCGGACCGGGTGCTGGTGATCGAGAACGGCGAGATCGTCCGCGACGATGCCCGTGCCGATGTCGATGAGAAGAAAGTCGCGAGCTACCTGTCCGTCTGACGGTCGGCGGTCGCGCAAAACATTCAGGGTTCAAGGGGAGAAGAGAAGTGGCTGACACGCTGATCAAGGTCGATCTGAACGGCTCCGCCTACGACAACGACAAGATCCATAACCGCTGGCATCCCGATATCCCGATCGTGGAATGGGTCGAGCCCGGCGACGACTTCATCATCGAGACGGTCGACTGGACCGGCGGCCAGATCAAGAACAACGACGATGCGTCCGACGTGCGCGATGTCGACCTGACGCAGGTGCATTTCCTCTCCGGACCCGTCGGTGTGAAGGGCGCGGAGCCGGGCGACCTGCTGGTCGTCGAGTTCCTCGACATCGGCGCCTTCCAGGACAGCCAATGGGGCTTCAACGGCTTCTTCTCGAAGAACAATGGCGGCGGCTTCCTGACGGAGCACTTCCCCGAGGCGCAGAAGTCCATCTGGGACTTCAAGGGCATGTTCACGGAATCCCGGCACGTGCCGGGCGTCAGCTGGGCCGGCCTCATCCATCCCGGCCTGATCGGCTGCCTGCCCGACCAGAAGATGCTGGACGAGTGGAACACCCGCGAGAAGGCACTCTACGACACCGAGCCGAACCGCGTTCCCGCCCTGACGACCTTGCCCTATGCCGAGACCGCCCATATGGGCCGCCTCAAGGGTGACGCGAAGGCCAAGGCCGCAGCCGAGGGCGCACGCACAGTGCCGCCGCGCGAGCACGGCGGCAATTGCGACATCAAGGACCTGTCGCGCGGCTCCAAGTGCTACTTCCCCGTTTATGTGGACGGCGCAGGCCTTTCCATGGGCGACCTGCACTTCAGCCAGGGCGACGGCGAGATCACCTTCTGCGGCGCCATCGAAATGGCGGGCTGGCTGCACCTGCGCGTCAACCTCATCAAGGGCGGCATGGAGAAGTACGGGATCAAGAATCCCATCTTCAAGCCGTCGCCGATCGTGCCGACCTACAATGACTACCTGATCTTCGAGGGCATCTCGGTCGACGAGGCCGGCAAGCAGCATTACCTCGACGTTCACGTCGCCTATCGGCAGGCCTGCCTCAACGCGATCGAGTACCTGAAGAAGTTCGGCTATACGGGCGATCAGGTCTATTCGATCCTCGGCACGGCACCCGTGCAAGGCCACATCTCGGGCGTCGTCGACATCCCGAATGCCTGCGCAACCTTGTGGATCCCGACCGAGATCTTCCACTTCGACGTCAACCCCGGCGCCGATGGGCCGACCAAGTTCCTCGATGGGTCGGTGAAGATGCCGATCGCTCCGGACCTGTAGGATGCCGGTCTACGAATATGAGTGTCGGGAGTGCGGCCCCTTTGCCGCACTTCGCCCCATGGCCGAGTACGCCGACCCGCAGCCCTGCCCGGACTGCGCGTCGAGTGCCCCGCGCGTGATGCTGACCGCACCGGCCATGGCCGGCATGGATCCGGCCCGCCGCACCGCGTTCGCCACCAACGAGCGCAGCCAGCACGCGCCGAAAAGCTCGAAGAGCCTGGGCCATGGAGCGGGCTGCAGCTGCTGCAGTTCTTCCAAGCCGAGCCGCAAGACGCTCTATCGTCCCGACGGTTCGAAGAGCTTCCCCAACAGCCGTCCGTGGATGATAAGCCACTAGGCACGGGGCGGGACGCGGCCGGGGGGCACGCGTCCCGCTTCCCTTGCGGGCAGGCAGGAGCAGCATGATTACGGTCACAGATCTGTACCGCTACCCCGTCAAGGGGCTCTCGGCGGAGCCTTTGGCTGTGCTCGAGGTGAGCCCCGAACACGGCATTCCTTGGGATCGGGAATATGCTGTGGCGCTGGGAACGACGGCGTTCGACCCGGCGAGGCCGGAGCCGCTCGACAAGGGCTTCTTCCTGATGCTCCGCAACAATGAGGAACTCGCGGCGCTGCGCACCCGGTTCGATCCCGCCACCACCACCCTCAGCATCCACAAGGGCGAGGCGCAGGTGCTGTCCGCAGATCTGTCGACCGAGGGGGGACGCGCGCAAGTCGAGACCTACATGCAGCACTATCTTGGCCCGGCGACGAAAGGCCGGCCGCGCGTCCTGCAAAGCGAGAACCACAAGTTCACCGACGCCAGCGTGATGTCGCCGGTGATGATGAGGGCCGTCTCCGTCATCAACCTCGCATCGGTGCGTGCGCTGGGTTCAGCCTTGGGGCGCGAGATCCATCCCCTTCGCTTCCGCGGCAATATCTATGTCACCGGGCTCGAGCCCTGGGACGAACTCGCCTGGGCCGGCAAGGACCTGACAATCGGAGGCCTGCGCTTCCGAGGGCTGGAGAGAACTCCGCGCTGCGGGGCCGTGAACGTCAATCCGGAGACTGCCGAGCGGGACGAGAACCTCCCGAAGGCGCTGATGCGAAATTTTGGCCACACCGATCTGGGCGTCTACCTGCAGGCGCTGGATGATGGCGCTGTGCGCTCGGGCGACCGGGTGGTGCTGGCCGCCTGAACGCTTTCAACCCTCAGGGGCGTGGTTCGTCCGAGAAGGCCTTCTCGACCAGCTTCAGCATGTCGTCGTCCACCTGCTGGAGCGGGCCTGGCGGGTTCAGGAGACCCCGGGTCAGCAGGTATTCCCGAACCGCGAGGTTGATCGCCCCCGCCTTCGTAAGTGTCGGATCACGCTGCTCAGCGATCCATTCGTTGAGCACGTCATCGATTTCTACGGGAATATTTACGAGCGTTGCTACGCTGTCGCTGATCTGCATGGCCGGTCCTTAACGTTTACGCATCAATGCGTCGCGTCGACCGCGGTTCCGCCTGAGCGGGCGCTTGTTCCCGACACCTAGTGACCATTGGCCTTCAGCCAGGCCCGCATCTCGCCGATCTCGCGTTCCTGGTCGTCGATGATCTTCTGCGCCATCTGACGGGTGGATTCGTCCTTGGCGTGACGCAGGGCCACCTTGGCCATCGCCACGGCGCCCTCGTGATGAGGGATCATGTGCGTGCGGAAATCCACGTCGGGGTTCCCCGTGTAGGGAACCTTCATGTTCTGCATCATCTCCATGTCCGCCTTCTGGAACTCCTCAGTGGAGGGCGAACCGGAAGATGCTGCGGGCGATGGGTGATCGTGATGTCCGCCGGTTTGTGCAGCGAGTGGGCCGGCAACGGCCAGGGACAGTGCTGAGGCGAGGACGAGGACGCGCAGCATGATGACCTCTCTTGCGGGTTCTGCCGGACAAACAAGATGGCAGGCAGCAGGGTTCCGGGTGCGGGGGCTAAGCCTCCTGGGGCCGGACGCGGCCGGCAACCCGTCGCTCCACGGCCATGGATAAGAGAAAGATGAGCAGGCCTCCGAAGGCAAGCGCGGAACCCACCCAGCCGGTGGACGCGTAGCCATAGCCCCAGGTGATGGCGAGCCCGCCCAGCCAGGCGCCAAGCGCGTTGGCGATGTTGAACGCGCTGTGGTTCAGCGCGGCAGCCAGGGTCTGCGCCTCCGCAGCCACGTCCATCAGGCGCGTCTGGAGGGCAGGGGCGATGGCATCGCCGCAGGCGACGAGGAACACGAAAAGGCAAAGCAGCCAGGCATTGCCGGCGGTGACCGAGAAGAGCGCCAGGGCAAGCACGCTGAAGATCAGGAAGCCGGCTACCGTCTTCATGAGGTTGCGGTCTGCCAGCCACGCACCGAAGGTCATGCCGACGATCATCCCGCCGCCGAAGATGGCCATGACGAAGGGCACCGCGCTTTCCGGCATGCCGGCGACCTGCGTCATGGTCGGCGCGATGTAGGAGAACACGGCGAAAAGCCCGCCGAACCCGACGGCGCCGGTTGCCACCGTCAGCCACACCTGCAGCCGCGCGAACGCCCGCAGTTCCCGAAGCGGGCTTGCCCCATGTTCGGCCGGAGCATGGGGCAGGAAACGCCAGATCATCAGCATGGTCAGCAGCGCAATCGCGGCGACCGCCGCGAACATCAGCCGCCAGGTGAATAGCTGGCCCGTCCAGGTCACGAGCGGGGTGCCCACGAGGATCGCGACCGTGAGGCCCAGCATCACCCGGCCCACGGCCTGCGTCCGCTTCGACGGATCCGCCATCGAGGCCGCGACCAGCGAAGCGACCCCGAAATAGGCGCCATGTGGCAGCCCGGAGAGGAAGCGCAGAAGCACGAAGCTCCCATAGGTCGGAGCAAGGGCGCTGAGCAGGTTGCCCAGGGCGAATACAGCCATAAGCCCGATGAGCAGGGTCTTGCGCGGCAGGCGCGCCGCCAGCACCGCGATGACGGGCGCACCCACCACGACCCCCAGCGCGTAGAAGCTGATGGCGTGCCCCGCATAGGGCACCGTGACGTCGAAGCCGCGGGCGATGTTGGGCAGAAGGCCCATGATTGCGAACTCGCCGACGCCGATGCCGAAACCGCCGGCGGCCAACGACAGTTCGATCAGGTGCGCACGCTCACCGCGCCTCGTGCCTGCAATCGCCACGTGCTGCACCTCTCCGCCGGCAAAGCGTCTGTGTGGCGGTCGCGCGAGCGGCCTGCAAGCTGTCCATGAGGCTAATGATCGTTAAAGTCTTCCGAATTCCGTGCAGGCGTCTTTTAGTGATTACCACCTAGGGTCGTCCTAGAAACGGATCGATGATGTTGCTGCGTCTCCAGAACCTGATCCTCCGGATGGTCGCCCGCGGCGAACCCCTCACGGACATTGCGGAGGCGCTGTGCTCTCATGTCGATGCGCTTGTGCCGGGCGTCATCTGCTCTGTCGTCACCGTGGATGCCGAAGGCGCGATGCAGGTGCTGGCGGCACCGAGCCTGCGCCCGGAACAGCGCGAGGCGCTGAGCGGGGTGAAGATCGGCCCACGCGCAGGCTCCTGCGGCACGGCGGCCTATCTGCGCGAGGAAGTGGTGGTGCTGGACCTGCAGTCCGACCCGCTCTGGGCCGGCTATGAGATCCTGATCCCGCCGGGCATGAAGGCGTGCTGGTCATCCCCCATCGTGATGGCCAGCGGCAGGGTGGCCGGCACCTTCGCCTTCTACTTCCCCGAGAGCCGGGGGCCGCACAGCCTGGAACGAGCGATCGTCGAAACCTGCACCCAAATTTGCGCACTGGCGATCGAGCACGACGAGATCCAGCGCGAGAATGCAAGGCTTGCCTATTTCGACCCCCTGACGGGGCTGCGAAACCGCGCCAGCTTCCAGATCGATCTCAAGCAAGCGCTTCGCGGGGGCGAGCCCCTCGGCCTCCTGCTGATCGACATCGACCGCTTGAAGCTGACCAATGACACGGCGGGTCACATCGTCGGTGACCTCCTGATCCAGGCCGTCAGCCGCCGCGTCAGCGAGGCGTGCTCTCCGGCTGCCGCATATCGCGTCGGGGGTGACGAACTCGCCGTCCTGATGCACGGCGTCGTGGACGACAAGGCGCTGGAGGCGATGGCGTTACGGCTGATCGCCAGCGCAGGTCAACCGGCTGACCTGAACGACCACATGATGTCTCCGAGCATCACCATCGGAGGTGCGCGGCTGGAGACTGGGCAGAACGCGGCGGAGGATCTGCGCCAAAGGGCCGATTTCGCGCTCTATCACGCGAAGGAGACCACGCGCGGCGGTTTCGTGGCTCATACCCCTGACCTGGGCTCGTCGATCGCCCGTCGTTTCGCAGCCATCAGGAAGGTGGGCGCTGCCCTGGACGATATGCGGATGGAGGCGCACTACCAGCCCGTCCTGCGGTTGGATACGCGCCGCATCGTGGGCGTGGAAGCCCTGTGTCGCCTGCGCGGTACAGACGGTGCGCTGCTCGAAGCCGAGATGTTCAGTGCCGCCATGAGCGACCCCGCGATCGCGCGGCGGCTGACCACCTTCATGGTCTCGCAGGCCGCGCAGGACATGCGGCGCTGGCTCGACATGGATATCGGCATCGAGCATGTCGGCATCAACGTCTCCGGAGGGGACTTCCAGTCCGGTGCCCTTTGTGGACAGATCGCGCGTGCGTTCGAGAAACACCGCGTGCCGCTCAAGAATCTCGTGCTGGAGGTTACGGAGGAGGTCTATCTCGGTGAAGCAGCGAGATCGGTTGCCGCGCCGCGGGCGGAAGGCATGCTCGTGGCGCTGGACGATTTCGGCACGGGTTATGCCTCCCTGACCCATCTGCTGGATTTTCCGGTCGATATCATCAAGATCGATCGATCCTTCGTTGGACGGCTGGAATCGGATCCCCTGAGCGCCATCATCGTGGAAGGCATCGTCGGCATGGCCGCGAAGCTTGGGATCAGGATCGTTGCCGAGGGCATCGAGACGGAGCAACAGATTGCCCGCCTGCTCGGGTTCGGATGCCGCCTCGGGCAAGGCTATCTTCTGGCACGGCCCGCCCCGTTCGACGTCATCACGGCCATGATCCGGGAGCCGGCCATTCTCGACGGCTGAGCTGATCCAGAGCACAGGTTCCGTTCATCTCGACAGAAGTGCTCGTCACAACAGAAGTAACGCTGAAGACGTCGGTAAGAGGGTGCGGTAGCGAACCCCGAAAGCAACTGCTGAAACTCTCTACCTGGGTTCACGTTGGTCCGCGGAAATCCTTTCCCCGATCACGTTCCAGGAGACGTCGATGTACTTCAACGATCCTCGCCTGCAGTACCCGGTCCGCGTCGACCGGCCAAACCCCGCATTCGCCCGTGCCTTGCAGCAGGCCATCGGCGGCGTCGAGGGCGAAATTCGCGTGTGCATGCAGTACTTCTTCCAGGGCTGGGGCGCACGCGGCCCCAAGAAGTATCGCGATATGCTGCTGACGACAGCGACCGAGGAAATCGGCCACATCGAGATGCTGGCGACCGCCGTGGCCCTGAACCTCGAAAACGCACCCATCTCGCTTCAGGAAGAAATCGCGGCCGACCCCATCGCCGGCTCGGTTCTGAGCGGCGTGAACATGAAGAACATCCTGTCCTCCGGCCTGAATGCAATGCCCGTGGACAGCGACGGCATCCCGTTCGACATGTCGCACATCTATGCCAGCGGAAACATCGCGGCCGACCTGACGGCGAATATCGCGGCGGAGTCCACGGGCCGCGTGCTGGCCGTGCGCCTGCACAACATGACCGACGATCCCGGCATGAAGGACATGCTGCAGTTCCTTATCGCGCGCGACACCATGCACCAGAACCAGTGGATGGCGGCGCTCGAGGATATGGGCGGCGTGCAGGAGAACTTCCCGATCCCGAACAGCCATCCGCAGTCGGAAGAGAAGAGCGAGTTCGCCTACACCTATCTGGGCTTCGACCGCGCCGGTGCCCCGCCGGTGCAGGGCCGCTGGTCCGAAGGCCCGTCGATCGACGGCAAGGGCGTCTTCAGCAGCGCCCCGTCCGAACCCATGGGCGAGGAGCCGATGCTCTCGCCGCCGCGCATGGGCGGTGGCGCGCAGTCCGGCCAGATGGGCGCCAAGTCCCTCATCGACAAGATCTTCTGATCGATCTCACGGGCGGGGCCGCGTGCCCCGCCTTTTTCTTTGCCCCACAGACAGGAGGAACACGATGGACAGACGCAACATGCTGAAGGCAGCCGCTGGAGCTGCGCTCTTTCTTCCCGCCGGAATGGCCTTCACTGCGCAGGCCCAGCCCGCCGCGATGGACAGCATGAAGGCCAGCGCGCTGGAAGGCGGCGACTTCGCCACCATGACCAGCGAGCTTGCGCTCCGCAAATCCCGCAGTGCTGCGGTGAGGACCTTCGCGCGGCTCGAGATCAACGAGCAGGAAGCGACCGCGCGTGCATTTGGAGGGCGCCCCGGCATGACCGGCCTGACAGCCCGCCATCGGCAGATGGTTGACGAGCTTGCGGCTCTCGACGGGTCCGCGTTCGACGCGATGTATGTGCGCGGCCAGATCATGGGCCACGAGGAGCTTCTCCGCATTCACCGCAACTATGCCCGACGGGGATCCGATCCCATGGCGCGCGGCGCCGCTACCGTGGCTGTGCCGAGCATCGAGACGCATCTCGCAATGCTGCGCTCCATGCGTTCCGCCTGAAGACGATCCGGGCGATCCGCCATACCGGATCGCCCCTTTATCGGGAGGTGCCGCGAAGGACCTCCGCGCCGACCAGATCCGGTGCCGAATGATGGACCATGTGGCCGGCACCGGGCACGACCAGCAGCCGGCTTCCCGGCAGCGCTCGATGCAGGCGAGCAGACTGCCGCCGCCAGTCGATGACGCTGTCTTCCTCGCCGACAATGATGGTCACCGGCTGATCCAGGTGCCATGCCGCATGGCTCTGGCGCAGAGCCTCGCGCATCATCAGGGTGGAATCTTCGGCGGTTGCCTGCACATGCGGCGGCCGCAGAAGCATGTCCCTGTCCATCGCTCGCCGGAAGCGGTGCGAAACATCGGTCGGGCGAAACATCTTGCGCAGGATCCGGCGGAGGAACGGCCTCACGGCCAGCGGCAGCACTGTGTGGCGGATCAGCGGGCCGAGTACCGGCAGCGCGGCAGGTGCGAAAGCCAGCTGCGAGGGCCGCTCCGGAGGGTGATAATATCCCGACAGCAGGTGAAGGCCGGTGATGACGCCGGGCGCGCGCGAAGCCATGGCGATGGCCACGAGGCATCCCCAGGAATGGCCGAGCACCTCTGCCTGCCGGATGCCGAGACGGTCCATCGCGCCGAGGATGAGGTCGGCCTGCGCGTCGGCGGTCCAGACCGTGCCTTCGGGACGGTTGCTGTGGCCGAAGCCTGGACGATCGAAGGTCCAGACGCGCCGCTGCTCGGTCAGCATCGAATGCAGCGGGCTTGCGAGAAAGTCCGGCACCATGCTGCTGTTTCCATGAAGCAGCACGATGTCGGGACCGCTCCCCGCGACATGCACATGGAGCCGGGCGCGGCCAAGGCGCAGCACATGGCCGGCGGGCGGATTCCGGCGTAAAGCCCGCCGTTCCCGCCGATGATTGACCAGCCAGGCAGCGCCGAGTGCGCCGCAGCAGAGCGCGGCTCCAGCGAGCCATCCGCGGCCCATCACAGAGCGCGGCGGGGCTTCGTCCGGAACAGCATGATGCTGAGGGTGGCCAGCACGCCACCGGCGAAGGCATGGACCAGGAGGTTGAGTATCGACGAGAAGCCTTCGACGGAGGCGACGAGCAGCACGTCAAAGAGGGGGATGATTGCGCTCACCGCCAGCAGCACGGCAAGGGGGCGCCTCCCCTGGAACGCCATCGCCCCGATCAGGCCGCCGAGCACGATGTCCCGGATGCCCAGCGCAACGACATAAGACAGGGTCTCGCTGATCTGCGCCGAGAGGCCGAACAACGCGGCCCCCGCATCCGGAGCCAGGACGAAGAGGAGGCCGAGCAGGACGAAGATCACCGCCAGAGCCAGAGCCAGCCACAGGCGCACATCTCCCCAAGGGAGCCGGTCGTCGTCGTAGGTTTCGATGGGGATGTCTTGCATGCGCATCTATCTAGCGCGCCATCGTGCAGAGCAAAGAGCACGCCATCGTGCAGTCCGGAACGGGTGCCCCGGATCGGGGAACCTGCGCGGGTGCCGTGTGTTGGTCAGGACAACAAGGAGAGGATCGCGATGACCAATCGTCCGCCACCAATCCCGGCCGAGAACCTGTCGCCCAAGGGCCCGCAGGATGCCGCCTCGAAGGCGCCTTTGGATACGTCCATGGCCAAGGATCACACGACCGATAACGCCGACAAGCGTGGCCGCACGGGCAACATCAAGCAGAACACCACCAACCAGGGCTACCAGCAGGATCGCTGACATGCCGGACAAGAACGAAGCCTCTGAACGCATCGGCGGCCCCGGAGCCAGCCACGAGAACCGCGACAGGCCTCCCGCGAAGGCCGCCCTGGGATCTCCCACCAAGCCGGACCGTGAGACGCAGCGCAGCCGCGTTTCGGGCGGCGGCGGCGAAGCCGACACGCATCACACGCACGACGAACGGCGCAAGTAAAAGTCCTGCCGTGGCGGAATTCGCATCCGCCACGGCATTCCGCTCCGCGGATGGTTGAACCAAAGCTCTATCTCTTCCTCACGTTTTCACGTGTATTCAGCCACTTATCAGGCGGCATCCCAGCCGCGCCATTCGGCTGGACGTGCTGGCAACCGAGATGCCTGCGCATGTGCGGTGTTTCGGGGCACGATCCCCGGGAGAGATGTCGATGCTTCTTGTCCTGCTTCTTCTGCTGTCCATCGCGTTCATCGTCTTCACGACGGCCTATCTGAAGCTGCATCCGTTCCTCGCGCTGCTGTTGACGGCATTCGGGTTCGGCATCCTCTCCGGAATGCCGCTGGCGGAGGTGGTGAAGTCCGTGAACGAGGGCTTCGGGGGCACGATCGGGTCCATCGGCATCGTCATCATCGCCGGCACGATCATCGGCGTCTTCCTCGAAAAGTCGGGCGGGGCCTTCAGGCTCGCCGCAAGCATTCTGAGGGTCACCGGCCAGCGCAATGCGCCGCTCGCGATGTCCATCATGGGCTATGTGGTCTCGATCCCGGTGTTCTGCGATTCCGGCTTCGTGATCCTGTCCTCGCTGAACAAGGCGGTCGCCAAGCGCGCAGGCATCAGCCTCGCCGCCACCGCCATTGCGCTGGCGCTTGGGCTGTACGCCACCCACACCATGGTGCCGCCGACGCCCGGCCCGGTCGCCGCCGCGGGCATCCTCGGCGCCGATCTCGGCCTCGTCATCCTGTGGGGCATGATCATCGGCCTGATTGCCACGCTGGGCGGGTGGCTGTTCGCCATCACCGTCGCCGCGCGGATCGAAGTGCCGCCCTACAAGGAAGGCGAGATCCCGGACGGCGCTGCCGAGCTCTCGGTCGAGAACGCACCTTCGACCTTCATGTCGCTCCTGCCCATCGTCGTCCCGATCATCCTCATCGTGATGCTCTCGATCGCGCAGCTGCCGTCCAAGCCTCTCGGCACAGGCCCGATCGTGAACGTGCTGTCCTTCCTGGGCCAGCCCGTCGTTGCTCTGCTGATCGGCGTCGGCTTTGCGCTGCTTCTGCCCAAGAAGCTCGACCGGAACATGCTTTCCACCGACGGCTATGTCGGTGCGGCCGTGATCGATGCCGCCATCATCATCACCATCACCGGGGCGGGCGGCGCCTTCGGCAAGGTGCTGCAGAACTCCGGCATCGCAAAGGTCATCGGCGACAGCCTGGCCAGCGCCAATCTTGGGCTGTGGCTGCCCTTCGTCATCGCGGCCGGCATCAAGACCGCGCAGGGCTCCAGCACCGTTGCGATCATCACCACCGCCGGACTGATGGCGCCCCTTCTTCCGGCGCTCGGGCTCGATGGAGACATCGCGAAGGCGCTCGTTGTGGTCGCTATCGGTGCGGGCTCAATGGTGGTCTCGCACGCCAATGACAGCTTCTTCTGGGTGGTGACGCAGTTCTCCAACATGGACGTGAAGACGGGTTATCGCCTCCAGACGCTGGGCACCCTGTTCCAGGGCCTCGTCGCCGCAACCACGGTGTGGATCGTCGGGCTCATCCTGCTCTGAAAACAGGTTGAGCGGATCTCAGGCCTGCGGCGCACGCAATTGTGCCGCAGGCCTTTTGTTGTTAGAGGGCAGGCATTCGACTGGACCCGGTGAAAATCCGGGTGGCTCTTCCGGCCGCCGATCCGCCGGACCACGCAACCGACATCGATGACCGACGCGCCGCAGGTGAGCGCTCGTCCGCGCATGTCTTGCGGAAACCAGAACATGAAAATCCAGAACAGCTACGCACGCGAGTGGTTCGCGAACGCACCGCGTGATGTCGTCTCAGGCATCGTCGTCGCCCTCGCACTGATCCCCGAGGCCATCGGGTTCTCCGTCATCGCCGGCGTCGATCCCAAGATCGGCCTGTTCGCCTCCTTCGCCATCGCCTGCGTCACCGCCTTCACGGGTGGTCGCCCGGCCATGATCTCGGCCGCGACGGCGGCCACCGCGGTGCTGATGGGCAGCCTCGTGCGCGACCACGGCCTGCAATACCTGTTCGCCGCCACGATCCTGATGGGTGTCATTCAGATCGCCGCCGGCGCGCTGCGGCTCGGGCGCGTGATGCGCTTCGTCTCGCGCTCGGTCATCACCGGCTTCGTCAACGCACTCGCCATCCTGATCTTCATGGCGCAGCTGCCGGAACTCATCGGCGTTACGCCACTGACCTATGCGTTCGTCGCGGCCGGGCTGGCGATCATCTACCTGTTCCCGCTTGTGACGAAGGCCGTGCCGTCCCCGCTGGTCGCCATCGCCGTGCTGACGGGCGTGGTCTTCTACGCGGGGATCGACGTGCGCATGGTGGGCGATCTCGGCGAGCTTCCGTCATCGCTGCCGGTGTTCGCATGGCCGCAGGTGCCGCTGACTTTTGAGACGCTGCAGATCATCTTCCCTTGTTCCGTCACGCTTGCCGCCGTGGGGCTGCTGGAGAGCCTGCTGACCGCGCAGATCGTGGACGACATGACGGACACGACCAGCAACAAGAGCCGCGAATGTGTGGGGCAGGGCACCGGCAACATCGCCTCCGCACTGATCGGCGGCATGGGCGGCTGTGCCATGATCGGGCAGTCGGTCATCAACGTCACGTCGGGCGGGCGCGGTCGGCTTTCCACCTTCGTGGCCGGCGCGTTCCTGCTGTTCCTGATCCTCGTGCTGGATGACCTCGTCCGCATCATCCCCATGCCCGCGCTTGTCGCGGTCATGATCATGGTGTCGATCAGCACCTTCTCGTGGCGCTCCGTGCTCGATCTGGGACAGAACCCTTGGCAGTCCTCGGTGGTGATGCTGGCCACGGTCGCGACGGTGGTCACCACGCGCGATCTCGCCCAAGGCGTGCTGGTCGGCGTGCTGCTGTCCGGCATCTTCTTCGCCGGAAAGGTGGCGCGCCTCGTCCAGATCCGCCTCTCGTCCGACAGCACGGATGCCCGGCACACCTACATCGTGGAGGGGCAGATCTTCTTTGCCTCGTCCGAGGTGTTTATCGAGGCGTTCCGGGCCGCGCAGCCGGCGCCGGAGGTGGTGATCGATGTCAGCCGCGCCCATTTCTGGGACATCACGGCCGTGGGAGCGCTGGACAAGGTGGTCCTGCGCTTCCGGGGCCTTGGGTCAGCCGTCACCGTGGTGGGCCTGAATGAGGCCAGCTCCACGATGATGGATCGCTTCGCGGTGCACGACAAAGAAGGCGCCGCGCTGCGAGGGCACTGACCTCAGAGCGGGTCGAAGCCGACCTCGCGCGTGCGCTGCGTGGCGGGCATCTCCGCGGCCAGCATCGCGTGGTAGATGCCGTCCACCGGGCTGCGGTAATGCTGCGCCTGCTCCCAGGCCTGCAAGGCGCGATTGCCGCGCACCAGCATATCCTGCGTCGGATGCGCCATCGCCGCCACGGCTGCGGTGGCCAGGCGGCGGAAGCGCTCCTGGTCCTCGGCGGGCGCGTGCCGGAACTTAGTCTCCGGCGAGCGGCCGGCTTCGGCGTTCCACATGGCTTCGGCTACGTTGTCGATCAGCATCGTCGGATGTCCTCTCATTCGGCGGCTTCGCGCAGCGGCATGCCTGTCCGGCTGGACGCGGCTGCAAGGCTGCGGGCAAGCACCTGTGCAACATGAATGGCGTCGCGGCCGGCGCCGTCCTCGATCTGCTGTCGGCAGGACGTTCCGTCGGCCACGATGATGGTGTCGGCGTCTGCGGCCCTCACGGCCGGCAGCAGGCTGAGCTCGCCCATGGCGCGCGACACCTCGATGGTGTCGACGCCATAGCCGAACGACCCGGCCATGCCGCAGCAGCTGGACTCCACGGTTTCGACCGTGAGGCCCGGCACGAGCCGCAGCACCTTTTCCACCGCTCCCATTCCCGCAAAGCTCTTCTGGTGGCAATGCCCATGAAGCAGTGCGCGCTCAGCAATTGGACTGAGATCGAGCCGCAGGCGGCCGGCATCGGCCTCCCTGGCCAGGAATTCCTCGAACAGCATGGAGCGGCCAGCCAGCTGCTGGCTGAGCTCGCCGGGCAGGAAGCTCGGCACCTCGTCGCGGAAGGAGTACAGGCAGCTCGGCTCCAGCCCCACCATGGTGGCGCCCATGTCGAGATAGGGCTTCATGGCGTCCAGCACGCGCTGCGCCTCGCGTTTCGCCTCGTCGGTGCGGCCCACGCTCATGAAGGTGCGGCCGCAGCACAGCGGGCGTGACGAGCCGTCCACGGGCGTGGCGATGTGGACGCGATAGCCGGCGGCGACCAGCACGTCGCGCGCGGCATCGAGGTTCTCGCGCTCGAAATAACGGTTGAACGTGTCGGCGAAGAGCACCACGGGTGCGCCGTCTTGCGGACCATAGGCGGTGCGGCTGTCCTTGAAGATGTCGCTGCGCCAGAGCGGCAGTGGGCGTTCCGCGCTGAAGCCCGCGACCTTCTCACTGAGCTTGGCCGCACCGGGAAGGCGGTCCCGAAGGTTCAGCAGCCACGGCATGCGCGCGGCATAGGGCGCGTAACGCGGCATCCAGCCGACCAGCCGGTCCTTCAGCGTGTGCCCATACTTGGCGACGCGCTGGCCGATGACCTCGATCTTCATGCGCGCCATGTCGACGCCGGTCGGGCATTCGCGACGGCAGCCCTTGCAGGACACGCAATATTTCAGGGTGTCCATCACCTCGTCCGATGTGATGGCGTCCGGGCCGAGCTGGCCGGACAATGCGAGGCGAAGCGTGTTGGCCCGTCCGCGCGTCACGTCGCGTTCGTTCTTCGTCACGCGGTAGGACGGGCACATGGTGCCGGCCACGAACTTACGGCAGGCGCCGTTGTTGTTGCACATCTCGACCGCGCCCTGCAGGCCGCCGGACGCACCGGTGTAGGACGACCAGTCGAGCTGCGTCTTGATCTCGACCGGCTTGTAGTCGGGGCCGTAGCGGAACAGCGTCTTGTCGTCGAACTTCGGCGCCCGGACGATCTTGCCGGGATTGAAGAAGCCGTCCGGATCGAAGCGGTCCTTGACCTCCTCGAAGGCGCGGACGAGGCGCGTGCCGAACATGGTCTCGTGGAATTCCGAACGCACGATGCCGTCGCCGTGCTCGCCGGAATGCGAGCCCTTATAGGCGCGCACCATGTCGAAGGCCTCCTCGGCGATGGCGCGCATGGTGGCGACATCCTTGTCGAGGCGCAGGTTCAGCACCGGCCGCACATGCAGGCAGCCGACGGAGGCGTGGGCGTACCAAGTGCCGCGCGTGCCGTGTTTTTCGAACACCTGCGTCAGCCGGTCGGTGTATTCCGCCAAGTGCTCCAGCGGCACCGCGCAATCCTCCACGAAGGAGACCGGTTTCCCCTGATCCTTCATGGACATCATGATGTTGAGGCCGGAGGTGCGGACATCCGCGATGGCGGCCTGCAGGCCGGGATCGGTGATCTCCACCACGCCGCCCCATTTGGCGCCGTCGCGATCCCAGCCGAAGCCTAGATCGCCCATCATGTCGCCGAGCCGCTTCATGCGGCGGGCGTTCTCCTCGGGCTCTTCCGCGAATTCCACCAGCAGCACGGCGTCCGGCGTGCCGCGCACGAACTTGGCGAGCGTCGGCTGGAACATCGCGATATTGCCCGCGAGTTCCAGCAGAGTCCGGTCCACCAGTTCCACGGCGATGGGGCCGAGCGTCACGAGATGCTGGGCGGCGTCCATGGCCTCATAGAACGAGCCGAAATGGCAGGCGCCCACGGTGCGCTTGCCGAGCAGGGGCCACAGCTTCAGCTCCACCTCCGTGGTGAAGCCGAGCGTGCCTTCCGAGCCGACGAGGATGTGGGAGAGATTGTTGGTGCCGCGCGGCACCAGCGCATCGAGATTGTAGCCCCCGACCCGGCGCTGCACCTTCGGGAAGCGCGCCTCGATCTCGTCCGCCTCGCGGGCACCAAGCCCGAACAGGTCCTGCGCCAGCGGGCGCAACGGCGAATCGAGGGCGAGATCCGAGAGGTCGGACGCCACGGAGCCGAAGCGTCCCGCGCTGCCGTCGGCGAGGACGGCGCGCATGGACAGCACATTGTCGCGCATCGTGCCGTAGCGCAGCGAACGGCCGCCGCAGGAATTGTTGCCCGCCATGCCGCCGATTGTGCAGCGCGAGGCCGTGGAGACATCGACCGGGTACCACAGGCCATGCGGCTTCAATTGCCGGTTCAGCTCGTCGAGCACGATGCCCGGCTCGACGCGGGCGCGCATGCCCTTCACGTCGAGTTCGATGATCTTGTTGAGGTGGCGCGAGCAGTCGACGATCAGGCCGGTGTTGATGGTCTGTCCGCACTGCGACGTGCCGCCGCCACGCGCGGTCACAGGAACGCCTTCCGCGCGGGCGATGCGGATGGCGCGTTCGGCCTCATCCACCGTGCGCGGGATCACGACCCCGGCGGGCATCTGCTGGTAGACGGAAGCGTCGGTCGCGTAGCGGCCGCGGCTCGTAATGTCGAACAGCACGTCTCCGGAGAGTTCGGAGCGCAGGCGCCGTTCAAGACCGGGAGTGATGCTGATGGCCATGTCGAACGAGGTCTCTCACGAAAAAGCTTGACTGAATTTTGCATTCATAATTCATTTCATCAAGCCCATTCGAACAATTCGAAACAGCCGGAGCACCCCTATGCCCTCCAACAGCACCCGAGTCGCGGGCCGTCACTTCCTCCAGATCCCCGGTCCGACGCCGGTCCCGGACCGCATCCTGCGCGCCATGGACATGCCTGTGCTCGACCATCGCGGCCCGGAGTTCCAGAAGCTCGGCCGCCGGGTGCTGGAGAACATCAAGGGCGTGTTCAAGACCAAGAGCCATGTCTTCATCTTCCCGGCATCGGGCACCGGCGCGTGGGAAGCCTCGCTGACCAATGTGCTCTCGCCCGGCGACAAGGTGCTGATGTTCGAGACCGGCCATTTCTCCACGCTGTGGAAGAACATGGCCATCAAGCTCGGCCTCGAGCCGATCTTCATCGAGGCCGACTGGCGCACCGGCGCCCAGCCCGACGCCATCGAGGCTCGCCTGCGCGAGGACAAGAACCACGAGATCAAGGCAGTCTGCGTGGTCCACAACGAGACCTCGACCGGCTGCGTGTCGCCCATCGGCGCCGTGCGCAAGGCGATCGACGCGGCGGGCCATCCGGCGCTCTACCTCGTGGACACCATCTCCTCGCTGGCCAGCATCGACTTCCGCCACGATGAATGGGGCGTGGACGTCACCGTCTCCGGCTCGCAGAAGGGTCTGATGCTGCCGCCGGGCCTGAGCTTCAACGCCGTCAGCGAGAAGGCCCTCGCGGCGTCGAAGACCGCGAAGCTGCCGAAGCTGTTCTGGTCGTGGGAAGAGATGATCCCGCACAACAAGAACGGCTTCTTCCCCTACACGCCGGGCACCAACCTGCTCTACGGCCTCGACGCCGCCATCGACATGCTGAACGAGGAAGGGCTCGATAACGTCTTCGCCCGCCACGATCGCCATGCCGAGGCGACCCGCCGCGCTGTCCGCGCCTGGGGCCTCGAAATCCTGTGCCGCGAGCCGGCGCATTACTCCTCGTCGCTGACCGCCGTGATCGTGCCCGACGGCCACAATGCCGACGACTTCCGGGCCAAGGTGCTGGACGCGTTCGACATGTCGCTTGGGACCGGCCTCACCAAGCTCACCGGCAAGGTGTTCCGCATCGGCCATCTCGGCGACACGAACGACCTCACCATCATGGCGGCGCTGGCCGGCGTGGAGATGGGCCTCGAACTGGCCGGCATCCCGCACAAGAAGGGCGGCGTTGCTGCGGCCATGGAGTACTTCACGAGCGAGGCCCGCAAGAACCAGCCGAGCCTCGCGGCTGCCGAGTAGCCGCAAGACCGCACTCCGGGCGCGGTTGTGGCGCCCGGAGCGCAAGGGCATAGTCACCCTGATGTGGTGGCGGATGCGCCGGATGGAGGATCGACGTGTCTGAAACGGGGCTGATTGCGCGACGGAGCCTTCACGGCGAACTGGTCGATCTCCTGCACGACATGGTGCTGTCGGGAGAGCTCCGGCCCGGGGACAAGGTGAACGAGCAGGCGCTGTGCGCCCGTTTCGGCGTCTCCCGCACGCCGCTGCGCGAGGCGCTGAAGGTGCTGGCCTCGGGCGGCCTGGTGATCCTCTCCCCCAATCGCGGCGCGACCGTCGCCCAGATCTCCCCCCAGGAGGTGGACGAACTTTTCCCCATCATGGGGGCCCTCGAGAGTCTGGCGGGCGAGCTCGCCGCCGTGCGCATCAGCGATGAGGGGATCAGGCGCCTGCGCGCAATGCACGACGAAATGGTCGCGCATTACCAGAACGCCGACCAGGCACCCTACCTGAAGCTGAACCGTGCGATCCACGAAGCCATCTTCGCAGCCGCCGGGAATGCGGAACTGACGCAGCTCTACCACACCATCATGGTCCGGACGCATGCGGTGCGCTTCACCGCCAAGAAGTCGCCGGAGCGCTGGAACGAAGCGGTCGAGGACCATGTCCGCATCATCGAGGCGCTGGAAGCTCGCGACGGTCCGCGCCTCGGCACGCTGCTGAAGGATCACCTCCGCCACAAGGCGGGGATGGTCCATGAATCCCTGAAAGAGCCGTCCATCGCTGCCGCGGAGTAGACATGACCTCGCCCATGCCTGCGCGGATCGGCGATCCGCTCAGCCGCGTCCAGACCCCGGCCCTGATCGTCGATCTCGACGCTCTGGATGCGAACATCGGAGCCATGGCGGCGCATGTGCGTGGCACGGGCCAAGTGCTCCGGCCTCACGCGAAGACGCACAAATCCGTAGAGGTTGCACGGCGGCAGCTTGCGGCCGGCGCCGTCGGCCTGTGCTGCCAGAAGGTTTCCGAGGGTGAGGCGCTGCTGCCGAGCGGGGTTCGGGATCTCCTGATCTCGAACCATGTGGTGGGGGCCGGAAAGGCGCAGCGCCTCTGCGCGCTGGCCCGTGAGGTGCGGACGACGACGCTCTGCTCCGATACCCGCCATGCGCGCGTCCTGTCGGACGCGGCGCGCTCCGCCGGTGTCCAGCTGGAGATCCTGATCGAGATCGACGCCGGCGATGCCCGGATGGGTCTTCCGGACGGGGACACGACGGGCCTGCTCCAGATTGCACAGATGGTGCAGGACGCTCCGGGCCTGCGGCTGCGGGGGCTTCAGGTCTACAACGGTCCCTTCCAGCACATTCGCTCCCATGAAGAGCGCACTTCAGCCGCTGTGCTCGCCGCCAACCGCGCGAAGGCAGCTTCCCAGCTTCTTCAAGACGCGGGGCTCTCCTGCGAAGTCATCAGCGGCGGTGGCACCGGCAGCTTCACCGCGGATGTCGAGGCCGGCGTGCTGACCGAGCTGCAGCCCGGATCCTATGTGTTCATGGATGCCGATTATGGCCGGAACCTCGACGCTTCCGGTGCGCAGGTGTCCGCCTTCCGTCAAAGCCTCTTCGTGCAGACCACGGTCATTCGGACGGCAAGCGCCGGCGTGGTCTATTTGGATGCGGGCGTGAAGTCGCTGAACCTCGACAGCGGCATGCCTCTGGTCAAAGGCCGGCCTGACCTCGGCTTCACGAAGGCGAGCGACGAACAGGGCCGCATCGAAGCCTCTCCGGCAGGTCCGGCGCCCGAACTTGGCGAGGTCTTGATGCTCGTTCCCTCGCATTGCGATCCGACGGTGAACCAGCATGACTGGATCGTCGCCGTGCGCAATGAGGAGGTCGAAGCAGTGTGGCCGGTCGATGGGCGCGGTTGCCTTCTCTGAAAAAGCCGACGAACCGGAAAATCCGGGACTCCATGCATTCCCCGCTTGTCAGCCATGCAAATAGCTGAATAATGAATTCATAATTCAGAGCCCGAATGGGCACGCATGGGAGAACCAAAGATGGCACTTGTCGCAGGCCTGCGGGCGCTTGGCGCTGTTGCAGCATTGGCACTGACCTCCACCGCCGCCATGGCGTGGGAGCCCAACAAGCCGATCGAGATCATCGTACCGGCCGGTGCCGGCGGCGCGTCCGACCAGATGGCGCGCATGATTCAGGTGGCCATCCAGAAGCACGACCTGCTGAAGGTGCCAACGGCCGTTCAGTTGAAGGGCGGCGCCTCTGGCGGCGAAGGCCTGATGGACATGAAGGCGAGCCCCAAGGACGCCCACAAGTTCATCATCGCGCAGTCCTCGATCTACACGCTGCCGTTTTCCACCAAGCTGCCGTTCAGCTGGAAGGACATGACGCCCGTCGCCATCGTCGCCATGGACGAGTTCGTGCTGTGGGTGAATTCCGAGAGCGAGTACAAGACCCCCGCCGCGTTCCTCGAAGCCGCCAAGAAGGACCCAGGCTCGTTCCGCATGGGCGGCACGGGCTCCAAGCGCGAGGACCACATCATCTCCGCGGCGCTGGAGCGCAGCGGCGGCGTGAAGTTCGGCTACATTCCCTACAAATCGGGCGGTGAGGCCGCGACCCAGCTGGTCGGCAAGCACACCGAGGCCAACCTCAACAATCCGTCCGAGAACATCGCCACCTGGCGCGCCGGGCAGGTGAACGCGCTGTGCGTCTTCGACAAGGAGCGCATGCCCTACACCAAGAAGGTGACGACCGATCTCGCATGGGGCGACATCCCCACCTGCCGCGAACAGGGCATCGACTTCGATTACACCATGCTGCGCGGCATCTTCCTGCCCAAGGGCGTGACGGAAGAGCAGACGGCCTTCTATGTCGACCTGTTCAAGAAGATCGTCGAGACGCCTGAGTACAAGGCCTATCTCGAGGCGCAGGCGCTGAAGGGTGTCTTTATTGCGGGCGCCGACATGACTGCCTTCCTCGAGAAGGACGAGGCCCTGCACAAGGACCTGATGTCCCAGGCCGGCTTCCTCGCACAGTAACCTCCAACCTGGCTCCCGGTCTTGCCTGACCGGGAGCCATTTTCTTATTCAGCAGGAGCAAGGCCGTGAGCTTAGAAAGCCACAGCGAGGAGCGATCCCTCGTATCCTATCGCAGCGTCGACCTGGCTGTTTCGGTCGTGCTTCTCATCTGCGCCTTCGTGCTTGGCTGGGACAATTTGAAGCTTGGTGCCGGCTGGGCTCCGGACGGGCCGGAATCGGGCTACTTCCCCTTCTACCTGTCGGTCATCCTCGGCATTGCCAGCATTGTCGGCATCGTCAAGGCGCTCAGGACGGATGGCGCGGAAAGCTTTGTCGGGCGCGGCCAGTTCAAGCGCGTGCTGCAGGTCGCGGCACCCTCGATCGCCTATGTGGCGGCCATCGACTTCCTCGGCATCTATGTCGCGAGCTTCCTGCTCATTTCCGGCTTCATGATCGTGCTGGGCAAGAGCAAGCCGATCAAGTCCATCATCACCGCGGCGATCTTCGTCGCCATCATGTTCTACGTCTTCGAGGTGCAGTTCACGGTTCTTCTACCGAAGGGCCCCCTCGAAAACGCAATCATGTACTGACGGAGCACACAGATGGACCAGCTATCGTCTCTGCTCCACGGCTTCGAGGTCCTGCTGACCTGGCATAATATGCTGCTGATGCTCGTGGGCATCCTGCTCGGCATCTTTGTCGGCGTTCTGCCCGGACTTGGCGGCCCCAATGGCGTCGCCATCCTGCTGCCGCTCACCTTCGGTATGGAGCCCACCTCGGCCATCGTCCTCCTGTCCTGCATCTACTGGGGTGCGTTGTTCGGCGGTGCCATCACGGCCATTCTGTTCAACATCCCGGGCGAGGCCTGGTCGGTCGCCACCACGTTCGACGGCTATCCCATGGCCCAGAAGGGGCAGGCCGGCGAAGCCCTCACCGCGGCGTTCACGGCCTCGTTCTTCGGCTCCATCGTCGCCGTTGTGGTCATCACCTTCCTGGCACCCCTCGTCGCGGGCTTCGCCATACGGTTCGGGCCTCCGGAGTTCTTCGCCGTCTACCTGCTGACCTTCTGCTCATTCATCGGCCTTGGCCGCGAGGACAAGCACAAGATCGTCATCGCGCTCACCATCGGCTTCCTGCTCACGCAGGTCGGCATGGACACGGTGTCAGGCCAGTTGCGCATGACCTTCGGCTCGACAGAGATGCTCCGCGGCTTCGACTTCCTCGTGGCGGTCATCGGACTGTTCGGCGTCGGCGAGATCCTGCTCACCATGGAGGAGAGCTTCTCCTTCCGTGGCCAGCAGGCGAAGATCAACCCGCGCGTCGTCTTCGAGACCTGGAAGAAGATGCCGAAATACTACATGACGCTGTTCCGCTCGTCGGCCATCGGCGTGTGGCTCGGCATCACGCCGGGCGGCGCCATCGCGGCGAGCTTCATGGGCTACAGCATCGCCAAACAGGTGGCGCGCGACAAGACGGGCTTCGGCCAGGGCCGCATCGACGGCGTGCTTGCGCCCGAGACGGCGGCGCACGCTGCCGGCACCTCGGCGCTGCTGCCCATGCTGGCGCTGGGCATTCCCGGCTCCGGCACGGCGGCGGTGCTGCTCGGCGGCCTGATGGTGTGGGGCCTGCAGCCGGGCCCGCTGCTCTTCGTAGAGCAGAAGGATTTCGTGTGGGGCCTCATCGCCTCCATGTATCTGGGCAATATCGTGGGTCTCATCATCGTGCTGGCGACGGTGCCCCTCTTCGCAGCCGTGCTGCGGGTGCCGTTCGCGACCATCGCGCCGATGATCCTCGTGTCCTGCGCGGTAGGTGCCTATGCGGTGCAGAACGCCACCTTCGACATCTGGCTGATGCTGCTGTTCGGCATCCTCGGCTATGTGTTCAAGAAGCTGAACTACCCGCTGGCCCCGCTGGTCCTCGCCCTCGTCCTCGGCGACAAGGCGGAAGACGCCTTCCGGCAGGCCATGATCGGCGCGCGCGGCAGCATGTGGGTGTTCTATTCCAACCCGCTGGTCGGCACGATCACGACGCTCGGCATCCTGCTGCTGGTGCTGCCGCTGCTGAGCGACACCTTCGCCAAGATCAAGGCCCGCCGCGCCGGCACGCACGACATCGTGCCGCCGCCGGTCTCGGAAGCCTGAGCGAAGCACAAACGACGAAGAAAAAGGCCCGGAGCGATCCGGGCCTTTTTCTTGTGGCGGTGGTTGAAGTCTGGGCGTTCCGGAAGCGCCTTTGCGCTGTCCGGAACCCATACGCCGTGTGTTCTCGGCGAAGCTCGACCCCATCGACAGCACACGGCGTATGGGTCCCGGACAGGCTTTGCCTCCCGGAACGCGGGGGATGAGGGGCCGGAGCCGATCCAGCCTCCTGAGATACTAAAGCGGGCGGCTTGCGAGGCCCTTGTAGAGGATCGGCCCCGTCGGTCGGCCCGTCGGAGAACCGCCCTCGGGCTCCAGGGTGATCTCGTAGATCTGCTCGGAACGCGGCACCGGCTGGCCTTCGCGTGCGAGCCACGATTCCTGCGCCTGCTGCAGCAGCCCGAGCGGAACAGGCCCCACGGCTCGGTCCCACAGCGTCCAGACCTGAAGCGTCTTGCCTTCCGGCACCGCGATATCGACCAGCGGCCGGAGCCGGATGCTGCCGTCCGAGAACGCCTCGACGATGGCGCCGGGTCCGGCAGAGGCCTCGCCCTGCAGCACGGCCACCACGACGGGCTGGGGCTCCGGCCGGAGCAGGACGCTGCCGAGTGCCGCCACCAGCGCCACAGAGGCGAACCCGGTCGCGAAAGCGGATCCGCGCCAGAAGCCTATGCTGCTCCACAGCGAAGATGTCGGACGAACTCCGGCCGGCGCTTTGGCGACAGCCGGACTCGGCGCGGCGGCGGGCAGTTCGGCGGTGATGCGCTGCCACAGCGCTTCGCCCGGTTCGATGCGGTCCGCAACCATGTCGAGCGGTGCGAAACGCTCCCGCCACACGGAGACCAGCCGCGCCAATTCAGGTTCATGGCGCATGCGGCGCTCGATCTCGGCGGCGTCCTCGGGCTCGGCCAGCCCAAGCACGTATTCGCCGGCCAGTGCGTCCAGTTCGCGGTCGGGGCTCATGCCATGCACTCCCGAAGCGAAAGAAGGCTGCGGCGAATCCAGGCTTTCACCGTGCCGAGCGGCACGCCGAGGCGCCCGGCGATCTCGCCGTGGGAGAAGCCGCCGGCATAGGCCAGCACAAGGCTTGCGCGGCGCGGCCGTTCCAGCCGCTCGAGGCAGACGCGCAGCGCCTCGCTTTGGCCAAGGCGCTGGATCAGATCATCGTGGTCGCCGATCTCCGCCAGTCCTTCCAGTGTCGCGTCGTCCGTCAGTTCCTCGCGGCTGCGGTCCCGGATGAGGTTCAGGGCGCGGTTGCGCACGATGGCGAACATCCAGCTTCGGCCCGAACCGAGCGCCGGATCGAACTGGTCGGCCTTGCGCCAGATCTGGACGAAGGCGTCGTGCACCACCTCTTCCGCCAGGTCGCGCCGTCGGACGATGCGCATGGCGACGCCGAGCATGGCCGGGGCCTCGGCCTCATAAATATGGCGGAGGGCAGCCGCATTGCCCGAGGCGCATCCTGCCAAAGCCGCTGAATGGTCGATGGTCGCTCCAGAACTCGTGGGGTTCAGCACGTGGATCTCCGCAGGCCGCCGTCATCACCATACACGCATGAGGCCGCTGATGGATGCAGCCAAGTTTTTCGTGATCCCGCTGCATCCAGTCGCACGGTCCCGTGTGTATCCGCCGCATCGAGACCACACGGTTTCGAACCCTTTCGGGAGAACGACATGAAAATCACGTCCGCCCTGCTTCTCGCCTCGGTCGCCGCCGGCGCCCTGGCCGCACCCGTGGCCGCATCGGCCGCATCCCTTGTTGGCCTCGTCGGCATGGACAGCCTTGTCCTGATCGATCCGGCGACCGGAAAGACCACCGCCACCGTCAAGATCGACAAGCCCATCTGGGGCCTCGATGTGCGCCCGGCCGATGGCATGCTCTATGGCCTGACCGCAGACAACGCGATCGTCACCATCGATCCGAAATCCGGCAAGACCACCGAGAAGGCCAAGATGAGCGAGATGCTCAAGGCCGGCGTGACCGCCACCGTTGACTTCAACCCCGTGGCCGACCGCCTCCGCGTCATCGCCGATGACGGCACCAATCTCCGCGTCAACGTCGACGACGGCAAGGCCACGGTCGACGGCACGCTGAAGTACAAGGACGGCGACGCGAACGCGGGCAAGACCCCCAAGGTCGTGGCCGGCGCCTATACGAATTCGATGAACGGCCCGAAGCCGGAGAAGACCGCGCTGCACAACATCGACGCCGCCACCGGCGCGCTGGTGACGCAGGCTCCGCCGAATGACGGCATCCTAAACACCGTCGGCTCCATCGGCATGACGCCGACCGGCCCAGTGGCGTTCAACATCGTGGCCAAGGCCGGCGGCGAGAACGATGCATGGCTCGCACATGGCGGCACGCTCTACTCGGTCGATATGAAGACCGGCGCTGCCAAGGAAGCCGTGAAGCTCGACGTACAGGGCGAGCTTCGCGACATCGCCTGGTGGGAGTGAGCTTCTCCCTTAAGGGCTGATGCAGGAGGGGCGGCCGCGAGGCCGCCTTTTCTCGTCTTGAGGTATCGGCACCATCCTGCTGGCCGGATCCACGGTTGGCGGCTAAATCCTGCATCGGCGGGCGAGAGATCCGCTCCCGATCACGAAGCGGCTCCCGATGACCCTCTCCACCGTGCTTGTGGCAACCATGCGAGACGAGGGGCCGTTCCTTCTCGAATGGGCGGCTTATCATCTGGCCATCGGCTTCACGCATCTCGTCGTCGGCACCAATGATTGCACCGATCGCTCACCCGATCTGCTGGACCGCCTCTCCGCACTCGCTCCGCTCACTCACCTGCGCAACAGCTTCGCGCCCGACGAGAAGCCCCAGCTCGCCGCTTATGCCCGCGCCGCCGAACTGCCGGTGGTCCGCGAGGCGGACTGGCTGATGGTGCTGGACGCCGACGAGTTCCTGAACGTGCACATCGGAGAGGGCCGCGTGAGCGATCTCGTCGCTGCGGTTCCGGAGGCCACGGCCTTCCTCGTAAACTGGCGCATCTTCGGCAGCTCCGGCCACGAAGACTTCAAGCCCGCGCCGGTGCTGGACCGCTTCACCCGCGCCGCGCCGCTCGATCACGGCGTCAACCTGTCGTTCAAGACCCTCTATCGTGGTGTGGATCTCTACCACTGCCCGGTGATGCCGCATCAGCCGCGCTTTCCCCGCGACGAGCGCCAGAAGCGGCTCGTCTATGTCGATGGCGGCGGGCGGGCGCTGCCGGACTGGTACCACGACGAAACGCGCGGCGATTTCCTGCAGTCGGAGCCCGGCACCGTGTCGTGGGATCTGGCGCAGGTGAACCATTACAACACCCGCTCGCGCGCGGATTACCGCGTGAAGCACCACAGGGGTGGCGGGCTCAACATCCCGTGGGAGCGCGACGAATGGTGGCCGGTGTTCGACCGCAACGAGGAGCGGGACCTCAGCATCCAGCGGCATCTTCCGGCGGTTCGCGCGGTGCTGGACCAGTGGATGAAGGATGCGGAACTACGCCGCCTTCATGAACGGTGCTGCCGCCTCTACGCCGATCATGCGGCAACGCTCGTGGTGCGGGCATGAAGGGCGAGAGGTTCTTCTTCGGCGTTCCGCTTATCGCGCGCGCATCAGCGCAGGACTGGGAGGCGGTACAGGTCCTGCTGGGCCTGACGCTCACCTCATTGCGCGCTCAGACGGAAGCGGACATCGAGATCCTGATCGCCGGGCATGACCGTCCCGATCTGCCGCTTGATGACGCGACCTTCCTTGCTGCTGACTGGCGCGCCGAGGCGGTGCGGGCGGACAATCTGGACGCGGGCCGCAAGAAGTTCGCCATGCAGCGCCATGTTCTGGAGCGGGGCGGCGGGCTGCTCATGTTCGTGGACGCCGATGACTGGGTGGATCGCCGGACGGTGGCTGCGGCGCGTGCCGAGATCACGCGGGAGCATGTCGGGGCGCTGGTGGAAACGGGCTACGCGACCGATCTGCTTGGACTGCGCGCCGCGCCGCTGCCGCATCCCCGCGTCTTCGACAAGGGCTTCCACGAGATCTGCGGGTCGAGCACCGTCGCGCGGCTGGACCCCTCGCATCCCGATCCGGCGCGGCGCGATCCTCACAGCCTGCTGCACGAGCATTACCGCTGGCGCCAAGTGGCCGGGGAGCACGGTCTCGCGGTCGCGCGCCTGCCGGTGGAGGGCAGCTACGTGGTCAACACGTCGGTGAACCACTCGGAGACGCACGGGCCGTTCGCAGACTGGCGGCGTGATTTCAACGCCTCTGTGCGCCGCGAGGGGCAGGCGGCGGACGCCGAGTTCCTGGCGCGCTTCGGCCTGTCGCCGGAAGACGTCGACCGGGCACGCCAGAGGCTGCGCTAGGCGGGAAGCACGCAAGCGGGGATCAGCAGCGCCGCCAAGCCGCTCCACACCACGGCAAGCGCCGAGATCGCGACAAGTCCGAGGCCGATCCACTCGGCCATCTCGAAGTCTTCGCGGGAAGGTGCATCAGCCGCGCGCTTGTTTATGCGAAACAGGACGGCCAGCCCCAGCAGCGCGGCGAAGGTGGCAACCGCCGTGATGGCATCGTGCAGCAACGGCCCACCACCCCGCGTGCAGGCAAGGGATTCCGCCGCGTAGACCAGCAAGAAATGGGCGGTCCAGATCAGCGGACCACCCAGCCAGCGCAGCGGTGCGAGGTTCGAAGGGCGTGTCACGGATCAGCCCACCAGCCGGGGAAAGCCGTGCGTCAGCAGCATGCCGAACAGGGCCTGCGCGATGCCGTAGCCCCAGAGCAAGGCCAGATTGTCGAACATCACCCGCCGTGTGGCGTCGAAGCGCCCGGCCGCCAGCCGCACGAGGAGGAAACCGACCATCAGCACGCAGGGAATGGCGATTTCCGCCTGCAGAACGGAGGACATGAAGACGAGGGCGGCATAGCCGCTGCCGTCCGGGCGCAAGCCGCTGGCCCACTGGCTCCAGCCGTCCACGGTGATGGCCGCGACGTAGGTGGCGACGCCAAGAGTGGCGACCACGAGCGACGGCCAGCACCGGCGGGCCTTGAGAAGAGCGGCGGAAATGGGGATCGCCGAGCCGCTCACCAGAAGAAGCGCCGCTGCGGTGAGCGCCGTCTGGAGCGGCGGCAGCGCGTCGAGGCGCGGCCAGTTCTGCGGGCTCACCGTCCAGAGATAGAGGTAGCCGAACAGGTAGGAGAAGAAGAGCGCACCGGCCACCAGCATCAGCACGATCATGGCCCACCATGAGTGCGACAGCGGCCCGGTGGCATAGGTCGGCAGCACCACGCCGCCGCCGATATCGGCAGGCTCGGTGGGGGCGGGATCGCTGCCCCACATCCAGACCAGCACCGAGACGATGGCCAGCACCCCGCAGATCATGGCGATGGTGACGAGCTTGACGGTCAGCAGCAGGAAGAACGCCGCCGTGAATACCGCCGCGAACACGGGAGACCAGCCGGGGCCGGGCAGGCGCATCAGGTATTGCGGCTCGCCGTCTATCGGAGAGGTGACGATGGTCTCGCGCATCCCGGTCGCCGATCCCGGCAGGTAGTAACGGCCGGCCTCGACATCCTCGGACAGGCCCGGCTGATCCCACAGCGGTTCGCGGCTGACGACGCGCGGCACGCTGCGGGTCGCGTAGGTGTCGTTCGGAAGCCATTCCAGCGTGCCGGCGTTCCACACATTGCCCGGCCCGCCGCTGGAGGCCGGACGGAAATTGCGGATGAGATCGACCACGACGAGGCCGACGCCGGCGGCGATGCCGAATGCGCCGAGAGTCGAGATCATGTTCGGCAACTCCCAGCCCAGCCCCTCCGGATAGGTGTAGACGCGGCGCGGCATGCCGATCAGGCCGGTGAGATGCATGGGGAAGAAGGTGGTGTTGAAGCCGAGGAAGATGAGCCAGAAGGCCCATTTGCCGAGCCGCTCCGAGAGCGGGCGCTCGCTGATGGCCGGCATCCAGTAATAGAACGCAGCGAACATGGGGAAGACCATGCCACCCACCAGCACATAGTGGAAGTGGGCCACCACGAAATAGGTGTCGTGGACCTGCCAGTCGAACGGCACCATGGCCACCATCACGCCGGTGAGTCCGCCGAGGGTGAAGATGACGAGGAAACCGAAGACGAAGAGGCTGGCCGCCGTCATCTTCATGCGCCCGGCTGCGATGGTGGCGATCCAGGCGAAGACCTGGATGCCGCTCGGCACCGAAACCGCCATGCTGGCCGCCGAGAAGAAGCCCAGCGAGCGCACCGGGATGCCGGTGGTGAACATATGGTGCACCCACAGCCCGAAGCTGAAGAAGCCCGTGGCGATGAGCGCGACCACGATGAGCCGGTAGCCGACCAGCGGCACGCCCGCCATGGCGGGAACGATCATCGAGATCATGCCCGCCGCCGGCAGGAAGATGATGTAGACCTCGGGGTGGCCGAAGAACCAGAAGAGGTGCTGCCAGAGCAGCGCGTCGCCACCGAGATCGGGATTGAAGAACGGCCAGCCGAAGGCGCGCTCAAGCTCCAGCATCATGGTGGCGAGGATCACCGCCGGAAAGGCGAAGATGATCATCCCCGCGAAGATCAGCATGGTCCAGGCGAAGATCGGCATCCGCGTCAGGGACATGCCGGGCGCACGCGTGCGCAGCACGCCCACGACGATCTCGATAGCTCCTGCGATGGCCGAGATCTCGATGAAGCCGATGCCGAGCAGCCAGAAATCGGCGGCGATGCCGGGCGAATAGCGCTCGTTCGTCAGAGGCGGGTACATGAACCAGCCGCCCTGCGGCGCCAGATCGAAGAACAGTGTGGTGAAGAACACCATTCCGCCCACGAAATAGGCCCAGAATGCATAGGCGCTGAGGCGAGGGAAGGGCAGGTCGCGCGCTGCCAGCATCTGCGGCAGCAGCAGCACCCCGAGGGCTTCCACGACCGGCACCGCGAACAGGAACATCATCACCGTGCCGTGCATGGTGAAGACCTGATTGTAGGTGTTCTGGTCGAGGAAGGTGTTGCTGGGAACCGCCAGCTGAAGCCGGATCAGCAGGCCGAGCACGCCCGCCATCAGGAAGAACAGGAAGGCCGTGCCGATGTAGAACAGGCCGATGACGGTGTTGTTGACGTCGCTGAAGATGCGCCAGCCCTTGGGACTGGCCCAGATGGCCTGCAGCTGTTCGAGCTCGCCCTCAGGCCGGGGCAGCGGGTTCGGCAGGTCGCGGTCGAGTTCGGACGCAGCGGCGGTCATCGGAGGCCCGCGAGATAGAGTGAGATCGCCCGCCGCTCGTCCGCCGACAGCACCGTAAAGGGCGGCATCAGCACTCCCGGCTTGATGTGCGACGGCTCGGCGATGAAGCGGGCAAGGTTGTCCGGCGTGTTCGGCAGCGTGGCGGCCGCAATGGTGCGACGCTCGCCCACGCGGCTCAGGTCGGGCCCGGTCGTACCGTCAGCCGCCGTCCCGCGCACCGCATGGCATCCGCCGCAGCCTGCTGCCACGAAGAGCTCGCCGCCGCGCGTCGCCTCCGGTTCCGCAGGCGGCGGCAGCGTGGCCGGCAAGGCTGCCAGCCACGCGTCGAAATCCTCCGGAGCCATGGCCACGACCTCGAAGGCCATCAGGGCGTGCGCGCCGCCGCAATATTCCGCGCACTGGCCGCGATACACGCCCGGCCGGTCGGCGCTGAAGCGCAGATGGTTTGTGCGGCCGGGGATCATGTCGAGCTTTCCGGCAAGGCTGGGCACCCAGAAGCTATGGATGACATCCGCCGAGCGCAGCGCGAACTCCACCTCGCGTCCGGTGGGGATGCGCACCTCGTTGGCGCTGGCGACTATGGTGCCGTCCGGCAGCCGGTAGTGGACGCGCCACCACCATTGCTCGCCGATCACCTCCACCTGAAGCCCGGGTTGGGCCGGTGAAGGTGAGGTGTTCTCGCGCATTACCCACAGGCCATAGCCCAGCAGCGCCGTCAAAGTGACGACGGGGAAGACGATGCCGAGCGCGACGATGGTCCGTCCATCGGCAATGCGCCGGCGTGCCCGATCGGGTCCAAAGAGGGCCAGCGCCAGTGCCGACAGCACGATGATTGTGACGAAAGCGGCCAGCGCAAAGAGCACCCAGGTAAGATCGAGGATCCGGCTTGCTTCGGGCCCGACCGGATGAAGCGCCGACTGAATCGTGGAACAGCCGGCGAGGAGGAGCGGCAGGAGGAGGAACGGCCCTCGCCACCGCGCTCTCATCGCACGCCGTCCACCGGCTGCGCCGCAAGCCAGGCCGAGACATCGCGAATCTGCTCGTCGCTCAGCCGCTGGGCGATGTTCCCCATCAGGCGGTCGGCGTCCGAGGTTCCCTTGCCGCCGCGCTTCCACGCCCGCAACTGCTCTTCCATGTAGCGGGCGTTCTGGCCGAGAAGCCGGGGGAAGATGGGCAGCCCGTCATTGCCGTGGCAGGACAGGCAGGAGGGCAGATCCGCCGACCGCAGCCCCTGTTCCGCGAGCGCACGCCCGGCCTCGAAGTTCGCCTCGGCATCGGGGGCGTGGTCGGCCGCGATACGGGGAAGGCTGGCGTAATAGGCGGCGAGGGCGTCGATCTCGGGCGACTTCAGATCCGCGGCCATCTGTTGCATGACGCCGCTGTGGCGGCGCCCGGAGGCATAATCACGCAGCGCGCGGCTGAGAACCTCCACCGGCTGGCCCTGGATGCGAGGAACGAGCGCGCTGCGCGGCGCATCGGCGTCACCATGGCAGCGAACGCAGGATTGCACGTCGTCAGGCGAGCCGGCCGCGAGCACTGCTGCTCCGGGAGGTGCTTCGGTTCGTTCGGGGCCATGCACCAGCCGCCGGTAACCCGCCTCATCCAGGTCTGGCAGGGTGCGGAGAAACGCCACCAGCGCCCAGACCTCGTCATCCCGGTCCTGCGCCGGCCAGGCAGGCATGCCCGCATATTTCAGGCCGTGCTTCACGAGCCAGAACAATTGCGTGTCGGTCCACTGTGCGGATCGTTCGGAAAGATCCGGCGGGCTCGGCAGCATCTGTGAGGCCACCGGATCGATCGGGTCTCCCGGGGCGCCATGGCAGTAGGCGCAGCCGGAGTAGTAATGCCCGGCACCCAGCAGGACGAGATCCGGATCGTTCAGTTCGGGAGGCTCCACGTCGGGAGCGTGGGTGCGCACGGAGCTCTCCATGGCGAAGCGCAGCACCACATCTGTGACCCACCAGTGCCCGCGGCTGGCGGCAACATTGTAGACGCCGGACCACGCGAACAGCACGGCGCCCGCGAGCGCCGAAAGTCCCAGCATCGCGGTCAGGCCCAGTGCCCGCCGCCAATGCCTCCGCAGCCACTGGATGAAAAGCCTAGCTTGCAGCAAGGCGCGCAGACGCGGTCGCTGGACCCCGCTCTTCGAGATCAAAGAGCATCTGCGCCGCGACGACGACGCCCGCCACGACGTAGCTGAGAGGGCAGGCCGTGATCATCAGAAGCCCCGCCAGATGCTGGTCCTCGAGAGAGGAAGGACCGGTGCTGCAGAAGACGAGGTCGAGGCCCGGAATGCCATAGAGATCGCGCGGCGCGAAGATCAGAAGGCCGCCGAGCAGGCAGGCAATCTTGCCGGTCAGGAGCAGAGCCACGACCGAGCGCCAGCGCTGCCGCGCATGAAGCGCGAGCAACACGGTCCAGAACGTCAGGGCAGCCAGGAACAGCAGAGCCGCGAGGGTGAAGTGCGCAGTTGGAGAGCCAGAGGCGGCCAGTTGCACGACGGGTGCGTGCCACGCCCATAGCAGCGCCATCTGGGCCGTCGCCGCAAAGGCCAGGATGCCGGGCCGAATGACCCCCGAACCGATCCGGCCGATCAAGGGAATGGCCGCGATCGGCGCGACCACATTCATCGCCAGGATGTGCAGCGCCATGCCCAGAGAAAGCGTGCCAAGCTCCATCAGCGGCAGCGTGATCGCGCCGGCAAGGAACACCAGCCCGGCGCTGAACACCGCCGGACGTGCCACCCGTGAAAGACCGGACGCCGCCATCATTTCTCCAGCACCTGAGCCCAGCTTAGCGCAGCGGCCTCACGATAGTCCAAGCAGGATGAGCTATAAACTGGCGCCGGCAACACGCGCATCAAGTCGTTTGCCCCATCCGAGAGCGGCATGCCCGCCGCCGCGGCTCCGAAGCATCGCAGCGGACGGGCGAACGCCGATCAGTCTTCGAGCCGGTCTTCGGGGTGGTCCTGAAACTGCTCCGTCTGGACCCATTTGCTGTCCAGCCCACGCTCGTCGGTGTGTGCCGACTTGTCTCGGTTGGAGAGGATCATGTTCTCCGGCACCAGATCCTTGTCGATCTCGGTCATCGCACCGGAGCCGTCGCGCTTACCCTGCGCGCCGACGCCCATATGCTTCTTGCTGGCATTGGCCATGATGGTCGATCCTTCGGCTGATCAGTGTTTCTCTTCGGCGGCGCTGTGCTTCTGCGGCTTGTGCCCGGCCTGCCCGCCATTGTTGTGCTTGTTGTGGTCGCTTTCCTGAGCCGCTCCCTGCACGCTGACGGCGAATTCGCTCTGCCGCGCTTCAGGATGCGTCTCGCGCGGCAGGCCCGCTCCGGTGTCTTCGCCAGACTCCGCCTCGACGCGGCGGGCATCCGGCATGTCGGGCTTGCGTTCGAGCATGCGGGTCAGCTGCTCGTGTGTCTTGTTGCCCTGCATGGCGTTCTCCTCTTCTCCTCAGCGGCGGGGCGCACCATTGAGGGCAATCGCCTTGTCGACCCCACCCTGTGCGTTGACGTCGTTTGCAACATCGCCCTCGATCGTGTTCTCGCCCTCGAAGCTGGCGAGCTCGTCGGGACTGATGCCGGCCATGGTCACGCCCTTCGAGCCGCCGATCAGCGGATTGGCGGCCAAGTCGCTGTCGCTCGGGGTGGTGGTCTTGATGTGCTTCGACATGGAACCTCCGTTTGAACCGGGCCATCGATCACCGACGCCCCGTTTTCAAATCAACGCAGGCGATCGGCCGGGGTTCGGTACGGAACGGGACGGCAAGCGGGCAATGGTACGCAAGCAGGGGCTGCCTCATGCGTCTCCGCTCTGGCGCCGGGTGCGAGAGGAAAGCACGGCCTCCAAGGTGACGGGCCGGAAGTCGAACACATCGACGCCCACATCATATTGACGGGGCAGGGGCTTCAGCTTGCCGTGGCTGTGGCCATGCAGGTCGATCACGCCGCGCCCCATATGATTCCACGTGCGGAAGGGGTAGTGGCAAAGCACGAGTTCGACTCCGTCGATCCGAATCTCCGCGTAATGCTGGACGCTGGCCCAGCCGGGCGCAGCGAGCGTGGACGGACCGTCATTGTTGCCGATGATCAGATGCTTCGTGCCCTTGAGCGAGGCAAGGATCTCGTGCACGCGCGCTTGCGGCGGACCAAGGGCGAAATCGCCGAGGTGCCAGACGATATCCTCGGCCGCCACGGTCTCGTTCCAGCGGGCGATCAGCGTCTCGTCGTGAACCGGCAGGGGCTTGAAGGGCCGCTTGTCGATCCGCAGGACACGCGGATCCCCGAAATGCGTGTCCGAGGTGAAGAACGTTGCCATCCGAGGCGCTACTTGGCCTCCTCGTCCGCCTCCACTTCGAGGACGTCCTCATCGGCGTCGAGCAATTCGTCGATCTGGTCAGCCAGCACGTCGAGCTGGTCGTAGGACGCGGTCAATTCGAGGGCCTCGCCGCCTTCGCTCTCGATGCGGAGCAGGAACTCCTCACCCTTGGACGTGATCGAGAACTTGGACAATGTCTTGGGGGCTGCCATTCCGGTCTCCTGTAGCTGCTGTGACAACGTCGAGGGCGGGGAGGGTGGTTCCTCTCCCGCGACGAACAAAGATCCGCGGCCTTGATCGGGCGAAGGCACGAACTGGTCCCTTAGCGGCCCGCCATCGAGGAACCTTCTGCGGGGAGGCACGTTGCCGCCCCATGCCACATGTCCACTCCTGGTTGACTTCGCTCGGCACCTTGATGGCGCGCCCTTCGGCGTTCCTCATCGTGATCGTTTTCACGGCGATGTGGGCGGTGTTCCAGCCGGACACCTTGGACTGGCACGGAGCCGCGACATTGTTCACCTGGCTGATGACCTTGTTCATCCAGCGCTCCGAGCACCGCGATACTCAGGCGCTTCACGCGAAGCTGGACGAATTGCTGCGGGTCGACGGGAAGGCCCGGTCCGAGCTGACGCGCCTGGACGACGAGGAGCCCGAGGAGGTCGAGCGTGTCCGAGACGCGCAGCGGGACACATAGCCTTGTAATCCGGGCAGCTTCCACACCCGGCCCGCCCGGCGGTATTCAGACGCCGAAAAGCCCGCCTTTGTGGGGCGGGCTTTTTGGTTTTGAT
>NZ_JAXAFJ010000009.1:0-130021 GCF_033898525.1 Terrihabitans rhizophilus | reverse complement strand
ATCAAAACCAAAAAGCCCGCCCCACAAAGGCGGGCTTTTCGGCGTTCAACAGGTCGAGCGAGCGGGCAGAGATCCGGATGCAGCCCGGGACGGATGGCAAGCCGCGGCGCGTGATGGGTCGGACGTTCTGCTCCGACTCGCGCTGTACCTCGCCCGCCAAAGCGGCCGTCCGCTATCTCTCGGTCTACCCCTCCGTGCCCGCCGCGGGCCGGGCAAACTGCCGAACCAACAGGAGCTTCAAAGTTGCACTGAAGGCAGGTCGCAGGCCGGGGGACATCGTCGTCCGATCGTGCTGCACTCCGCCGCTCGGCGGCCACGATCTCTTCCGTCGCAGGAGGCTGTCAAGTCTCGACGCATCGGCGAGAGTAACGGCGCCTACCGTCATCACTCTTCAAGCTTCAGGAGCAGGGTAAGCCCTGCCATGAGAGCCGCTGCGGCGGCGGCGGCCCAGAGGGCCTGCAGACCAAAGTGCGGATAGATCAGCGCACCAGCCGCGGCGCCTGCGCTGAGGCCTGCCCACAGCAGCAGGTAGGGCAGCCACGCGAATGGTGCGCCGCCGAAGAAGGAGCCGGCGAGGCGCTGGCCGAACTTGACCAGGGTGCCGGTCATGTACGTGACTCCGATGGAGACCTCGCCGTCCCGCTGGAACACGGCGTTCTCGGCGCCCATGGCAAGGACCACGGCTCCCATCGCCCAAGGCGCCGGTGCGATTTCATCGAGCATGACGCCGCAGCTCAGAAGGAGGGCGACCACCAAGAGCACTGCAGCCCGGCGGTAACGCCCCGAGGTGTGCGACACCACGGATCCAAGCACCACGCCCGTGACGAACGTGGCGATCAAGGCAGCGGCGAGCCACGCATCGGCGGCATGGTCGGCGAGGCCCACAGCCATGCGGGTGGAGTTTCCGCTCATGAAGGAGACGAAGAAGCCGCCGAGTTCCAGGAAGCCGATCGCGTCGACATATCCAGCGAGCGCCGACAGCGCGATGGCGAGAACCTGCAGCCGCTTCCGGTAGCCGATCATCGCTGGGTTTCAGGCACCGGCAGTTCGAAGTTCTGCACATCGCGCAGCAATTCCACGAAGGCACGTGCGCCGTGGTCGGCTGCCACGTGCCCTTTGTCGGCTCGTGCCGCCCTGGCATTACCGAGCGCGCCAGCGCCGTTGAGGTCGCCAGCCAGCCAGCCGAAGCCGGCGGGACGGGCGATGCGGAGGTGACGGAAATCGGCCTCCATGCGCGTGCCCTCCGAGGCAAAGTCCGCCGCCCGCTCCATCCCAACGAGGTCGGGGCGGAACGCCAGCATCAGCGAGGTCTCGATGTCGCCGCCATGGATCCCGTGGCTGATCTCGTCGGGGGTGAACAGCCCTTCGGGATAGCCGAAGCGGGCGAAGGCTGTCGTCACTGCCAGCAGATTGTGGCGCAGCCGCAACTCGCGCGCCACCACATCAAGCAATGCGTTGTTGCCCCCGTGCGAGCTCACGAAGACCAGCTTGCGCAGCCCGGCCCGGGCAATGCTGTCCCCCAGTTCGGTCCACACTTTCAGCGCGCTTTCCGGCGTGAGACTCAACGTGCCCGGGAAGCGCAGATGTTCGGGCGAAAGGCCCACGGGCTGGATCGGCAGCACGCTTGCCGGAAGATCGTTCGGCAGCGCGGCCAACACGCGCGCGAGATAGCCTTCCATGATCGTCAGATCGGTAGAGAGCGGCAGATGCGGGCCGTGCTGCTCTATGGCGGCGATGGGGATCACTGCGATCCAGGAGGCAATATCGGGGGCACGAAAGTCCTCCCATGTCATATCCTGCCAAAGCGGGCGGGGCAGGGTCATGCGGCGGCCTCCTGGGCGTTGCGGATGCCCGCGATCAGGTGCACGGCACGCACCGTCATGGCGAGCGGCATCGAGGGGCAATCAGGATGGCGAAGCGCGGCGGGCTCGCCCGCGCGGACCTGCTCCGGCAGGAGCGGCAGATGGAGAAACACCGCCGACAGCGTCCGATCGAGCCGCCGCGAGGTGTGCAGCACATGATAGAGCAACTGGTTGCAGAGGTGCCCGCCGCAGTCTTCCGAAAGTGCGGCCGGAATGCCGGCACGATTCAGCGCGTCTGCGAGGCCCGGAAGATCCGGCCAGCAGGAGCGGTACGCGTCGGGCCCGCCATCGACCACCGGCTCGCCCTGAATCAGGCGCCCCGCGCAGTCGGGCACGCGGAACATTCGCCGGTTGCGTGCCACCTGCTCGAGACTGATGCGGCCGCGCCCCGCGGCCTGTCCGGTCATCAGCAGGCGCGAGGGTTCCAGGCGTTCCAGCGCCTCATCAAGCAAAGCGGGCGCGAGCTCGGTGTCGACAGGCAGGACCAGGGTTTCGACTCCCGCGCCGCGCGGCTCGTCGTCTGCTATGGCGCGCACCAGCGCCTCGGAGGCATTGCTGCCGCCTTCGAAGGGGCCGAACCCTGTGATGAGAAGCGTCATGATGCGCGCAGGCTAGGATCAGGCACGGTTCCCCGCAAGTGCGATGCGGCCTTGACCCGGCCCTGCGCAGCCGCCAGCGTGCACGCGACATGCCGCTCGCCCGCCTCACAGACATATCGAAGACGTTCCCGAACGGTCTGGAGGCGCTTGCCGGCTTCGACCTTGAGGTGACCGAGGGCGAACTTCTCACGCTCATCGGTCCATCAGGATGCGGCAAGTCCACCGCCCTTCGTCTTCTGGCCGGGCTCGAGGCGCCGACCTCCGGAAGGCTCGACTGGCCCGGCGGCTGCCCGCAGATCGGCTATGTCTTCCAGGAACCCACTTTGATGCCCTGGGCCAGCGCCGCTGCCAATGTGTGGCTGCCGCTGAGGTTGCAAGGCATTTCGCGCGCGGCGGCCGGCGACCGCGTGGCGAACGCACTCAGCCTTGTCGGGCTCGAAGGTTTTGCCGATGCAAAGCCGGCCGAGCTTTCGGGCGGCATGAAGATGCGTGTCTCCATCGCGCGCGCACTGGTGACCGAGCCCCGGCTTCTCCTGATGGACGAGCCGTTCGCCGCTCTGGACGAGATCACGCGCTTTCGGCTGAACGACGAATTGCTGGCCCTCCGGGCCCGTCTCGGCTGCACCATCGTGTTCATTACGCATTCGGTATTCGAGGCTGTGTACCTGTCCAACCGGGTGGCGGTCATCTCCCGGCGCCCCGGGCGTGTCACAGCGGAATTGCCGATCCATGCGCCCGACGGCCGGCACGAGGGCTTCCGCACGAGCCAGATCTATGCGGCCCAGGCAGCCGAGGTTTCGGCGGCGCTCAGATATGCGGACGCGGCGCTCGACAAAGCAGGCGCCTGGGTCCATCCCTGACCGGAAACCCCTTCCGTCTGGACCCATCGTGTCTTCTCTCCTCGGCCAATTGCCGGACGACGTCGCATCGGCGCGCCGGCTGCGCGTCACTGCCATCCTGCTGATGATCGGCGCGCTGCTGCTGTTCTCACTTCTGGACAGCACGGCGAAATACCTGACCATGGGCAATGAGAGCCCGTTGCAGGTAGCGTGGCTGCGCTACCTCTTCCACGTCGTCTTCGTCTCGGTGCTGCTGAACCCGTGGACATCGCCGGGGGTGTGGAAGACGCGGCGGCCGGGCCTGCAACTGCTGCGCTCGGTGCTGCTGGCCGGCACCACCATCTTCAACTTCGCTGCTTTGGCCTCGCTGCAGCTCGACCAGGCGGTGACCATCGCGTTTGCGACGCCCTTGCTGGTGGCCATCTTCGCCGGCCCGATGATCGGCGAATGGGTCGGCCGGCGAGACCTCATCGTCATCGCGCTCGGCTTCTGCGGCGTGCTGGCGGTGACGCGTCCGGGTTTCGGCACGTTCGAGGTCGCCTTCCTGCTGGCCTTCGCCAACGCGGTGTGCGGCGCGTTCTACAACATCGCGACACGCTTCGTGTCCGCCTATGACAGCGCGAAAACGTCCATCGTGGTGTCCGGGTTCTTCGGCGCGCTGGTGCTGGCGCCGATCATGCCGTTCATCTGGCAATGGCCCGAAAGCCCATGGATCTGGGTGTTGCACATCGCGACCGGCCTGTTCGGCGCGACCGGGCATTTCCTGCTCATTCTCGCTCATGGCCGGGCACCGGCGCCGGTGCTCGCACCCTTCATCTATCTCGAGCTGGTGTTCATGTCGGCGTGGGGCTGGCTCCTGTTCGACGATGTGCCGGACAGATGGACGCTAATCGGCGCGGCTGTGGTCATCGTGGCCGGCCTGTTCCTGCTGCTACGCGGAAAGGCCAGGGCAACCGACCCGCTGGAGTGATCCACAGGGTTCCGCAGCGGTGCCGCTTGCGCCGGAGCGTGAGGCATCCGACCTTGAACTCATGTGCGGACGTGTCGTTCAAACCCTGCCACCGGAGGCCATGCGGCGCCTGTTCAAGGCCACGCGCGGCGAGCTGTTCAACGCGCCCCCGCGCTGGAACCTCGCGCCCACCGACAAGCTGATGGTGGTGCGGCGCGATCCTGAAAGCGGCGAGAACAGCCTGGACCTGATCCGCTGGGGACTGGTGCCGCATTTCGCCAACGACATGAAGATCGGTGCAAGCCTCATCAATGCCCGCTGCGAGACCGTGGCGACGAAGCCGGCTTTCCGCGGCGCATGGGGCAAGAGGCGGCGCTGCTTGATCCCGGTCGACGGCTTCTACGAGTGGCGGCGGGAGGGCAAGACAAAGCAGCCCTACGCCGTTGCCCTCAAGAGCGGCCAGCCCATGGCGCTCGCAGGCCTTTGGGAGAACTGGAAAGATCCCGCGACCGGAGAATGGGTGCGCACCGCAACGGTGCTGACCACCGACCCCAACAGCCTCATTGCGCCGTTCCATGATCGCATGCCGGTAATCGTGCCGGATGAGGATCAGGAGCGCTGGCTTGGGGGTGAAGATGCGACGGATTTGCTGCGTGCGTTACCGGACGAACTGCTGGCGATGTGGCCGGTCTCCACAGTGGTGAACAAGGTGGGGAATGAGGGCGCTGAGTTGTGGGAAGAGCAACCTGTCGGCGTTGCGTCCTAGGGAACACCCCACCACCCTCGCGTGTTCTTCCCGCACAAAATGGGAGGACACCCCAATGAAAAAGTACATCATCGCCGCAAGCCTCGCCGCGCTCACTCTCGGCACTGCTGCCCACGCGCAGACCCAGGATAAGCTGGCTCCGCAGGCACAGGGCCAGATGGGCGCCACCCAGGGCCGGATGGCCGCTCAGGGTCCGGACAATGTCTTCGTCACCAAGGCGGCCAGCTCGAACATGTTCGAGATCGAGTCCAGCAAGGTGGCGTTGCAGAAGGCCAAGAACGCCGAGGTGAAGACCTTTGCGCAGCAGATGATCACGGACCACACCAAGGCCGCCAAGGACATGATGGCGGTTGCGCCAGACGCTCCCAAGGCGATGGACGCCGCGCACATGGCCATGGTGAAGGACCTGCAGGAGGCTTCGGCCGACAAGTTCGACGCTGAATACGTGGATGCACAGGTGAAGGCCCATGACGAGGCCGTTGCACTGTTCACGAAGTATGCCGACGACGCTCAGGATCCGAAGCTGAAGGCCTTCGCAGCCGAGAAGCTGCCGGTGCTGAAGCAGCATCAGGAGCACGTGAAGGCGCTCAACGCCAAGATGTAACACCCGACACCAGGGACATAGATCAAGGGGCCGCGTCTGACGCGGCCCCTTTTGCGTCAGGCCGAGGACGGACCGCCGTATTGCTCGTCCGTCACCGGCTCAAGCCATTCCACGGCACCGCCATCCAGCGCTTCCTGGATCGCGATGTGCGTCATGCCCGATGTGGCGGTCGCGCCATGCCAGTGCTTCTCACCCGGCGGGAACCAGACGACGTCTCCCGGTCGGATCTCTTGGATGGGACCGCCGTCACGCTGTGCCCAGCCCACACCTGCCGTAACGAGGATCGTCTGGCCGAGCGGGTGGGTGTGCCATGTCGTGCGCGCTCCGGGCTCGAAGGTGACCGTGGCTGACCGCACACGGGCTGGCTCGGGTGCTTCGAAGATGGATTCGATGGTCACACGGCCTGTGAAGTAGTCCTCCGGGCCGGTGGTCGAGGGGCGGGAGCCGCTGCGATGGATGTCCATATGTTCCTCGAATGCGTGGGTCGTCGGTCCAGCTTAGCCGGGGAGCGGGCGATCCGTCAGCGCGGAGCGTATGCGTCCCGGAAGGTGCGCAGCACCTGTCCGGGACCCACACGCGGGGGCTTCTCGGGTGATCCCCGATCAGCCCAAAGCGGTGTTGCTCTCCTTCACCGCCTCTTCCGCGACATAGACCTGCCCGCCCATGGACAGGAAGCGCTCGCTCATGGCGTCCATGCCCTGCTGCTGCTCGTTCAGCGTGGCGGCGTAGTCGCGCACGTCCTGCGTGATCTTCATCGAGCAGAACTTCGGGCCGCACATGGAGCAAAAATGCGCGACCTTGTGGGCGTCCTTCGGCAGCGTCTCGTCGTGGAACTCGCGCGCCGTGTCCGGGTCGAGGCCGATATTGAACTGGTCTTCCCAGCGGAAATCGAACCGCGCCTTTGACAGTGCGTCGTCGCGCAGCTGCGCGGCGGGATGGCCCTTGGCGAGATCGGCGGCGTGGGCGGCGATCTTGTAGGTGATGACGCCGGTCTTCACGTCGGCCTTGTTGGGCAGGCCGAGATGCTCCTTTGGCGTGACGTAGCAGAGCATGGCGCAGCCGAACCAGCCGATCATGGCCGCGCCGATGCCCGAGGTGATGTGGTCATAGCCCGGTGCGATGTCGGTGGTGAGCGGTCCGAGCGTGTAGAACGGGGCCTCGCCGCACTCCTTCAGCTGCTTGTCCATGTTGATCTTGATCTTGTGCAGCGGCACATGGCCGGGGCCCTCGATCATGACCTGGCAGCCCTTCTGCCAAGCCACCTGCGTCAGCTCGCCGAGCGTCTCCAGCTCCGCGAACTGGGCGCGGTCATTGGCGTCGTAGATGGAGCCGGGGCGCAGGCCGTCGCCCAGCGAGAACGACACGTCGTAGCGGCGCATGAGATCGCAGATCTCGTCGAAGCGCTCGTACAGGAAGCTCTCGCGGTGATGGGCGAGGCACCACTTGGCCATGATGGAGCCGCCGCGCGAGACGATGCCCGTCATGCGGTTCGCCGTCAGCGGCACATAGGGCAGGCGCACGCCGGCGTGGATGGTGAAGTAGTCGACGCCCTGTTCGGCCTGCTCGATGAGGGTGTCCTTATAGACCTCCCAATCCAGCTTCACGGGATCGCCGCCGACCTTCTCCAGCGCCTGATAGATCGGAACCGTGCCGATCGGGACCGGTGAATTGCGGATGATCCAGTCGCGCGTGTTGTGGATGTTGCGGCCGGTGGAAAGGTCCATCACCGTGTCGGCGCCCCAGCGGATCGCCCAGACCAGCTTCTCGACTTCCTCGGCCACCGAGGACGACACGGCCGAATTGCCGATATTGGCGTTGATCTTCACCAGGAAGTTTCGACCGATGATCATCGGCTCGAGTTCCGGGTGGTTGATGTTCGAAGGGATGATGGCGCGGCCCCGTGCGATCTCCTCGCGCACGAATTCCGGGGTGATGTGGGCGGGCAGGGAGGCGCCGAAGCTCTCGCCATCGCGCAGGGCCTCCTCGGCACGTTCCAGCACCGCCTTGCGGCCCAGGTTCTCGCGCTCGGCGACGTAGATCATCTCCTTGGTGATGATGCCGGCGCGGGCAAACTCGTATTGGGTGATGGGCGCGGTGCCCACGCCGCCCAGCGGCTGGTGCTGCAGCGGAAAGGCGCGCGCAAGCTGCTTCTCGCCGGCATTGCCGTTGTCTTCCGGCTTGATGAGGCGCCCTTCATAGAACTCGACGCCGCCGCGCTCGCGCACCCATTCCACGCGGGTGCGGGACAGGCCCTTCTCGAGGTCGATCTGCACGGCCGGATCGGTGTAGGGCCCCGAGGTGTCATAGACACGCACCGCCGGTTCGGCCGGATCGGTCAGCGTGATCTCGCGCACGGGCACGCGCACATCCGGCGCATGATCGCTGGCGATGTAGACCTTGCGGGAGGCGGGCAGGGAGCCCGTGGTGATTTCGGTGGCCGAGAAGTCGGCCGGCATAAGGGGCTTGTTCAACGTGGATCTCCTCGCGTTCGGAGATCCGGGAAGCGAGGAGCAGCGCAGACGCCACCCGTGTGAACATGGAGGTGGCGTTGACCCGTCCCTTCGCCGGCATGACCCGGATCAGGTTCAAAGGGTCACCGCGCTGCCGGGAAACGGCCGTCGGTATCTCAGCCCCTTGTCGGGACCCCCCTCGGTTTGTGCGAGCGGGAAAGTGCGTGAGATTCGACGGCCCGTCAACCGTTCGTATTAGTCGATGCGTGCGCCGGACTGCTTCACGATCGGCGTCCACTTGGCGATCTCGGACTGCACGTGTTTCGCCAGTTCGTCGGGCGTGGAGGCCACCACGGTGGCGCTGAACTCGGCCAGCTTCGCCTTGGTCTTCTCGTCGCTCACTGCCTTGTTCGCCGCCTCGTTGAGACGGGCGATTACCTCCGGCGGCGTGCCGGCGGGGGCGAACAACGCATTCCAGGTATAGGTTTCATAACCCTTCAGCGTTTCGCCGATGGCTGGCATGTCAGGAAACACTGGTGCACGGCCCGTTGTCGTCACGCCCAGTCCCTTCAGGCGACCGGTCTTGATGTGCTCGGTGGAGGAGGGAAGATTGTCGAAGATGATCGGCACCTGCCCGGCCAGCACGTCGATGAGCGCCGGGCCCGATCCCTTGTAGGGAACGTGCACGATGTCGACGCCCGCCAGCGTCTTGAACAATTCGCCGGAGAGGTGAAGCGGGGTGCCGTTGCCCGAGGAGGCGTAGCTGAATTTGCCGGGATCCTTCTTCGCCAGCGCTACCAGCTCGGCCACATTGTTCGCGGGCACGGATGGATGCACCGCCAGCACATTCGGGACCGTTGCCAGGAGGGAGACTGGCGCGAAATCCTTTACCGGATCATACGGAATCTTGGTGTAGATGAGGGGGTTCAGGGCGTGCGTCGCCACCGTTCCCATCAGGATGGTATAGCCGTCGGCCGCGGACTTCGCGACGGCTGCCGAGCCCAGATTGCCACCGGCGCCGCCGCGATTGTCCACCACCACCTGCTGGCCAAGTTCCTCGCTCATGCGCTGCGCCACGAGACGACCGACGAGATCGGTGGAGCCGCCGGCTGCGAAGGGGATCACGAGGGTCAGCGGTCGGGTGGGAAATGTCTGTGCCGTGGCCGGGCTGGCTGCGGCGGCGAATGTGCCGACGCAGGCGAGCGCCAGAGCTGCAATGAATCGCATATCGGTCTTCCTCCTGAAGGCGGCACATTCTGCCGGTGCCGCTCGGCTGCGAGTGTGCGCGACCCCCTACTAAATGCCAAGAAGCAGGCGCAATGGGCAACAGCTTGCCGCGCGCACCTGATATATTATAACATCCACCAATGGCGCACGCTTCCCACCACATACACAGGCATCAGGCTAAGCCCCGGCGCGCCCTCGAACCGCGATTGTCGCTGCTGCGGCTGTCCTTCGGCCAGCGCCTGTCCGGCGTGGTCGTCATCGTGGCTGTGCTGTGGGCCGGCGTCTGGTGGGCATTGTCATGAGTGCGACGTCCGGCATCCTCCTGGATGATGTGACCCTTGGCTATGCCCGTCATCCCGCTGTGCATCACCTGTCCGGCGCCATCGGAAGCGGCAGCCTGACCGCTGTCGTCGGTCCCAACGGCGCAGGCAAGTCGACCCTGCTGAAGGGCATTGTCGGCATGCTGAAGCCGCTCTCCGGCAGCATCGGGCTCGGAAATCTGACGCGTCGCGACATCGCCTATCTCCCCCAGGCCGCCGAGATCGACCGCAGCTTTCCTATGGCCGTCTACGATCTGGTCGCGATGGGCTTGTGGAAGCGTCACGGCCTGTTCGGCGGGATGGGTCGCGGAGACAGTCAGCGCATCGGGGACGCCCTGGGTGCGGTGGGACTGACCGGCTTCGAGAACCGGCCGATCGGCACCCTGTCCGGCGGGCAGACCCAGCGCGCTCTGTTCGCGCGCCTTCTGCTCCAGAACGCGCCCGTCATCCTGCTCGACGAGCCCTTCAACGCGCTGGACACCCGCACCGTGTCGGACCTGCTCGACATCATCCGGCGCTGGCACGGCGAGCAGCGCACCGTGATCGCGGTGCTGCACGATATGGATCTGGTGCGCGCCCACTTCACGGACGCTCTCCTTCTGGCACGCTCCCCCGTGGCGTGGGGGCCGGCCCACGAGGTGCTGACAGCGGAGAACCTCTTCAAGGCGCGGCACATGATCGAGGCCTTCGATCCTGAGGCGGCGATCTGCTCCCGGGACGCGGCATGAGCCCCTACGACCTTCTGATCGCGCCATTTGCCGAATTCGATTTTATGAAGAGGGCGCTCGTCGGCTCGTTCGCGCTGGCAATGGGCGCGGCGCCTGTCGGCGTATTCCTGATGCTGCGGCGCATGAGCCTCACCGGGGATGCCATGGCCCACGCTATCCTTCCGGGTGCCGCTGTCGGCTATCTGGTGGCAGGGCTCTCCTTGCCGGCGATGACACTGGGCGGGCTGATCGCAGGGGTGACGGTGGCCGTTCTGGCCGGCCTGGTCGCCCGCTTCACGGCCCTGAAGGAAGACGCCTCGCTCGCGGCATTCTACCTCTTGTCTTTGGCCGTCGGCGTCATGCTGGTCTCGCTCCGCGGGTCGAATGTAGACCTGTTGCACGTCCTGTTCGGGACGGTGCTCGCGCTGGACGACGCGACTTTGATCTTGCTTGCCTCCATCGCCAGCCTCACGCTTGTCGCGATGGCTGCCATCTACCGGCCGCTCGTGCTGGAATGCATGGACCCATCCTTCCTGCGCTCCGTGTCTTCGGCAGGCACCCCGGTGCACTTCATCTTTCTCGGGCTGGTCGTGCTCAACCTCGTCGGCGGCTTCCACGCTCTCGGCACATTGCTTGCGGTCGGGCTCATGATGTTGCCCGCAGCCTCGGCCCGGTTGTGGACGCAGGATATCTCCGTCATCCTTTTGATCTCGGCCGCCATGGGCGTTGTTTCGGGCTATGCGGGCCTGCTGGTGTCCTACCATCTCGGTCTCCCGACCGGCCCCTCCGTGATCAGCGCGGCAGGCGCGATCTACGTTCTTTCCCTCATCTTCGGCGCTGAAGGCGGCTTTGCCCGGCGCTTCATTCCTATCCGTCATCTCGAAGCCTGAGCGGCGGCAAACCAAGGTGCAAACCGTGACTCTGAAAAGATACGTTATAACATCTCTTATCCTTGCGGCTGGTCTGTTGCCGGATGTTGCGCAGGCGCAGGAGAAGCTCTCCACGATCGCCAGCTTTTCGATCCTGGCCGACATAGTGGAGAATGTCGGGGGCGAGCGTGTCGAGGTACGCACCCTCGTGGGACCGGGCGGAGACGCGCACGTCTACACACCCACCCCGGCTGACGCGAAAGCCGTCGCCGGCGCGAAGCTGCTGTTCGTGAACGGGCTCGGCTTCGAAGGCTGGATGGAGCGGCTGGTCGAGGCTTCCGGCTCGAAGGCGCAGATCGTGACCGCTTCCGAAGGAGTGACGCCCCGCAGCATGGAGGAGGAAGAGGGCCACGACCATGAGGGGGAGAAGGGCCATGATCACGAAGCCGGGCACGGCGACAAAGGTCACGACCATGGCCATGAGGTTGCCGAAGGGAAAGCGCATGGCCACGACGATGCCCATGACCACGGCGAGAACGACCCGCACGCCTTCCAGTCCATTGCCAATGGCAAGATCTATGTCGGCAATATCCGCGATGCGCTGATTGCGGCCGACCCCGCCGGCAAGGCTGAGTACGAGGCCAATGCGACCGCCTATCTCGCAAAGCTCGACGAAGTCGATGCCCAGATTCGCGCGGCGGCGGAGAAGATCCCGGCAACTGATCGCAAGATCATCACCTCGCATGATGCCTTCGGCTATTTCGGCGAGGCCTATGGATTCACGTTCCTGGCGCCGCAAGGCGTCTCGACCGATGCGGAGGCATCAGCGAAGGATGTCGCCACCCTCGTGAAGCAGATCAGGAAGGAGAAGGTGAAGGCAGTGTTCGTGGAAAACGTGACCGACAAACGCCTGATCCAGCAGATATCCCGCGAGAGCGGAGCCGAGATGGGCGGTGAGCTGTATTCCGACGCCCTGTCGGCGAAGGACGGTCCAGCCGGGACTTACATCGACCTGTTCCGCCACAATATAAAGACGCTGAGCGCCGCGCTGACGCGTTGACGCCCCCGCGAACATTTCTCCGCCATCGGGTCCGGACGCTTGTGCCGGCCTGATGGTGCCAAACAGGGTCATCCCATGTCCGACAAGATTCCCGTCACCGTTCTCACCGGCTATCTCGGCGCCGGGAAGACCACGCTCCTGAACCGCATCCTCTCGGAGCAGCACGGCAAGCGCTACGCCGTCATCGTCAATGAGTTTGGAGAGATCGGCATCGACAACGAACTGGTCGTCGGCGCGGACGAAGAAGTCTTCGAGATGAACAATGGCTGCATCTGCTGCACGGTGCGCGGAGACCTCATCCGCATCATCGAGGGGCTGATGAAGCGGAAGGGCAAGTTCGACGCCATCATCGTCGAGACCACCGGCCTGGCCGATCCGGCGCCGGTCGCACAGACCTTCTTCATCGATCAGGACGTGCAGGACACGGTGCGCCTCGATGCCGTGGTGACGGTCGCCGACGCCAAATGGCTGGTCGACCGGCTGAAGGATGCCCCCGAAGCCAAGAACCAGATCGCGTTCGCCGACGTCATCCTGCTCAACAAGACCGACCTCGTGGACGAAGCCGCGCTGCAGGAGGTTGAGGCCCGCATTCGCGGTCTGAACCCCTATGCCCGCGTCATCCGCACGGTGAAGAGCAATGTGCCGCTGGATGAGGTGCTGGATCGCGGCGCCTTCGATCTTGAGCGCATCCTGTCCATCGAGCCGGCGTTCCTCGAGCAGGAAGGCACGCACGATCACGCACACGACCACCACGAGCACGGACCCGATTGTGGCTGCGGTCATGATCACGATCATGGCCACGGTCACGATCATCATGATCACGGCCACGGCGGCCTGAAGCATTACCACGACGAACACATGCAGTCCGTGGCCTTCCACATCCCCGGCGATGTGGATCCCGACAAGTTCATGCCGTGGGTGCAGGATCTCGCCCAGCGCGAGGGACAGAACTTCCTGCGCTGGAAGGGCATCCTGTCGTTCAAGAACGAGCCGCGCCGCTTCGTCTTTCAGGGCGTGCACATGATCCTGGACGGCGATCTGCAGCGTGAGTGGAAGCCCGGAGAGACGCGCGATTCGAAGCTGGTCTTCATCGGCCGCGACCTCGACACCGAGCGTCTGCGCGACGGCTTCATGGCCTGCGCGGCCTGATCTTCTGAACGCCGCGCCGGGTGGCACTTTCCCTCGGCGCGGCGACGGACTAAATGCGGCGCATGCCCGCCGATCAGACACTCTCCAGCTTCATCCGCCCCATCGACGCCGATGCGCATGTCACCGCTGTCGCCTTTCTCGGCGACACGGCGGCTTTCGCACTCGGCGATGGTTCCGTGCTCCTCGTCCGCGACGAGGAAGAGACGCGTTTGGCGGCTCACCCCGATGGCTCGGTGCTTGCGGCGACCGCCGATGGCACCGCCCTGATCACCGGAGGCGATGATGGCCGCGTGGTCCGCACCACAGCCGACGGTGCGATGGAGGAGATCGCGGACTCCGGCGGCACCTGGATCGACGCCGTCGCCACCGGGCCGGAAAATGCGGTGGCCTGGTCGGCCGGGCGCCGGGTGCGGGTGCGCGACGGCAAGGGCGCGGTGCACGGCATCGACCTGGCCTCCACCGCTCGCGGGCTGACCTTCGCCGTCAAAGGCTTCCAGCTCATCGTCGCGCGCTATGACGGGGCCACGTTGTGGTTCCCGCGCTCATCGGCGCCGGTGAAGGAACTGCCGTGGAAGGGCTCGCATACTGGCATCACGGCATCGGCTGACGGGCGCTTCGTGGTGTCCACCATGCAGGAGAACGCGCTGCACGGCTGGCGCCTCGTGGACGGGGCGCATATGCGCATGACCGGCTATCCCTCAAAGACGCGCTCGGTGTCCTGGTCGCCCGATGGCAAGTGGCTGGCGACGAGCGGGGCCGACGCGGCCATCGTCTGGCCGTTCATCACCAAGGACGGACCCATGGGCAAGCCGCCGATGGAACTGGCGGTGCGCAATTCACGCGTGGAGCAGGTGGCGTTTCATCCCAAGGCGCCCGTGCTCGCCGTGGGTTACCTCGACGGCTGCATCCTGCTGTCGAATATGGACAACGAGGGCGGTGAATTGCTGGCGAGGCCGCCATCCGAAGGCGGTCCGATCACGGCTCTCGCCTGGGACAAAGCCGGAATGACCCTGGCCTTTGGCACGGCAGATGGCGCTGCGGGCGTGCTGCCGCTGCCGAAGCTCTGAAACTAATCGGGGAAGCAGTTCGCCAGGGCGACCTCGAGGGCATCCGGGCTGAACGGCTTTTGCACGACGGGGCGGCCTTCGTGCTGCCCGTCCGAATCAAGCTCGCCATAGCCGGACACGAAGACGAAGGGGATGCCGCGCTCGGCCAGCACATCCGCCACCGGGAACACGCGCACGCCCGCAAGATTGACGTCGAGCAGGGCCGCGTCGAAGCCGTCGCCCGCCGCGGCTTCCAGAGCCGCAGGCAAACGCGCGACCGGACCCACCACCGTGCAGCCGAAATCCTCAAGGAGGTCGGTGACGAGCATGGAGACCAGCATTTCGTCCTCGACCACGAGAATGCGCCGGCCGGAAAGCTTGTTGTCGCTCACCTGAACTCCCGCGGCGGCAGAGCATCGATCATGCACCGCAACCCCCTAAACTAGACCCATTCTATAACGGGCCTTACCCCGCGGAGAAAGCTAGGGGATTGCGGCAAAAAGAAGTGTGTACCTCTTCGCTCCAACTTTACGGAGCATGCACCAGGACGTTGCGGAACTGCCAAGGATCGCTCGTATCGATATCCTCGGGGAACAGTCCCGGGCGGCCGTCCAGCGGTGTCCAGTCGGTGTAGTGACCTTCCACGGGCCCGAGATACGGCGCCTGGATTTCGAGGCAGCGGGCGAAGTCCATCTCATCCGCTTCGACGATGCCCATCTGCGGGTTCTCGAGAGCCCACACCATGCCGGCCAGAACCGCCGAGGTCACCTGCAGACCCGTCGCACTCTGATAAGGCGCCAGCCGGCGGGTTTCTTCCAGCGAGAGGCGGGAGCCGAACCAGTACGCGTTCTTGCCGTGGCCGTAGAGCAGAACGCCGAGTTCATCCACGCCGTCGACCAGTTCGTCCTCGTCCAGCACGTGCAGCTGGTCCTGCTGCCGGCCGGCATGGCCGAACAGTTCGTGCCAGGACAGGATGGCATCGTCCGCCGGGTGGTAGGCGTAATGGCAGGTCGGGCGATACACGACCTCGCCCTCCTCCTTCACCGTGAAGTAGTCGGCGATGGAAATCGATTCGTTGTGCGTGACGAGAAAGCCCAGCTGTGGCCCAAGCGTCGGGCACCATGTGCGCACGCGCGTGTCCGCACCGGGATGCATCAGGTAGATCGCAGGCGCATCCTTGTTCTCGTGCTGGCGCGCGTTCTCCGGCATCCACGTCTCGTGCGTGCCCCAGCCAAGCTCGGACGGCTGCAGGCCCTCCGAGATGAAGCCTTCCACGGACCAGGTGTTGAGGAACACGTTCGGCGGCTTGGGATCCTTGGTGCGCTGCGTGTCGCGCTCGGCGATGTGCACGCCCTTGACGCCGACCTGCCGCAGCAGGGAGGCCCATTCCTCGCGCGTCTTCGGGTCGGGCGCGTTGAGGTTCATGTCGCGGGCGATGTTCAGCGCCGCCTGCTTCACGAAGAACGAGACCATGCCGGGATTGGCGCCGCAGCAGGAGACGGCTGTGGTGCCTCCCGGATTGCGGCGCTTCGCCTCCAGCGTCATGTTGCGAAGGGCGTAATTCGAACGCTCCTCCGGCCCCTTGCTGTCGTCGAAGTAGAAGCCGAGCCAAGGCTCGTTGACGGTGTCGATGTAAAGGACCCCGAGTTCGCGGCACAGCTCCATGATGTCCACCGAGCCGGTGTCGACCGAGAGGTTCACGCAGAAGCCCTGACCGCCGCCCTTGGTCAGCAGCGGTGTCAGGAGCTCACGGTAGTTCTCGCGTGTCACGTGCTCGCGGATGAGCGGAATGCCGCGCTCGTCCAGGATGTGCTTGTTCAGGTCGCTCGGGTCGATGACGCTGAGGCGAGCCTTGTCATAGGTGAAGTGACGCTCGATCAACGGCAGGGTACCGCGCCCGATCGAGCCGAAGCCGATCATCACGATAGGTCCGGAAATGTGCCCGTAGATCGGCCAATCCACCATTCTTTTCACTCCATGTATTTGCACGCGCAAAAATATACCCGCCCGGCATGACGCCGGGCGGACAACGGGTCAACCCCTCGAAGGAAGGTTAAGCGGCTTCGCGCAGGGCGAATGCCGGCTGCTGCGCAGGCGTGGCAATGCCGGTGGCGTTCACCAGACCGGCCGCGCCGTCCAGGCTGCCGGCCACCAGTTCGCAGCCCAGGAAGCGCGAGGTTTCGTAGGGACCGGGCAACCAGAGGCGGGCGGTGTGCGCCGTCGTGAAGCCGAAACGCTCATAGTATGGCGCGTCGCCTACCAGCAGCACGGATCCGTGGCCAAGCTCGGCAGCACGGCCCATCGCCACGCGCATCAGCTTGGCGCCGAGGCCGCAGGACTGGCGGTCGGCCGAGACGGCGAGGGGGCCCAGCAGCAGGGAGGCCCGGCTGGGGCCGGCGCTGATGTTCCACAGGCGCACGGTGCCGACGACGACGCCATCGTCTTCCGCCACCAGAGCGAGGCCGGCGGCGGGCAGGCGGCCCTCGCGCAGGCGCTCGGAGGTCTTGCGGAAGCGCGCCTCCCCGAACGCCGAGTGGAGCAATGCCTCGCGGGCGAACACATCGCCGGAGACTTCATCACGAATATGGATCATGGCCGGGCCTTCCCAGGTCTTGGGCAGCGCAGCCCTCGCACCCGCCTGAGCGGGCCGTCCGGAGCTTTGATTTCAGTGGTGAACCGTGGATCCCGCCGGAAGTTCCGGCGGGCACGGGGCTCAGATGACGACGGTTTCCAGAGGCGGGAAGCCGTTGAAGCCGGCCGCCGAGTAAGTCGTCGTGTAGGCGCCGGTGGCCTCGATGAGCACGAGGTCGCCGATCTCCAGGCTGACGGGGAGGAGGTACGGCTCCTTCTCGTACAGCACGTCCGCCGAATCGCAGGTCGGACCCGCGAGGACGCACGGCACCTTTTCCGCGCCATCGTGGGCGGTGCGGATCGGATAGCGGATCGCCTCGTCCATGGTCTCGGCGAGGCCGCCGAACTTGCCGATGTCGAGGTAGACCCAGCGGGTCTCGTCCACCGCGTCCGACTTCTTCGAGATCAGCACAACCTCGGCCTGGATCATGCCGGCATTGCCGACCATGCCGCGGCCCGGCTCGATGATGGTCTCGGGCAGGCGGTTGCCGAAGTGCTTGCGCAGCGCCTCGAAAATGGCCGCGCCGTAGCTCTTCACGCCCGGGATCTCCTTGAGATAACGGGTCGGGAAGCCACCGCCGAGATTGACCATCGCAAGGTGGATGCCGCGCTCGGCGCACTCGCGGAAGATCGCGGATGCCGAAGCCAGGGCGCCGTCCCACATGGCGGGGTCACGCTGCTGCGAGCCGACGTGGAAGGACACGCCATGTGCGGTGAGGCCGAGGCGGTGGGCATGCTCCAGCACGTCCACGGCCATTTCCGGAACGCAGCCGAACTTGCGAGACAGCGGCCATTCCGCGCCCGCTCCATCGCACAGGATGCGGCAGAACACGCGGGCGCCGGGTGCGGCGCGGGAGATCTTCTCCACTTCCTCGCGGCAGTCCACGGCGAAGAGGTCGACACCGAGCCGATAGGCCTCGGCGACGTCGCGCTCCTTCTTGATGGTGTTGCCGAAGGAGATGCGGTCAGCCGTCGCACCGGCGGACAGCACCTGGCGGATCTCGGCCACCGAGGCGCAGTCGAAGCAGGAGCCGAGATCGGCCAGCAGGCGCAGCACTTCCGGCTGCGGGTTCGCCTTCACGGCATAGAACACGCGGGTGTCCGGCAGGGCCTTGGCAAAGGCGCCGTAGTTTTCGCGCACGACGTCGAGATCGACCACGAGGATGGGACCTTCGTGACGTCGGGAGGCGAGGAAGTTCTTGATACGATCAGTCATCAGCGGGTCCACCGTTCACGCAAATTGGCTCGTGCGATGAAGCGATTCCTGCCTGGGCGCGGTGGAGACGCCCCGGTGGGTCATGCAACATCGCTGCCGGCTCCGTGGAACCGGCGGCTCTTGTTCGCGCCGAAGGCTTGAGCAATCCCGTCGCGAGAATCTCGCTTGGGTCTGTCAGGCCAACGATTGGAAGGGAGGTTCCCGTCCGCACGCCTCGGCAAAGAAGTAGTTGCCTCTTCAGTAACACCGGCCTTTGGAGGGGCCGGCAGAGACCAAAAAAGCCCTCTACGTCGTTGCTTTAAGCTGCGTCCGCCAGCAGAGCGCTGACTTAGATCCGGTTTTGACTTCCGGACACCGGTCGCCCAGACGGGTTTTCCGTCCGACCGGCACGCCGCCACAGGCACGTGCGAAATTGGGCAAGGGCTGAATTAAGTGCTTCGCCCGTCATAAACAAGTGCTTTTCGCGCAACACCCGACCTTTTCAGGCCAGCTCTTCCCACTCTTCCATGGCCTCGTCGGCTGAGCGGTCGAGCTGCACCTCGTCGGAGACGCGCTCCACCCAGTCCAAGGGGATGGCGTGCTGCAGCTCATCGTCTGAATCCTCGGCTGACAGGATGATCTGGTCGCGCCTGATCCGTTCGACCGTGCCGATATCCGCGCCATCGGATCCGACCACCGTCATGCCGGGTCGGATCGGAAGGTCTTGCTCATTGTCCGCCATGTGCGTCCTCCAGTGACAGACGCACAACTCATCAGGCGGCAGAGGGTTCGCGTCAGCGTGCGCGGGGCGTCGAGTTGCGGACGGCTGTGCGGTGGAACATCACGATGAGGTAAAGCGCAATGAGCGCGCCGATCCCCTCGAAGATCCATGCGCCGACCTCGCCGAGGCCAAGCATGCCGGCCAGTGCCCAACCGGCCGCCACTCCCGCAACCAGGAGCTCGACCGCCACGAGAACCGTGGCCGAGATCACGGTGATCTGGTTTCGTGAAGTGCTGGTAGCCATGGTTTTCCGCGTTCCTGTGCAGCGCGCGTTCTAGCATATGGGGCGCGGAGGGGAAGGCCGGCAGGTGCAAGACCGCGTGACTTGCGCCCCGGGCGCGGACCCGCTCATATCCGCGCCATGCTGAACCTTGCCACCTCCACACGCGGCGTCGTCGCCGCGCCCCACAGCCTCGCTGTCGAGACCGGGCGTTCCATCCTTGCCGAGGGCGGAAATGCCTGGGAGGCGATGATCGCGATGGCTGCCACCATCGCAGTCACCTATCCGCACATGAACGGCATCGGCGGCGACGCCTTCTGGGTGGTGCGCGAGCCCGATGGCCGGGTCGCCTATATCGAGGCCTGCGGACCTGCCGGGCAGGGAACGACGATCGACGCCTATGAGAATGCCGGCTTCGACGCGGTCCCCGCGCGCGGCCCGCTAGGGGCAGCCACGGTCGCAGGCGCCGTCTCCGGCTGGGAGAAGGCACTGGAGGGCGCGCGCATGGCCGGCGGGCGCCTGCCGCTCGACGTGCTGCTGAGCGATGCGATCGGCCACGCCCGCGACGGCTACAGGGTGTCGGCCGGACAGGCGGGCAATCAGCCGAAGCTCCGCGATGCCTTGTTCGCCGCGCCCGGCTTTGCGGACCATTACCTGACGGACGGGAAGCTGGCGGGCGCCGGCGAGACCCTGAAGCAGCCGGCCTTGGCCGCGACCCTCGATCAGCTGTCACGTGCCGGGCTGCGCGATTTTTATCGCGGCGATGTCGGCCGCGAAATGGCGGCCGACCTGGAGCGCATCGGCTCTCCCGTCACCCGCGACGACCTCAGGCGCTACGAAGCCCGCTTCCGCGATCCGCTGACGGTTCGGCTCAAGCTCGGGCAGGTTTGGAACGCCCAGCCTCCGACGCAGGGCCTTGCGGCCTTGATGATCCTCGGGATCGCGGAGCAGCTGGACCTCGGGCGCATGGACGGCGTCGATTTCGTCCATGGTCTGGTGGAGGCCACCAAGCGGGCTTTCCTCGTGCGCGATCGCTTCATCACCGATCCGCGCGATCTGGACCATGACCCCGCATCCTTCCTCACGCCTGAGCGGCTCGCCAGCGAAGCCGCGAAGGTCGTGCGCGACCGTGCGCTGCCGTGGCCGGCCGCCGAGGGCGAGGGCGATACCGTCTGGCTCGGCGCCATAGACGGGCAGGGGCGTGCGGTCAGCTACATCCAGAGCATTTATTGGGAATGGGGCTCGGGCTGCGTGCTGCCCAAGACGGGGGTGGTCTGGCAGAACCGCGGGGCCGGCTTCAGCATGGACCGCCGCTCGCACAACAGGCTGGCACCGGGCCGCATGCCGTTCCACACGCTTAACCCGCCCGTGGCCGCGCTGAAGGATGGCCGGGTGGTGACCTATGGCTCGCATGGCGGCGACGGCCAGCCGCAGACGCAGGCGGCGATCTTCGCGCGCTATGCCGGGTTCGGCGCCAGCATCGAGCAGGCGATCACCGCTCCGCGCTGGCGGCTCGGGCGGGCCTGGGGCGATGCCGAGACCTCGCTGAAGATGGAGCCCCGGTTCGAGGGCGAACTGCTGGACGAGATGCTGCGGCGCGGCCACGAGGTGGACATGCTGGACGAGCCGTTCAGCTCCGAGACCGGCCATGCCGGGATGATCGTCTGGCATCCCGATGGTCGCATCGAGGGCATGCACGATCCGCGCGCCGATGGCGGGGCGCTGGGGGCCTGACCGCTTGACGCTGCGGGTTCACCCCGGTGGGCGCGACTGGTACAAGCCGGACGCGCCCAAGGGACCCTGCATGACCACGCTGCTCACGAATGCCCGCCTCGTTCTGGACGACGAGGTGTTGACCGGGACGATCCTCTACGGCCCGGGCGGCATCGAGGACGTGCAGCCCGGCCTGAGCGCCTTGCCGCACGCCGTTGATGTGGAAGGCGATTTCGTTTCGCCGGGGCTGATCGAGTGCCACACCGACAATCTGGAACGTCACTTCGTGCCGAGACCGGGCGTGATCTGGCCGAACCCCTTGGCGGCACTGCTCGCACATGATGCGCAGGTTGTCGCGTCGGGCATGACGACCGTCTATGACGCGGTGGTGGCCGGCGGCTATGACGACGGCAAGGACTACCGCCCCAAGATCCTGAAGACGGCCGTGGAGGCCATCCGCGATGCCCGCGCGGCTGGCCTGCTGCGGGCCGATCACCGCCTCCATCTGCGCTGCGAGGCCACCGACCCCTCGATGATGGAGCGGGTGGAGGCGGGTGCGGAGCCGTCGATCCTCGCGCTCGCCTCGCTGATGGACCACACGCCGGGCCAACGGCAATGGCGCGACCTCGCGCACTACCGCCGCTTCGTGGAGGGTGAGGGCCGCAGCGCCGAGGAGGTGGAGACCATCATCGCCGAACAGGTCCGCAAGGGAAGCGAGGCCGCGCGCCTCAACTTCGCGCGTGCCGCCGCCTTCTTCCGCGAGCGGGGGATCCCCATGGCAAGCCATGACGACACCACGCCGGGCCATGTGGCGGAGGCGGTTGCTGCCGGCTGCACGATATCCGAATTTCCGACTACCGAGGAAGCCGCGCGCGCGGCGGGCGATGCCGGCCTCGTCACCATTGGCGGCGCACCGAATGTGACGCGCGGCGGTTCTCATTCCGGCGGCGTGGCCGTGGGTGCGTTGGCAGCCACGGGCCTCATCCGAGTGCTGTCATCAGATTATGTCCCGGCCAGTCTATTGCAGGCGGTGCAGGTGCTGGTCGCCAGCCACGGCATGGGCTTGCCCGCCGCGCTGGCGATGGTGACCTCGCGGCCTGCGGATATGCTGGGACTGGCGGATCGCGGCCGGCTGCGGCCCGGCCTGCGGGCGGATCTGCTGCGGTTCCGGCTCGCGGGCGACACGCCGGTGGTGCGCGAAGTGATGGCCGGCGGGCAGAGGGTGTTCTGATGGCGCGTTACGCGATCTACTTCGCACCTGAGCGGGATACTCCGCTTTGGGCATTCGGCTGCCGCATCCTCGGACGCGATCCGGAAACGGGAGAGGATCTGGAGCCCTTTGTGCCAGAGGGAATATCCGCCGAGGACTGGCAGCGCCACACCGCATCCGCGCGCCGCTATGGCTTCCACGCCACCCTGAAGGCGCCCTTCCGGCTGGCTGACGGCCGAACGGAGGATGGGCTGCGGAAGGCGCTGTCCGACTTCGGAGCCGAGCAGGCGCCGTTCACCGTCGCGCCCCCCGCTTTGCGGCTGCACGGCACCTACGCCGCGCTGCTGCTGTCGGAGCCGTCTCCCGAAGTGCAGGCCCTCGGGGCATCCTGCGTTTCCACTTTCGATGATTTTCGCGCCGCGCTGTCGCCGCAGGAGAGGGCGAAGCGGCTGCACGATGACCTGACCCAGGCGCAGCGCCAGAACCTCGATCGCTGGGGCTACCCCTATGTGTTCAACGCCTTCACCTTCCACATGACGCTTGGGGGTCCCTTGCCTGAAGATGTGGCCGAGACGGTGTGCGCCTCACTCGAGCGCCAGTATGAAGCCTCGGGGGCAAGGCACGCTTTGGCGTTCCGCTCGGTCGCTTTGTACCGGGAGCCGGAGGGCGGTGGCCCGTTGACCCTGATCGCCCGTGCCCCGCTCTCCGGAAAGCCGCCAGAGGCGGATGATCTTTGAGCCGCCCGAAAATCATCGCAAAGCCGGTTCAGTCCACAGCTATGCCCTTCCTTCGCATCCTCGCCTTTCTTCTGCTGGCGCTCGGCGCCGGGCCCGCACTCGCGCATCCCCACGTCTTCGTCACCGTGGTGACGACCGTGGAATACGCGGACGGCCTGCCCACTGGTGTCAGGCACGACTGGCGCTTCGACGACGTGTTCTCGTCCTACGCCGTCCAGGGGCTGGATACCGACGGGGACGGCAAGCTGTCGCGCGAGGAACTTGCGGATCTGGCCGATGTGAATGTGCAGTCGCTCAAGGAGTTCGACTACTTCACCTTCGCAAGGGTGGGCGGCAAGGATGTGCCGCTGGAGCCACCTGCGCCGGGCTACTGGCTCGATCACGACGGCACGGCGCTGACCCTGCATTTCGTTCTGCCGATGCCGAATGTGCCGCCCGAGGCACGAAACGGTCTGCGCATCGAGGTGTTCGACCCGACCTATTTCGTGGCCTTCGATTTCGCGGAGAAGGACCCGGTCCATCTGGCCGGCGCACCGGGCGGCTGCACCGTCACGGCCGAGGCGCCGAAGGAAGAGGCCGCCACCGACGCTTCCGGGCAGTTGACGGAGGACTTCTTCACCAATCTGAACTCCGGCAGCGGGTTTGGTGCCCGTTTCGCCAATCTGGTTCTAGTGCGTTGCGGCACTGGACCAGAGGCGGACGCTGCTGTTGCGGCGCCTCCCGCGGAAACCGGCGGCGGCGTGGGCGAAGTGGTGGCCGAATCACCGGCTCAAACTTCCTCTGACGCGCCCACCGATGTTGCGGCGCGTGTGGGGCAGGCGCAGTCGATCGCGTCAACTGCGCAGGGGGCAAACGATCCCGCAGCGGCGGCGCCTGCGAATGGCGCGCTCGGCGCCTTTGGCGTGGTGCGTCCGGACGGTGCTTCCAATGTCGCGACCACCGGCCTGTTCGGCTGGATCGCCCGTCAGCAATCCGCCTTCTACCAGATGATGTCGGGCGCGCTGTCCGAGTCCAAGCAGGACGGCTCGGCCCTGTTCCTGCTGGCGGGCCTCGCCTTTGCCTACGGGGTGTTCCACGCCGCCGGACCCGGTCACGGCAAGGCGGTGATATCCTCCTACCTCGTCGCCACGGGCGAAACCCTGCGGCGCGGGCTGATGATCTCGTTTGCGTCGGCCTTCGCGCAGGCACTCACAGCCATCCTCGTCGTAGGTGTGCTCGCCGGTGTGCTGGGCGTCACCAGCCGCGAGATGGGAGTTGCCGCCTGGTGGCTCGAACTTGGCAGCTACGTGCTGATCGCAGCCGTAGGTCTCAACCTCGTCGCGCGGCGCGGCCGTGCCTTGCTGGCCAGCCTGCGCGGTGAAACACCCGCGCATGGCGCCGGCTGCGACGATGGCTGCGGCCACCAGCACGCCCCCGGACCGGAAACGCTGTCGGGACCGTTCGACTGGCGGCGTGCGACGACGGCGGTGGTCGCCATCGGACTGCGTCCCTGCACGGGTGCGCTGCTCATCCTGGTCTTCGCCATGGCGCAGGGCATGGTCTGGGCCGGCATCGCCGCAACCTTTGCCATGGCTGTCGGAACGGCGCTGACGGTATCGGCCATCGCCATCTTCTCCGTCTCGGCGAAGGGGCTGGCGCTGCGGCTCGCGGCCGGAACTTCGGGCGAGGGGTCCGTGCTGGCGGCGCGCGGCATAGAGGCGCTGGCCGGTCTGGCGGTCCTTGCATTCGGCCTCCTGCTGATGATGGGACTGCTCTCCTCGGGATCACCTCTCGGCTAGGACGATAGGTCCGCAGCGAAGCAGATGGCGCCGGGCTCGTGAGGGCCCTAGATAGGGGCCAGATCTCCGCATCTTTGCCAGGACCCGATGCCCAAAGACCCGTCGCGCGCCGTTCGCCTGCCCCATGACCACGTGCCGGTGAAAGCCGGCAGGATCGGTGTCCTTGTCGTCAATCTCGGAACGCCGGATGGCACCACCTACTGGCCGATGCGGCGCTACTTGAAGGAGTTCCTGTCGGACCGCCGCGTGATCGAGACGCCGCGCTGGCTGTGGTGGCCGATCCTCAACCTCATCATCCTCACCAAGCGCCCCGGCCCCAAGGGCCGCGACTATGCGAGCATCTGGAACGATGAGCGGGACGAGGGGCCGCTGAAGACCATCACCCGCGCGCAAACCGAAAAGCTGGCAGCGCGGCTGGCGGATCTCGGCGACGACGTCGTTTTCGACTGGGCCATGCGCTACGGCAATCCCAGCATCGCGTCGCGCATCGACGCCCTGCACGCGCAGGGCTGCGAGCGGCTGCTGGTGGTGCCGATGTACCCGCAATATGCGGCGGCGACGACGGCGACGGTCTGCGACAAGGTGTTCGACAAGCTCAAGTCCATGCGCTGGCAGCCGATCCTGCGCGTGGCGCCGCCCTGGCACGACGATCCCGTCTACATCCATGCGGTGAAGGGCGGCATCGAGGAGCATCTGGCAACTTTGGACTGGACGCCCGACGTCATCCTGTCCTCGTTCCACGGCGTGCCGAAGAGCTACCTGCTGAAGGGTGACCCCTACCACTGCCATTGCGCCAAGACGTGGCGGCTGCTGCGCGAGGCCATGGGAATGGACGACAAGCAGTTGCGTTTGGGCTTCCAGTCGCGCTTCGGCACCGAGGAATGGCTGCGGCCCTACACCGACGAGACGGTGAAGGATCTCGCTCGGTCAGGCGTCAAGAACCTGGCAGTGGTCACGCCCGGCTTCACGTCCGATTGCCTTGAGACCATCGAGGAGATCGGCGTCGAGAATGCGGAGTATTTCCACGAGAACGGCGGCGTGAACTTCACCGCCATTCCCTGTCTCAACGACACCGACCGCGGGATGGACGTGCTCGAAACCGTTACGCGCCGCGAGCTGATGGGCTGGGTGTAGCGCCCGGGGCCGCGCGCTCGCTGCCGCGGAACAGCACGCCCTTCTCGGCGATCAGAACAAAGACCAGCGCCCCGATGCCGAACAGCGTGAACCCCACCGTCAGCGGCACGATGGTGCCGTTGAAGTGCTGGCCGACATAGAAGCCGAGCAGGGCGCCGCCGAGGGTCGAGATGAAGCCCTGCACGGAGGATGCGGTGCCTGCCACATGTCCGAGCGGCTGCATCGCCATGGCGCCGAAATTCGACACGACGAGGCCGAAGCAGAACATCGTGAGGGACTGCAGTATCGCGAACGTCCAGAGCGTATCCGCTCCTGCAAGCGCGAGTGCGGCATTCACCCCTGAGAACAGGATGTAGAACAGCAGCGCCGTGTGCGAGACCTTGTGGGTGCCGAAGCGTCCCACGATCTTCGAGTTCAGGAACGAGGACGCCGCCATGAACAGCGCGATCATGGCGAAGATCGTCGTGAATAGCCCTGATGCGTCGAACACGTCGGCGAACACCTGCTGGGCGGAATTGATGAAGCCAAACAGGCCGCCCATGATCATCGTCATGGCCAGATTGTAGCCCATCGCCGTCCGGTTGCTGAGCGACATGCCGAACGCCTGCGTCACGCCCTTGAACGAGATCGGCACCCGCTTCTCGACCGCAAGGGTCTCGGGCAGGCGAAGGACCATCCACGCCAGCACGCCCGCGCCGAACAGGGTCAGCACGCCGAAGATCCAGCGCCACGGCGCCACTAGCATGATCAACTGGCCGAGCGTGGGCGCGATGATTGGCACGGCCAGGAACACGATGAACGACAGCGACATCACCCGCGCCATCTGCCGCCCGGAATAGCAGTCGCGCACGATGGCAACGACGATGACGCGCGTGGATGCCGCGCCGATGCCCTGCACGGCACGGGCGATCATCATCATCTCCAGCGATGTGGAGAAGGACGCGACCACCGACGCGACGACATAGATGGCGATGCCGGTGCCCAGGACGAGCTTTCGTCCGAAACGGTCGGCCAGCGTGCCGTAGAAGATCTGGGCCGAGCCGAAGCCCAGCAGATAGGCGGTCACCACCCATTGCCGGTCGTTCTCGGTCGGGATCCGAAGGGCCTCGCCGATCGCAGGCAGGGCCGGCAGCATGGAATCGATGGCGAGCGCGTTCATCGCCATCAGTGCGGCGATCAAGGTGACGAATTCACGAAAGCCCATGCCGGGATGGGGATCGGGCGCAGAAGGCTGGGTCATGTTGGGCCTGGGCTTGCAGGTACCGGACAGAGCGCCGGCCACCGGGATTGAACCCGTTGGTGGCAGGGCTGACGGTGGCTGGATCGTCCCTTGCTCTACACCAAGCCCGCTCAGACGGAAATGCCTCTTTCTGTGGAGGCTTCGACCCCTGGGTGTCCGGATTCTGGACAATTGGATCGTTCGCGGGAATGGTCTTTTCGCAGGTGTGAAGGCAGTGTTGCACCTCGAGTCGAGGTTCATGTGATCGGTGCGTCTCTTTCATCGAAGGCCAGCGCAGACAGGCGATCGCTCGTTGCCCTGACGCGGTCGCTGGTCTTCGCGGCGTGCGTCGTGATGCTGGGCCTGGAGGCCTGGTGGGCTCTAAGCCAGCGCAACGAGGCCGTGACGCACATCGACGTCTCGATGGCAAACCTCTCGCGCTCACTCGCGCAACATGCCGAAGACACCTTTGAAATGGCGGAACTGGCTCTCACCGGGCTTAGCGACGCGCTTGCGAGCAACGGGAAGACGCCCGAGTTCTACGCGAACCTGACGAAGTCCCTGCGCAATCAGGTCGCCGTTTCGCCGCGCCTCGCCGGGCTGTTCGTATACGGGCCCGACGGATCGTGGCTTGCGAGTTCGGTCCCGCAGATGCCGACGAACGCGAACAACAGCGATCGTGTCTATTTCCGGCACCATCAGGCGAACAACGATGATCGCCTCTATATTGGCGATCCAGTCCAGAGCCGCTCGTCGGGACAGTGGATCATCACACTGACCCGCCGCATCAGCAACCCGGATGGCTCTTTCGGCGGTGTCATCCTTGCCAGCATCAACGCCCGCTTCTTTGCCGATTTCTATCGCGCCTTCGACGTCGGTCGCGGGGGCGCCGTTACGCTGTTCAGCACCGACGGGACAATTCTGTCACGGTCACCCTTCTCGGATGGCTTCGTGGGCATGAACCGGGCGGAGACCGAGCTATTCCGGATCTATCTACCGAACGCACCCGCCGGCTCGTACACCTACACCTCTGCGTTGGATAGCATCGAGCGCGTCAGCGGATATACGCGCGGTAAGCGCTACCCGCTCCTGGTCGTTGCGGCCGTCAGCCGAAGCGAGGCGCTTGCCTTGTGGCGCGAGGCTTTCGCCCTGCGCACCGGGACGGTGCTGATCTTCGTGCTGAGCTTGACCTGGCTCGGCTTCAGGCTGGCCGCTCAGATCGCACGTCGCCAGGAGGCCGAGGAGCGGTTGAAGCACCTTGCCTCCACCGACGCACTCACTGAGCTTGCAAACCGTCGGTCGTTCGATTCCACGCTTCAGAGCGAATGGAGCCGGGCGGCGCGCGAGGGCGGGCCGCTCTCGCTTCTCCTGATCGACGTGGATCATTTCAAGCTGTTCAACGACGGATATGGGCATCAGGCCGGCGATCTTGCTTTGCAGGAGGTTGGCCGGCAGACCCGCCGCGCGGCCCGACGGCCCGCCGATCTTGCCGCTCGATATGGCGGGGAAGAGCTGGCGATCATCTTGCCCCATACCGATGCTCAGGGTGCGGCCCAGGTGGCGGAGTTCGTTCGCAGCGGCGTGGAAGGGCTTGGCATGCCGCACAGCCAGAACCGGCCTTCGGGGGTGGTCACCGTCAGCATCGGATGCGCCACGATCCGTCCGCCGCGGGACAACCCGAACATGACCCACAGCGCTCTGGTCAGCATGGCCGACCGCGCCCTCTACGAGGCTAAGCTCGGCGGCCGGAACCGCGTCGTGGTGTCCAAGCAACTCATGGCGCTTTCCACGCCTGAACATGCGTGACGGCGGCAGGTGGTCGCGATTCAACGGAGAATTGTGGCCGCCGCACGAGGGTTATCAGTCGAGCTCAGTGCGGCGGCCGAATTCTGCCTCAGCCCCCAAGGCAAGACAGCATCTTCAATGTACACGCAGTTTTTGCGTGCTGACCACTACTTTTCCGGAAGAAGTGCGTTGATCGTCACGCCACGGGTGGGTTGCTAGGCTCTTCTATCGGTCTGGAGCCCTCCCGCACATCATGACGCCGGTTCCACGCTCTGGAGCCCGGACCAGCAGGGAGCGCAGGCGCGCTGTGATCAACGGGGACGACCTGAAACGCGAGCTGGCGGCGTTCGACGCATTGGGCATCGCCGGCGCGGACTACCCGCCGGGTGATGGACTTGCGGCGGGAATCCGCTCGTTCGACTGGTCCCGCACCCCGCTCGGACCCATTCAGGGCTGGCCCCAAAGTCTCAAGACGGTGACGAGCATGCTGCTGCTCTCGCCCGTGCCCATCGTGCTGCTCTGGGGCGAGAAGGGCATCATGATCTACAACGATGCCTACTCGGTGTTCGCCGGAGGCCGTCATCCCCGCCTGCTCGGCTCCGAGGTACGGCAGGGCTGGCCCGAAGTCGCCGACTTCAACGATCATGTCATGAAGGTCGGCCTTGCCGGAGGCACGCTGTCCTACAAGAACCAGGAGCTTGAGCTACACCGCAGCGGCGTCCCGGAACGGGTCTGGATGAACCTCGACTATTCGCCGGTGCTGGACGAGAGCGGTTGTCCCGCCGGCGTCATCGCCATCGTGGTGGAAACAACGGAGCACGTGCTGGCCGAGCGGCAGGTGCGGGACGCCGAGGCCAGGTTGCGCTTCCTGGACTTCCTGGGAAAGAGCACCGCAGACAGCGCAGATGCCGACACCATCCTCGCCGTGACGACCCGCCTGCTGGGCGAGCATATGGGTGTCTCCATCTGCGCCTATGCGGACATGGACCGCGAAGGCGACGGTTTCACCATCCGCGGCGACTGGAGCGCGCAGGGCTCCGCCAGCATCGTTGGCCATTACAGTCTGGCGGATTTCGGGGAGCTTGCCGTGTCCCGGCTAAACTCGGGACGTCCTCTCATCGTCAACGACAATCGTCGGGAACTCCCAGCCGAGGCTGCGGCCACGTTCCAGTCCATCGGGGTTACGGCGACGATCTGCATGCCGCTGGTGCGGGATGGCCGGTTGACAGCCCTGATGGCGGTGCATGACCGCGAGGCAAGGGAGTGGACCAACAGCGAACTGGCCCTCGTCACCGAGGTCACGGAGCGCTCTTGGGCGCACATCCAGCGTGCTCGCTCGGAGTCTGAAGTGCGGCTCGGGGAGCAGCGTTTCCGCCAGAAGCTGGAGCAGGAGGTGGCCGAGCGCACCGCAGCTCTGCGGCAGGCGGAGAAAGCGCTTCTTCAGTCGCAGAAGATGGAAGCCATCGGCAATCTGACCGGTGGTATCGCGCACGACTTCAACAACTTGCTGACAGTGGTGCTCGGCAGTCTTGATCTACTGCGCAGGCGCGTGCCGGATGATCCCCGTATCGTGCGCCTGGTGGACAACGCAGCGGAGGGCGCGAAGCGGGGAAGTGCGCTGACCACGCGCATGCTGGCCTTCGCGCGGCGCCAGGATCTGCGCTCGGAGGTGATCCGGCTGCACGATCTGCTCAGCGGCATGAGCAATCTTATGGAGCGTTCGCTCGGACCATCCATCCTGGTGCGCATCGAGGTCCCGCCGGCGGTCAGGCCCGTTGTCGCGGATCCGAACCAGCTCGAATCAGCCTTGCTGAACCTCGCGGTGAACGCGCGCGATGCCATGGACGGAAGCGGCGAGATCATCATCCGAGCGGTGAACGATGACGACCCGCCCGCCAGAACCGGTCTGGCTTGTGGTCGTTATGTGTGCCTCTCCATGACCGACACGGGACACGGCATGGACGATTCAGTTCTCGGCAAGGCGACGGAACCGTTCTTCACGACCAAGGGCGTCGGAAAGGGAACCGGGCTCGGGCTGTCGATGGTGCATGGATTCGCACAGCAATCGGGCGGGGCGCTTGCCCTGCAAAGCAGCCCTGATCGCGGCACCACGGTCGAAATCTGGCTGCCTGCTGCCGACGCCGAACCGGTTCAGCCGGGCGAGTTGGATGACAGCCGGTCAGACACCGCCGAAAAGATCGGGCTCTCGATCCTCGTCGTCGATGACGACGCCATGGTTCTCGCAAGCACGGTCGCCATGCTTGAGGATCTCGGACACCGCATCCGGGCGGTGCCATCGGCAGAACAGGGGCTGAGCGTGCTCGGGGAGGGCAGCTTCGACCTCGTCATCACGGATCATGCAATGCCGGGCATGAGTGGCACCCAGTTCGCTATCGCCATCCGCAACACCTATCCGGATCTTCCGGTGCTTCTGGTGACCGGGTATGCGGAACTCGAACAGGAGCGGCTCGGCGATTTGCCGCGACTGAACAAGCCCTATTCCCGTGATGATCTGCAAAAGGCGGTCGCGGCGGCCATCGGCCAGTAAGACCGCCGCGCCGCTGAGGGAACGACGCGGCGGCCCGCCTGAGACCAAGCCTTCCGCACCACCAAGCCTCAAGGTGCAGACAGGACAGCAGGTCCGCCAGCTATGATGGTGTAGCGGCTGTGTGTTGAGGCGGGCTTGCGGAATTCCGCGCAGTTTTAGCGAGAGGTCGGAAGTCGGACAGCTCGAAGCGCCTCTGGCCTCCTGGGCTCCGTCAGGGCAGGAGCAGGCGCAGTGGAAAACCGTGCGGCCTGTTGTTCAGGGCAATCTTCTGCCGTGGCTTGCTTCCGTGCCGCTGGCGCCCTCGAACCCGAAACGCCTGCGCTGCCAGAAATGGCCCGACTTGCGATAGATCGCGAGGATGTTGCCCTTCACCGAACGCCTCAGGCTGCGTTGCGACCGCGCCATCCGGCGGCCCTCCTCCAGGTGACTGCCACCTGCAAGATCGCCTCGCTCGATGATGGGATTAGGGTCGAGCGAATAGATGCGCAGACCAAGCTCCCAGTAATGCTTGGTGTCCTCGTCGATCTGGCGGAAAATCTGTTTGCGGCTGAGGAAGCGCTCCGCACCTTTCCGGGTGATCAGATAGGCGACCATCCCCGCCGTCGGACTTGCCGGGTTGATGATGTCGAACTCACCCGCATGATAGCGCTCGCGCGCGGGCCGGCCGCTAAAATCGAAAAGCTTCAAGAGATCCCAGGACAAAGGTGCCGCGATCGCGGTGCGGATTTGTTCCGGAAAGAAGGCCGGCTCCAGGATGCCGAAGTCATCTTCAAGGATTAAGCCAAGCGGCGCTCCTGATGCCAGAAACTCTCGCATCGCCCTTCGATGCGAGGCGTAGGCGGCGATTTCGCCGGATGTGAGCGGACGCTTCAGGAGCCAGCTGTTCAAGCGCTCCGAATACAAGGAGGCATGATCGGGGTGCCCCGCGCGCTCGCCGTCGACAAAGCGGAGCGGCCAGTTCAATGCTCCCAGCTGCGCTCTCGCGGAATTACGCCTCGGACCATCTGCGGCATCGATCGTGATGACGAAAGCAGGGGGGAGTTCTGTGGATGCGCGCATAGCGTCACCACGGCACATGCATGATCTGAACGCGCGGCAATCCAATCGGCGTCACGCCGACATCCCGGGCCAACCGCCCGAAAGCCTCTGTCTCGATGAGATCATCATAGGGTTGTTCGGGAAACCGCAGCCCGCCCCTATGCAGCGCGGCATCCACAAGCAGCATGGTCCCGCCCACGCTGTCCAGCGGTACCCGGTCCGAATGGCGAAGGTCGCTGAGGTGCCTGCGATGCCAGTAGTGCGACGGCGGCTGGAACAACCCGTCGTAGATCATGCGGTAATACCTGTAATCCCGGATGACCGGCATTGTCAGGAATGAGTTCTGGTCAAAGCTTGGGCCGTCCGGGATCGTGACGCAGTCCGGAACCACGATACGCGCCTTCGCTTCGAGCAAGGTGGAGACGATATCCTCGGGGAAGCGCCAGACATCCACATCGATCCACAGCGCCCAATCATCTGTATCATCCACCCCGCGGTCGATCAGCGCATTGCGGGCCTTCGCCAGAGCGGCACGCCTCACGCGCTGAACCTTCCGGTGCGACCGGCGCGATCGATCGATCTTGAGACCCGATGGGGACTGGAAGACGATCACGTCGCGAAAGTCCGCCTTCAGCCGCACGGCTGCACTGGAGAGCCTGGCGAAGCTGTCGTCCTTGCTGTCTCCTTCGCAGAAGACGAGCTTGATCCTGTCCTTCGGCCAGTCGAGAGCCTCCACGGATCGAATGAACCGCTCGATGTGCTGGGAGGCGTCGCGAACCGGAACCAGGATCGAGATGTTGTTTCCGGTGGGCAGGTCCCGGCTCAATGCCTCCGCGCAGATTGCCGCTCTGACTTGAGCCGGGTCGACCCCCTTCTTCCCCTCCGTCAATGCGGCCCGGGCGCGGTAAACGCGCTTCAAGACGCTGTTCTTTTTCGTTCCCAGCCAGCTGCGTTTCCCGGGATTCCACCAGGTTCCGGCCCAGTGATGAACGGCGAGGCATGTGGATCGATCTCCATCGCTCCATGCTCCGTGCACATCGACCGGATTGAAGAGCATCGGGCCTTCAACCCTGATGTCGGCTGGACGGGGATAGGCGATCTGACACGCTGTCAGCAGGCAAGGACCCGTCGAATCCAGTACGTCGCGCGCATGCCGCGCATCGCGCATGCGTTCCAGCAGGAAGGGCCAGAACGGATGCCCTGCGGGGCTCGCCATGACACCATTGAAGAGAAAATAGGGCAGCCCTCGCGGCTCGCTGGATGGTTTCCAGTGCGTCCGCGGCTCCTCCGCAAGGACCACGCGGGTCTCAGCTTCGAGAGACGCTAAAGATTGGCGGCATTCGGTGTCGATGTCGGCGTAAAGTCCCCCGAAATGATGCAGCAGCATGTAGCGCGCGGCATCGGCACGCTGGACGCCCTGACTGTAGCTGCAGAACAATTCCAGGAAGCCGGGATATTCCGCAGCCACAAACTCCAGCAGATCGCGGTCACTCCACAGCCGGTACTCCCAGCCCGGATTGAGGTGGCGCCAAGTCTTGGACCACGCCTGGAAGCGTTCCGGAACCTCGTGCGTCTTCCAGGTTTGATGGATAATTCGCGGTATCATGAGCGCGTTTTCTCGACCCCTCGAGTACCCTGATATACGTTGGTCAAGTGTCCCGCACCCTCATCCTTGTGCCCGATCCGATAGATGCGCCGCTGTCAGGATCTGAGTTGCGTAATCGCATGATGGCCGAGTCGGTATCCTCATGCGGCCCGGTTCTTGTCGTCAGCCTGTACGGCAAACCCTCGCTGGCGGGGGGAATTCGCATGGAACCGCTGGGCCGCCGTTCGGCGCAGGAACATTGGGGAAGCCGCCAAGGCGGCATGTTTGCACTGGCCCCGGATGAGCGCGCGCGGCTTTCGGCTCTCGTGGATGAATTCTGTCCCAATACCGTGATTCTCGAGCACGTCGCCCTGGCGGGCCTTCTGGAGGCCGCACCGCCGGCTGGCATGTCCGTCATCTTCGACATGCACAACATCGAGTCGGATCTCGCTCGTCGGATGGCGGAGGCGGAGCCCGTCTGGCGTTTTGGACGCCGGCGGAGAATGCTCGACGTTGCCGGGCGGCTCGCTGCTGCCGAGCAGCGTATCAAGGGCGCGGCAAGCGCCATTTGGGTCTGCTCGCGGCAGGATCAGGATAGATGGAAGGCGCTCACGGGGCAGGATGCGTATGTCGTCCCCAACGCCATTCCGCCACTGGCGGAAGCCATGCCCCTACGGCCTCGGAACGGGACCATAGGCCCAAGCCTGATCTTCGTCGGTCACCTTCGTTACGCGCCAAATCGGAGGGCGGTGCAGGAACTCTGCAGTCAGGTTCTGCCAGCGCTGCGCCGAGCCGGTGCCGATACCCATCTAACGATCGCAGGGCGCGATCCGGGACGCCGCGTGAAGCGGCTCGCGAAACCGGACGTGCGTATCGTGCCCAATGCTACCGAGCTCTCGGCACTTCTTTCCGAGGCGGACATCACCGTTATCCCCCTCCGTGAAGGTGGCGGGACCCGCATCAAGATTTTGGAAGCCATAGCATCCGGCGTCCTCGTGGTGGCCACCGATCTCGCGGTGGAAGGCCTGGAGCTTGAACACGGCCGTCACTTCATCCGAGCCGAGACGGGGCAGCAAATGGCCGACGCTGTGATGGGACTGATTGCAGATCCGGATCGTGCGCAGGACATGCGGGACGAGGCCCGCGCCTTCATCATGCAACGCTACTCGCAAGCAGCTGTGACGAACACGATCAGGAGAGGGCTGGCGGCTGCTTCACGAAGATCGGACGCGCCTGCGCCAGCTTAAGGAAAATGGTGGGCGATACTGGGATTGAACAAGTGACCCCTTCGATGTCAACGAAGGCTCAGTCGGTTTGCCGGGATTAGCTGGGATTTACCGGGATCGGCTCCGCTCTTGGAGAATCAAGGGTTTGAGGCCAATGCGGGCTTTCCGTGGGTTGCGCGTGTTTACCCTAGATTACCCCCGGCTGCTTCCGATATGCTTCCGGAACGAAGCGGAAGCAGGGAATGGCGAGCCTCACCAAGCGCACGATCGACGCGGCGAAAGCCGACACCAAGGAGTACTTCCTGTGGTGCGGCGCCACGCCGGGATTTGGGCTGCGCGTGTATCCGAGTGGCAGCAAGATATTCATCGCCCAGGTGCGGGTAGGTCGCGCCACACGTCGCGTGAAGATTGGGGCGTATGGGCCGTTCACGGTCGATCAAGCTCGGGACCAAGCCAAGGACATCATCCGAGCCGCGGCAGAAGGTCGTGATCCTCAACGAGAGAAGACGGAGGCGAAGCAGGCGCTGACCGTTGGAGAGCTCTGCGACCGCTACCTCGAAGCCGCTCGAGCTGGCCTAGTGATGACGCGCTTTCGGAAGGCGAAGCGCCCCTCGACCATCGCGATCGATGAGGGGCGCGTCTCGCGTCACATCAAGCCGCTCATTGGGACGATTGTTGCCCGAGACCTCAGCTCAGCGGATGTCCAGCGGATGGCTGACGACATCACCAGAGGAAAAACAGCAGGCACGTTCAAGACTGAGGGGCGGGGGAAAGCCGTGGTGGCTGGCGGACCTTCTACGGCGGCACGCGTGGTTGAGCTGCTTGGGGGCATCTACTCCTGGGCCGAAAAGCGGGAGCACGTCTCCGGCATCAAGCCTGTCCGCAACATTGAGACCGCTCGCTCGGATGCGAAAGACAGGGTCTTAAGCGCTGCAGAGTTGAAGGCGCTCGGGCAGGCTGCGGCGCGTGCGGATGCGCTCAACGCGAAGGCTGCGGACGCTCTGCGCCTGATCGCCTTGACGGGTTTACGGCGTGAGGAGGCGTGCGGCTTGAAGTGGTCCGAAGTTGACCTGGCGGGCCAATGTCTTCGTCTGGACGCTACCAAGACGGGAAGGTCCCTGCGGCCTCTAGGGCGAGCTGCGTTAGCAGTTCTCGAGGATTTCAAGAACGGCACCGATTGGGTGTTTCCCAACCGGACCAATTCAGGCAGTGCCGAACTAAAACGCAAAATCGCGGCTATCTTCGATGATGCCGGCCTTGCGGATGCTCGTTCACATGACCTTCGTCGAACCTTCGCCAGCTTCGCAGCGGAGGAGGGATATGGAGACGGGACGATCGGTGAGATGCTCGGCCATGCGCGACGTGGCGTTACGGCCAAGCATTACATCCGTCGACCCGACGCTGCTTTGATTCAGGCGGCCGACAAGATTTCCGCCCGCATTGCTTCGCTGCTCACGTGGGAGCGAGAAGCGGCCAGCATTCGGGAGCTGCGTGGGACTGCAGGTTGATAGCCATTCACTAGACGCGCCTGAACCTCTGAGGCCTTCCAGTACAAACATCAACCGGTTGCTTTTGTCCGTCTGCCGCCGGCACGATCGGCTGCGACATCTGCCCACGTACAATCTCCATCATCTAATTCTCTTCTGAACTCCAACGCCGAACGAGCGGTTCTCCAACCTCGTCCAGTAGAGGCTCCTGATCAAAGATCAACCGCTCGGTGGCTATGTGGGCCCCCATCTCGGTTGGCGACATTGGGGGTGGTGAGACCTTTCTCCCATGTTCGATGTGCAGCACGTTCGGGAAGCTCGTCTCTCCTCCGACATATAGGTGCACTGATAGAACCTGGTCGATGGCTGACCTAATCAGCCTTCGCGTGTCAGCCTCATCCATCTTCCTCTCGGCTGAGAGCTTCTGTGAGTATCGGATCGTAGCCCCAAGGCTGGTGAGAAGATAAACGCTTGCTGGACCTCCAAAAATCTGGCCGAGCAGATCCTCACGATCGAAGCTGCGATTGAGGCGATCCTCGATCTCCTCACTTACAGGACGGTGTGATCCTTGCGCCGCGGCTTCTAAGCGTCCCCGCAAGCTATCCGTCACTCGGAACGTGAAATTCCCGCGTTTTCCCGTCGCTGGGCGCCCACGAGGTCGCTTCGGTGCAGCATCCTTGTCCATCCGATCCCTCTACATCCAATTACCTCGCACGCTATATAACGTGCGATTATTCTTGACAAGGCGAGATGCAGCCCCCCACATATGTACCATTAATAGCGTGCGAAATAGTTCTCGTGGAGGAGGTGGTTCATGGCGGCAAGCTCACAGCTGTTGGCGGCAGCGCCGAACGAGCGTCTGTTTAGACGGACAGAAGCTTCTCATTTCATCCGAGCTACTTGGAACATGCCCTGTTCTCCGGGAACATTGGCCAAGTACGCGGTCATTGGTGGTGGCCCAGCCTTTCTGAAGGCCGGTAACGTGCCGCTTTATCCGGAGAGCGCACTCCGGGAATGGGCTGAGGGGCGGATGTCACGCCTGGTCCGCTCGACGTCGGAACTTCAGCCGGCGGGCGCCTGATCGATGGTCGCCACAAAAGCAACGACCCCCGCAGCCTGGCAGGGCTTCGAGGGTCGGGAATTGGTCGTCTTTGGCAAGCGCGACTGTTCCGAAGCTACACTCGACAGCCGCACTCTTCAAGTCTCGCACCTCGCTCGCAGGTTCGGATGGCCGCCCCATCGGGCCTCGCTGATGGCCTCTCTCGCGTTCGGGGAGGTGCGGGCATGACGCTCTTCGCTTCCGACGAACTGGAACTCGAACATCTGTTGCTTGAGCTTCCTTCACGCGAGGAGCTTCATGCTCTTCGTGAAGCGGGGCTTCCAAGGCAGATGGAACTGGACATGCGCTTCCTCGTGAAGGTGGCGATGATCCGTTACCAGCCGGAGGCCCGGTTTAACTTCGATGGCAATGGCGTCCGTGCGTTCGTCCTTCCGGTGCGCGACGCATATGAGGCTGTGATCGATCTTGCCGCTTGGCGGATTGACCGTCCTGACAAGGTCGCGCGGCTGGAGGGCCGTGCTTCCTGCCTCGGCGAGGGCCTGCTGGAGGCACCAGAGACCTACTTCGGCGGCCGACCCCTGTCGGTCTACCGCGATGCAATGGGATGGCTTCGAGCGGCAGGGCAGGGCGTCGTCATCATTGACCGCGCTAATGCATGGCGGCGCTTCCTCGAAGTCCCAAGCATTGCCGGAGAGGACACACAGCACGGGCTCGAGCTCCAGACGCTGCTGACGCCTCCCGTACCGAGCTGTCGGGTTCTTGTCCCCGCCTCATACGGAAGGTTGGCTGCATGACGGCGGGATATATCGACCTCCGCGACCTGCCCCACGTCAACGGCACGGGGCGCAAGCCGTCCCGGCCTCACGGTGACCCGCGCCTCGCTGCTCCCCCTGAGAATACAGGGGAACAAAAGGGGGCGAGGCCTATCACGGCCACGCCCTTCGTCTGGCGCGAACCGGCCCAGATCCCGGCCCGTCGCTGGATCTACGGACAGCACTTCATCCGGGATTTCGTGACCGCCACCATCGCCCCCGGCGGCCTGGGCAAGTCCTCGCTGGAGCTTGTCGAGGCGTTGGCAATCGTCACGGGGCGGCCTCTGCTCGGGGTCTATCCTAACGAGCGCACGGCGGTGTGGCTCTGGAACGGGGAGGATCCCCGCGACGAGCTGGACCGGCGCATTGCTGCGGCCTGCCTGCACCATGGCGTGACCCCGGCCGAACTTGAGGGGCGTTTGTTCGTGGACAGCGGCCGAGATACGGAAATCGTTCTTGCAGAGGAGACGAGGAACGGCACGCAAATCATCATGCCCGTCTTTGCCGCCATGGTGGACACGATCCGCGCCAACGGCATCGGGCTCGTCATCATTGACCCGTTTGTGTCGTCGCATCGGGTCTCGGAGAACGACAACCGCAGCATAGACCAGGTGGTGAAGGCGTGGGCGCGCATCGCCGGCATATGCGGGTGCTGCATCGAGCTCGTACACCATGCCCGCAAGACCGGCGGCGCAGAGGTAACGGTGGAGGCCAGCCGCGGTGCCGTAGCCCTGACAGACGCTGCCCGCTCTGCCCGTGCGCTCAACGGCATGACGAAAGAAGAAGCGGCGAGCGCCGGCGTCGAGAAGCCCCGCGCATATTTCCGTGTCGACAACGGCAAGGCGAACCTCTCAGCGCCGCCCGACAAGGCCGCGTGGTTCCACCTCGCATCGGTAGACCTCGACAATGGCCGCACCCCGAACGCGCCCGGCGACAACGTGGGCGCCGTCGAGTCCTGGACGTGGCCCGATCCGCTGGACGGCATGACCGTGGCCGACCTCGACAAGGTGCGGGCCTTCGTCGGCACAGAACCGAAGTGGCGCGAGAGCCCGCAGTCCCCCGAGTGGGTGGGCCACGCCATCGCGCAGGTGCTGGGCATGGACACGGAAGCCAAGCACGAGAAATCCCGGATCAAGAGCATGCTTGCCGTCTGGCGCGGCTCGGGTGCGCTCAAGGTAATCGAGGCTTTGGACAGCAAGCGGAATGCCCGCAATTTCGTGGTGTCCGGGGATGCTTGAGACCCTTGCCACACCTGCCACACCCGAGGTGAGGCAACGGTGGGGTAGTGAGGCGTCCACACCTGCCTCACCACACCCCCTTATTGGGGTGGGGCGAGGTGGTGGGGCAAGGCAAAGGCAATGCAGTGAGGTGGGGCGACCTGCAGAAGGGAACGGCCAATGAGTAGGACCAAGGCGAAGACCGAGAAGCCCCAGAGCCCGGCTCATGCCCCGATGGTCATGGACGCCGCCAAGCGCGCGGAGATCCAGCGCATCGAGACCGACGCAACCCGTCGCCTGAGAGACAGAGGCCCTCTCGGCGCTCCCGCTGCAGTGTCCGATACCGACAAGCCCGGGACGGTAACGCCCGACGACTACTTGACGCATGAGGGGTGGCTTGCCCGCGTGGCAGACACCTGCGGGACCGGATCAATCCCGCTCGCTCGCTCCATCATGTCGGAAACGGCGGCGATCCTTGCGCCCCGTTTGGGTGAGGTCGACCCCGGCAAGAACGTGACGCTGGCCCTTGCTGGTCTCCACGGAATCGCCCCGACGAACGAAGCCGAAGCCATGCTTGCGGCGCAGATGATTGGCGTTCACACGCTCGCCATGGACCTGCTGATGCGGGCCAAGCGCACCGACAGGACGGACCATATCGAGAAGTACGGCAATCTGGCCGTGAAGCTGACACGAACCTACGCGGCGCAGATGGAGACCCTGCAGAAGGGCCGGCGCGGCGGCGAACAGACAGTGAGGGTTGAGCATGTCCACGTCCACAATGGCGGTCAGGCCATCGTCGGCAACGTCCAGCACGGGGGAGGGGGGCAAGCAAGAAGCGACGGCCAACCCCACGGACCTATCGAGCCGGCGGCTCTGGCATATGCGCCAGGCGTGCCGCTGCGGAGCGAAGACGAGGGCAGGGACGCCGTGCCAGTCGCCAGCAGTACGGGGCAAGATCCGGTGCCGGATGCACGGCGGGGCAAAAGGAAGCGGGGCACCGAGGGGTGAGCGCAATGGCGCCTATCGCCATGGCTTCCACACTGCAGAGGCCAAGCACGTTCGCACACTGGCGGCCGACCTGCTGCGCGCCTGTCGGGAGGTGACGTGATGAAAACCCGCGAAGAGCTGCTGGAGGCGCTTCAATCCACCTATGAAGCAGCCATGGCCAACGAGCAGCCAGCGGCGGCGGTCGCAGCCATTCGGGAGATGGTCCAGATACTGGGCGTTCGCATCGAGCGCGTCGAAACCACGGTGACGGTCGAGACGATGACGGATGACGAGCTAATGGCAGTCGCTCGAAGAAGCCGGCCGGTCCATTGAGCCGGCAGATGTAGCTTTAAGGGGCTGCTGGTGTGGTGTTCGAAGCAACGATCCTGGCCTCGCACACTTCGCCTGCTTTCTGGACCCAGCCTTGATCCTTGGCCTGCTGAACGGTGGCCTCCGGCGCCATCCCGCTCCACTTTCGCACAGCGCTAGCGCCGGCCAACTGGAATATCTCGTGAGCGTAGCAAGTGCAGTACTCGCCAAGAATGCCAACGGCTGCAGCGTCTAAGCCCGCTGCAGCCGGATCGGCCATTTGAGTTTTCATGCAGGCGCCGGACGCCGAGGTGACAAATGCCTTATGGAACGTCCCACCGGGAGCGTTCTGGCGATGCTCATCCCACGTCGTCCAAGCGGTCTTGGTCGCAAAGTAGGCCAGCACAGAAACAGCCGCGACCAGCGCGGTCTTTACCTTCGGTCCCATGGTCTCGCTTCCCCCTTCAGCAGCGTATCAGCGCGGGAGGGGTTTTGAGAACAGGGCAGGGGCCTAGGCGTCGGCAGCGCGCCGCATCGTGAGACGATAGGGGATGGTGATGGTCGGCACGAGGCGAACCACGCCGGCAGCGTCCGGACAAGTAACGGGATATGTCATGTTGAGGACCGTCGCGCTTTCCATCGTGGCTTCCCCGAAGTGAGCAGCCTGCGATTTCAGCTTGTCGGGGGCTGCCTGCATAATGCTGCCCTTATCGCTGTAGGCAGCTTTCAGCATCTGCGGCAGGCTCATAGCCTCCTCACGATCTGGGGGCTTCAGGCCGATGCTTTTCGCCTCTTCCTCGGAGTAGCGCACCTCCTCACCCGTCTCGAGGGTGAAGACCGCGCCAGTGACGACTACGGTGCCAGAGAACTTGGCGCGAGATTCGGTCCGCGCCATCAGCGACCGCCCTTATGCAACACCTCGGCTACGCCTTCAGGCATGAGCTTGTGAAGGCTCACGCGGCGATCAAAGGCGACCTTGCCTAGCGCGTCATGTTGAGCGGGCGTCAATCGCAAGGTGGGGCCAGCGGTCTTCGGTCTGGCGGGGGCCTCTGCACCTTTTCGGGGCGTTGTCTCTGCTGCTTGAGGCATATCGCTAACTCGACTCATCTGCATGGCAACAGGATTGCACGTGGTGACAGGGTGTCCAACCGGAGCGCCAGTGCCGGGGAGCGGGATGCGCACACAAGCCGGCTCGATGCACTGGAAGTAAACAAGGGTAAGCTTCAGGCATGCAGATCTAAGAACAGCTCATATATACCACGTATAATGACGATGCTATTATCAGACTCTTAAACGAGGTCCGCAATCATGCGTCGTTTTTCGGAAGCGTTCTACTTCAAGGCTCCGCCTGGTTTCACTTCGACGTTGTCGAGGGCCGCTCAGCACGAACATACGACATCGGCCGAGTACATTCGCAGAGCGACGATCTCCGCTCTTCGAAAAGATGGTTGGGAGATCATCCAACCGGGAGTGGATAAGGCAGGCGAACACGGACGAGCTCCGCTTCCTATGCTTTGCCAGGCGGAGGGCTGAACATGGCACTCGCATCTCTCGTCGTCCCTATGCCGCACATCCCGCAGCAGCGCGGCCCCAACTTCCTCGATGCCCTTGGCGCAAGTTTTGAAAAGAAGCGGGCGGAGGCCAAGGACCAGGCGACCATTGAGGCCGTACTTGCGGAAGCCTATCCCGGTCAGACGCAGGCGCCGCAGCAGCAGTCCGGGGGCTTTCTTGCCCGCCTGTTGAGTGGCGGCCAGCAGCAGCCGCAGGTTCCACAGCAGCAGGGCGGCGGCGTGGCCCTTCCCGGCATGGTGGGCCGATCCATCTCGACCCCCGCATCTCCGCAGGTCGCCGCCGCGGTTCTCCCGACAGGGGGCGGCGCGCGCTCCAATACGCTCCCGCAGAACGGCAGTGCCGATCCCTATTTCCAGAACGTCGCCATGGCTGAAAGCGGAGGCGACAATGCCGCTCGCAACTCACGATCCTCGGCAGCCGGCAAGTTCCAGATGACGGGCGGCACATGGTCGGGCCTCATGCAGAACTATCCGCAGCTCGGGCTTACCCCCGATGGCCGCGACGATCCCGCGCAGCAGGACGTGGCCATGCAGGCGCTCACCTCGGAGAACATCGGGGCGCTGCGTAATGCCGGCATCGATCCGACCCCCGGCGCGAAGTACGCGGCGCACCTATTGGGCGGTCCCACGGCTCCCAAGGTCTGGCAGGCGCCGGATAATGCGCCCATGTCCTCGCTCGTGAGCCCCGAAGTCATCAAGGCCAACCCGTTCTTGGGCAAGATGAACGCGGGCTTGTTTCGCCGGTTCGCTGATGCCAAGGCTGGCGGCGGGCGCCATGCCGATCCCGAGACGACCGCGAGCGTTGGAGGTGGATCTGCGCCGTTCGCACAGGCTCAACCGCTCCTCGGTGGGGGACTCAGCGTCAATGCGGCACGCGCACTGCTCATGAACCCCGGCACGCGCGACATGGGCATGAAGCTCCTGACGAAGCAGGCCGAACCACAGGAGTTCGGGTTCCAGGTGATCGACGGCAATCTGCTGCGCCTGGACCCGAGGACCGGGACGGCAACCTCGCTTGGGAACTATGGGAAGGGCGAGAAGCCTCCGGAACAGCCCGCAGTCGTGCGCGAGTTCCAGTTCGCCAAAGAGAACGGCTATCAGGGCACGTTCGTGGAGTACCAGCAGGGCCTCAAGGGCGGCATGTCCCTCCGAACGAACCCTGATGGAAGTGTGGAGTTCGTGCAGGGCGCAGGCGGCGGACGACCTCTGACAGAGGCGCAGTCGAAAGATACGGTCTACCTGACGCGCGCAGCCGGGGCGCTCCCGATCCTCGACCAGTACGGAGAGAAGCTCGCCAACTTCACGGAGAACGCCGGGGGGCAGGTGCCCGTTGTCGGCAACTACCTGAAGACGCCGGAATACCAGCAGGCCGAGCAGGCCGGCACCGAGTTCCTGCAGGCCATCCTTCGCAAGGACACGGGCGCGGCCATCACCCCGCAGGAGACCGCCGAATACGGCAAGGTCTACCTCCCGCGCCCTGGTGACAGTCAGGCCGTGCTTGTCCAGAAACGGGCATCGCGGCAGCGGGCCGCGCAGGCGATCAAGCTGGGCCTGCCGCCGCAATCCATCCTTGCGATGGAAACGGCAGGCTTCGACACATCGTTCTCGGGCGTCGCTCCATCTCCGACGCAAGCCCCAGCAGGCCCGCAGGCCGCACCCAATGGGTCGGTGGCGGCTCCCCCTGCAGCAGTCGAATTCCTCCGGTCTAATCCCGGTCAACGTGCTGCGTTCGATGCCAAATATGGCACGGGTGCTGCCGCAAGCGTGTTGGGGCAGTGATGGCGAACGTCTTCGATCAATTCGACGCGGCGCCGGCCGCGCCGGCGAAGCCTGCAGGCAACCCGTTCGACCAGTTCGACGCGCCGCAGGATGAAAGCTCGTGGCTCGACACTGCGGCCGACGTGGGCATGTCCGTGCTTTCTGGTGCCGGCAAGGGCCTTGCTGCGGTGCCGGGCATTGCGGGTGACATTGCAGGCTTAGGCGATTGGGCGGCGAACAACGTCTCTTCGCGCGTGCGGGGTGTCCTCGGCTTGGGGCCTCGCCAGGCGTCGGAACCTTCCCCGGGCCAAGCCTTCATGCCGCCGACTACAGAGGCCATCGTTGGCGGGCTCGAGAGTGCCGGTGTGGAGTTCTACGAGCCTAAAACCCGCGCCGGAAGATATGCCGAGACAGCGGCCGAGTTCGTGCCCGGCGCCATGGTCGGCGGGGGCTCCAGCGTGCGGCAAGTGGTAGGATCGGGCTTGAAATACGGCGCGTTGCCCGGTCTTGCATCCGAAGGCGCGGGGCAGGCTACCGGAGGGACAGCCCTTGAGCCAGTGGCCCGAGCTGGCAGCGCTATCCTCGCAGGTGGTGGCGCTGCGCTCGCATCGCGCCCATCTAATGCAGAGGCTGCCATTGGCGACATCGTGAGAGGGGTGCCGGCGGCACAAGTGCGTCAGGCTGCGCTTCTCATGCAGGAAGCCCGAGCGATGGGTGCGCCCCTCACGCTCCCCGAGGCCATCCAACAGGTGACGAACAACGGCACCCGTGCGGGCTCGCTGCAGCGTGTCGTGGAGCAATCCCGAGGTGGTGCGGCGCCCATGGCGGCTTTCATGGCAGAGCGCCCCGGCCAGGTGCAGCGCGTCGCAAATGAGATGATCGACGGCATTGCGCCGGTGTCGGCCGCGCCTTCGAGCGTGGCGCCTGCAGTGCAGGAAGCGGCGCAGGGCGTTCTTACGGACCGCCGACAGGCCATCAATCGCCTGGCGCAGCCGTTCTATGAGGGCGCACGCGATGTGCCCCTAGATCCGCGTTCGGCTGCTGCCCTCAATACCAATCCGAGCTATGCCGCTGCCCGTGACTCGGCACTGGACAACCCCGAGTTGGCCCCGCTCTTCCAAGGCCTCGACCCCAACAGCGTCGGCGCGGTGAATGAGGGCGTGAAGCGCCTAGACCAGGGCGTGGAAGCCAGCCGGCAGACGGCCATGAACCCCGGTGGTGATAATCAGCTCGCCATGGTTCGGCAGCGTGCCCGCTCGGAAGCGGATCTGGCCGCGTCGGATGCTTCCCCGGACTACCGGCAGGCGCGGGACATTGTGAGGACCGGACGCGAGCAGCTTCTAGACCCGCTGGAAAACGGCGTGGTGGGTGCGCTCGCACGCTCCCCGGCGTTCAGCGAGCAGGCCAACATCATCTTGAGCCCCAACCCGCTGCCGGGCAGTGCCGGCGAGGTGGCAATGGCAATCCAGCAGGTGGCCCGCAGAAGTCCCGAGGCTGCGCGCCAACTCGTGAGCCAACGTCTGCGCCAGGTCTTCAATGAGGCCACGCAGAACACGCATAGCGGTCCGAACCAGGCCGGCGGCGCCAAGTTCAACGCGGTCATTCGAGGCAACGGGCAGCAGGCCGAAAACCTGAGAGCCGTGGTCGAGGGCCTCAATGGGCCGGGAAGCTGGATCCATTTCCAGAAGACGCTCGACGTATTCGAAGCCATGGGCAGGCGTCAGGCCCCCGGATCGGCCACTACGTTCAACACGCAGATTTCGCAGGAGTTGAGCGGCGGCAGGCTCGTCGGTCAGGCGGCATCCCTTGCGGCTTCTCCTACGAAGCTCGCGGGGCAGGCCCGTGAGATGTACGAGAATTGGCGGTTTGGTCGGAATACGGAAGAACTGGCGCGACTGATCACGAGCCCAAGGGCGCCAGCCCTTTTGAGGAAGATTGCGGAGCTAGGCCCGACAAAAGCGGGGCAGTCCCTAGCGGCGGCGTTCCTCTCCCTCAATGCGGTACGGCAGGGTGGGGAAAGCGCGAGTGGTGCCGACCGCCTCCGGGTCACGGTCCAGCCCTAGGGCCTCACGGCGCTCGGCTTCCTGGGCCTGCACGCTCTTGGCGAGGTTCCTAGGATAAGGAACAGGAACCTCTCTTTTTAGGGGTTTCGGGCCTCCGAACAGCCGATAGCGGAGATGCGCGAACCAGACCGTGAGCAGGCCGGTTGCCAGCGCAGCCAGGCAGAAGCCAACGAGCAAAGCCGCAGGCTGCGGCGGGTCGCCGTAAATGCCCGCGTATGTGACGGCGCCCATGATGCCGAGTTGCAGGGCGATCCAGAGAAGCCAGCGCATGGGAGGTCCCGACCCGGTTGAGCTTGAACCATAGGCCGAGCATTGCATGGACGGCAACGCTGGCGGATTGCCCCGGAAACCGTTGATCATGCGAATATCTAATTGCGGACAGATCGTCTTAAATAACGCTCAGCCCGACGATTTAATTTGGATGAAGGCTCCGTACCGACTCAGCTAGCCGGACCCATGTCCCAAGCCTCATAAGGTGAAGTCTGGAGATCGAATGAACAAGAAGCCTCGCCCCTTGATGAAATCCTCCTTGGCCAGTGGCGAGCCTGAGCAGCCAGTTTCCGCCATATCTGGCGAGAACTCGGTTACGTCCATTACAGCTACTCATCCAAAGCCGCAGCCTGCCGTGGACAAGCTCACGGTCTATGTGCCCCGCGCCGCGTCCAAGCGCCTGAAACAGATGGCCCTCGATCATGATAAGCGCGTGAACGACTTCCTGTGCGAAGGCGTCAACCTGATGCTGGCAAAGTATGGCGAGCCGAGCCTAGAGGACTTCGAGAAGTGATAGAAGCGACCGGCCTTGCCTGGGAGCTTCTGAGCACCTTCGTATGGAACCTGCTGCTTGTTTCTGCGGTCGCTCTTACGGTCGGTGCCGCAGCCTTCGTGCTGTACTGGCTGGTGAGACGTCGGGCTGGCACAACGAGAAACGCGCTCTTCTTCGCCCTTCGTACAAGCGTTCTGGTCTGCATTGCGTGGTTCGTTATTCCCGCAGCCTGGTATGCCCTCGTCGGCAAATAAGGGCGCGGAGTTGAACGGGGCTAGAGGATTTCGAGAAGTGACGCCTTGTACGAGGGACTGAACTACGACTTGGTCGGCGCTGCATGGCTGGCCGCAGCATTCATCATTGCATGGGCGTTCTGGGGGCGGCGCCAGCCGAGGCCCTTGGTGGCGACCTTGAAGGGCGGGCTGCTGCTATTCGGCCTTTCGCTTGTGGCGCTCATCATGGCTTGGATCGTGTTCCTCTACGGCGTCTTGATCTACATGGGCAGCGGCGATCCGGGGTTCTCTGGCAAGTAGCGGAAACTGTCGGAAAGCGTGCAGTGCATTGAGCCTTGAGGGTGGCGGCTATCTCCCCGGCCGTGGCGCACCCGTACCCGAAGCTCACAACTAGCGAAATCCAACTCCGAGAGCGCCAAGCCCGTCTAGCGTGTGAGCTTGCGGCAAGGATTGGGGTAGCCAGTGCCGAGCGCGTCCGGGTTTCATCAGAGACGGCACGGCGCGCTGAGGCTCGGATCGAGAACGGCCGGCGCGAACCGCCGACGCGGAAGAACCCTTAGCAAAACTTAACCTGCAGCCACGCATACCGTAAACCGCTTACCGCTTGCGCGTTGGCGTGCCGTGTTTATAAATTCTCACGAGAGTTCATAAAGAGCTGCTGGGAAAGTGGCCGATCCAATGTGGATTGGCCCCAACCGGCTCAATTCTGAGCCCGTCGAGCGGAGCGGTCATGGTCACGTCAAAGCGGGTCGAACGTCTGCAGCGCCAGGTGAAGGCGAAAGAGACGGCCCGCTCGGAGGTCGCGCTAAAGGCGGTCGGCTATATCCGCGTCAGCTCGGAAGAGCAGGCGGCATCCGGCTATGGCCTCGCCACGCAAGAACAGGCCATTCGCGCCTTTGCGGAAAGCCAGGGCTATGAGTTGGCGGAAGTCATCAGCGATCCCGGCATCTCAGGCGCCACGCCCCCGAGCGAGCGGCCCGGCTATGGCCGCGTCAAGGACCTTGCCGAGGCCGGCGCCTTCGCGGTTCTGCTAGTCTGGAAATTCGACCGTCTGGCTCGCCAGATTGTCTATGCCGTCACGGCAGCGAATGACCTTCACGAGCGTCTAGGCGTGCAGCTCCGGTCCGTGACCGAACCAATCGACACCGCGACGCCGATGGGCCGCACCGTGTTCGCCATCCTCGCCGGCATGGCAGAGCAGGAAAGGGCGGTCATCACCGAGCGCACCTTCCTCGGCCGGCGTGAGAAGGCCACCCGTGGCGGCTATGCTGGCGGCGCCGCGCCGCTCGGCTATCGAAAGGACAGCAAGGGCAGCCTTGCCGTGGACGATGCTCAGGCCGTGACCGTGCGCAGGATTTTCGCAGCTCGGGCCGAAAGGCAGGGGCTTCAGCAGATTGCCGACGCGCTCAATTCTGAACTGGTCCCTACGGCCCGTGGCGGGAAGTGGTGGCCGGCGACCGTCCGCTATGTTCTCGACAATCCGAAGTACCGCGGGCAGGTCGAATACCTGTTTCAGTATGGAGGGCGAGAGGTGCATGTCCTGAAGGAGGGCACCCACGTCTCAATTATCTGAGCGCCTAAGTTTCATAGCTCCGCATCTTACGGTCTCAGTACCCACCACCCATTAGCAGGTTGCCCGTCACCATGGTCTGAGGTGATCTAAAGGGCCGCCGAGATCCCCAGGTGCCCCCGAGCGCCGTCCCTCGCAGAGTTTTCTGCAACGAAGCGCAGGCCCAATCGCACTTCAGTACGCCATGCAACCTCGCAGCTTCGCTCTAGCGAGCCGTCATTGATGTGCAATGTCACCGCGTTGGGTATGCCGACAGTGGACGGCACCTCGATCAAAGCGCCCGTAGCCGACAGGTTGCGAACGACGCAATCGAAGGTCGAATACATGCCATGCGTCACAAGCTGCGCGCCCTTGTAAACGCGTCGCCGGGCCGCACGGCGCTTGTTGCTGTCGTGGTAGGCATCCGTCATCCCTGGATTAGAGCACGGGCGGCTTAACGGGTTTTCTCCGGCGGAGGTCCGACCTTTATTCAAAAAAGCTGCTTCGAGCCGGGGGCCGGCAGTCCCGAGACTGGCAAGCATGACGCCTTGTTAGCGGCTGAGATTTCAGCCCGTTATCCGCCGCTAGAAAACGGCAGGGGGCATCCAAATCTGGATCCACCCTACGGCCGCGATCTCGGCCCGTTATCCGCGTTTTCTTTAACTGGCCCGTCCCGCATTCACCGGCGCCTGGATCTCTTGGCTTTCGCTACCGACACCGCGCGAATCTCGGCGGAGAATAGCTCATCCTCCGAAAAGCGGCGCAGCATGGCTTCGACTTCTACCCCATCTAGTCTCCGCAAGGCATTGACGAGATACAGCCGACTGGGTCCGTGCTTTTGCTCACTCATCAACGCAGAAACGCGCGTCAACTCAGCAGATGTGGCGGCGGCGCTCAAGGCCAGAGCTAGACCTTCTTTGGCCCAGTTCGTGGAGCCGTCGGTGGTCTCAGGCTCATCGACATAGAGCTGCGCAATGAAATCCCACGCGAAATGGGCCTCTGGAACAGCTAGCGCACGCGCGATCCCCGCTCTCGTTGTATTAGAGTAAGGCAGGCCAAGATGCTTCACGAGGTACGGTAGTGCCGGGATGAACTTCGCCTTGCTGTTCACCATGCACCAAATTGAGTTGACCTCTATTCCGACCTTCTTGAGGTCAGCTAGGATTGGCCGTTCCTCTTCGGCGGCGGCGGCTGCTCGGGCGGCCTGGTCCTCTTCCTCTTGTTTGACGCGCTCAACGTAGGCCGGATCGGCCTCCAACTGGCTCTGGAGCTCTGCGGCGGTGATACCCTTTCGTTTCCTGCTCTTCTTTTCTTCGTTTCCGGTCATGCCGACTCCAGTGTCTTGATGGCGCTGGTGTCCACCTCGCGCTCCGCATGCCAGGTGTCATAAGCGGCCTGCATGCGCAGCCAGAGGCCCGGCCCGTTGCCGAACAGCTTGCCGAGGCGGGCAGCCATGTCGAGTGTGACGAAGCGCTCTCCCACAAGGATCGCGTGCAAAGGCTGCCGCGACGTATCCATCAACTTACCGGGCCGTCATCAGCGGCGGCCCGGTTCGGATGAGGACTGACGGACCTTCAACCCAAGAACAGCCATGTAGCCAAGGAGTGGAGCAAGAATGAGCATGCCCCATGCGGGTTCATAAAAGGCGGTGACGGATGAGTTCAGAAGCAAGCTTACTTCCACGTACAGCAACACGTTCAGCGCATAATAGGCCACTTTCGAAGACCCGAGCTTCCAAGCGTCAACGAACGGGTAAAAGGCCCGTGCGCCTGCAAACGTAACAACGGCCATTGTCAGCAGGGCCATGAAGGGAAGAGCCAACGAAATCCACTTTCCCAGCACAAGCAAGGAAGCGGCGGACATGATGATAAACCCGCCAATCAGGATCTTGGGTGCGCTCTGGCTCATGGCGTCTTCAAATCGTGATCGAACTATAGCATGCCGCGCAACCTGCGGAATTGTAAGCCCACACCCTTAGCTCTGCGTCCGGTCCCGGAACCGCACCCCAGCGCCGCCCCCGTTCTCGGGAATGAACTCGACGCCCCGCTGCTCATAGGCCCGCCTGAGGCCCGACGACTTTGCTGGCCGCGCCTTGGCCGCTGCGCTCGGGAAGACCGGGAAGACCCCTGAAGAAATCGAGCGCCTGATGATTGCCGCCGGCCGCGACATGCAGGGTGAGTTTATGATGGCCGACGCCATGGGCAACGCCGGACAGCGCGCGCTTTCCACGGTGGCCCGCACGCCTAACGATGCACGGCAGCCGGTGGTGGAGCGCCTCTTGGCACGGAAGGAAGGGCAAGGGGCACGCCTCGGCGCCTATGTGGACGAGGCTTTCGACGCCGGATCGACGGCACGGCAATCGGCGGCCGAGCTGCGCCAGTGGGGGCAGGATGCGTCCCGGCCCTTCTATGAGAAGGCGCTTGCTCAACCGGCGGTTCAAGACGAACGTCTGGGGCAGTTCTTCGCCGATCCGATTATGAAGCGCGGCCTGCGCGAAGGGCTTGAGGTCCAGCGCCTGGAAAGCCTCGCGCGTGGGGAGAAGTTCGACCCGTTCGACTATGTGGATGGGTTCGATGAGGCCGGTGACCCATCGTGCAGGCGGTGCCAAACATGCGCACCATCAACATCACGAAGAAGGGCATCGACAACGTTCTGGAAGGCTACCGAGACGGCACTACGGGCCGGCTGATGCTGGACGAGCGTGGCCGGGCCATTGACGAGGTGCGCCGCGCATTCCTGTCGCAGGTCGATGAACTGAACCCAGACTACAAGACGGCACGCGGGCTGTACGCTGGCCCGGCGCAAATCTCAGATGCGCAGCAGCGCGGGACCATGGCGGTGACTCGTGGGCGCGCGGCCGAAAATGTGGACGAGTTCAGCCGCATGCAACCGCCCGCACAGCAGGGGTTCCGCATTGGGTACGCCGACAAGTTGAACGAGAGCATTGAGCGTGCCGCGCCGGGCGTGAACAAGGCGCGCGGGCTCACCAGCCAGAAAACCGGGGCCGAGCTGGGGGCGTTCGCATCTCCCGGCCGCGCTGACCGTCTCGGGCGTCAGGTCGAGCGCGAGAACACCATGTTCGCCACAAGCAACACGGCGCTAGGAGGCTCGCGCACGGCGGACAACATTGCGGATGCTGCCGAGATGAACGGCTTTGATCCGGAAGTGCTGAACAACCTGTTCCAAGGCCGCCTGGTGGCCGCGACCCTGGCAGCCGGCCGGCGCATCCTGAATGAAGGCAAGGCCATGCCGCCTCGTGTCATAGAGCGTGTGGGCCGGGCGCTTGTCGAAACCCGGCCGGAAATGGCTCGCGCGATCCTGGAGGAGGCGCAGAAGGTGCGCGACATGAACGCCAGCCAGCGCGCCCTCGTCACGTCGATCCTGACGACATCTTCCGCTCAGGCGGCGGGGCGTGGCAGCGGCAACAGCAACCGCCTCAAGGTGACTATCCCTTAGCCCGCTCAAGAGCCCGGTCGAGCATCTGCAGCAGCGGTATTCCGGCCGATGCCGCACCTACGCAGAAGCTCAACCAGTCGAATGGATAGAAATACAGGTAGCCGATCCACCCGATGACCAGAATGGCCCATGCGAACGGCCACACCATCGGGGGCTTTGTGAACTCGTTCGGGTCGTGGTCGATAGTAGGCCGCCAGTCACCTAGAGTGCCCGCCTTTCAGTTGTTCGAACCGCTCGCCAGGGTTCTCGCCCAGAGATTTACAGGACACAGCGTGCTGCACAAAGAGAACGGAGATGTTCGCGCAGCTCTGTTCAATCGTGGACATCATCTCCTTCATGGCGATCTCGGCCTTAGCCATGATGGCCTTATCGCTGAGGCCAGCTGCCTTCGAAGCTTGATAGCCTCTCTGGAACATCACGTCTGACACTTCGCTGTAGGCGTCAGACCCTGCCTTGCCACTAGGGTTGGTCAGCATGCACTCAGAAACGGCGGCATTGTAGGCGGCACATATGAGGTGCTCGTGCCCCCAATTGTTCAACGCCGCTTGGGAATCAGCAGTGGTTTGCGCGAGCGCCGTTCCAGAGAGCAGAGCTAGGCAAATAAAACCGCAGCCAAGCTGCATCAGTACCCTCAATGCTGGTACTTCTTCCAAGGACAAGGCCAAGCCTTCGTCAACGCTTCTCGCACAAGGATCGGCCCCACATAGTGCCGCTTCTCGGGGGTGTTCTGAAGGTAGGTGCAGACGACGTCGATCACTTGCCCCATGACAATGCCGTCCGGTGTGCAGTAGTCGCGTTTGACGTGACCCCCTTGAGTGTCGGTGTCTTCAACAGCGATTGCATAGGCACCCACTAAAGCTCGGCCTGAACCGGAGCACTGTTGGTGTAGTCTGTTCCCGGTGTTCCAGTAATCGAGGGCATGGGCCGAGCCGGTCATCGCCAGCAGCGCGATAGCAGTTTTGAGCATCGGTCACCCTAATCATACGTCAGAGTGATCGTCTATTGATCGGCTCCTTCCAAAGTCATGACGGCTTGCGCCGCTTCCAGCATTCCTGTGACGCCGCTGCCAGTGCGGTAGGCCCAATCGACAAGGACCATCATGCGATCCTCGGCGGTGTCATCGAACCGGCAGAGCGGGCGGGAGGTTGTCTCTATCTCGTGCGCGATCAGCTGCTGAATCTCGTTCATTGCCTCGTTGAGCATGAACGCAACGTCAGTCCCCGCAGAGGTGACGCGCGGCTGTAAGCTGGCGCCGATAAATGCATCTCGGGCAATGCCAGCAGCCTCATAAAGGGCTGCGAGCTCATGAGTGCGGAGGCCAGCGAAGTGTCTTGCAGCAGGCAAACCGATGGCGTTGGCCGGAAGGGTCGTGTTCAGCATGATCAGGTCTCAACTAAAGGAGAGGAAAATTAGAGGTCGTCAGGCGACCGGATCGGAAATCAGCCGGTGCAGCAGGTTCTCGAGGAACTCGTCTTCATGGCAGCCGGTGGTGCCTTCCAAGAAAGCTCGGCAGCTTTCGGCCTGCTGCACATAGGCGGCTCGTGCTGCGGCATCGGCCGCATCGCGAGGGCGATGGGCGAACAGATCTAGGCAAGCCGCATCCCGCACCCTGAGCGATTGGCTAAACCGTTCGTCGGAAGCCCTGAAGGCAATCGTGGCGGGCCGGCTCTGTATCTCGGCTACGGCAGCCTCCAGGCTTGCTAGAGCGCGGGTGCGGGAGGCCTCCACATGCAGCGGATTGTAGAGGCCTGATCCGGTCAGATCCCGGTGGCACCTTTCGATTTTCTCCCGGATGCCGGCCCCATCGTGGTCGCAACGGGAGCCGAGCCTCACGTTGCTGCGGGGCATGCCGTTGGGCGTGAAGAACAATGGCGTCGTGACGGGTGATGCTTGGTCTGCGTCTATCGTGGCATCTTCGGCTACGTCGAACGCCTCCATAGCCGCGTCATATTCGGCCTGAGCAATCTTGTGCGCCTCAATCAGGACAGGCAGGGAAACGGTCACCTTACCTGAGCTTTCCGAGGCTAGTGCGGCGCCCGCGCCGGCTGCTGAGATCGCGGCTAAAGCGAATGACGAGCGCGCGAAAGACCTGCGTGTGATATTCTGCTGACCAGCTTGAGACATGGCTTAGCTCCATGGTTCGGGTTAGAGCCGAAGCGGAAGCGCCAACTTCCCTTCGGCTTGTTTCCGTGGTAGCACGGTATCCATGGCAAAGTCAACAACTGTGCTAGCAAAGAAAAGGGGCCCCGCTCCGACAGGCAAGGGCGAGCAGGTCGTGGTGCGGATGCAGCCACCGTTGCTTGAGCCGCTAGATGCCTGGATTGCTCAGCAACCTGACCCAAAACCCTCTAGGCCTGAGGCGGTGCGCCTCGCCGTCGCTAATTGGCTTTTAGGCATGGGGTTAATCCAAACCAGGAACGCGAAGGGTGATCACGACTCCTGATTGCACGATCCTCAACCTTCGCGGTTGAAACGGCAGATTAGTGACGGCTAGAATCCATCCGCGCGGGGATGATCCATGGCAATCACAATTCGGCGGTACCTGTTCGAGGAGAACGGGGACATCAAGTTCGTTCCCAGGCGGACAACTGACGCCCTTGTTCATGAGGACCACGCTCTTCCTCAGTACGCCAACACGCGGCAACGGATTGCCGAGATCGTGGTGGAGAACGAAAGCGGTCGGGCAGTCCAGATCTTGGATGCAGTGGGCCGCTACTGGAGCTTCTCAGAACGAGGCCAGCTTCAGGAAGACCTCCACAGGCCATGGGCCCTCAACTTTTCAGAGGAAAAGCCACATGGGAAAGTGGTCGACCTTCAGCCAGCGATAAAGCGCAGGGAGTGGGAGAGGGAGCACCGCTGGGACGTCATGGCGGAGGATTTAGACCGGATTGCAGGCCTGCTTAGACCTGACCTCGCGGACGATGGCGTGTATGTGAAGTCCATAGCGGGGGCCGCGCCGAAGAAGCCTCCCCTCACATCAGAGGCGAGATCTGCCCTGCGAGACATTCGGCCTCTTCTCTTTGATATCGAGCAGAAGCTTGCACGTTTATCGGAACCGGCGCTGAAGGGATTAGCGTTCGAAGCCCGTCAAGTAAGCCGAGACATCTTCGACCCTAGCTGCCTTTATGCTGGCCTCGCCGCCGAGGCTGATCGGCAACGCGAAATCAAGGCGCGTCATCGCACCGGCAAAGGCGTTTGGTACGCTGTGCTCCACGTCTTTGTCGAAGATGATGCTCGAAGCGGACGTGAGGTCGACACTGTCGTTGAGGCTTGCAAAGGTCAGAAGGCTGCAGCCGAAGCGGGGCAACGCTTGCTGGCGGCAAACGCCTACCGCTTCTCCGAACGCACGAGCCTTCAGGTGAGGCTCTACTCTGATCTGGAGTGGCCCTCTGAGGGGGCTGAGGCGCTCGGCAGCAGCCTCGAATACACCTGACCGCAATCCATCATTTCGGCTGCTAGGTGCCGACCATTTCCGTCAGCCCTGGTTAGCCTATAGCGTCGAGCACAGCCCAACTGGCGACGGTAGGCAGACTTTCGAACGCTGGCTTGGCGAACAGATAGCCCTGAACGAGCTTGATCCCGCAGGCGCGGATGCAGGCGAGCTCCTCGCGCGTTTCCACGCCTTCGGCGATCAGGGTGATGTCGAGCTGGCGCGCAATGGAGGCGAGGCCGGCCAGGATGGCCTGCTTTGCCGCGCTCTGGTCCACGTCGCGGATCAGGTGCATGTCGATCTTGATCATGTCGGGTTGAAATTCCGCAAGGAGCCCGAGCCCGGCATAACCCGCACCGAAGTCGTCAAGCGCGGTGATGAAGCCGAGGCGTTTGTACTCCGAGATGATGCGCTTGACGTGCTGGACGTCGAGCTTCTCGTTCTCGGTGAACTCGAACATGATGCGGCGGTGCGGAAAGCCAGCTTCTCGGGCCGCGGCCAGGGAGGCGCGGATGCAGGCGGCGGGCTCGTAGACGGCATTCGGCATGAAATTGATGGACAGCCGTGTGTCCTCGTTCGTAGGAAACAATTGTCCAGCGAGCCCGATGGCTTTCACGCGGCAGGCCTGGTCGAACTTGTAGAGCGCGTCCTCGGTGACTTGGCTGAGCACGCTGTACGCGCTCTCGCCTGAGGTGCCACGCACCAGTGCTTCATATCCCCATACAAAGCCCATCTGAACGTCCAGGATCGGCTGGAATGCCATGCTGAAGTCGAACGCAAGTGGCGTCCCGTCCTGGCAAGCTGCGCATGTAGATGTCATCGACGGCTCGACTTAATGTTCCAGAATCTGGAATGTCACATCGAAAGCCTTTCGAAGCCGTGCATTGCATGCCGGACCTTGAAAGGTTCGCCCGTTCCCGCACGTAGGAACCGTACTCAGGACCTCTCGGCCCGTGGGCCGCTTTTTCATGAGTGTGCGTGGAAGGTTGTGCATGCCTCGCCCGTCCCTGTCACGCTGATCGAGTTTGTAGGCAGAGATGCGCCGCCTATGTTGCTAGGCCGTCGAGCGCCCGTTCTCTTGCTGGGCTCCGCTAGCGATCTTCAGGTGAGGTCGTTGGCCTGGTTCAGCCAAGCGTTGCTCGACTGAGTTCCCACCTTCTCTCATCCCCTTTGACCAGCTGAAATGCGCGGGTCCAAAGTTCGAAGTCGGAGATCTCATACTCTTCGCAGGTGGCGCACTGAAAGATCGTCCCTTTGAAAGTGGCGCGTCACCGAAGGGCTAGAGCGGGCACGCCCTCGAGCGTCGAGTTTATGGGACCGCTCATCGAGGTTGGGATGTCAGCTCGCCAGCGCAGGCGAGCGCCGCACGGCCGAGCGGCGATCAAGACAGACTTCAGCCAAAACGTCTGACGGCATGGGGCGCCCGTAGCGGTAACCTTGCGCTTCGTCGCAACCGAGGTGCACGAGAGTAGCCTCCTGCTCCGCGGTTTCGACGCCTTCAGCGATCACCGTGAGGTTCAGGCTTCTGGCCATCTTGATAACCGCTTGGACGATCGCCGCATCTCCTGCCTTGATATCGATTTCGGCGACAAAACTTCGGTCGATTTTCAAACGTGTCAGCGGAAACTTCTGCAAAAGGCTCAACGAGGCAAAGCCGGTGCCGAAATCGTCGAAGGCAATGCCGACTCCCATCGCCCTGAGCTTCTCCAGGTCCGTTGTCGACTGATTGCTGTGCCGAAGTACCGTGTTCTCGGTGATCTCCAACTCGAGCTGATTTGCCGACAAATCATACTTCAGGAGAGCCGCCGACACGACATCACAAAGGCGCCCGGAGCGTAGCTGCGCCGCAAACAAGTTCACTCCTACGCGGGCGGACCGGAGCCCCTTGCGCTTCCAGCCGGCTGCTGTTGCGCAAGCCTTGTGCAAGATCCAATCGCCAACGTCTTCAGCAATTGCGCTCTCCTCAAGCACTTCTATGAAGGAGTGCGGGCTCAGAAGGCCTCGGCTTGGGTGACGCCACCGCAGGAGCGCTTCCGCACCGATCAGCTCATTGCTCCTCAAGGAGTGCTGGGGTTGAAACCAGAGCTCGAACTCGTCATGAGCCAGCGCCTGACGAAGTTCTGCGCCGAGGCGATGTCTCTCCTCTGAACTATTCTGCATTGCCCGCTCAAAGAATGTCCGTACGCCTCCTCCGCGACCCTTCGCGGCGTACAGCGCAAGGTCTGCGCAGGAGAGCAATTGCTCAACCTCGGATGCATCCTTCGGCGACATCCCGATGCCGATACTGGTGCCGACGTAGACCGCTTGCCCAGCGAGCTCCATCGGCGGATCGAGGCTTTCGAAAATCCGGCGGGTGACATCATCCACCTTCAGAGGGTCGGCGCAGCCGGAAAGCAAGACCGCGAACTCATCACCGCCCAAACGCGCCACAAATCCCAGCGGTCCAGCGGCGGCCGACAGCCTTGCTGCCACCACAGCCAGAAGCTGATCCCCGAACGAGTGACCGAGACTATCATTCACGTGCTTGAAGCCATCAAGATCGAGCAGCAGCAGCGAACACTGCACCCTCCCGACATCCGCTGCGAGAAGTTCAAGCAGCGCGTTGCGGTTTGGGAGTGCTGTAAGCGTGTCGCAGTGCGCGAGATGTTCGAGCCGCTTCTTCGCTTGATGCCGGTCAACGATGTCTCTGACCAGGGCACCGAACATGGGCTGACCCGCCTCGAACCACATCGAGAGTGACAATTCGACTGGGATCTCCCGCCCGTCAGCATGCAGCGCAAGAATCTCGACTGCATGCCCAGAAAGGCGTGCCCGGCCGCTCTGAACGGCACGGGCCAAGCCGGCCTCATGTGCCGTCCGATGTCCTGTGGGGATGATGATCGAGAGTGGCTTTCCGACAGCCTCCAGCGCGCTGTACCCGAAAAGGTGCTCGGCAGCGGTGTTCCAGGACACGATCAGGTTGTCAGGTCCAGCGCATATTGCGGCCGTCGCAGAACTCATGAGCATCTGCTCGTAGCGGCCGTTTTCTGATGTTACCGCTCGGCTTGTGCAACTCATCTCGCTGTTCACGGGCCCTCCAGAGCGCAATCTACACGCGAGCCGTTAAGCGCCTCTCGCAAACTTGCCCTTAATTTTACCGTTGCAGCCCCATGTTGGTGCACGCTCGTATGCGCCCTGTTCTAGTGGATCCTTGGGGTCCGCAGTTGCTCCTTAACGAGGCTGGACCAATCTCGCTCAACATCGACATCCATTCCGCCGAAGATGCTGCCCACCGAGTTGCTCGTGAACACGCATAAGCCGAGCCCTAAATCCACTTTGCATACGCAACAAAGTGCGGATGCTAGACCGTGTCCGCCTGGATCGTGGCGTCACCGCCCTCGGAATATCAGCCAGTTGAGTTCGCGTCCCTCTAAACCTTACGCGGACTCATCGGGAGGCGAGTCTAAGTCAGGCGCGCTGATCGAATTTCAGATCTCCGGACTTAACCAGACCGGTGATGTCGGAGGCGGGCTCTTCAGCGGGGAAGCTGAAGCTCGGCGGGCTGTCCTCGATGTCGCGACGGCCCGAAATCCGAGTGCCCGCCATGATCATCTCGCCAGTTGGCAATGCCACATCAGCCTGTGCGATCAGTTCGATCTCATCGCCCCTGTGTTCTGTTTCGTCTGCCATGCCGTTCTCCATCAAGGTAGTCCGTTCCGAGAAACAGGGGGCGCCCGCTGCTTGCTTCAACGCGGCGCCACGACTGGCCTAGGAGGCTGGGTACTGCCAGCGATCCAGCCTCGCACAAGTTCTGACGACTACAATGCGTCGGATAGCGCATGGACCGCCCGACATTACTGGGGAGCAATGGCGTGGCGGCCCGCGCCGTCGAGCAAGGGCTGGCTCGCCCGACAAGGGGAGCTGACAGCAAGCTAACGAAGCGCACCGACGTTTATTCCCGCACGCCGCAATCGCCCGGTGGCTTCTCAAGGGGCAGCAGAAAGCAGCAGCCTCTAGAGCGCACGCAGTACGAAGTAGACGAGCACGCCCACGAGCAACAGCGACAGGATTGTTGCCTTCGTCATCGAAGCTATTCTCCTTAGCCGACGCCCTTAGAAACCGATCCTCGAGCGTAGGCGTCTAAAGATCCTTTGACCGGCTATACCGAATAGGGACCCGAAAAGAAGCGGGCCTGAGATGCCAATGGCACCCCCGAGAGCGGCGATGCCGATGCCCCCGAACATGAGCCCGAAAACTGCGCCTACCAGCGCGCATGTCACGAATACCGTCGCATCCGGGTAGCGTCGAACGGCGGCCTTGAGCCGCTCGCCTGCTTCGAGCGATCCATCAGGAAGGACGCCTCGAAGGAGCACTTGAGGCTGGCGCTGCGCGGCCGCAATCCTTCAGGGTCATCGCGCGGCGGATCGCTTCCTTCTCGCCCTTGAGGCGCGCGATCTCTGGCGCGACGTTTCCGCCGCTCATCGACGAAACGGGCAGACCTAGGAAGATCACGCCTGCGGTATCGTTGGAGCGGGTCTGGTTCTGCTGGGCAGAGGCTTGCGCAAGGGCAGCCTCGATGCGTGGGGCTTCGCCGGCAAGCTGATCGCACCGCCAACTCTGATAGCCGACGTCGCTGATGTACGACGCTTGGATCGTCTCAGGTTTCTGAGCGCAAGCAGCTGTACCCAGCACCGCAACGGCGCCGATCAAAATATGGACTCTCATGACTTCCCCCAACCCGTCGCTACATCGCGCAGCCGGTGGTTGAGAGTCAAAGGCGCCATGCGACGAAAGTTGATGACACAGACCTGTGTTGCCGAAATGCCATTAGGCGCCCTCGGTGCAATGAAATCACGTGGTACTGCTGCCGGAGAAGCCTGTCCGAAGCTTCCGCGATCATTGATCGTAAACCGTCACGGGTCATCAGTTCAGAAAGATGGCGTTTCGTTCTTTCGGCGCTTCTTCCTTCGCGTTTCATCAACAGCATCTCCAGTTGACAAGCTAACGAGAGAAAAATACACGAGAAGGCGGCGGATATACTAGCCAGTATCAAGCAAGAAGCGGCGACGCCCACGAGGTAGGACCTTCGGCGACGAGCCTCACCGACATCGTGGCGGGCGCCGGCGGCCGCTGGGAGATGCCGCAGCCGATCTAAACCGGAGCCATCACTGTGATCTGGGATGCCGCCGGCAGCGGCGGAATGGCTGCTACGGAAATGTAGTGGCAGGGGCGAGCTTTCGCTCGCTACGGGTTCATAAGCTGGGGGGCGTTTCCCGCACAGTGTTCCATCACGGACTGCACTGCCCTGCACACCGCAAAGATGGGTAGCACAAGCCAAAGAGCCATCCACGGCCATCGCTTTATTCAAGGCTGGCAAAATCGCTTCTCGCAAACTTAACGAAAAAAAGCCCCGCCGAAGCGGGGCTTTCACGACTTGCTAGCTGCTTATTGGGGGATCGGGTCGGGGGTGGGGAAGCCGCCGAGAAGGGCGCCAAGGTTGTTGAACAGAGTGTCCTTGACCGGGTCGAGCGAAGCGCCCGCGCGATCACGCTCAAGGAGCGTCTGCGTGCCGAGATTGAGCTTCAGACCAGCCAGAACCTTGACGGAACCGAACTCGCCTTCAGCGCCAGCGCCAAGGTCTTCAAGGCCATCGGTCTCGCTGTGGATGTACTCAGCCGTGGCAAACATGCTGAGCGGGCTGTCGTTGAGACGGTATTCCGTGCCGCCGCCGATCGTGATCGTATCGAAGTCCAGCTCGAAGTCGGCGCCGCCGCCGAGGTCAGCGCTGATGCTGGCGGTGTTGTAGCCGCCCTTGACGAAGAGCTTCCAGTTTTCCGTCGCGAAGTAGCGTGCTTCAGCGTTCACGAAGAAGCCGTCGACGTCGTCGAGGCCCGGGATGTCGATGCCGAGATCGAGGTTCTGGTAGCCGGCCTGAGCGTAGAGCGTAAAGTTGCCGAAATAGGCCTGAGCTTCCGCACCGCCGTAGAACCGGTCGAAGTCAACGCCGAGCGGCCCGAGGATGTCAGCGCTGGTCAGGCCGTACTGGCCGAAGGCGCCGAGGAGGAAGCTGTCATTGCGCCAGAATGCATGGCCAGCGACGTCCGTGGTCTTGACGCTGTCGAGGATGTTGAGACCGGGCGCGATCTCCGGGAAGTCANTACTGGCCGAAGGCGCCGAGGAGGAAGCTGTCATTGCGCCAGAATGCATGGCCAGCGACGTCCGTGGTCTTGACGCTGTCGAGGATGTTGAGACCGGGCGCGATCTCCGGGAAGTCAAAGCTCTGGTAGTTGAACACCACGTCGCTCTGCACGCCGAAGCTGGCGAATTGGTAGGCGGCCGTAGCACGCACTTCCGCCTGGAAGTCGTCGAAGTCGAGTTCGTCGTCGCCACCGAGGCCACCGAAAGCGAGGTCGTCGCCTACGTCGAAGAAGCTGTAGCCGGCGCCGACAGACACGAAAGCGTCCCACGGATTCTCAGCAACGATGGCTGGGGCTTCGACGGGGTACGCGGGCATGTCAGCAGCATTTGCCGCGCCGCAGAACAGTGCAGCTGTGCTTGCCAGAAGTAGGGCCTTCGTCTTCATCTGTAGGTGCTCCCCAGCGGTTGTATTGTACTTTCGTCTAACTCCGATTCTGCGCGATGAATAGATGCTCGGTTAAGCCTGCTGCAGTCTGTGACTTTTGAGAGACTCGAATATCGGGATCGTAAGAGCACATGTCGCGATATGTCGGAGCTCGAACACCAAAGCCGATCATCTGCAGAGGCGGCTGCATACATCCTTGAGACGTGCGAGGGGCTCTGCCTCGTCGCTCAGCAGAACAGGCTGACGTTCATCCACTACCTTCTGACAATTGTCGTCGAAGCATGCCGGCTCGTGTCTGGACCGAAGCCTTTGCGGCCCGGACGAAAACGTGGACCAACGAGCTGAGGTGATGCGGCTTGGCGGCGAGCAAGGGCGCTTTGACGAGCATTGAAGGAGGGCGGGGCTGCCACGCTGCAAGTAGCAGCCCCTCGTTCTCGCCGCTATCGAGAACCCGACCAACCAATATCAGTTGAGTTCGGCCGGAGCAGATGCCCCAAGCCCCTGCTGCGACTTTAGTAGCAGAGTGCTCGGCCGAGTTACAGATGCAGTTGCTTCGGACGCGGCATTGCAGACTCGCTACCAATCGGGGCGATTGGCGGCATGAAAGTCGAGATCGCGCACCGCAGCTTCGTTCACATGGACGGCGGCAAGACGGTCGAACTAAAAGAGCATCTTCGCCAGCAGCCGGACAGCACCGCCCGGCATTGGAAATCGTGCTGCGCCCTCCTGCCGTCGCCGGATCCAGAAGCCTACGTGGTGCAGCTTCGTGCCGCGATCAGCAAAGCTCATGTCGAGACGGTGCCAGGGGCGTCGGGGGTTTGGCTGCGAGGACCGCACTACCAACTGACCGCCGCGCTCGAAAGCCTCGGCATCGGCTGGTCCGGCGCCTGACATCTAACCCTGATCCTCTTCATCATGCCCAGGACGATGGCGCATCCACCAGATGACCGTCATGCCGACGGTAAATGCTGCCCCTAAAGCGATGAGAAGATAGGGGTTCGTCACGTCCAGCATCCGTCCGCATCTCTGCCGGTTGCGGTTACACGTGCAGGACCATTCTAGACGCATGCAGAAGGGCAGATCTAGTATGACCCAGATGCAGGCCATTAGCCTCTGCCGCTGCTGAGCTTGATGATCAGCGATCGTCAGGTGCTGCGGGCTCGAACTGGGTCAATGCACTGTTGATGTGCCGGGTGTCCTCAAAGTCTCCGCCCGCGTCCAACCAAGCTAGCCACGCCTTCTTGTAACTCGCCTGTGCCTCCTCAAGCGTGTCGCCCCGGCCGTGGGTGGTCAGGTTAAGAGGGTGGAGCGCGGTCAGCCCCCACCACCAATATCCGCCACCACCATTGCCCCGGTCAAAGCGGATGCGCCCAATCGGCCAGCGATCATGCAGGACGACGTAGTCCGGGCCATCCGTGACGATGCCGGCGAAGATCGGATTGACCACTTCGAGAGGGACAAGGCTGAGCTTCATGGTCTCTCTGGCCATCGTTGACTCCGAAAAACGTTCCTATTTTGTTCTCACAATGAGGACGCCGAGTCGACTCTCCGATTATCCGTGGGTGAAGGTTCGGATCACCTGCGTGGTCTGCCCACGGCGCGGAGTGTACCGGCTGGTGCGCCTCGCGAGTTCAGCTTGCGAGGAGAGCGCTTCTGTCGAACACTGCCCGAGATGCAGTTGCACCCGGAAGTCGCTCATTTCGCCCGTCTTCTCGCGAGCATCGAGGAGCACCTGACCCGGTACGGTGACGAACATTGGTCGCCAATGGTTCGGCATTCGCGCGCTTCGATAGAAAGGTCGGACGCTTACGGCTTGGTTTGCTTCCTAAGGCTCTTTGGCGGCATGGGGTCTATAAACGACCTCCTTCTATGGAAAGAAGGCAGGATCGTACACGCCGCCACAGAACAGCTTCGAGAGATGTTGGCAGAGGCCTCCTCCATTGCCCATAAGCTGCAGCGCGAAGCAGAGAAACGACCTGAGTAGAAATCACCAGTCCCAACTGGTCTCAGAGAAGCGGACGTCAGAATGAAGCCTGAACGTGCTCTGGTTGAAACTTGGGTCCTGCGTAATGGGCGGGTGTGCGCTGAGGGCGACTCTGCAGAGATCTCGGCACTACTCAAAGGTAGCCTAGTCCACGTAGCTTATGCCGACGGAGGATGGCGGAGCCTGTACCAACATCGCGGGACCAACCGGTTCTGGGAGCTCACTTATCCCAACAGCCATATGCATGGAGGTGGACCTAGAAGATTGCGAGAGCTTGAGTTGGCCCATGCTGAGGAATGGGTCTAGCTCGCCTTGGAAACATTGCTTCTGGGCCGGCAAAGTCGCGTTGCGTCCGGCAGGGCAACCGGTGTGCATTCATCTGAGGAGATCCCCGCCGTGTCGCAGTACAGCGAGATCGATCCCATCCTTTTAAGCTGGGGAATGGCGAACGGCATTTCTTGGTACTTCAACCATCAGGGCGAGGAAGTTAGGTCATTCTACCTCGATGTTGGACGTCGAAGTCGGGTGCAAGTTGATGTCGGCGAGCCTGAGGCTGGACAGGTCAGGATCGGGGTCGGACAGAATGTCAGAGGAGTTTCCAGGCTGAACCGCGTGAGGAGCCTTACGGCGTCTTTCGCCGAGTTGTCTTCCGTCCTTGATGACGCGCTGACAATCGCCAGACACTGGGCAGCTGATAGCGACACACAGTAGCCCAGGCTTCTTGCCAGCGGGTCGGGCAGCAGAGCTGATGAACTCTTCGGGCGAGCTGTTAATAGCACCGGCCTTCACCCGGTTAGTCGAACCAAACTGGCACCGCAATATTCATTTGCTTGGCCATGCCGCGTGGAATAGGCGGCAAGCCTGCAGCGACGGATTGTCTGGCAACGGCCTCAGCCTCGCGATTGGCTCCCACCCGGCGTTTGATTTGGAAGTTGGCGGTCCGTCCGTCCGCAAGGATCGTGAACTGAAGGTCCAGGCGACCTTTGGCTGCTTTCAGTTCGGGGTTGTTTGCGCCGTTCCTGAGGAGGCTGCGCTGTATCTCCTTGGTGTAGGCAACAATCGCCTCGCGCCCTCTAGGATCTGACTTTGCGGCCGCTGAGCCTGCAGACCCGCAAACGGCGAGCGCCACCAGCGGCGCCGCCGCCCGTACCCAAGCTGTCATCTTTAGCCCCTGCAACCTGCGCGACAGAAGCTGACCTAAAGCCTGCCGTCAACGACAATGCTAGAGCTCATGGCACCTGTTCACGCTCGGGGTGCAGCCGCAGCCGGTGTTCAATCGGAGCGGCCGGTACGAGTTCACACAGATCGTGTTCGTGCCGCCTGGAGCGCGGCCCGGCCTCGGCCGCTACAACGTGACCATCTACGACCGCTGCAATCCGGTGCAGCAATGGTGGCCTTTGGTGTCCACCCGTTCGGCTGAAATCCTGATTGCCGAACCGCCGCGCTGAAGCCCCCTAGTGGCAGGGGCGAGCTTTCGGCCGCTACGGAGGTCGGTTTCGAGGACCACAGCGCTGGGGGATGGATTAAAGAGGAAGTCCGCTTTGCTGGCGGACGGGCAGCCCATTCAGATATCAAGCATGATCGTCGCTCCATACCCACGGGCATAGATTGTCGAACAGGATCGCACCCGGTACCGCTTCGATGGCCAGGCGTGAGGTTATCCCGTCCTCCCCGACGATTTGCAGCTGAATAACTGTCGGATCCTGATCTACGGAGTTCGCCCAGTTGAGAACGCTGCGTAGTGCGGCGTCGCGCGTTTGATAAAGCTTGTGCGCGCCGTCGCCATTGTCGACGGCCCAGAGCTCACCCTCGTACTTGATCAGAGCTGTAAGTCTCTGCATCGGCTGGCACTTTCTGGTGAGCAGACGTCGAAGAGCTGCGTTGAACGTGCTTCTGTTGAAAATCCTGCAGGTCGTCCGGCTCCTGGCGCACGGTCGCGAACCATGCGAGCAGAACGATGATCGAAAAGACAGCCCAACAGGCGATAACAAAGTAAGGATCCATACGGCCCCCAGAGCGTACGGGACCACGGCGAGCGGCCGCGGCCCCGTCAGCCCAACCGGTGGGTGTGGGCAACCGGTTCATCAAAGGGTGCAATCTTCGTCAGAAGACGAGCCCATCATTTGTTAAGAACGGTTCTGGCGGTGCGCTATGGTGCAGGGTTGCTGACTTGCCCGTATAGGATGAGCTGGTTGCTCTGTCCTGCCATCGTGGCTCTTGGGGTGGCCATTGGCATGAAAGCATCATTGTCTCAAATCAGCGAAGCACTACCCAATCAGGCGCGAGGCTGAGGTAACCTGGATCGAAGTCGCCCACCGCCTTCAAATCTTCCCACCTAAGAGCTTCCAGATCGCCCCGTTCCCACGAGATCAAGCCGCGGCTTCTAAGTTCCTGCAGAGTGCGGTTGATATGGATGGTGGATAAGCCCATCGCCTCGCCGAGCTGTTCCTGCGTCACAGGGAAGTGGCAGCGGCGATCATCTGCGAGACCTACCACCTCCAGGCGCGCGATTGTCTCGCAGAAGAGATGCGCGACCCTTGCGAGCGCATCGCGTTGCCCCAGGTTCACGACCCACTCTTTTGCAATGGCGCCCGCGATAAGCGTCTCACGCCAAAAGGCATGCGTGATTGCGGCGGATTGAGCACAAAGCCGGCGAGCGTCCTCGTGTTGGATGAGAAGGACCCTGGTCTTGGTCAGGGCCGTTAAAGACACGTCCATTTCGGCTACGTGCAGGCTCTGAAGGTCGGGAATGTCTCCCGGGATGTGGAACGACACGATCGATCGTCCACCCTCTCCAACGATCTTCGACACCGAGCAGAAACCCTCCAGGACCGCGACGCAATGCTGCGGCCTGTCTCCCTGTCTGGTGATCTCGTGGCCGGGTTCAAACGTGGCAATGCGTAACGGCAACTGATCCAGCGCTTGTCGCTCATCGTCGTTTAGCCGGATGAGGCGTTCAAGTTTGCGGATCAAAGGTCCGGCGCCATGAGCCAGGGACGTCATCATGCGCGCCTCTCCATTGCGAAGCGCTGCCTCACATTCCTCTAGAGGGTAGGCACTCGGCAGCAGGTCAAACTTATCATTTGTTAAAAACCCTTGTGGATAGTCCTGCAAACCCCGATGTGTAAGCGGCGGTGTTTGCCGTCATTTGGCGGCATGTCGCTCCCAGATCGGAGTCGACATGCCGCGCTTTTATTTCAACATCATCGACAACAGATTTCTTCCCGATCCTATCGGCGCGGAGTGCGCTGACATGGTTGTCGTACGGCGGTGTGCGGTTCGAGCTGCAGGAGAGATGCTGCGTGAATTTAGCGACGATGTTGCCGGTACGTCGGACTGGCAGATGATCGTCACGGACGAAGCCAGCCACCCCGTGCTCAATCTGAAGTTCTCGATCCACTAGTGGGAACTGTGGGACCAAGGCATCGCATGAGGGTCCGGAGCAGTGTTCGAAGACCGGCGGCCCACGACGTCATCTTGCTACGAGAATGGACGAGGCAGGATGCGGGTCGTTAAGCCGTTCGCGCTGTTCCTGGTGGGGCTTCTCGTCATCATCTGTACGATCGTCTGGATGGGCGCGCAGATTGATCGTCACATTAAGCAACTCTCGGACAAGCAAGCAGGATCTTCGCTCAGTTGAGGCTTCGCGGAGTTTTGCGGCAAAGCCGCAGAACTCGACAAGCACCTTGCCGAGAACCACGGCTGTACCGAGCGCCATTGGACATCGTGCGCGGCATCCATGCCGTCGCCTGATCGCTGACGCCTATGCGGTGCCGCTGCGTGCGGCCATTAAGTCGGAGCGCGTCGAGGTGGTTTCCGTCGCGCCGGCCAGACCCGGCGTCTGCCTGCGCTGCCAGCTGACTGCGGCGCTCGACGCGCTGGGCATCGGCTGGTCAGGCGCGTAGAAGAGTGCCCGCACTGAGCGCAGAAGATCCATGACCACCAAAGCAGACGAGTACCATCGCAAGGCGGCGGCGTGTCAGGAGCACGCCAAGCAGGCTTCTGTGACAGCCGACAAGGCTACTTGGCTTAGAATGGCTGCGGAGTGGCAACGGCTGGCGCTCCAGGCTCGTCCATCGCATGCCCCAGAGGATGATCAACGTCTCGAGGCGGCCAACTCATGTCCTCGGAGGTCTTAACTCAGGCGGCGTCTGGTCTGTTGATCCGCGGAGTGCGGTCAAGGCTTGGTCGATACGTGTGGCAGCGCGTTCCTCGGCTTGCAGGGCGTTGGGAGCAGTTGATGCACCACTGCCTCGGAGCGCCTGCAGGGCGTCGAGCATCATTGCCTGGGAGGCTGTCGTGCTTGGCTTTTCGTGATCCGCCATAGCTGCACCGCGCGACGACAATGAAGAGAGGTGCCGGAAGTATGCCGCCGCCCTGTAAGTGCTCACGGTTAGGGCGACAATTTCTTCCAGTGCATCCGGGGTGAGCGCACCGCCTTAGTAGTGGCAGGCCCTTTCCGGCACCGTCGATCCATGAACCAAGAAACTCACGTACGGTTCCAAGAACATCGTTTCTAACCTTCAGCTGCGCCCTGAGCGCTTGTGGCACTAGTCCGATGAGCTGAAATGTGGAGCACGAAGAGGATGAGGCCGGCGTCATCAGTGATATCGATCCGCCAGTCTTCGTCGACCCAGATCTGATCCGCATGCACCCGCAACAAATCGCCCGCACGCTTCGCGGCCTCAATGCGGACGGCCGTCGTATCTGCGAGCTCAAGTGGTTCGGTAGCGAGGACGTGCGTGTCGGTTCGGACCTGAAAGTGGAAGAGCGGCATTTCGTACCATACCGGATCGGCATCACCGGCCGGCGAGCGCTTAAACCATAGCGAGCTGGGCAGTCGCCGGATAGGGCCGTCCGCATTGGCGAGCCCACCGCTCAATCAAACTGCGGCTCGCCTAGGACTTCGGCCTCAGCGAGGTCGTTCGGCAGCCGGCCAGCCTTAAACAGTACCACAGGCTGATCGAACTCGCCGTCGTGATCGCCGGTCACCTGAAAGGCTACCGCACCGATCTTCGTCGCTGACATGCGTTCCGCAGCCTCCTTCGCCTTTTCTGCCGAGCGGTGCTTCTCGGGCGTGCTGCCAACTAGCCTCCGACCATCGACACGGAAGGACTGAGCAAAGAACAGGGTCTCGCTGGCCATCGTTGACTCCTCTGCGCGTTCCCACTTTGTTCCCATAATGAGGACGCCGAGTCGACTCTCCGATTATCCGTGGGTGAAGGTGCGCATCACCTGCGTGGTCTGCCTGCGGCGAGGGGTGTACCGGCTGGTGCGGCTGGCGGTGCAGTTCGGCGCGGACGCGCGTCTTATCGACGTGCTGCAGGAACTCGCGAAGGATTGCCGCTATGCGCGCAAGCCGTGGCAGCGTCCGCCAGGCAAGTACGACCCGAAGTGCGGCGCGCGCTTTGAGGATGTCGAAGCTGCGACACGGCCGGCAGAGGACGTGCCGCCTTAGATGAGGCCTAGTCCCTTTCCTACGAAGGCGCCTCCAACAACGAGCAGCCCGAGGCACGTCACGGGATAAAAAGTCTCAGCGAAGCCGTTGCGGAGGAACGCGGGGTTTTCACCGGACGAACCTGGTCGCCCGACGAAGATCATGAGAAGCCCAACGAGAAAACTGGCGGATCCGAACACCAAGCTCATACAAGCGCCCCTCTTTGTTCGCTCCGGATGTTCAGAGCCTGTGTTGATCAGCCCCAAGGTTTAAGCTCGGCGGGCGACGACGTCGAGGCGCCCGGGACCGCCAGAGCGAAGCCAGGAACCGCCAGAGCCCCGCCTCAACGACTTCGAAGAACAGCCACTTCACCACTGTCATGAACATAGCCGCTCCTCCCTGCGTTGCCGGATATGGGCGTGCGGAGCCGGGGAAGAAGATCGGTAGCCGATGGATAAAGCGACACCGTTGATCCTAGGATCGATCCTCGCGGTCCTCATCACAGGGGCTGTGCATTCATGGTGGCACTATGATCCGGGGCCGGAACTGTGCCGAGACATGCTCTCACCCACGCGCGAGTACTGCGTCGAGCTTATGCTAAGACAGCGCTAGGTCCGTCAGCCGCCTCAGCAGCAAGATAACCGCGCCGTAGCAGCGATGCACAGCAGCATGATCTGCCACTCGCGGCTCATGCAGAGTTCAGTCCGAAAGCTGAGGTCCCGGCTCAGGGACAACCCGCTCTACGGTGAGTGCCGCGGTCGCAGTGAGAACACGCTGACCATGATGGTTTCGAACTTCGACCACTATCGTTCGGAGTTCGCCTTGAGGAAGGCGTTCGCGCCCAATCTCGGCGGCTGCAACGGCAGCTTCCCGTTCCGCAGCGGCCAGATCCGCGAGGTTAGATCCTTCCTCGTCGGGAATGAACCTCGACCCGTCACGGACGTCAAAATAGAACTTCGGCATCGAGCATCCTGCGCTGTAGCTAGGTTTGTGGATCAGGTTCCGGAAGCCGCCGCTGGGATACGGGTGCTCGACTGCTCGGTTCTGCCAGGTTGGTCAGGCTCGGCAAAGTTTGCGACGGGCCGACCCAGGACGCGCTCGTAGTAAGCTTCAGGAACCCCGTACGCAGCCCCGGCGCGCTCTTTGAGTCCGACCCGGTTCAGCACGACGATCCGTCCACGCGTCGCCTTGATGAGGTACTCGCCCTCAAGCATGTGGATCGCGGTCGTGACGCCGGCACGCCGGACGCCCAGCATCACACTTAGAAACTCGTGCGTCAGATCCAATTCATGACCGATTCGATCGTGAGCCATGAGGATCCAGCGGGCTAGCCTCTTCTCTAGCGAGTTCCTGCCGTTGCTCAACGCGGTGTGGGCAAGCTGGACAGCAAATACCCGTTGCCACTTCGAGAATACCGCAGAGATCGCCGGGCGCTGGACCAAGAGGTCTTGAAGCTTGGCAAATTGCACGCGCTGGGCTGATCCTGCGCACTGGATCACGGTTCGCAACGGCCCGTGATCGACATCGTGCAGGATCGCCGTGCCGGACATGCCTTCGCGGCCGTAAAGGCCAACCTCGATTTTGTCGTCCTCATGGGGTGTCACGGCGAGGATTGAAGCGAGACCACCTTCGAGAAAGTAGACGAACGGCGGTATGGCGTCTTCGGCTTCGATCACAGCCCCGCGCGGCAGATCAACAGTTTGAAGGAGGGGACGAAGAAGGCTTCGATCTTCTACCGTCAATGCTGCGAGGATGTGGTTGCTAGTCTGAAAGTCCACGATTGACGTCCCGCCCCACGGATCCGACCAAAGCTATCCTGACCGCTCGCCCACCGCTACCACGCTATAACGAGTTCAGCATCTCGGCGTCGTCCAGCGCCGACCCGTTCACGCGCGGGCTGACCATCCAGTGCTCCATCTCGTCGGCCGGGTAGGGGCGCAGCAACTCGCGCACGTCGGAATCCGGCGCCAGCCATTCCTCGTAAGTGTCCGGCTTCAGGATCACCGGCATGCGCTCGTGCAGATTGGCGATGGTCTCGTTCGCTCGCGTGGTGATGATCGTGAAGGTGCGCAGCCACTGCTCGGTGGCCGGATCCTTCCAGTTCTCCCAAAGCCCTGCGAAGCCGAAGAGCCGGCGGTCTTTCATGGCGATAGCGTGCGGCTGCTTTGAGCCTACTTTCGTACCGGTCCACTCGTAGAAGGCATCGGCAGGTACGATGCAGCGGCGTTTTTCAAAGGCTGAGCGGAATGCAGGCGCGGTGGCGACCGTCTCGGCCCGGGCGTTGATCGTCTTCCAGCCGATCTTTCGGTCCTTGGCCCAGTAGGGCACCAAGCCCCAAGTCAGCAGGTCCATTGATAGCTCAGCCGTTTCGGGATGCTGCCGCACGACGGCGATCTCCTGACCGGGCGCGGCGTTGAAGCGAGCACGGACGTTAGGCAGCGGGTTCGAGGTGCGGAACGCCTGCGCCATCTCCGAGGCTGGGGATTTCTGAACGAATCGGCCGCACATGGGATCACTGCGCCTTGGAAACGACTAGCCCCTCGTCCGGCAGGACGAGGAGAAAATAGGCGTTCGCGATCGGGTGACCCTCGTCCGCCACCGTATAGTACGAGCCTCTGTGAGCGAGAGCAGCCTTGATCCTAGCGAGGATCTTGGGATCAAGACCTCTGAAACATCCCCAGTCGCCCTCGCTGATGCTACTGTCGATCCAATCCTTAGGGGCCGGCGTGGCCATCCAGCGTTGGCCAGCTACGTTTTTCGGTAGCGTCTCAAGATAGGCCAGACCACCCTGTCTCACGGTGTCGATCGTCTTCTGATTGAGATCGAACACACCAGCCCCGCAGTCCTGCATGACACTCAAACGCAGGTCCGAACGCCAGTACCGTTCTCCGAGAACGAATGCCTCCGGAATGCCGCGCCGATCCCCGCGCTCCTGACGCTTCTCCATGAAGAGGATGCTCGCCGCGACGAAGCTCGCCACAATCGCTAAGCCCGCCAGTCTCGCCAAGAAGGTCCAGCCGCAGCCCATCCGCATCAGCGTGCAATCCGATCTAGCCGCGCAGCTAGGCTGGGATCTTCCATGATCTCAACTATGGCGAGGAGGATGGCGTCCCGATCCTGGCCGCTCGCGAGGGCCGCCCGCACGGCAAGAAGCGCGTTGGCCAGCGGAATAGTGTCAGTCGGCAGCGTGCCCATACTCGCGTCTTCTCCGTCCATTATGGACAGGCGGCATCGTGCCCTAGCTTCGGGCAACGTGCATCGGTTCGCCTTCATGATCCTTACGACAGCACCAGGTACGCCACCCGCTTCAGCAGCAGGGTCACCGCTCCGGTGGCCCGATGCACAGCAGCATGATCTGCCACTCGCGGGTCACCGAGCGCCCTTCCGCCAGTCCCAAGGCATGACGAACGTCCCGGCCCACATGCCGCGCCTGGCAGCCTTAGCCTCACGCTCGGCATCAGCGTAGGCACCCTTGCTGTACTGCGGGTAGTCCACAGCAAGGCCTTTCTCCACCATCATACGTGCGACGTCACGGCCTCCCGCGGCGCAGCGGGCGACAGTGCGGCCATAGCGGTCGGTGTCCACTGCCTCGCATGATGTCGGTCTTGCCGACGCCAGCATATCGTCCAAGGTATCAGCCGCGGCCTTACCGCAGCGCCAGGAGCGCTGCACGGCGTGGTTCCGGTCCTGCAGGCCGGCGCAACTCTGGCCTGCCTCCGGTGCGTCTACGCCCCAGAGGCGGATGCGCTGGCCGTGGATCTCGATGGTGTCACCGTCGACCGTACTGGCCCGGCCTACGATGTCAGCCGACAGGACAGGGGTGGTGAAAAACAGGGCTGCGACAAGGATCGCGGGCGCGTATGTCACCGTGCGAACTCCGGGTATGGATCAAGACCAACGCTGACGATTCGCGCTGACAAGTAGTTTTGCCATCGAGCGCGCCGGGAGCGGGAGAAGGTGCAGGCGCACGGAGCCACTTCCCGCCTAGTGCTTCCGATATGCTTCCGGAAGCAGCCGTCTCGAACCAGTGCTTGGAACGTCAAGCCGCTAAGTGGCTGGCAAACATGAAGGAAAATGGTGGGCGATACTGGGATTGAACCAGTGACCCCTTCGATGTCAACGAAGTGCTCTCCCGCTGAGCTAATCGCCCATTTTCCATTTCTGGCGCTTCAGGCAATGCGGGTCGCCCGAAGTGCGGCGGATATAGCGGAGTGATCGGGGCTCCGCAAGCGGCTTCAGGCCGCCAGCATCTTCTGCACCTCGTTGACGAGGTCGCGCAGGTGGAAAGGCTTCGACAGAACCTTGGCGTCCTTGGGCGTGTTCGAGTCCGGGTTCAGGGCCACGGCCGCGAATCCGGTGATGAACATGATGCGGATATCGGGGTCCAACTCGGCCGCGCGGCGGGCGAGTTCGATGCCGTCCATCTCCGGCATCACGATGTCGGTCAGCAGCAGTTCGAACGGCTCTTCCCGCAGGCGCTCATAGGCCGAGAGCCCGTTGTCGAACGAGGCCACGGAATAGCCCGCGTTTTCCAGCGCCTTGGCCAGGAACCGGCGCATGTCATTGTCGTCTTCGGCAAGGATGATCTTGTTCATGAAAAACGCTGCTGGTGGGACAGGGGGCCGCGGCGGTTTCTTCCCACAGTCAGCGCCGGGGGTAAACAGCCCTTCCGCGCTTGTGGACAGAACGTGTGGATGCGTGACATCCTCGCGTCAGACACATAATGCGGCAGGCCATCCGGCGTTTCCGAGCACAGCGTTCCATGCACGAGCCGCCATCAGAGCCATCCTCGCCATTTGAGATCATCGAACCCCGGGAGCTTGTTGCCCCGGTGGTGCTGAACTCGCCGCATTCCGGTGCGCATTATCCCCCGCATTTTCTCGCGAGCACCCGTCTCGATCCTCTCAGCCTGAGGCGTTCGGAAGATGCCTTCGTCGATGAGCTATTCCGCCCCGCGGCGGAACTCGGCGTGCCGCTGATGCGGGCGCTGTTTCCCCGCGCGTTCCTGGATCTCAACCGCGAGGCTTACGAACTCGATCCCCGGATGTTCGACGGCCGCCTGCCATCCTATGCCAATACGCGCTCCCTGCGGGTCGCGGGCGGGCTCGGCACGATCGCGCGCATCGTGGGTGATTCGCAGGAGATCTACGCCGGAAGGCTCCCGGTGCAGGAAGCCCTTCATCGCATCGAGACCTTCTACCAGCCCTATCACCAGGCTTTGGCCCGCCTCCTCGGGCGCATTCGGTCGCAGTTCGGAACGGTCATCCTGATCGACTGCCACTCCATGCCCTCGACCGGTTCGCAGCGGGAGGAGCGGCATCGCGCCGACATCGTGCTGGGTGATCGCTACGGCACCAGCTGTTCGCCGGCGCTCACCGGCTTTGCCGAAGTCACCATGAAGGGGCTCGGCCTCAGCGTGTCGCGCAATGCGCCCTATGCCGGCGGCTACATCACCGAATTCTATGGCCGCCCGGTCGCCGGCACGCACGCCTTGCAGATCGAGATCAATCGCGCGCTGTACATGGACGAGAAGCGCCACGAGCGCATTGCGGGCTTCGATGCGCTTGCGGCCAAGCTGCAGACCTTTGCCGAGCAGCTCATCGCGTTCTCGCGCCACGAGATCGACGGTCGCCGCGTGGCTGCCGAGTAGCAGGCGACTTCTGCCGGTCGTGATGCTGTCTTAGGACGCCGGTGCTGGAATAGGGGATCATCGGGATGACCGCCGTCGACTTCGAAGGCTTTGTCGAGCGTCTTGCGACTGTGGCGGGAGAGGCGGTCATGCCGTTCTTCCGCACCATGATCGGCGTGGAGGACAAAGGCGGGCTCGGCAAGTTCGATCCCGTGACGGCGGCCGACCGCGCTGGCGAGAGCGCGATGCGCCAGCTCATCAAGTCCACCTTTCCAGGCCACGGCATCGTAGGCGAGGAGTTCGGCAGCGAGAACGAGAGCGCCGAATATGTCTGGGTGCTCGACCCCATCGACGGGACACGCGGCTTCATCACCGGGCTGCCCACGTGGGGCACGCTGATCGGGCTGCTGAAGGGTGGCGTGCCGGTTTATGGCACGATGAGCCAGCCCTTTACGAAGGAGCGCTTCTTCGGGGATGGGGGCTCGGCGCGGTGCCGGGGCCCTCACGGCGAACGCAAGCTGCGCACGCGCGCCTGTGCTCGGCTGGAGGATGCGACGCTCTCCTCAACCTCGCCCCGCTTGTTCTCCGGGGGGGACCTCGTTGCCTTCGAGGCGCTGGAGGACCGCACGCGCCACACCCGCTTCGGCGGGGATTGCTATGCCTATTGCATGCTGGCCGCCGGGCAGATCGATCTTGTGGTCGAGGTCGGGCTGAAACCCTATGACATCGTCGCCCTTATCCCCGTCATCGAAGGGGCGGGCGGAGTCATCACCGATTGGGAGGGCGGTCCGGCCGCCGCCGGCGGGCGCGTCATCGCGGCCGGTGATCGCCGCATCCACGCGGCAGCCATGGACCTTCTGAGGAGCGCTGGCGCCTAGGCGTCGGCGCGTTCCCATCCGGCAGGCGCCAGCCGCTCCTGCGGCATGAAGCGGCTCTTGTAGCTCATCTTCTGCGAGCCGCCGATCCAGTAGCCCAGATAGACGTAAGGAAGACCAAGCGCTTTCGCGCGGGCGATATGGTCGAGGATGATGAAGGTGCCGAGACTGCGGTGCGGCTCGGTCGTGTCGTAGAACGAGTACACCATCGACAGCCCGTCCGAGAGCACGTCCGTCAGCGCCGCGGCGATCAGGGGGCCCGTGCCGCGCCCGTTGATGGCGGTGTCCGGGCCGCGCCGCCGATACTCCACGAGACGGCTGCGAACATGGCTCTCCTCGACCATCTGCGAGTAGTCCAGCACGCTCATCGAGGCCATGCCGCCATCGGCGTGCCGCCCGTCCACATAGCTGCGGAACAGGCTGTACTGCTCGCCCGTGGTGACCGGCGCCTTCATCTCGCCAACCAAATCGGTGTTGTGCGCCCGGATGCGACGGAAACCGCGTGTCCAGTCGAACTCGTTGACGAGCACGCGCACGGACACGCAGGCATGGCAGCCCTCGCAGGCCGGGCGGTACGCGATGGTCTGGCTGCGGCGAAAGCCGCCCTGGCTCAGAAGGTCGTTCAGGCCCGGCGCGCCGCCGCCCACAAGATGTGTGAACACCTTCCGCTCGACTTGTCCCGGGATGTACGGGCAGGGCGCTGGAGCTGTCAGATAGAACTGCGGTGTGTTGCGTGGATGCTCTGTCACGGCTCGGTCGGCAAACGCCCTCTCGTCACGATAGCACTGACCAAACCGAGCCGGAATGGGGCGTCTGCGTTCAAGCGTTCTCGACGGTGGCGCCGATGAGAATATCCTGCAGCAGGCGCTTGCGGGAATTGAACAGGCTGACAAGCAGGACAAGCGGCGTCAGGAACGTCACGGTCACGTAGAACAGCACGACATGCGCCGCGCCGGTGACGAAGCCCGCGGGTTCGCCGCTTTCGGTGCGGAAGACCAGCCCCATGATGCGCATGCCCGGCGTGCCGCCATAGCTTGCCACCGCGAAGCCCGAGTAGATCACCGCGACGATCGGGAAGATCACGCCGTACAGGCCCCAGGCAAGTCCGAGCGTGACGATGCCGAGGAAGAACACCAGCACGCCCGCACCGATGCTCAGCAGCGTCACCGCCGTGAAGTCCATCAGGAAGGCGAAGATCCTCTTTCGGCGCACGCCATCGAAGCGGCGGGTGTCGTACAGGGGTTCGGCAGCAAGGCTCATGTCGGTCTCCTCGATGGAGATATGGGGGCTTTCCAATCGGGCACAACGGCCAAGTGGTTCCATGCAGAAATGCACGGCTGCAGTGCATCAGGGGCCCTTCATTTGCGTAGCGGAAGGTACAAATAGGGGTGCAGGACGACACGCCCATAGAGACGCCGCCGCCCGTAACGCAGCTAGAAGGACGCTCGAAGGAGCGCCCGTTCGGGAGCCAAGACCATGAACACCATCAAGACCCTGATCCTCTCCGGTGCCCTTGCCCTGACGGCCGGAGCCGCACTTGCCCAGCAGCCGGCCGGCGCGACCCATGACAGCCAGCGCATTCAGGAAGGCATCTACGCCGCACAGTCCAACGAACAGGCCGCCCCTGTCCTGCGTGAGGGCCGCGCCTCGGCAGTCGGTGCCGCGCCGGTCCGGCAGGAGCAGGTCCGCGAGCCTTTCTACTTCCGCCAGGCCACCAGCGGCAGCGACCGCAACGCGAACTGAGCGCTACGCGCAATCGCCTGAAAGGCCGCCCATCGGGCGGCCTTTTTCATGCCGGCAGCCGGCACCAATAAGCGCGCTTTTGCCTTGAGAAGGCATCTGGCAAGGTCTCGATCACTGAAGCCAGGCGGACATCGATCTCCGCCAGATAGCGCGTCCAGTCGGAGAAGCGGGACACGGGCTCGGCGCCATCCGAGATGCCGCGCAGCCCGATCATCCCGGCACCTGCGGTCATCGCCGCACGCATCACCGCGAAGCTTTCCATGTCCACCATGTCGGCCGCCAGATTCCCGTAGGCCGCGCCGCTGATGATGGCGCCTCCGGTGCTGAGGCTGGCCACCGGTAGACCCGGCAGGCGAGAGTGGATTGGCACGATGGCGGGAAGGTCGAGGAAAGGCGTGCGCCCTTTCTCGAAGCCAAGAGGGCTCGCATCCATGTCGCGGTAGCTCAACGCAGCGACCTGGAAGATTTCGGCCTGCGGCAGGCTGCGGGACCCCGCCGAACCAAGGCTGATGACGAGATCGGCCGGGTTTTCGGCCAAGGCGCGCGTGGTGTTCACAGCCGCCTCGACCGGCCCGACGCCGATCATCACCGGCTGGATCAGCGCGCGCAAAGCGGGGCCGAACTCCGCCTGTGCCGCCATTGCGAACAGCACCCGGACAGTGCCATCCGCCGCGTCGAAGGTCTGGATCACTGGCTTTGCAGCGGTGAGCCGCCGGCGTCGATGCGGCGGCACGGAATGCCCTCGAACCTGCACAGGGCCTCATAGACCTGCTGTGCGTGCCGGCCGTCGCGTGTCTCCACTGTTATGTCGAGCGTGGCGCCCTTGGCCGGCACGTTGAGGAACAGCCGGCGGTGCTCCACTTCGAGGATGTTGGCGCCCATCTCGCCCAGCCGCGTCGCGATGCGGCCCAGCACGCCCGGCTGGTCGTTGATGGTGAGACGGAAGGAGGCGATGCGCTGCTCGCGTTCCAGTTCGCGCACCATGATGGAGGCAAGGATGCGGGCGTCGATATTGCCGCCGCACAGCACGATGCCGACCTTCCGGCCGCGGAAACGGTCGGGATGCGCCAGCATCGCTGCGAGGCCTGCTGCGCCAGCACCTTCGGCCATGGTCTTCTGGTTCGCGGCGAAAGCATTCACCGCGCGTTCCAGATCGGGCTCCGACACCAGCAGGATCTCGGACACGAGGGCCTGCACGACAGGCAAAGTCAGGCCACCGACATTCTTGACGGCGATGCCTTCCGCCAGCGTGGGGCCGCCATTCGGCTTCGGCTGGCCCTGCATGGCGTTGATCATCGAGGGGTAGAGCGCGCTCTCCACGCCCACGATCTCGATGCCCGGCTTGAGCGCCTTCGCCGCGATGGCAATGCCGGAGATCAGCCCGCCGCCGCCGATCGGCACAACGAGAATGTCGAGGTCAGGCGCGTCCTCCAGCATCTCCAGCGCGACGGTGCCTTGGCCTGCGATGACATCCACATCATCATAGGGATGGATGAGGCTGAGCCCTTCCTCCTCGGCGATCCGCAGGGCACGGATCTGCGACTCGGCCAAAGTCTCGCCGTCGAGGACGACGCGTGCGCCGAACGCCTCGGTGGAGCGCACCTTCACCTGCGGCGTCTGCTCCGGCATCACGATGGTGGCCGGGATGCCGAGCCGCTGCGCGTGATAGGCGACGGCCTGCGCATGATTGCCGGCCGACATGGTGATGACGCCGGCGCGGCGCTGTGCCTCATCCAGCCGCGACATGCGCACGAAAGCGCCACGGTCCTTGAAGCTGTTCGTGACCTGCATGTTCTCGTACTTCACCCAGACCTCGGCTCCGGTCAGCGCCGACAGCTTCGGTGCAGGCAAAGTGGGCGTTCTCAGCACCTGCCCTTCGAGCTGGGCCTGGGCCGCCCGTACATCGTCCACGCTGACGGGCAGGGGCGGGACCCCGTTCTGGGCAAGCGACATGCGAATCCTCCGGCTGGCACCAAGCATAGACCGGGCCAGCTGGCTTGATGTGAAAGGGGAGGTCAGCCGCGCTTGAGGCGTTCGGCCACGGTCGCGGCATAGTAGGTCAGCACCGCATCGGCTCCGGCGCGCTTGAAGGCCAGCAGGCTCTCCATCATCGCGCGGTCGTGGTCGATCCAGCCATTGGCGGCGGCAGCCTCGATCATCGCGTACTCACCGGACACCTGATACGCGAAAGTGGGCCGCTTGAAGGTTTCCTTCAGCCGCCACAGCACGTCCAGATAAGGCATTCCGGGCTTCACCATCAGGATGTCGGCGCCTTCCTCGAGGTCGAGCCGTGCTTCAAGCAGCGCCTCGTTCGTGTTGGATGGGTCCATCTGATAAGTGCGCTTGTCGCCGATCAGGCAGGCACTGGTGCCGATCGCATCGCGGAACGGGCCGTAGAAGGCCGACGCGTATTTAGCGCTGTAGGCCACGATCTGGACGGTGTTCAGGCCCTCGGCATCCAGCGCGCGGCGGATGGCGCCGACGCGGCCGTCCATCATGTCGGAGGGCGCGATCATGTCGGCACCCGCGCGGGCCTGCAGCAGCGCCTGCTCGACGAGCACATCGACACTCGCGTCGTTCATGATCTCGGAGCCGTCCAGCAGGCCGTCATGGCCGTGGCTGGTATAGGGATCGAGCGCGACATCGCACATGATGCCGATTTCCGGCACCCGCTCCTTGATGGCGCGCACTGCTCGGCACACCAGATTGTCTTCGTTGAAGGCTTCCGAGCCAATGGCGTCCCGCAGCAGGGGATCGGTGAAGGGGAACAGGGCAATGGCCGGAACCCCGAGGCTTGCCGCACGCTCGGCTTCCGCCACGGCCTCGTCCACACTGAGGCGCTCGACGCCCGGCATGGACGGCACGGCCTCGCGATGGCGTTCGCCCTCGATGATGAAGAGCGGCCAGATCAGGTCATCGGCGGTGACGAGGTTTTCGCGGACGAGGCGCCGCGACCATTCGGTCTTGCGGTTGCGGCGCGGGCGCACCGCCAGGTCGAGCGTCGACGCGCGCAGGCGGTCCACGTTCTCGGTTCCTGCATCGCTGGCGGGGATGCGCCCGAAATTGTCGTGCATGATCCTGACCTCGTTCAACCGGCGCCGCCCACTCTCTGCACCGAGCCGCTTATTAGCACGGGCGGCCCCTTGCGGACATCCGACCATCCGCTTGCAAGGCGTACCGGCGCGTTGACGGGTGGGGCGCCGGCTCCTAATCCTCCGCCAAGCAGCCGGGAGCAGCCAGAATGATCGAGTTTCTGCGCCAGAGGGCGGCACCCCTGAACGATGCGGGCGAGGTGGACTGGCCGCGCGCTCTCATCCTGTTCTTCCGTGTCATGGCCGCGGTCCAGTTCATGAAGGGGCTTGTCCACTGGGGCCTGCTTCTGGGGGACGCTGGCGGGGAGGGCGTCGGCACCGACCTCGAGTATCAGGCGGCCAACATCTATTTTGCGGTGCTGGATCCCATCGCCTCCGTCGGCCTGTGGATGACCTCCTCATGGGGCGCAATCCTGTGGCTGCTCGCGGCGGTCAGCCAGATCGCTGCCTGCGCGGCTTTCAATGAGGTGTACGGGACGCTTTGGCCGCTTCTCGTGTTCGAGCTGATATCCGTCGGAGTCTACGTTTACATTACTTGGCAGGTCTCGAAGGTCTCAGATGATTAGAGCCTTAGTATAGTCCGTAAGGAGCGGTTAAGGACGAAGGGTTACCAGTTGTTCAGTACAAGAAATAAAGACAAATTTAGCCAAGGCTTTTAAGCGCATTTTTAGCCCTGACCGCTAGTTTCCAATGCAAGAGTGGCAAACATGGCAACGCGCCACCACAGCTTGGAAGAGGCGACCGATGAACAATCTTGCCCGTGCAGTGCAGCAGCCGCAGGAAAGTGCCGTAAAGGCGGAGGAGATCCGTCCTCTCTACCTTGAGGCACTTACCCTGGTGGAGCGTCTGCACCGCCGCCTGCTGGACGTCATCAAGGATGAGTTCGACCGCCGTGGTCGTTCCGACGTCAACAGCGTGCAGGCGTTGCTGCTCTACAATATCGGCGACGCCGAGCTTACTGCAGGTGAGCTGCGCACCCGAGGCTATTATCTTGGGTCGAACGTTTCCTACAATCTGAAGAAGCTCGTCGAAGCCGGTTTCCTGCATCACCAGCGCTCGCGCATGGACCGCCGCTCGGTGCGCATCAGCCTCACCGAGAAGGGCAAGGAGATCCACGACATCGTGGACGCCCTCTACGCGAAGCATGTCCGCTCCATCGAGCAGGTCGGCGGCATCGGCCCGCAGGATTTCCAGGTCATCAACAAGGCCCTGGTCCGCCTCGAGCGCTTCTGGACCGACCAGATCCGCTTCCGGCTTTGATCCCTAGGGCTCCCGGTAGCCCAGCACCCTGAGCTCCACGCCGTTGGGGCCGGGGTCCATCCGGAACACGACCGTTCCCTTGCGCTCGCTGCCGCCGGGCACGAAATCGAACGTGGTCTCGCCGGTTTCCTCGCCGGCGCGGCCTTCGACCCGGACGTCCGCGGCAGTTTTCGAGCCGCGGTTTGCCGCCAGGATCTCGGCGGCAAATCCCCCCGAGCCCGGCTGAACCGAGAGCATCTGAAGCGCGATGTCGGGCTTGCTGTCGTCGCCCGTCCACGCCTCCACGACGATGACGCTTGCGAAAAACAAGGCCAGAGCCGCGCCGGTGGCGGCCGCCACATATTCGAGCCAGGGCATGCCGTCGCCTTCCGGCTTCCCCGTCTGCCCTTCCTTCGTGCCTGCCATGTCCGGTTCCTAGATGACGAGCCGCGCGGTGGCCGCGCCCAATGCTGCGGGGAAGCCGAGCACGATGACCATGTTCGCCACCTCGTGCAAAGCAAGCCCGTCGAGTCGGCCGAAGGTCCATGTCACGTACAGGCTGACGAGCAGGGCGACCCCGTAGCCGGCCACGGTGAACCCGAAGAAGACGAAGGCGAAGCGGCGGCCCTCGGGCCAGCTTTCCTGCCCGGCGAATTCCACGCTGTAGACCAGTGCGTGCTGGATCACGAGGGTGACGGCCGCCAGCATCAGCACCTGCCACCAGGTCATCATGTGGCTGATCAGCTCCACTTCGTCGGTCGGCGCCACATTGAAGGCCACGAAAACCGCGCCGCCGAACATCAGGAACAGCTCTGCGGGATAGGATGATTTCGCCTCTGTCTCCGCCTTGTCCCCACCGCTGCCTGACGAAGACTGAAGTTGCTTGCGCGACAACATCGCGCCGATGGCGGACGGGACGGCGACCAGCGCCACCTTGCCGACGATCTCGCGCAGCGGCATTTCCAGAGTGATGACGCCGAAGACGGCCAGGAAGAAGGCGGATATGGCCGCTCCCAGGGCAAAGCCGGAAAGCGCGTCGAGAATCACGTCCGGCCAGCCCTCGTCCTCGCCGAACCCGGAGAAATAGGACAGGCCGAAGAGCAGGGCGAAGCTGACCAGCAGGAACAGCAGGAAACGGACGGGTTCGAGGTAGAAGCCCATCCACCACATTTCCATGGTCATCATCAGGGGGAACGCGAACAGGATCGCGCCGGCGGCACCCCGCGCCAGTTCACGTGCATATTCCCGGTTGGTGCGTGTCAGCACGAGAGCCTCCGCGGAAATCGGGCTTGATGTGCGCGAGCAACAGGCTGCGCACATCGATCGCAGGAGATGCATGACACCATCGTTCCGCCCCAAATCAATGGTGTGACACGCCCATGTCGACGGACGCTCCGGGGAGCCTGCCGACATTTCTTTAACCCTGTCATGGTTAAACCACTGGTCTGGTGGGGTGATAGCCGGATGCGAGGACCAAAGGCGATGAGTTCAGCGGCACCTGTTACGACCAAGACTGTGATGCGTAACTTTCGCCGCCCAGCATATGCCGCATTGACGGCTATGGGCTGCGTCTTGCTGGCGGATGCGGCATTGGCGCAGAACGCGAAGCTCCAGACCGTGTCCGCGGAATGGGAGCAGCGCTTCGATGGCGCGCCCCAGGCCGCCCGGATGCCCAAGACGTCCGTACCGATCCTGAGCCAGCAGACCGCGATGTCCAGCGAGGCTGGGCTTCAGCAATACATCCAGATCGAGGCCGCCGGCGGCTGGCCGACAATGCCCGACGGCCCCGTGCTGAAGCTCGGCACGCGCAGCCCGGATGTTCGCATCCTGCGCGAGCGCCTGCTGGTCTCCGGCGATCTTCCCGTCAATGCCGGCGATCCGACGGTGTTCGATTCCTATGTCGACGCCGCCGTCAAGCGGTTCCAGGCCCGGCACGGCCTGATCGTCAACGGCGCGGTCGGCCCCGACAGCCGCGCGGCCATGAACGTGCCGGCATCGATGCGCCGCCACCAGCTCGAGACCAGCCTTGCGCGCCTCGCCACGCTGACCAAGAAGATCGAAGAGCGCTTCGTGATGGTCAACATCCCGGCGGCGCAGATCGAGGCCGTGTCCGGCGGCATGGTGGACCTGCGCCACACGGCCGTCGTGGGCAAGATCGACCGCCAGTCTCCGCAGCTTGCCGTGAAGATCCAGGAGGTCAACTTCAACCCCTATTGGACGGTGCCGACCTCCATCATCCGCAAGGATCTCATCCCCAAGATGCAGCAGGAGCCGGATTACCTCGCAAAGAACAAGATCCGCATCTTCACGCAGAAGGGCGAGGAGTTGCAGCCCGAGCAGGTGAACTGGAATTCCAACGAGGCGATGGGCTACCGCTTTACGCAGGATCCGGGCGATCTGAACTCGATGGGGTCCATCCGTCTCAACATGCCCAACAAGGATGGCGTGTACATGCACGACACCCCGTCCAAGGGCCTGTTCGGAGAGAACAATCGCTTCCATTCGTCCGGCTGCGTGCGCGTGCAGAACGTGCGCGAACTCGTGGATTGGCTTCTGCGACCGACGCCGGGTTGGGACCGCCAGCAGGTCGACGCGGCGATCCGCTCCGGCAAGCGCATCGATGCGAAGCTCTCCGCTCCGGTGCCCGTGCATTGGGTCTACATCACCGCCTGGGCCGATGCCGAGGGCATCGTCCAGTTCCGCGACGACATCTACAATATGGACGGCGTGGGCCAGCTTGCCTCGGCCGACATGTCCCAGATGCCTTACGATCAGAGCTACGGCGCACAGCCAGCCGGCCAAGCGCACTAAGCCACCGAAGTTTTCGGTTCAAAGGCCGTCGGGACCAGCAATCCCGGCGGCCTTTTCTCGTCCGGAGTGCCAACACCGAGTAGGCCGTTGGCGCGGATCAACCGGATATGGTAATCGCCCACCAGATTTTGGGTGCATGGGCGAGGGGCGCCTGGGCGCCAGGGAGCATATGATGTCGCAGACAGGGATGAACGGCACGGCCGGGTTCGACGGCTTCTTCTCCGCATCGCTTGCCGATGCAGATCCGGAAATCTTTGCCGCGACACAGAAGGAACTGCACCGCCAGCAGGAGGAGATCGAGCTGATCGCCTCCGAGAACATCGTCTCGCAGGCGGTGCTGGAAGCCCAGGGGTCGGTGCTGACCAACAAATATGCCGAGGGCTACCCCGGGCGCCGTTATTACGGCGGTTGCCAGTATGTGGATGTGGTTGAGCAGGTCGCGATCGACCGGGCCTGCAAGCTGTTCAACGCCAAGTTCGCCAATGTGCAGCCGAACTCCGGCTCCCAGGCCAACCAGGCGGTGTTCCTCGCGCTGCTCCAGCCGGGCGACACCTTTCTCGGCCTCAACCTCGCCGCTGGCGGACACCTGACGCACGGCGCCTCTGTGAACGTCTCCGGCAAGTGGTTCAAGCCGGTCCCCTATACGGTGCGTCCCGACGACCACCTGATCGACTACGATCAGGTGGAGCGGCTGGCCCATGAGCATCGTCCCAAGATGATCATCGCCGGGCACTCCGCCTATTCGCGGCATCCGGACTTCGCCCGTTTCCGCAAGATCGCGGACGATGTCGGCGCAATCTTCTTCGTGGACATGGCCCATTTCGCCGGTCTCGTGGCGGCCGGCGAGCATCCGAACCCGCTGGACCATGCCCATGTCGTCACCACCACCACGCACAAGACCCTGCGCGGTCCGCGTGGCGGCATGGTGCTGACCAATGACGAGGCCATTGCCAAGAAGATCAATTCGGCCGTGTTCCCCGGCATGCAGGGCGGGCCGCTGATGCACGTCATCGCCGCCAAGGCGGTGGCGTTCGGCGAGGCGCTGCGCCCCGAATTCAAGACCTACCAGCAGAACGTCATCGCGAACGCCCGTGCGCTGTCCGACAACCTGAAGGGCCACGGCTTCGACATCGTCTCCGGCGGCACCGACAGCCATCTCTTGCTGGTCGACCTGCGTCCCAAGCGCCTGACCGGCAAGGTGTCCGAGATCGCGCTCGGTCGCGCCAACATCACCTGCAACAAGAACGGCATCCCGAACGACCCGGAGAAGCCGATGGTGACATCCGGCATCCGCCTCGGCACGCCGGCCGGCACCACGCGCGGCTTCGGCACGGCCGAGTTCCGCGAAGTGGGCGACATGATCGCCGAGGTGCTCAACGTGCTGTCCCAGAACGGCACGGAAGAGGACAGCCTCGTGGAAGCCGCCGTAAAGGAAAAGGCCAAGGCGCTGGTGAAGCGGTTCCCGATCTACGCCTGATCGACGAGGGCAGGGGTCCGACATGCGCTGCCCACATTGCAACAGCCTGAACACGCAGGTGAAGGATTCCCGGCCGACGGAGGATGAGACCGCCATCCGCCGCCGCCGGGTGTGCCTCGACTGCAGCCGCCGCTTCACGACCTTCGAGCGCGTGCAGCTGAAGGAACTGGGCGTACTCAAGCGCTCCGGCAAGCGCATCCCGTTCGACCGCAACAAGCTGGAACGCTCGGTGGAGATCGCGGTTCGCAAGCGCCCCGTCTCGCCCGAGCAGATCGACGAGATCGTCAGCAGCGTCGTCAGGCGGATGGAAGGCTTCGGCGAATCGGACGTGCCGTCCTCCGTCATCGGCGGCTACGTGATGGAGGAGTTGAAGGCGGTGGACGACGTCGCCTATGTGCGCTTCGCCTCCGTCTACAAGGACTTCCGCGAGGCCCGCGACTTCGAGGCGGCCCTGGCCGAGATCGCGGATCGCGGCCCGCCGGCAAAGCCGTGAGCACCGGTGACGTGACGGAGCAGGACCGCCGCTTCATGGCGGCGGCTTTTGGTCTCGGCACGCGCGAACTTGGCCGGACCTGGCCCAATCCTGCAGTCGGGGCCATCGTTGTGCGCGACGGTCGTCTGGTCGGGCGCGGCTGGACGCAGGCCGGTGGACGGCCGCACGGCGAGCCTCTGGCCTTGGCGGAAGCCGGCGAACTGGCGCGCGGCGCCACGCTCTACGTGACCCTCGAGCCCTGCTCGCATCATGGCAAGACGCCGCCATGCTGCGACGCCATCATCGCCGCGGGCATCGCACGCGTGGTGGCCGCGATGCCCGATCCCAACCCGCTGGTGGGCGGACAGGGCTATGCGCGCCTGCGAGCAGCCGGCATCGAAGTCGTTGAGGCTCTGCTGGAAGATGAAGCGCGCCGCCAGCATGCGGGGCACATCTCGCGCATCCTGAAGCAGCGGCCGCATGTTCTTCTGAAGCTTGCGGTTTCAGCCGACAACAAGGCCGGCTTTTCGGGCCGAGAGACCGCCATCACGGGCGAGGCCGTGCGCCGTCGCGTCCATATGCTGCGGGCGCGCCATGACGCTATCGCCGTGGGTATCGGCACGGTGCTGGCGGACGATCCAACGCTGACGTGTCGCCTGCCCGGCATGGAGGGGCGCTCTCCGCTGCGCGTGGTGTTCGACCCGGGATTGTTGCTGCCGCTGGATTCGCAGCTTGTTCTGACAGCAGCAGAGCATCCGGTTCTGGTGCTCACCAGTGCAGGTGTGCCGGAGGCTGCCGCCGATGCCTTGCGGCAGCGCGGTGTCGAGGTGATCGCGGCTTCGGACTCCACAGGCGAGGTCATCTCGCTGCCGGCCGCCATGGCCGTGCTGAACGAGCGTGGCATCACGCGCCTGATGGTTGAGGGCGGGCCGCGTCTTGCGGCGGCGCTGCTGAAGGCCGATCTGGTGGATCGGGCGGTGATCTTCGAGAGTGAAACCGTTCTCGGCGACGGGGCACTGGCCGCTCTGCCGGAGCGCCATGAGCACGCTCTGCCGAAGGCTGGCCTCCGCCTCAGCCACGGCGTGCGGATCGGCTCCGATACCGCGTTCCACTACGAGAGAGGCTAGCATGTTCACGGGCATCGTCAGCGGCATCGGCCGTGTCGTCTCGGCAGTACCGGACAACAGCGTCGTGCGCCTGCGCATCGCCACACCCTATGACGCAGCCGGCGTGGATCTCGGAGCTTCCGTATCCTGCTCGGGCGTCTGCCTGACCGTCACCGCAAAGGAAATGTCCGATACCGGCAGCATGCTGGCCTTCGACGCGGCACCTGAAACGCTGAAGATCACCAATGCCGCACGCTGGGAGGAGGGCACTCGCCTCAACCTCGAGCGCGCCCTGCGCATGGGCGACGAGCTTGGCGGGCACCTCGTCGCCGGGCACGTCGACGGGCTAGCGCGCATCATCGCCCGCGATGATTTCGGCTCCGCCACCGGCTTCACCTTCGACGCGCCACCGAAACTGGCCCGCTTCATCGCTCCGAAAGGCTCGGTCTGTCTCGACGGCACGTCCCTGACCGTGAACGATGTGGAGGGCACGCAGTTCACCTGCCTTCTCATTCCGCATACGCTGGAGGTCACCACATGGGGCGACCGGAAGGCGGGCGATGACGTCAATCTGGAGATCGATCTAATGGCTCGTTACGCCGCTCGCCTTGCGGAGGCGGGCGGGCTCGGCTAATCCGGCCAGAACGTTTCGAGGATCAAGATGATTGCCGAACCGCGCCGCGAGGCCGCGACCCTTCCGACACGTGCGTTCATCCTCATTGTCGAGGCGCGCTACTACGAAGACCTCGCCGACGAGCTCCTGTCAGGCGCGCAGGGCCTGCTCGACCGCGCGGGCGCGGAATACCTCACCATCACCGTTCCCGGCGCGCTGGAGATTCCGGCCGCAGTCGTCATCGCCCTCGCCGAAGCCGAAGCGCACGGCCGGCCGTTCGACGGCGTGGTTGCGCTGGGCTGCGTGATCCGGGGCGAGACCTATCATTTCGAGATCGTGGCCGGCGAGAGCTCGCGCGCGCTGATGGACCTCTCGGTCGCCCGTGGCCTTCCTGTCGGAAACGGCATTCTCACGGTCGAGAACGAGGAACAGGCCTGGGTGCGTGCCCGCATCACTGAAGGCAATAAGGGGGGAGGCGCGGCCGATGCTGCACTCAGCCTTATCCGCACCCGCCGCCGTCTCGCAGCCAGCATGGACGAGGCCTGACATGGCACGCGCAGAAAAACGCTCCGCCTCCCGCCTTGGTGCGGTGCAGGCCCTCTACCAGATGGACATGGCAGGCACGCCGCTGAACGACGTCCTGGCCGAGTTCGAGAGTTTCTGGCTGGGACAGGAAGTCGAGGGCGAGGAGTACAAGCCGGCCGAGACCGCCTTCTTCCGCGACATCGTGGAAGGCGTGGTGCGCGAGCAGCGCCGGCTCGACCCGCACATCGACCGGGTGCTGAGCGATGGCTGGCCCCTCAAGCGCATCGAGACGGTGCTGCGCGCGATCCTGCGCGCCGGTTCCTATGAACTGCTGAACCGCCGCGACGTGCCGGCGCGCGTCGTCATCACCGAATATGTCGATGTCGCCCACGCCTTCATGGAGCGCGACGAGGCGGGAATGACCAATGCGGTGCTCGACCGGCTGGCCCGGGAACTGCGAACGGACGAGCTGGAAAGCCGCCCCACCGGCGGATCCGGCCAATGACGCGCGGCGGCGGGCGTCCTGACGAAGACGGGCTCATCGCCCGCTTCTTCCGCCCGCTTGCCACTGCGCCCGGCGCCGCCCAGCTGCTGGACGACGCCGCGACCTACCAGCCTCCGGAAGGGCACGAGCTTGTGCTGACCACGGACGCACTGGTCGCGGGCGTCCACTTCTTCCCCAACGATCCGCCGGACGCCATCGCCCGCAAGGCACTGCGCGTCAACCTCTCCGACCTTGCGGCCAAGGGCGCCCGCCCGGTCGGCTACCTGCTGTCCATTGCGCTGACGGAGGACTGGTCGCCGGATTGGCTGGAGAGCTTCGCCGACGGCCTGGCTTCCGACCAGGAAGAGTTCGGCGTTGCGCTGTTCGGTGGGGACACCGTGCGCACGCCCGGTCCGCTTTGGATTTCCGTTACGGCCTTCGGACTCGCGCCCGAGGGGCAGGTGCCGCGCCGCGACCGTGCCGTGCCCGGCCAGAAGATCTACGTGACCGGTACGATCGGCGACTCGGCGCTCGGCCTCAAGATCCGGATGGACGAGAGCCTGCGCACGCGCTGGCAGCTTTCGGATCGAGAAGCCGAGCATCTTCTGGACCGTTATCTCCTCCCGGAGCCGCGCACGCGCGCCGCGGGCCTGATGAACGACTTCGCCTCCGCGTCCATGGACATCTCGGACGGCCTTGCCGGCGATCTCGGCCGCATGTGCTCGGCCTCCGATGTCGGTGCGGTGCTGGATGCCGACCGCCTGCCGCTGTCGGCCGCCGCCGCAAAGGCCGTGCGCAGTGATCCATCCGCGCTGAACACGGTGCTGACCGGCGGCGACGATTACGAGATCCTCGTCACCATTGATGCCGACGCCGCCGAGGTGTTCGAGGCGGCGGCGCTGGATCAGGGCGTCCGAGTCACCGCCGTGGGCACCATCATGCCGAGCTTCTCCGGGCATGTGCGCGTGGAACGCAGGGGCCAGCCGCTCGTGCTGGACCGTTTGGCCTTCCGCCACTTCTGACACCCCCCAACACTGCTGCTGAATTCCGCCGCCGCAGCCCTCATTGCGGGCCGCGCGAACATGCGCCAGTCTGACGCAAGGTCAGTTCGCGGCCGAAAAACAAGCAACGACAATGCGAACGGGGATGAAGGCGCCAGCCTTCAGCAAAAAGGAACGTCAGCCCATGCTTCCACTTTGGGGGATCATTGCCGCCAGCGCCTTGTCCATTGTGTACGGCGTCTGGACCATCAACAGCATCATGAAGGCGGATGCCGGGACGCCTCGCATGCGCGAGATCGCCGGTGCCATCCAGGAAGGCGCACAGGCCTATCTGACGCGCCAGTACACCACCATCGGCGCAGTCGGCGTCGTCATCTTCATCGCACTGGCGTTCCTGCTGTCGCTGCCTGTGGCGGCCGGATTCGCGGTGGGGGCCATCCTCTCCGGGGCCGCCGGCTTCATCGGCATGCATGTTTCCGTGCGCGCCAATGTGCGCACCGCGCAAGCGGCGAGCCGCAGCCTGGCTGGAGGCCTCGACATAGCGTTCCGCTCGGGTGCCGTAACCGGCATGTTCGTGGCGGGTCTCGCTTTGCTCTCCGTTGCCGGCACCTTCGCCGTGCTGACGGTCGGCCTCGGCCATGCGGCGGGCGATCGCGAGGTGATCGATGCCATGGTCGCGCTGGGCTTCGGCGCGTCGCTGATCTCCATCTTCGCGCGTCTCGGCGGCGGCATCTTTACCAAGGGCGCAGATGTCGGCGGTGATCTTGTGGGCAAGGTCGAGGCTGGTATCCCCGAGGACGATCCGCGCAACCCCGCGACCATCGCCGATAATGTGGGCGACAATGTCGGCGATTGCGCGGGCATGGCGGCCGATCTGTTCGAGACCTACGCCGTCACCGTTGTGGCGACCATGGTGCTGGCCGCCATCTTCTTCGCCGGCACGGAACAACTCGGCGCGGCCCTTCTGTACCCGCTCGCGATCTGCGCGATCTGCATTCCCACCTCCATCGCCGGCACCTTCTTCGTCCGGCTCGGGACAAACGGGTCCATCATGGGCGCGCTCTACAAGGGGCTCATCGCCACGGCTGCGATGTCGCTGGTGGGCGTGGCGCTCGTAACCTGGGGGCTGCTGGGCTTCGGCACTGAACTCACTACCACGCGAGGCGCGACCTTCACGGGGCTGGACCTCCTCCTGTGCGGCGTCGCCGGGCTCGTGGTGACAGGGCTCATCGTCTGGGTGACGGAATACTACACCGGCACCGACTTCCGGCCTGTGAAGTCCATCGCGCAGTCCTCCGTGACCGGCCACGGCACCAATGTCATCCAGGGCATCGCGGTGTCGCTGGAATCGACCGCGCTGCCGGCGCTCATCATCATCGCCGGCATCATCGTCACCTACAGCCTCGCGGGCTTGTTCGGCATCGCCATCGCGGTCACCACAATGTTGGCGCTGGCCGGCATGGTCGTCGCGCTCGACGCCTTCGGCCCGGTCACTGACAATGCCGGCGGCATCGCGGAGATGGCCGGACTGCCGGACGAGGTGCGGCACACGACGGATGCGCTGGATGCGGTCGGCAACACCACGAAGGCCGTGACCAAGGGGTACGCGATCGGCTCGGCGGGGCTCGGCGCTCTGGTGCTGTTCGCCGCCTATACGGAAGACCTGAACTACTTCATCAGCAATGCCAGCGCCGAGAGGTTCTCCTACTTTCAGGGAGTAACGCTCGACTTCTCGCTGGCGAATCCGTTCGTGGTGGCGGGCCTGCTGTTCGGCGGCATGCTGCCTTACCTGTTCGCCTCCATGGGCATGACGGCCGTGGGCCGCGCCGCAGGTGCGGTGGTGGAGGAGGTGCGCCGCCAGTTCCGGGAGAAACCCGGCATCATGGCCGGCACGGACCGGCCCGATTACGGGCGGGCGGTTGACATGCTGACCCGCGCCGCCATACGCGAGATGATCATACCCTCGCTGCTGCCGGTGCTGTCGCCGATCATCGGCTACTTCATCATCCTGGCCATCGCGGGCAAGTCAGCGGCCTTCTCGGCACTCGGCGCCATGCTGCTGGGCGTCATCGTGACGGGGCTGTTCGTCGCCATCTCGATGACGGCAGGCGGCGGTGCCTGGGACAATGCCAAGAAGTACATCGAGGACGGGCATCATGGCGGCAAGGGCTCGGATGCCCATAAGGCCGCAGTGACCGGCGACACCGTAGGCGACCCCTACAAGGACACCGCGGGCCCGGCCATCAACCCCATGATCAAGATCACCAACATCGTGGCGCTCTTGCTGCTCGCGGTGCTGGCGCACCTCTGAACGGGAAGGGGGAGCCGCTCAGGCGGCTCCCCCTTCGTTTCTTAGAAGGACAGCAGGCCCAGGAGCTGGGACACGAAGTTCTTCTCGACTCCGGAGGTCGGCGTGCTGCGGCTGATGAAGTCGAACACCACACCGTCCTGCAGGCCATAATTGGCGATGCGGGAGACACGACGGTCACGATCGAAATAGATGGCCAGCACCCGGCGATCCACCGTCTGGGCCTTCATGAAGCGCATGGTGCGCTTCTCCGTGGAGGAGATGTAGTAGAACACCTGCCCGTCGATGGTTGCCGTGGTGGACGGCGTGCCGAGGACGATCTGCACCTGTTCCTGGCTGGAGCCGACAGGGATCTGTTCCAGCTGGGTTTCCGAAACCATGTAGCCGCGCACCTGCGTGGTGGAGACGGCGCTGCACGCACCAAGCGCAAGCGCGCCGAGCACCACAAGGGCAGGGGCCGGGCGCCACGGGCGCGGAGCACTCTGGAACATCAAACAACCCTCTTCTCGCACCGCCGGGTCAGCCCCGGACTTGCTCATGGCGGCGCCATGGCCTAACCCGACATCGTTTCCCGCGCAACGCCCCTCGACGGCTCACCGGTCCTTGCCATGATTTTCGGCCTTTTTCGCCGGTCCCACGACGATGACGACGTGCGGACCATCTATTCCGGCATCATGGCGCATGCGAGGCACCCCGCGTTCTATGAGCGGTATGGCGTGCCGGACACGCTGGATGGCCGCTACGACATGCTGATGCTGCATGCCTTCCTGTATCTCCACCGGCTGAAGACCGAGCCGGAGACGGCGCGAGAGCAGGGGCAGAAGGTTTTCGACCTCATGTTCCTCGAAATGGACCGGGCACTTCGCGAGATCGGCGTCGGAGACCTCGCGGTGCCGAAGAAGATCAAGAAAATGGCCTCGGCCTTCTATGGGCGCACAGCCGCCTATGATGAGGCGCTGTCCGGCACGGGCGGTGAACTTGCAGAAGCGCTCGGCCGCAACATCTATCCGGAGGAAGGTGCGGAACACGCGCCGCTGCTGGCCCGCTATGTTCGCCATGCGGCAGAGGTGCTCGCGGCACAGGACCTGACCGTGCTGGTGCGTGAAGGTCCCTCCTTTCCTGATCCCGCACCGTTCGCGGAGCAAAAGAGCGCAGCGCTATGAATGAGATGCCCCCCTTCAGCCGCCGTCTGGCGATCAGCGATGTGCCGCCGAACGGCACCTGGATGAACATCAGCGCGGGCGAAGCCGAGCGGGCGGCGCTGGCGCGCGACATGGCGCTGCCCGAAGTTCGGCGGCTGGAAGCCCGTTTTCATGCCAAGCCCTGGGGCCGCTCCGGCCTGAGGGTAACAGGCGAGATCGAGGCCGAGATCGTGCAGATTTGCGGCGTGACGCTCGAGCCATTTCCCGCCCAGGTGCGGGAGGAGGTCGATGTCCGCCTCGTCGATGCCGCCGACCTTCCCAAGATGGAAGAGGTGCCGGGCGCCGAGCATGAGGCCGATCTCGACGCTCCCGACGTTCTGGACAATGGCGGCGTCGATCTTGGCGCGCTGGCTGCCGAGCATCTCGCCCTTGGCATGGATCCTTACCCCCGCAGCCCGGCTGCTCGCGGGGAGGAAGCTGCATCCACCGAAGAAGAAGCCCCGCCTGTCGAGACCCACCGGCCTTTCGCGGGCCTGGGCAGCCTCTTGAACAAGCGGGATCAGAGCTGAAAAAGCCGGGTTGCGCCTGCGGGGCGAGACGCTATTGTCGCGCCCTCTGCGCCGAGACTGCTTTCCGAGCGCAAGGCGCGTAGCAAAACTGTCATGCCAAATCCGATTCGTATTGCCGTGGACGCTATGGGCGGAGACCACGGCCCTTCCGTCACCGTGCCCGGCACAGCGCTGGTGCTCGAACGCAAGCCCGACACGAGGTTCGTCTTCTTCGGGCGTGAGAGCGAGATTGCACCCTTGCTCTCCTCTCGTCCCGCGCTGAAAGCGGCTTCCGAGATCGTCCACACGGACGATGTGGTGGGCATGGACGCCAAGCCAAGCCAGGCGCTGCGCACCGGCCGCCGTTCCAGCATGTGGCTCACCGTCGATGAGGTTAAGAACGGCATGGCGGATATCGCGGTGTCCGGCGGCAACACCGGCGCGCTGATGGCGATGTCGACAATCCACCTGCGCACCCTTGCAGGCATTTCGCGCCCCGCGATCGCAGGTCTGTGGCCGACCTTGCGCGGGGATAGCGTCGTCCTCGACATGGGAGCGACCATCGGCGCCGATGCGCGCCAGCTCGTCGATTTCGCGGTCATGGGCAGCGCGCTCGCCCGCATCGTCTTCGACACCGACCGTCCCACGGTGGGCCTGCTCAATGTGGGCGTCGAGGAGATGAAGGGCGGGGAAGAGGTCAGGGAAGCCGCGCAGATGCTGCGCGATGGCGGCTTTGCCATGGATTATCGCGGCTTCGTGGAAGGCGACGATATCGGCAAGGGCACGACCGATGTGGTGGTGACGGAGGGCTTCTCCGGAAACATCGCGCTGAAGGCCGCCGAGGGCACCGCCCGCCAGATCTCGACCATTCTCAGGACCGCGCTGCAGGCAAGCTGGCGCACCAAGATCGGCTACCTCCTCGCAAAGCCTGCGTTTGACGCGCTGCGCGAGAAAATGGACCCGAGCAATTCGAACGGTGGCGTCTTTCTCGGCCTGAACGGCGTGGTCATCAAAAGCCATGGCGGCTCCGATGCCGAAGGATTTGCCGCCGCACTTGAACTCGGGCATGACATGGCCCGCTACGAGCTCCTGTCCAAGATCACGGCAGGCCTCGCTACTTACGACCGCACACGCGAGGCCGAGACCGCCTCCGAAGGTGGAGCCCTCATATCGTGACGATCATGCGTTCCGTTGTCGTGGGCGTCGGCAGCGCATTGCCGGCCCGCGTGGTCACCAATGAGGAACTGGCCCAGAAGGTCGACACCTCCGACGAGTGGATCGTCCAGCGCACCGGAATTCGGCAGCGCTATCTCGCCGGTGAGGGCGAGACCAGTTCCACGCTTGGCCTCGCCGCAGCGATAGCTGCCCTGGAGGACGCCGGCCTGACGCCTGACGATCTCGACCTCATCATCGTGGCGACCACGACGCCCGACCTGACCTTTCCATCCACTGCAACGCAGATCCAGGCAAAGCTGGAGATGTTCCACGGCGCCGCCTTCGACGTGCAGGCGGTGTGCTCGGGCTTCGTCTATGGCGTCTCCATCGCCGACAAGTTCCTGTCCTCGGGCAGCCATCGCCGCGCTTTGGTCATCGGCGTCGACACCCTGTCACGCATCCTGAACTGGGAAGACCGCACCACCTGCGTCCTGTTCGGCGACGGGGCAGGGGCCATCATCCTGGAGGCGCAGGAGCAGCCGGGCGAGATCAAGACAGACCGCGGCGTACTGACCTCGCATCTTCGTTCCGACGGCCGGCACGGGCCGCGCCTGTGCGCCACCGGCGGTCCTTCGACCACCGGGACCGTGGGTGTGCTGACCATGGAAGGCAAGGAGGTGTTCCGGCACGCGGTAGGCATGATCACCGACGTGGTCTACGACGCCTACAAGGCCACCGGGTTCACCTCCGACGACCTGACCTGGTTCGTGCCGCACCAGGCCAACCGGCGCATCATCGATTCCAGCGCCCAGAAGCTGGGGATCGATCCCGCCAAGGTGGTGATCACGGTGGACCGGCACGGCAATACGTCCGCCGCATCCATTCCGCTCGCGCTGGCCACCGCCTATGGCGAAGGCCGAATCAAGCAGGGCGATCTGGTGATGCTTGAAGCCATGGGCGGCGGCTTCACCTGGGGTTCGGCACTATTGCGTTGGTAAGCCGCCAGTTCTGTTGACCAATTCCGCTACGCGGTTAGGCTGACGGCAGGGATACAAACAATCAAGAACGTCCCGGAGGAAACATGGCCAGTCGTACAGTCACGAGGGCCGACCTCAGCGAGGCTGTGTACCAGCGCGTGGGATTGTCGCGGACCGAGAGCGCGGCACTCGTCGAGACCGTGCTGGATGAGATCACCTCGCGGCTGGAAGCCGGCGAAACCGTGAAGCTGTCCTCGTTCGGATCCTTTATCGTCCGGCCCAAGGGGCAACGCGTGGGCCGCAATCCGAAGAGCGGAGAGGAAGTGCCGATCCCGCCGCGCAAGGTTCTGGTCTTCAAGCCCAGCAACATCCTCAAGGGCCAGATCAATGGCGAGGCTGTGCCGCAGGACGAAGATTGATCCCGCGAGGCGAATCACCCGAATCTAGCGGCATGGACAAAGCTCCCGGCGCATTTCGAACCATCAGCGAAGTTGCGGAAGACCTCGATCTGCCGCAGCACGTGCTGCGCTTCTGGGAAACCCGCTTCCCCAACATCAAGCCGCTGAAGCGCGCCGGTGGCCGCCGCTATTACCGCCCGGACGACGTTCTGCTTCTGCGCGGCATCAAGCACCTGCTCTACGGGCAGGGCTATACGATCCGTGGCGTGCAGCGCATCCTCAAGGAGCAGGGCCTGCGCCATGTCATGACGGCGTGGCAACTTGCGGAGGATGAGGCGCAGCCGCCACCCGCAAGAAGCACGCCCTCGGTTGAGAGCTCGCGTCCGGCGAGGCCCCCGGCCAGCACGCTCGAGGATGATCTCCGGATCGAGCCGCGCTTCTCCGCGGAGGAAGACGACGAGGACGACTTGTCGTTCGAGATGGCAGAGGACGAGCCTGAGTTCGGCGACGATCCGGACACGGCACCCGAGCCTCGAAGCCCTTCGCGCCGCGATGAGCCGGCGCTGACAGGGAGCCGCATTCCAGAGTTTGCCGCAGAGTCGCCAGCTGCGCGTGAACCGGCACCTGAGCCGCGCGCAACCGAGCGGCGCCAGGCGCCGCTTGCGCCGGTCGTGCGGGCGCCGCTGCAGCTTTCGCGCCCTGAGACCGCCCCTGTGGCCCGTCCGGCACCTGCGATTTCCCCGGCCGCGCGGAGGCGGCTGGAAGCCGTGCTTCGCGATCTGCTGGAGTGTCGCCGCGCTCTGGACGTGTAGGGCTGCGGAGGTTCCGACAGCGCGCGGGTGACCGATGGCTAGGCAAGCCCGGACAGTTCGCATGTTGCCGGTGGTTACCGCAGAAGGCTGCAGTGGTGCCAGCCAAGCTCCGCCGCGCATGACCCGCGGGATAAGCGGCGAACGGTTTAACTTCGCCGCTCTATATGTGCACACGCCCCGTCAGGTCCCGCGGATAGCTCTCGCCGCGCGCCATTCCGTTGGTGACGCTGGTGAGCATCATAGATTCCACAACGTCACTCCGGTGAGCGATCCGTACAGCCTCTCGCCGCGAAATCTGCGCTTGGTCGCGGCAGTCGCATCATGTCCACAGTCGTATCTGCGGTCGATGTCGATGTCGGTATCGATGCCCGCGCCCGGATTCCGATCTGCAGGTTGACCTGCCGCAACTAGTGCGGCTGTAGCGGCGAGAGAAGCGAAGCGGAACGCACGCGGCGAACAAAGGACTCCATGCGAGACCGCACGGAGTTTCATCTCGTGTTTCTGCTCTAAGGGAATTTCGGGAGAGGCGGCAGGAAGGCCGCGAAGTCAGCATGGGGAGATTATGAAGCTTCCGGTGCTTGCAGGTGCTGCCGTGCTTCGCTCGTGGCCTTTGCGGCTTCTTGAGCCGAACCGCCAGAAGGCGTCTTCTCTCTCTGCTTTCAGAGGAGAAATTGGTCGGAGCGAGAGGATTTGAACCTCCGACCCCTAGTCCCCCAGACTAGTGCGCTAACCGGGCTGCGCTACGCTCCGACGCGCAAATCTCTAGGAGATGTGGGCGCTTCGGGCAAGGGGAGTCTGCACCGCAATAGGGCTTTCCCGGTCATTGCAGCTCGCCCGGTGGACAACAAAAAACCCCGGCGATCGCTCGCCGGGGTTCTTTTCAGATCCTGATGGGATCAGAAGGTGCGGGCCACGCGGAGCACGCCAGCGAACTGGTCTTCGTCCTCGCCGAGGTCCACACCCTCGATTTCGAGGTTCTGATACTGCAGCGCGAGGCCGAGTTCCAGGTTGCTGACCGGCGACCAGAAGGTGCTGGCTTCGACGAAGAGCACGTTGAAATCAGGAATCGCGGTTGCATCCGAGCGATCGAAGTCCGAGTAGATCACTGAAACGTGCGAGTTAATGCTCTTGTTCCAGAAGTAGGCAACACCGCCGCCAACGGAGAAGGCTTCAACGTTCTCACCATTCTCATCCTGGTCGCGGAGAAGGCCGCCACCGAAGTCCGGATCATTGCGGAAGTTTCCGCTGAAGTCTTCACCGCCGATGTAAGACGTCGCGCCTTCCGTGTAGGCAGCCTGCACCCAAACCTTGCTGCCCTTGGCTTCAGTCGGCAGATTGACGCTCAGGCCAGCCTGAACAGCCCAGCCGATAGAATCTTCGATGCCTTCGAAGCCATCACCCTCGTTGTCCTGAACGGCCGCAGAGATCTTGGCATCGCCCCAAGCCTGCTTCACGACGAGCGAAGCAATGCCGTTCGGCCAAACCTGGTCGAGGTCGGACTCGCCGTCATCAAGGTCAAACGGGCGAGCGCGGAAGTACTTGTCTTCCATGCCGATGTTGAACTCGAAGCCGCCACCCAGGGAAGCGGTGTAGGCAAAGGTGTTGACCTGCTCGTCTGAGAATAGATCGCCGATCGTCTTGTACGGCACGAAGTCGTACAGCGAACGGGAAAGGCGGCCAGCGGTGAAGCCAGCGAACTGCACGAAAGCCTGACGGACGTTTACGGAGCTGGCGCCGTCATCATAGCCACCATTGCTGTCGGAGCGGCCTTCGAATTCGATGAAGCTGCGAAGCGTGCCCCACTCGGTCTCGGAACGGGCGTCGACCTGCAGGCGGCCGCGCACGTCGGTGTAGAAGTCGTCGCCTTCCTCATCATCGGTTGCGCCATCCTCTTCCCACTTGCTGTCCATACGCACCAGACCGCCGATCTTCAGGCAGGTGTCGGTGCCGGGGATGTAGAAGTATCCCTTGCCGTAGGTGTCGCAGACCTTCACGTACTCGACCGGCTCAGCCATCGGCAGGTCGGCAGCGAACGAACCGCTCACAGCAACGCTGGCCAGGCCGGCGCCGATGATGAGGCTCTTGTAATTGATCATTTCTAGTCCCCCAGAACCCGATACCCAGGAAAGGTATCACTCAGTTTTGCCTATTCGCTAGGCTGTTTCGCGCCGCGGCGCGCAGTAGATGTCCAGTGTGTCGGTTCGGCAACGGTGTTGCTGACCAACATCGACGGGTTTGAGGGGTAGACGAGGCGTTTGTCACTTGCATGACAAATCTGCAAAGCTGAAAGCCGCTGGCGAACCACTATGGTTTTGCGGCAACACCTTGGAGAACCAGCTTTTCTGGGTCTGGGTACTCCGCGCCCATCGCCCGTAGCGCTCGATGCCGGCCTGTCGTAGAGCAGCAGCGGCAAGTCCGGGGATAGTCACGTGTGGCGCAACGCAGCATCTGTCGGTGGGCTCACCCTCCTGTCCCGCCTGTTCGGCTTTGTCCGGGACGTTCTGATGGCGGCCTTTCTCGGCGCTGGCCCTGTAGCCGATGCTTTCATGGTGGCCTTTCGCCTGCCCAACCATTTCCGCGCGATCTTTGCCGAAGGGGCATTTAACGCCGCTTTCGTGCCGCGCTACGCGGCGGTGCTCACCACCAACGGGGAAACGGGTGCCCGCGAATTCTCCGGCGCCATCCTGTCGCTGATCGCCATCGTCCAGATTGCCTTGCTGGCCGTCGCCTATCTGGCGATGCCGCTGTTCGTTGGGCTATTGGCGCCCGGTTTCAGGGACGATCCGCAGCAATTCGCGTTGGCGATCGACCTGACGCGCATCACCTTTCCCTATCTCGGCCTGATCTCCGTGGTCACGCTCATGGCGGGCGTGCTCAACGCGCACAACCGGTTCGCCGCGGCTGCCGCGGCACCGGTTCTGCTGAACATCTCGATGATCGCCTCGTTGTTCGCGGCGTCTGCGTTCCCGAGCATCGCGCACGCCCTGGCCTGGGGCGTGGTGGCCTCCGGGGTGGCGCAGATGCTCTATCTGCTGTGGGAACTGTGGCGCAGGGGCCATGCCTTCGCCCTGCGGGTGCCCCGCTGGACCGTGGACATGCGGCGCTTCCTGCGGGCGTTCGGCCCTGCGGTGCTGGGCTCCGCCGGCGTCCAGATCGCCATGTTCGCCGACACCATCATCGCGAGCTTCCTGCCCCCAGGATCGGTGTCCTACCTCTATTACGCCGACCGGCTCTATCAGCTTCCACTCGCCGTCATCGGCATTGCCGTGGGCGTGGTGCTGCTGCCCGACCTCTCGCGCAAGGTGGCCGCCGGCGACGAGCCGGGCGCCCGCACCGGGCTCAATCGTGCACTGGAGGGCATCATCGTCCTCACCCTTCCATGCGTCGTCGTGTTCATGCTCGCGGCGGAACCGGTCATGGCCGCCCTGTTCGGGCGAGGGCAGTTCGATGCGGCGGCCGTTGCCGGTTCTGCCGCCGCATTGCAAGCCTATGGCGTGGGGCTCACGGCCGTCGTTGCGATACGGGCGCTCACTCCGGCATTCCACGCGCGGGGAGATACGGCCACGCCGGTCAAGGCGCTCGCCGTATCGATCGTGATCAACGTCCTGCTGAAGATCCTCCTTGTCGGAACGCTCGCCCATGCCGGTCTGGCGCTGGCCACGGCGTGCGGAGCCTGGGTCAACGCCGTGCTGCTGGCGCTCCTGCTCGGCCGCCGGGGCATGTTCGCCCCGGACCGCAGGATGATCCGCCTTTGTATTCTGGCGCTGGCGGGTGGGTTTGCGATGGCTGCTGTGCTCGAGGCGCTCGTTCCCCATACGCGTCCCCTGATCGCGATGGTGCCGGAGTTCGGCGTGTTGTTCGAGGTGTCGGTGCGCCTTGCTGCAGGCCTCATCGCCTATGTCGCGGTTCTGGCCGGTGGATGGGTGCTGATGCGGCGGGATCCGAGGATCGGTGGAGCGTCTTAGAGCCCGTTAACGAGCCGGCGGTAAGCTGCCGCACGTTCCGGATGCCGCCATGACCGTCGCCAGCTTTGACCAACCAAGGGTCCTCATCCGCCGGGAAAGCCTTGTCCTTGGCCTGCTGGCGCTGACCATGCTCGTTTCGTTCATGGTGTCCATTGAGCCCGCGCCCTATGAGGGCTGCATGCTGCTGCTCGCGGTGGCGCTCCTGATCTCCGGAGCGAAGCTGGACGCCATCCTGCTGCCGCTGCTGGGTTTGATCGCGCTGTGGGCGGCAGCCGGGTCGTTCGCCGTGCTGCAGGTGGCCTTCGATCATTCGGCGGTGATCTACCTCGCCATCACCATCTATCTGGCGCTGAACACGGTCATCTTCGCCTGCCTGCTAGGTGAGAACACGCAGCGCAGGCTGCAGGTGCTGCTGAACTGGTACGTCGTGGCGGCAACGATTTCGGCGGGGCTTGGCACATTGGCCTATTTCGGGGTGCTGCCGGGCGCGGACATGTTTCTTCTCAATGGCCGTGCGTCCGGCGGGTTCAAGGACCCGAACGTGTTCGGCCCGTTCCTGATCCTGCCGCTCCTCCACCTCATCCAGGTCTTCATCTACAAGGGCTTTCGACCTCTTGCGATGGCCGCGCTGGTTATCATCCTGATGGGCCTGTTCTTCAGCTATTCACGCGGGGCCTGGGGCCACTTCGTCGCTTCGTCGCTCGTGATGCTCGGCCTCATGTTCGTGACGAGCCCGACCGCGGCGTTCCGCCTGCGGCTGATCAGTCTCTCCGTGGTGGCCGTGTTCGGCGTGGCCGTGCTGCTCGTGGTCCTGCTCTCAATCCCGTCCATTCAGAACATGTTCGCCGAGCGCGCGAACCTCGTGAACTATTACGATACAGGCGAATATGGCCGGTTCGGCAGCCAGGCTGCCGGGTTCCGGCGCATCTTCGAGTTTCCGGTTGGGCTTGGGCCCAAGCAGTTCTCGGTGATGTTCGGGATGGACCCGCACAATGTCTATCTCGCCTCGCTCTATGCCTATGGCTGGATTGGCGCGCTGGCCTATTACGGCTTCGTCGTCTCGACGGTGGTCGTCGGTCTGCGCGGCGTCTTCATCCGGGCTTCATGGCAACCGGCGCTGATCGCATTTCTGGGAACGTTCGTGGGCGTGGCCGCCGAAGGCTACATCATCGACACCGATCACTGGCGCCACTTCTTCCTGCTGGCCGGCGGCATATGGGGCCTCACCATTGCGTCGCTGAGGAGGCGTGGAAGCACCGTCGCGGCGCGCGCCGCTTAGGCGGGCGGACGCTCAGGTGGGCTGGCGTGTTCCGACCCTCGTGCGGATGGCACGCTTCAGCGGACCCCAGATCGACAGCGGCACCATCAGGGTGATGAGCGTGCGCGCAACGCCGAGATAGCAGCCCGGCGCGAGCGGATCGAAATAGCGCAGCTGCGTCTTCAGCCGTGTCCGGATCTGGCGCTGCCAGTTGTTGAACGTGATGCCGGCTGGATTCAGCAGATAGGTGCTCAGCGGCTCCGGGAGGCAGTCGACACGTCCGCCGCGGGCCACGATGCGGTAGAGGAATTCGTAGTCCTCACCGGCCGGAAAGTCCTCGGAATAGTCGCCGAAGCGCGTCACCACGCTGGAGCGGAAGAAGAACGTGGAGTGCGCGAAGGGCAGATTGTAGCGCACACGCTTGCGGATGACCGCGGGCCCTCCGGTTGTCCCGCGTGTGAAGAGGAAGGCACCGCTCGCGTCGTGGGTGGGCGACATGCCGCCCAGAATGTCCAGTGCGGGATCGCGCTCGAACCTGTCCAGCTGCAGCCGGAACCGCTCCGGAAGGCAAACATCGTCGGCGTCGTTGCAGGCGATGAAGGGATATCCCTCCGCGAGGATGTAGCGGAGACCTTCGTTGCGGGCTCCGGTGACCCCCAGATTTCGTTCGAGCCTCAGCACCCGTATCCGCGGATCCTCCGCCACGATGCTTGAGATCGGCACGCGGGAATGGTCGTCGACGATGACGACGTCGCAGGCTTCCGACTGCGACAGAAGGGAGCGCAGCACCTCCTGAAGCAGGACCGGATCGGGATTGTAGGCGGGCATCAGCACCGCGATGTCGCTGGACCTCATGCGGTGCCCACCCCCTTCGGCGCGCCGGACCTGAGCCTGTAAAACACGCAGGCCGTGAGGATAAGCGCCTCGATGGCCACGCCCGCGGCCTTGGCGATGGCTGCACCGTAAAGCCCCGCATTGAGCGCGCCGAACACGATGGCGAGGGCGGTCGCGCTCTGCGTGGCCAGCAGGACGAGGGCGTTCAGGCGCTCGCCACCCGTGGACTCGAGGATGGACGCCGACATGCCCCCGGCCGTTGCGACGGCGAGGCCGATGAGGAGGATACGGAAGGGCGTGACGCCTTCGGCATAGTCGGCTCCGAACAACTGGATGATGTAGGGCGCCAGCAGATAGCCAAGCACGCCGAGAGCCAAAGCCGTCACCGCCGAGAGGCCATAGACCATCTCGATGCGGGCGCGGAGAGCCTCCGGCTCTGCACCGTAATGCAGCTTCGCAAAAACCGGCGCTGCGATGAGGCGGAGGCCGACGAGGAGCAGGGAGGACATGGCGGCGGTTCTGGCGGCCGCGAAGTAGATCGCGGCGTCCTCGGCACCGAGGGTTGCGCCGACGATGACGGTGTCCACGGTCATCGAGGCCACATAGAGCAGGGAGCCTATGGCCATCCATGTGGAGGCCTTGGCCCAGTTGCCCGTCTCGACCACGGGAAGCACCGGCTTCATGCGCAGTATCAGGCCCCCGATGCGACGCGCCTGCCAGCCCACGAGGACCACAAGCGTCACGGCGAGCAGCAGCAGCACGTTCAGGAGGCTGACTTCGCCATACCGGGCAAGGACGACGACGCCGACGCAGGTGAGGAGCCGCCAGGCAATGTCGCGGGGAACCAGCCCCGCATAGGCATGGCCGAGCGCGCGCAGCACGTTGCACGCGTAGTCCGAGAATGCGTAGACGAGGGTCAGAAGGGCGAAGGCCACCAGCACGCCGCTGACCAGCAGGCTCGACGGCAGGAGCCGCATTTCGTAGGCCCCGCCGAGAACCAGCAGGAAGACGAGGGACGTGCCGGCCAGCACGCGGAGGCCGAACAAGAGCACGCCTTTCTTGCGCGCCTCATCCTTCAGTGCCTCGAACTGCGGGATGCTCTTCAGCACGAAGACCGGCTGTCCGAAGGTCAGGACGGCGGCGGCGAGCGTGGCGGCCGAGAACAGCACCCCGTAGAGGCCGAAGCCATCCACCGTCATCAGGCGGGCCAGCAGGATCAGGAAGAGATAGTTCAGCGCGGCGGATGCGACCTTGACGCCGGAGGTGGCGACGGCCGCGGCAAGCAATGGAATGTCCAGGCGAGAGCGCAGGCCCGCCAGCCGCCCCATGGGAGCCGCGTCCTGCCCCGCCTCAATAGGCATTCTCGGTCCTCAGCAGGGAGATCGGGGTCATTGCCAGGATCCTCAGATCCAGCATCACGGACCAGTTCTCGATGTAGAACAGGTCGTGGGACACGCGCTGCTGGATCTTCTCCTCGGTATCGGTCTCCCCGCGCCAGCCATTGATCTGCGCCCAGCCGGTGATGCCCGGCTTCACGCGATGGCGTGCGAAATATCCGTCCACCACCTGGTCGTAGAGCTGGTTCTGGGCTTTGGCATGCACCGCGTGAGGGCGGGGGCCGACGAGCGAAAGGTCACCCTTCAGCACGACGTTGAACAGTTGCGGCAACTCGTCGAGGCTGGTCTTGCGGATGAAGCGGCCGACCTTGGTGACGCGCGGATCGTCCTTGGTCACGAGCTTGGTGGCCGTTGCGTCGGTCATGTCCGTGTACATCGACCGGAACTTGAAGACCTCGATCAGCTCGTTGTTGAAGCCGTAGCGCTTCTGCCGGAACAGGACCGGACCCTTTGAGTCCATCTTGATGGCAAGGGCCACGCCCGCCATCACCGGCGCGAGGACAACGAGCATGGCAGCGCCGACGAGACGGTCGAACAGCCATTTCAAGACCACGTCCCAATGGGCGATAGGCTTGTCGAAGATGTCGATGACCGGCACGGAGCCGACATAGGAATACGAGCGGGGCCGGAACTGCAGCTTGTTCGTATGCGCTGCCAGCCGGATATCCACCGGCAGTACCTGCAGCTTGCGGAGCATCTGCAGGATGCGGCCTTCCGCCGAGATCGGAAGCGAGAAGATGACCAGGTCGATGCGCGTGCGGCGGGCGAACTCCACGAGATCGTCGACCGTCCCAAGCTTCGGCACGCCGGCCACCATGTCGGGGGAGCGCTCGTCGGTTCGGTCGTCGAAGACCCCGCACAGCTCCACATCGGTCTTGGTGTCGGCCTTGATCCGGCGGACAACGTCCTCGCCCGGAAGGCCGCCGCCGACGATCACCGTGCGACGCAGCAGCCGGCCCGCCCGCGTCCAGTGCTTCACCAGCAAGGCAAGCCCGAACCGCTCGGTTGCGAGCACGACCACCGCAAGGCTCCACCAGCCGAGCAGCCAAGGCAGGATGGGCGCACCCCAACCAAGCAGGAAGAGGCCCGCAAGCACGGCCAGCATGAGGCCCGTCCACGCGGCCACCACGCGCGTGATCTGCTGGAAGCGCTGCCGGAACATCGGGATGGAATAAAGCTGTGCCGCTTCGAACAGCAGAACCGCGACGATGCCGACGAGCAGGATCAGGGCCGCTTCGGGCCATAGCCCGTCGCTATGCTCGGATCCCAGCACAAGCCGTGCGGTGAACCCGGAGACGACCAGCACGGCGGCCTCGGTAATGCGCACCAATCCCGAAACCACGACCGGGGAAAAGGTGGGCTTCACCGGCTGCTCGGCCAGGTCCAGTGCGCGCGGCGGCATGCCTGGGCGCGGCTGGGTCTCAGGTGTTGGTGGCGGTGGTGAGGTGATGTCGTCCACGGTCATGATCGGCCAGCCGCTTTTACGGCGCTTCGATCATGAATGCAGCAGAGGCGTCACGGAAGGCTTAATGGCGGCGCTGCAGATCGGCCCTTGTTGCAAGCGCCCGGCGATACGCATCTTCCACTTCGGAGATCATGCGTGACATGGCGAAATTGCCCCGCACGAAAAGGGCAAGTTCTTCCGCGTTCCGTCGGAGTTCCTGTTCCGGCTGGCGAAGAGCCGCGCGGATGGCGTCGCGAAGGACCGGGGGCTCGCCGGCAGGAATGAGCCGGTCGCTGAACGGTCCGAAGATCTCGGGAATGCCCCCGACATCGGTCGAGATCAGCGGCACCCCCGCGCCGGCAGCCTCGAGCACCACATAAGGCAGGGATTCCTTGCGCGACGGAACGATCATGATGCGGGCGTTCTCGAACCCCTCGCGCACGGGGCCGGCCGGCGCGAAGCGCACTTGCTCCGCGAGGCCGAGCGAGCGAACCCGATCATGCAGCGCCGTCTCATGCGGTCCAGAGCCCTGGATGCGTATTGTGGGCCGCAATCCTTCCTCGGAGAGCATCGCGAGCGCATCGAGAACGGTGTCGACACCTTTTTCGAAGCGCAGCTCGCCCACATACAGCAGGTCCGCCGCATCGGCGCTCCGCGTGACGGGTGCGAACTCGCTTTCGGAAATGCCGTTGTGCACCACGTGGATCGGCACCTCGACCTGGCCGAGCGTCTCGCGCACCTTTCGCGCGATGAAGTGGCTTTCCATCAGCAGGGCGCCGGTGCGGCGGGCGAGAATGCGCTCCGCGGTGGTGTAGACGCGGTGCACAGCGGTGCCCGGGGCATAATGGAAGCTGCCGCCGTGAGGCGTGTAGCAGGTCACCGGCCAGCCGCGTGTGTAGAAGCCCGGCAGGCGCGCAAACGCGCCGCCCTTGGCCCCGTGTCCATGGATCACATCCGGCCGTGCCTCGCGATGGAAGGCCGCCATCATTGTAAGTGCATGCCGATCGTGCAGCGACGGCACGCGCGCCATGGGCATTCGCCGCAAGCCAAGGGCCAGTTCCGGCTCCAGAGCCTCAAGCTTTTCATGGTCGCGCGGATTCCCGGCCACTGAATCGCACAGGATGCCGACCTGATGGCCCGCGTCCACCTGTCCGCGAGCGAGATCCATCACATGGCGGAAAAGCCCTCCCAGCGGTGCGCGGAAGACGTGGATGATCCGGAGCGGCGCGCCGTCGGTCAAAACCAGCGCTCCTGAACGAATATCGTGTCGCCCGGCCGCATAAGCGTCGTGAGCGGCACCTCAATGCGCACCACATCGGCACCGTCGCGGCGGGCAAGCTGAACGGGACCGCGGCGTCCGCGCGGCGTGTAGCCACCGGCAATGGCGACAGCCTGTTCGACGGTCATGCCGGCGATGTAGGCGTACTGCCCCGATTGCGCGACTTCTCCGAAGATGAAGAAGGGACGGTAGGCCTCGATCTCGACGGAGACGTTCGGTTCGCGCAGGAACTGCTTGCGCAGCCTCTGTTCGAGAACAGCTTTCAACTCCTGCGGCGTCTTGCCCTCCGCGGGCACAGTGCCGAGCAGCGGCAGCGTGATCATGCCTGCCGCATCCACGGCGAAGCTGCCGGAGAGATTGGTCTGGTCGAACACCACGATCCGCAGGCGGTCTCCGCTGCCGAGGCGATAGGGAGCATCGGGCAGGGGCGCTGCCATGACGCCGGTCTGCGGCGGCGCACAATTGGCGGCCGAGAGCAGGATCAGGGGCATGATAATGAGCCAGAACGGCAGCCGAGGCATGATGATCCCTGACAAAGGTCCGAGCCGCAGCGTTACTTACTTATGGTTAACAAAACCTTCCCAACCATGTGGTTAATAGCTTTTCAACCTGCTGGTGCGACAGTGCTTCCTGCTTGAAGGATCGCATCGACATGCAGGGCGCCGTTTACGACATGGGCATTGTCCGCGATACGCGATCGCCTGCGGAAATCGACCTAGGCGGGATCGGCCGCGCCTTGTGGCGCCGCAAGCTCCTGATCCTTGGTCCCACGATCCTGGTCGCCATCGGCGCCACGCTCTTTGCCCGCACCCTGGTGCCGCAGTACCGTTCCGAAGCACTCGTGCTCGTGGAGAGCAAGGAGAACGCCTATACGCGGCCGGCAGGGGCGGAACGCGATCCCCAGACCGCAGCCGCCGACGAACTCGCCGTGCAAAGCCAGGTGCAATTGCTGCGTTCGCGCGATCTGGCCCTCTCGGTCGTCGAAGAACTCGATCTGAAGAACGTGCCGGAGTTCGGCGGCTCGTCCGAGATGTCCTCCGTCAAGGCCGTGCTGGTGAAGCTTGGCTTCGCGCCGGATCCGGCCCTCATGACGGATGAGGAGCGGGCGCTCCAGGCCTATTACGATCACCTGACCGTGGCCGCGATCCCGGGCTCGCGGGTGATCTCGACCGTGGTGCTGTCCGCCGACGCGGGACTGGCCGCCCAGATCGCCAACACCGTCACCACACGCTATCTGCAGATGCAGCAGGCGGCCAAGCAGGCGATCAACCAGCAAGCCTCCAACTGGCTCAGCGGCCAGATCGCGGATCTCAGCCGCCGCGTGGCGGAGGCCGAGGCCAAGGTCGAGAACTACCGCACGTCGCAGAACCTGTTCGCCGGTCCAAACAATTCAACGCTGTCCAGCCAGCAGCTCAACGAACTCAGCAGCGAACTTTCACGCGCCGTCGCGCAGCAGACCGAGGCCCAGACCAAGGCCGACGCCATCAAGCAGGCCTTGGCAGCCGGGCGTCGCGTCGAGTTCCTCGATATCGGCAATTCCGAACTGATCCGCCGGCTGGCGGAGCAGCGCGGCAATCTCGCCGCATCCATCGCACGCGAGTCGCGGACCTTCCTGGCGGGGCACCCGCGCATGAAGGAGCTCAACGCGCAGCTGTCCTCCGTCGACACGCAGATTCGCGAGGAAGCCCGAAAGGTGGCGCGCGCCTATGAGAACGAGGCCACTCTGGCGGCTTCGCGCGTCACCAACATCCGCGCAACGCTCGATTCACAGAAAGAGGTGGCGGGCTCGGCCAACGAGCAGGAAGTGCAGCTGCGCGCCCTCGAGCGCGAGGCTCGCGCCCAGCGCGAACTGCTGGAGCAGTTCATGACGCGCTATCGCGACGCCTCGGCCCGCGAACAGGTGGAATCGATCCCGCCGGATTCGCGCATCATCTCGCGCGCTGCCGCCGCCAGCTCGCCATTTTCGCCGAAGCCGCTGCCCATCGTGGCACTCTCCTCCGTTGCGGCCTTCATCCTCCTCGTCGTGCTGTTCACCGTGCTGGAATTCCTCTCGCAGGGTTCGCGCCCGGTGCCTCTGGCTGCCGCGAAGGCGGGTGTGCTGCCGGCCCGGCAGGAGATCGATGCGGACACTCCCATGAAACAGGCGGCTGCCGCCGCAGGAACAACGGCACTGCTCGGCAGCCGCGACATGGCCATGGAAGCCGCGGACATGAAGATCCTCGGGGAACTGGCCACCCATCTGGCGGCCACTCCGCGCGGGCAGGACGCGCTGAACATTCTCACCGTCACGGCCGCACCGGACATCGACGCCGGCGGCATTGCCATGACGCTCGCCCGCTCGCTCGCGGGCCATGGGCGGAAGGCCATCGTAGTGGATGCCGGCGGCGAGAGTGCCCGCTTCCGGGAAGCCATGGGCGACAAGGCCGAAACGGCGGGTCTTGGTGAACTTGTCTCCGGCGAGGCTTCCTTCGTCGATGCCATCCAGCGCGACCGTGCTTCCCACGCGCACATGATCACGCTTGGGCAGCAGGATCCGCTGGAGCCCGCCTCCGCTCAGCGTATCGGCGTGGTGTTCGACGCACTTGGCCTGACCTACGACTTCGTCATCGTGCTGGGACCCTCGATCGGGCGACGGACCGGTTTCGAGGCGCTGGCAAGGCGCACGGGTGCCGCCATCCTGATCGCCGCTGCGGCGGATGACGAGGCCACCACATCCGCACATCAGATGCTCCTGCAGGCGGGCGTCAGCGACGTGGTCGTTCTGGTCGCGGGCGGCACAGGCAAGGGACCGGTGTCGCGGACCACCGAATCCTGATGGAGGACAGCCGCACCCGCCGCCTGCGTCGGACGCTCGACGCGCTGCACCTCCTGCGGCTGGACAGGCTGCTGGGTCGCTGGACAGCGGGCAGGGGGGTGGTCTTCACGCTGCATCACTGCCGTCCGGCCGAACAACGGGCGTTCGCACCCAATCACCTGCTCGGCATCACGCCGGATTTCCTTGATGATGTTCTGGGGCTTCTCCGCGAGCGCGGCATCGACGTGGTCACCCTCGACGAGGCGTTGCGGCGAATCCAGGATCCGGATGCAGGCCGCTTCGCCTGCTTCACCTTCGACGACGGCTACCGTGATGTGCGTGACCATGCCCTTCCGGTGCTGCGGCGACACGGCGCGCCGGCAATGCTCTTCGTCACCTCAGGTTTCGCGGATGGCACAGGCGATCTGTGGTGGCTGCGGCTGGAGCACGCGATCGCCGGCGCGGACAAGGTGCACTTCGCGGGCGATGCGCTGAACACGCGCACCGATGAAGAAAAAGCCGCAGCCTGGGAGCACATCTACTGGACGCTGCGCGGGATGGATGAAGCCACCATGCGGCAGGCCATCGACAGGCTCGAGGAAAGCGCGGGCACGCGGGACGATGGCCTCACTGCCCGGCTTTGCCTCGACTGGGACGAACTGCGCGAAGTCGCTGCCGATCCGCTCGTGACCATCGGCAACCATACCTGCGGTCACTTCATGCTCGCGAAGCTGGGGGAGGACGCCATGCGCCGCGAGATCACTGGCGCGCAGCAGCGCATCCGCAGCGAACTCGGCGTGGAACCGCGCCACATCGCTTTTCCCGTGGGAGACCCGACCTCGGCTGGTGTGCGAGAGTTCAGGACAGCGGAGGAACTAGGCTTCGCGGGCGGCTGGACCACGCGGCTGGGCACCCTGTTCCCGGCGCACGCCGCGCACATGACCGCGTTGCCCCGTGTTTCGCTCAACGGACATTACCAGCAGCGCCGCTACGCCGAGACCTTCATCTCCGGCCTGCCATTCGTGCTGCGCAACCGCCTGCGCGTGCTGGACGTGGCCTAGACCTCCTCGGGCTTCTGCATCCACTTGATGATGATGCCCGCGGGCACGATCCAGCCCATGCCGGCGATCACGTAATACATGAAGTGCCAGAAGCCGCCGGCCTGCTGGATCCGGCCCTGCGCGAGCGCCATGAAGAACAGCGCCCAGCCGAGCACCAGGATGATCAGCAGCACGGTGCCGATGAACTTGCGCACGCGAATCGGCATCATGTCTCCGGGGGGGGTAGGACAAGGAGCGCGTTGCTCCCCGAGGGCAGGGGGCCTATCTCTCGGGCTACGCTGCGAGGATTGCAAGACCATGGCGCCTGCCGACCGTTACCGCCCCGTCCGCATATGGCTGATGTTCGTCGCGCTGATGGTGTGCGTGATGGTGCTGGTGGGCGGCGCGACGCGCCTGACCGAATCAGGCCTGTCCATCACAGAATGGAAGCCGGTGACCGGCGCGCTGCCGCCGATGAGCGACCAGGCCTGGAACGACGAATTCGCCAAGTACCAGCAGATCCCGCAATACCAGCAGATCAACAAGGGCATGAGCCTTGGCGACTTCAAGAAGATCTACTTCTGGGAGTGGCTCCACCGCCTGCTGGGCCGCGTCATCGGCCTCGTCTTCATCGTCCCGCTCGCCGTCTTCTGGTGGCGCGGCAATCTTGACCGCAGCCTCGCGCCTAAGCTGTTCCTGCTCTTCCTGCTCGGCGGCCTTCAGGGGGCGATCGGCTGGTGGATGGTGGCGTCGGGCCTGACGGAGCGCACGTCCGTGGCGCCCTACCGGCTGGCCGTGCACCTGACGCTCGCCTTCTTCCTCTTTGCAGCGATCCTCTGGACGGCTCTGTCGCTGAAGCCGCGCAACCTGCCGGTCCGGCCCGCCATCAAGGCCGCAGCGTGGGGGCTCCTCGTCCTGTCCTTCGTGCAGGTGTTCCTCGGAGCCATCGTGGCGGGGCTCGACGCAGGCCTGTCCTTCACGACCTGGCCGCTGATGGACGGCATGCTCATCCCGTCAGCCGCCAGCCTCTCGCCGCTGGAACCGCTGTGGCGCAACCTGTTCGAGAATCCGATGACGGCGCAGTTCGTGCACCGCATGACGGCTTATCTGCTGCTGGCCGCCGCCGTCGCGAATCTGGTGCTGACGCGCGGAACGCCGGCCTTCCGGCCAAGCGCCGTCCTGCTGCTCACCATCGTCATTCAGGCCGTGATCGGTGTCCTGACGCTCATCCACGTCGTGCCGCTGGGGCTGGCGCTGCTGCACCAGTTCGGCGCGCTGGCGGTCATCGCCCACGCGGCCAGCAATGTGCAGCGGTTCAGCACGCAGGCGCAGGTAGCTGTACCCAGTGCAGTGCTGCAGAGGGCCTGAGGCGCAGGGCTAACCGATGATCAGGCCGCCTTGGCCAGCTGGTCCTGGCTCTGGATCTCGCTGATGAGCGAGGCGATGTTCGCCTCGCTGCGGCGACTGCGCGTGGCGTAGAGATATGCGCAAAGTCCCGTCCAGGCGACGACCTGGATGCCGAAAAAGGCGATCGAGAGATGAAGCGGCAAGGGATCCACGACAGCGTTCCTTGGTGGGTCCGATCAGGTCGGACAACTTATCTTGCGGGTAGGCTCTTAACGCCGAGTGACCTTCGCGACGGATCTATCAAGATATCCGTGTCGCCCGTCATCAGCGGCGCGCCGTCCTTTTGAAGCATCGGGAATCCGGTGAACAGCGGATTGTGCGGCCCGATGATATTCCTCGCCGCACTGTTGCACCTTTACGACCTCAAGCCCGTCTCTCGCCGGCAATCTGGAAGACCCGGGACGTGCTGCGGCCGTCGCGGCCGAGCACCCGGGCCAAAGCGGGCAGGAGGATCCGCAGGTCGCGCTCCAGCGTCCAGGGCGGGTTGACGATCACGAGCCCCGTGCCGTTGAGACGCGACGCATCTTCGGGCCTCTGGATCATGATCTCCGCGCCGAGAATCGACGGCACGTCGAGATTTGCCAGCCGGTGCGTGAAGGCCGCGATCTCACCGGGATCCTTGACCGGATACCAGAGTGCATAGGTCCCGGTGGGCCATTTGCGGTGCGCCGCGTCCAGCGCGGACACCATGCGCAGCAATTCATCCGGCTCTTCGAACGGCGGATCGACGAGAACGAGGCCGCGCCTCTCCTTCGGCGGCACATAGGCGTTGAGCCCGGTCCAGCCGTCGATCTCGACCACGCGCATCCGCTTGTCGCGCGCATAGCGGCGGCCGAGCAGCGCTGCATCCTGCGGATGCAATTCGCACAAGACGAGGCGGTCGTCGGGACGCGCGAGAGCCCGCACGAGCTCGGGCGAGCCGGGATAGTAGCGGAGCCCGCCTTCCGGGTTCAGCCGGTTGACGGCGTCCTGCCAGGGAGCCAGCAAAGCCGCGACCTCCGGCTCGAAGCGCGTGTTCCAGACGCGGGCCACGCCGTCGCGCCACTCGCCCGTCTTCTGCGCCTGTTCGGAGTGCAGATCGTACAGGCCGATGCCGGCATGGGTGTCGATGTAGCGGAAGGGTGCAGCCTTCTGCAGCAGGTGCCGGACGATGAGAGCCAGCACGCTGTGCTTCAGCACATCCGCGAAGTTGCCGGCATGAAAGCCGTGTCGGTAGTTCATCTTACGGGCGGCCGCTGCGGTTCAGCGGGAGGACGACGCGCGTGCCGGCGGCAGCGCCAGCTTGTCGCTGCGGCAGGAGCGGCGGTCCACCTCCGGACAGGAGCGGAAGCCGAAGCCCTTGTTCATGCAGATGCGAACTTCCTGCAGGCGGCGGTCGTTGCAGGTCACGGCGATCATGTCCGCGCCGAGCCCGGGATTGGCCTGCCGGAAAGCGGCCTCAATCTCGCCCGGCGTGGTGGTGCGCCACTCGCCCGATGCTTCATAGGTCGCCGGGATGCTGACGCGGCTGCGCGCTTCGCGTGTTGCGTCGAAGTAAGCAGTCGAGGTCAGGCCGGTGCAGGATCCATGCTTGCGCCATTCGTGGATGACGAGGCCGCGGCTCGGCATGATGTCGAGCATGCGCCCGATCTCCGCCTCCGGCACGCGCGGCGCCTTCCGGTCGCAATATTCGGGGAAGCCGGCTTCATGCTGAGGCCAGAGGCCGTGAACGACGAAGTGGAAGGGGCGCGGCCCGGCGCATTGCGGTCCGTCCTCATCCGCTCGCTTGCTGAGGCAGTAGCTCGGCGACCACGACAGGGACAGCACGTAGAAGTCGAACTTTCCCGGCGTGTTTTCCTGGGCAGACGCGGTCGAGGCGGTGGCGAACAGCGAGGTCAGCAGCAGCAGGAGGGCTGCTGCCGCCCGCGCCATCATCAAGGCTGAGCCATCCGGCAGTTGGGAGCGTAGGAGAGGTTGCGGTCCAGCCCGATCACGCAGAACTCCACGCCGAACTTCACGCCCAGGGTGCCGGTGTCCTTGCCGATGGAATAGAACACGGAGCGGATGGTGCCGTCGGAGACGCGGGTTTCAGCCTGGCAGAATCGGCGCGGGATGAAGGAGGCGCCCCACGGGCGGTAGCCAAGTTCCTCGGCGTTCAGGAACGAGAGCAGGACGAGATCGGATTTCCAATACTCCTTCTCCTTGCTCTCGAATGCGTCGGACATCTCATTGAAGACTTTGGGGCTGAAGCAGTTCGGCAGGTCCGGGTCTTCGACCACAACGCGCTTCTCGATCACCATGGGGCGGGTGAGGTCGGCAGCGATCGCCATCTGCGGAGCGAGCAGGGCCAAGGCGGCGAGCAGGGCCTTCAGGGCGCGCGTCATCATGGATGTGGTCTCTTAGGTTATTCGGCGGGACGATGCGGCGGCGGGCCGTGCCGGTCAAGCCTTTGCAGGGGAACAAAAACCCGCAGCCAGGGCATGATAGCGTGCGCGCCACACCCCGGCGCGAAGCGGAGACCACATGGACAAGTTTACGACGGGACGCGAAGCGGCACTGGCGCTAAGGCCAGACCGACCCGTCTACGGCTTCCGGCCCTCGGTTCTGGCCCAGGACACGCGCGCCTTCCTGGACGCCTTTCGCGGCCAGACCGCCTACGCCGTGAAGACGAACGGCGAGGACATGGTGCTGAAGACGATCAGCGAAGCGGGCGTGAAGGCCTTCGACGTCGCCAGCCCCGCCGAGTTCGCGGCGGCCCGGCTGGCCGACCCTGCTGCGGCCCAGTTCTACATGCACCCCGTGAAGGCGCAGTCCGACATCCGCCTGGCGCTGGAGACCTATGGCATCCGCCACATGGCAGTGGACCATGAGGACGAGATCGCGAAGATCCTGCGCATCGTTCGCGCCATGGATCTGGATCCCGCCGACATCACCCTGTTCGTGCGCATCGCCACGAAGGGGCATGCCGCCTACGAATTGTCCAAGAAGTTCGGTGCCGCCGCCAAGCATGCGGTGGAGCTTGTGGAGCGCATCGACCGCATCGGCTTCCGCTGCGGGATCGCCTTCCATGTCGGCAGCCAGGTCGAGGACCTTTCCACTTATGAACGCGCGCTCGCCAGCGCTGCATGGGTGCGCGGACGGGCGGCGGCGGACATAGCGGCGCTAGATATCGGCGGGGGTTTTCCCGCCCGCTACGGCCACGATCCCAAGCGCAAGGCGCCGCCGCCCGTCCCGGCCGTGGGTGAACTGGTCCGCGACATCCAGACCGAGATCGACGAATGGGGGCTGGACGACCTTCCGCTGATCGCGGAGCCGGGCCGTGTCATCGTGGCCCGCTCGCTCTCGGTCATCGTGCGCGTGCTGCTCAAGAAGGGGCAGCGCATCTACATCAATGACGGCATCTGGTCGTCATTGTCGGATGCGTGGACCGGCAAGATGACGCTTCCGGCGCGGCTGATCCCCGATCCCGCGCGGCGGCGGCGGGGTGCATCGACCAAGCTGACGCCGTTCCGCGTCTGCGGGGCCACCTGCGACAGCGTGGACATATTGAGCCGCCCGTTCTGGCTTCCCGAACATGTCGATACGGGGGACTGGATCGAGATCGGCCATATCGGCGCCTATTCGCTCTCGCTTCGCACGCGTTTCAACGGCTTCTACCCCGATGAGTTCGTGGAGATCGCCACGGCCTATGAGGATGAGGACACCGGCGAGGAGGGCTACGCCACGGTGGAGACGCGCGGCGGAATGGCGGCAGAGTAGTCGACCGCTCCCCGGCGGGGAGAGGTGACTCCGGGCGACCGTCAGGGAAGGCGGATCACGTAGCTCTTGCGCGTTGTTTCCATCACCTCCCACACGCCCGTGAAGCCGGGCCGCAGGACGAGCCGGTCGCCCGCCCGCAGGTGGATCGGCTCTCCGCCATCTGGCGTCACGACGGAATGTCCGCTCTCGATCTCGCAGAATTCCCACTCGTCGTACCGGACGCGCCAGGCCCCCGGCGTGGCTTCCCACAGGCCCGTGAACAGCTTGCCGTCGGGGCTTTCATCAACGTTCCAGGTTAGTGCAACCGGCTTTCCACGCAGGATGCGATCTTCCGCAGGAGAAGCTTCTTCCGGAACAATGTTGTTGATGTTGAACTGCACGAAAGTTGAAGTCATCTGTTGTTCCCGCGACGTCGAATTGGTTCCATAGCCAGCCATGTCAGATTGTCGCATCTGATATACGATCACTGATCTGCCCGTGTCGGGCCGCATTTCTGCCTCTTCTGGACTGTCTTTCGCGCCTCATCCGGGCCGGGGGGCCCAGTCGAGGAATGTATATGCGTTTTCTGAACATCGCTGCGGCCGGCGCCGCTCTTCTCGCTGTTGGCGCCATGAATGTCACCGTAGCGTCGGCTGCGCCGCGCAAGGCGGAGAAGAAGGTCCATCGCATGTCCGGCATGGCGTCCTGGTACCAGATGGGTCACCGGACCGCGTCGGGTGCCCGCTACAATCCGGACGGCCTCAGCGCCGCCCACCGTACGCTTCCTTTCGGCACCAAGCTTCGTGTCACGAACAGCCGCACCGGCAAGAGCGTCAACGTCGTCGTCAATGATCGTGGCCCCTTTGTCGGCGGCCGGGTCATCGACGTGTCCCGCGGCGCCGCGCGCCAGCTCGGCATGATGGGCACCGGTGTTGCCCGCGTCCAGATTCAGCAGCTCGCCTCCAACTGAGGCTCGGGGGGCAGCGGGTCAGGTCTCGCGTTCCCAAGCCTCTCCTCATCACCGACGCCCGGGAACCCAGCCGTTTCCCGGGCGTTCTGCGTCGGAACGTATGGAGAACATTGCCATGGCCAACGACGCCGATCACACCGAGAACCCGAAGACCGATCCAAATCCCGGCTCCAACACCGAGAAGCCGGTGGAGGATTGGGTGTCCGGCGGCGAACCGATGACGGGAGCACAGGCCTCCTATCTGAAGACACTTTCGGAAGAAGCCGGGCAGGCGGACGCGTTTTCCGAGGATCTTACCAAGGCGGACGCCTCGAAGCGCATCGACGAGCTGAAGAAGGGTCTCGGCCGCTGAGGCGTGCAGCCATGCATTGCCGGTTGTGAGCCGCGGCACGAAATGGGCTCTGGCATTCCGTCGCGGCGTCGAACATTGTCGCGGCGGAGGTGATCAATGCTGCTGAACCGCTCAAACCCTGTCGAACGCCCGTTCGTATCCGCCGCGCGCTATGCGCCCATCATGCTCAGTGTCCTGCGCATCATGACGGGCCTGCTCATCATGCAGCACGGCACCCAGAAGCTGTTCGGCTTCCCGGAAGCGTCGGCACGGGGCATGCCGCCTCTCGTCTCGCTCATGGGCCTCGCGGGCGTTATTGAACTGGTCGGCGGATTGCTGATCGTCATCGGGCTCTTCACGCGCCCCACGGCGTTCCTCCTCGCGGGCTTCACAGCCGTGGCCTATTTCATGGCCCACGCTTCCAAGAGCTTCTTTCCCATCCTCAACGGTGGCGAACTCGCAGCGCTTTACTGCTTCGTGTTCCTCTACCTGATGCTGGCTGGCGCCGGACCGTGGAGCCTCGACGCGCGCCGCGGCCTCGAAGCCTCGCGCACGAGCCGCTACTAGACGCCTGGAACATGGCAGTCGCGCCCCGGGGGCGTGGCTGCCACGCGGCCGGCATGCTGTTATCGCGCCATGAGCAATGTTGAGTCGGGAGATGCGCGCCGGTCGCGGGCGCGCTTGATGAGCGTCGATTTCTGGCGCGGCTTCGCCCTGATCACCATCTTTATCAATCACATACCGGGCAACGCGTTCGTCTGGCTCACGCACCGCAACTACGGTTTCTCGGATGCGACCGAGATCTTCGTGATGCTTGCCGGTGTCGGGGCGGCGTTGGCCTATCTTCCCCGGTTCAGGCAAGGGGAAGCGGCGGCGACCAGCTTCCGCATCGTGCAACGCGCCTTCCAGCTCTACACGATCCACATCATGCTGATCGTCTGCTGCGGAGCCCTCATCGCCTACGCGGTGACGGTCACGGGAGATACCCGCTTCTTCGAAGCGTTTCGCCTCGATGTGCTGGTGAACGACACCATACCCGGCTTGATCGGGCTCGCGACGCTCATGCTGCAGCCCTCCTATCTCGACATCCTGCCGCTCTACGTGGTTCTGCTGCTGATGTCGCCGCTGCTGCTGGTGCTGGCCGCGCGCAACGTATGGCTGGGACTGGGTGCATCCGCGGCGCTGTACCTCACGGCCCAATTGGTGCCGGTTCAGCTCTCGACCTTCCCGGCGGAAGGCCTGTGGTTCCTCAATCCGCTGTGCTGGCAGCTCCTGTTCACCATCGGGCTGGCCATTGGCGGCATGATCCTGAACGGAGATGGCGTGCGCTCACGCGTGCTGTTCTGGGCGGCGGCAGTTTACGTGGCCGCCTCGGCGGTCTGGATCGTCAGTGGCTTCAATCCGACATGGAATCTGTCGCCTGTGCCGCTGTTTGCGTGGGAATTCAGCAAGTCGGACCTGCATCTGCCGCGCCTTCTCCACGTGCTGGCTCTCACCTATGTGGTTAGCCACCTTCCGCTGGAGCGGTGGATACGGCAGACGAGGCTGCTGGGCTCGGTCGCAGTGCTCGGGCGGCACTCGCTTCCCGTGTTCGCGCTCGGTACGGTGCTCGCCGTGGCCGGGCAGTTGCTGCGGGCTTTGTCGGGCGGCGGGCTGCTGGTGGATATCGGGCTTATCGGCTCAGGACTTGCTATGCTGTTTGCATGTGCTGGTGTGCTGGAATGGAACCGTCGGGAACAAGAGGATCGTCGCCACGCCATCGGGCCAGCCGCTTCGGCGCGCTGACCTTTCTGGCTGGCGTGCTCGTGTCGGCGCTGGTGCCGGCAGCACCCGCGCGCGCCGGTATCCCGGATCGCTGCACGGTGCCGGATGCCTATCTCAAATTCCCTGCGATGCTGGACCGGACCGAGGCGCTGATCGGTCGCAAGGGTCCCGTGCGCATTCTGGTGATCGGCGCAGAGCCTTCGCAGGCTGCCATGGGTGTGGAGCCCCCGCTGGAGCGGGCACTAGAACAGCGTCTTCCCGGGATCAGCATCCACGTCTCGGAAGCCCGCTCCGCCGGTCTCGCCGATGACGACTTCGAGCAATTGCGGACCATGGTGGCGGCGCGGGAGCCCGACCTCGTTATCTGGCAGGTTGGGGTCCGCGATGCGCTGGCGCTCAACGATCTCGGCGAATTCGAGAGCACGCTGGACGAGGCCAGCGCCTGGGTCGAGGGCAGGGGCCTCGATCTGGTCCTGGTGGATCCGCCGTTCGTGCCCCAGGTGGCGCATGAGCGGATCTACGTTCCGTATGTCGGCGAGATCGGCGAGAAGTCGGTTGCGGACGGAGTTCCCGTGCTGCGCCGCTACGCGGCGATGCAGTACTGGAACATCGAGCGCGAGAAGCGCCGTTCGCCATTGTCCGAGTTCACGGCAAAGCAGCCGTGCATGACGGAATTGCTCGCCGAAGCGATTTCGCGGGCTTCGCGCAAAACGGCAAAGAAATAGCCCCGGCCATGTCGGCCGGGGCCTGATCGTCAATCGTCGACGTCGATGACGTTGAGCGAGCGGTCGAGCTTAAGATCCACCTTGCGGTTCTCGACGGTGCGGGCGTCCTCGACCTCCCAGATGCCGTCTTCGAACTTGACGTCTCCCCAGGACACGTAGCCCTGCTCGAGCAAGGCTTCGGCGATGATGGCCCGTTCCTCGCCGGACGGATCGTTAGCGGCGAACGCGTGAAGCGGCGCGAGGGCCAGACCGGCCACGAGAATGGCGGTGCTGATCGATTTGGTCTTCATCTCTTGCTCCTTGCATGCTGCACGGGTGGCAGAGCCAAGATTATGCTGCGGAATGCGGCAGGGGCTTGGCCTGCCGCATTTCAACCAGCAATCAGTTGTCGAGTTCGGCCTTTGTAACGGCGAAGGAGGTGTCGAGGTCGACATCGTAGCGCTTGCCGTCCGCGCCCACGGCATTGTCGACTTCCCACTTGCCGTCATCCATCTCGATCTTGCCCCAGCTGGTGTAGCCCTTGGCTGTGAGCGCGGCGCTGATCTGGGCCGTCTCGTCCGCGGTCGGAGCCCTGTCCTGGGCGAAAGCGCCGGCAGGAAGGAAAGCAAAGCTCGTTGCAAGGGCAGCTGCGGCACAGGCCGTCCGGATGGTCATAGACTTACCTCTCGATCGGGAACGATATGGACAGGGTCCACATGGGCTAACGCGTTCGCAACCCGATGGTTCGCGCGTTCTCCTATCGCCCGCGCGTGCCGGGACGCCCTCCGCTGGACCGGCCGCCTTCGGTGACGCGACGGACCTCGACCGTGTCGTCATGCGCCTCGGACGCCAGTCCCTCGACTATCCGGCGCGGAGCCGCCAGCGGTAGATCGCGATTGTGAGGCCCCATCTCCTTGAGGGTCGGCTTGTGCACGCGGGAGCTGGGCGGCGGCAGCGGATCGACCGGTGCGGTCGGCAGGCTCTCCTCCGGCGGACGGTTTCCGCGCCGGTGCTTCGGCGATCCCGCGCGCGGAGGACGCTCCCCGAACTTGCCGGCCTGTTGCTCGACATCGGACTGCCGGGTGAGGGCGTCGTCCGCCACCAGCAGCTCGGTCTCCCGCAGCCTCTTCAGCTCGTCGCGCAGGCGCGCGGCCTCCTCGAACTCCAGATTGGCGGCGGCCTCGCGCATCCGCTTCTCGAGATCCGCAAGCGTGGCCTGGAAGTTGTGGCCGATGGTGACGCCGTCCTTCACCAGCCCGGTGTCCACCCGGACGTGATCGCGCTCGTAGACGGAGTCGAGGATGTCGGCGATGCGGGCCTTGACGCTTTGCGGAGTGATGCCGTTCGCGGTGTTGTAGGCGATCTGCTTCTCGCGGCGGCGTGCCGTCTCCGCCATCGCGCGCTCCATGGAGCCTGTGATGCTGTCTGCGTACAGGATGACGTGGCCATCCACGTTGCGCGCCGCGCGGCCGATGGTCTGCACCAGCGAGGTCTCGGAGCGCAGGAAGCCTTCCTTGTCGGCGTCGAGGATGGCGACCAGCGCGCATTCCGGGATGTCGAGGCCTTCGCGCAGAAGGTTGATGCCCACCAGCACGTCGAAGGCGCCGAGCCTGAGATCGCGGATGATCTCGATGCGCTCGATGGTGTCGATGTCCGAATGCATGTAGCGCACGCGGATGCCGGCCTCGTGCAGGTATTCGGTCAAGTCTTCGGCCATGCGCTTCGTGAGCACGGTCACGAGAGAGCGGTAGCCGGCTTTCGAGGTGGCGCGGATTTCGTCCAGCACGTCGTCGACCTGGCTGCGTGCCGGGCGCACCTCCACCGGCGGATCGATCAGGCCGGTCGGGCGGATCACTTGCTCGGCGAACACGCCGCCGGTCTGCTCCATCTCCCATTTGCCGGGGGTGGCGGAGACATGAACCGTCTGCGGCCGCATCTCGTCCCACTCCTCGAAGCGCATGGGGCGATTGTCCATGCAGGAGGGCAGGCGGAAGCCGTATTCGGCAAGCGTAGCCTTGCGGCGGAAGTCGCCGCGATACATGCCGCCGATCTGGGGAATGGTGACATGGCTTTCGTCCACGAAGACGAGGGCGTTGTCGGGCAGGTATTCGAACAGGGTCGGCGGCGGCTCGCCCGGCTTGCGGCCCGTGAGCCAGCGCGAATAGTTCTCGATGCCGGCGCAGGAGCCGGTGGCCTCCATCATCTCCAGGTCGAAGGTGGTGCGCTGCTCCAGCCGCTGGGCCTCCAGCAGGCGGCCCATCTTGTGCAGTTCATCGAGCCGCATCCGCAGCTCTTCCTTGATGCCTTTGATGCTCTGGATCAGGGTCGGGCGCGGCGTTACGTAATGGGAGTTGGCGTAGACCTTGATGAAGGACAGGTCGTTGGACTTGTGACCCGTCAGCGGGTCGAATTCCTGGATGGTCTCCACCTCGTCGCCGAACAGGCCGACGCGCCAGGCGCGGTCCTCGTAATGGGCCGGGAAGATCTCGATGGTGTCGCCGCGCACCCTGAAGGTGCCGCGCACGAAATTGGCGTCGGACCGCTTGTACTGGATGGCCACGAGGTCGGCCATCAGCTGGCGCTGGTCGATGCGCTCGCCCACCTTCAGGCCGAAGGTCATGGCCGTGTAGGTCTCGACCGAGCCGATGCCGTAGATGCAGGAGACGGAGGCAACGATGATGACGTCATCGCGCTCAAGCAGCGCCCGGGTCGCCGAATGGCGCATGCGGTCGATCTGCTCGTTGATCGACGAATCCTTCTCGATATAGGTGTCCGTCCGCGGCACATAGGCCTCGGGCTGATAGTAGTCGTAGTAGGAGACGAAGTACTCGACGGCGTTGTTCGGGAAGAAGTGCTTGAACTCGCCATAAAGCTGAGCCGCCAGCGTCTTGTTGGGCGCGAGGATCAGCGCCGGGCGCTGCGTCTCCGCGATGATCTTGGCGACGGTGAAGGTCTTGCCGGAGCCGGTGACGCCCAGCAGCACCTGGTCGCGCTCGGCGTTCTTCACGCCCTCGACGAGCTCCGCAATGGCTGTGGGCTGATCGCCCGCCGGTTCGAACTCCGAGACCAGATCGAGCGACTTGCCGCCTTCCCACTTTTCGGGACGCGGCGGGCGGTGCGGCACCCAAGGCTTGCCCTGAAGTTCCTTGCGTCCGTGCTGGATCAGGTTTTCCAGCGCCTGCACGGTGGCGGACACGCCGCCTGCGCCGCCATCGGACAGGCCGGGCGGGGAGAACGGGTTGGGGAAGGAGGCCGCGATGTCCTTCTTCGTGGGCGCATCGCCTTCCTTGGCGGCGTCCCAGCGCCGGTCGCGCGGTTCCACCTCCGGCGTCGCGTTGCGCCGCGTGCGGGTGGAGGGCTTCTTCGCCACCTTGTCGGCGGCCTGCTGGGCAGCGGACGAACCCCGGCCCAAGGCCGCGACAAGATCGGGATCGCCGATCAGGCCCGAGAGATCGGGCACGTCTCCGCCATGATCGAAGCTGGCCTGTGGGCGTTCGCCGAAGCCGGCGTCGGGGCGTGTCTTACGAGGCATGGGCGCAATATGGGGGCATCCGCCGCCGAAGGGGAGGGCTCACGCGCAAAGCTGTGCGAGGATAGCCGGATGCGTCACCAAGGACACGGTGGGATCGACTATGCTGATGCCGCGAATCATGAGGATGCCGCGCACCGGCACCTCTGCGGGGTCATTCCATGCGTCGTCTTCCGATCTTCGTGGCGCTTGCCGCCGCTCTTTTCGCCGGCCCCGTCTGGGCACAATCCTGCACCCCCGCGGACACGCCCGATATGGGCGCCGGCACGCCTGCGCCGGACCTGTTCCGCTGGTGCGCGGAGGAGGAGCGCTGCGGCGCCGTGGACAAGACCGGCGCCTGGGTGGTGCCGCCGAAGTTCGCGGACATCCTCGTGGCCAATGGCTTCATCGCAGCGCTCGAGGGCGAGCTATGGGGCTTCGTCGACCGCAGCGGCAACTGGCTGGCAAAGCCGGCCTTCATCATCAATGCGGACGATCCGCCGTTCAGCGAAGGCATGGCCGCCGTCGTGCAGGGCGAAAAGACGGGCTATGTCGATCTGACCGGCAAGCTGGTAATTCCCGCGCGCTTCGAGGACGGCACCGCCTTCCGGGACGGACTTGCCAGCGCGGTTGAGGGCGAGAAGCGCGGCTATATCGACAAGACCGGCGCCTGGGCCGTGACGCCGAAGGCCGAATTCGACTTCCTCGACTGGTTCCAGGACGGCGTCGCGGTCGTGGTGCGCGCCGAGAAGTACGGCCTCATCGACCGGACCGGCGCGGTGGTGATCGAGCCGAAGTTCGACTGGCTGAGCGGGTCCACCGGCGGGTTTCTGGTGGCTGAACTGGACGGCAAATCCGGCGTCGTGGATCGCACCGGCACCTTCGTGGTGGAGCCGAAGTTCGAGGAGATGGGCGAGTTCTCGCAAGGACGCGCGCCGGCCAAGCTTGGTGGCAAATGGGGCTTTATCGATACCTGCGGCACCTTCGTCGTCGAGCCGAGCTATGACGACGTGTTCGGCTTCAACGGTGGCCCGGCGACCGTGAAGCTCGGCGACAAATGGGGCCTGATCGACCGCGACGGCAACCAGATCCTCGAGCCCTCGCTTGCCAACATCCAGAGCGATGGCTGGACCGAGGGCCTCACCAGCTTCGCCGCCGGCGAGAACATGCTGGAAGGCATTCTGGACAGCGCAGGCAAGGTGGTCGTGGGGCCGCGCTACCAGACGGCCCTGCCGCTCGGCGGCGGCGTCATCTGGGCCTATGAGGGCGAGAGCGAGGTCCTGCTGGATGCCAAGGGCGATCCTGTCATCATCGCGCCCGCTCCTTAAGTTCTCCACCGCCTTTAAGTGCGCCAGCGCACCGATGCCGTGCATGCAAATTGACGCGGCACGGCCGCCCGTATTTCCATAAAGCTGGGAGACGGTTGCGGCGTCTCCGGAGCGGGGATGTGCAGCATGGCGATCGGAAATGGCGGGGTGCCCGCGCGTGACGGATTTCTGGAGCGGTTCTTCGCTCTGAGCGAGAACGGCACGGATGTGCGGCGGGAGGTGATCGCCGGGATCACCACCTTCCTCACCATGGCCTACATCATCTTCGTCAATCCCAGCATCCTTTCGGCCGCCGGGATGCCGAAGGAGGGCGTCTTCGTCGCAACCTGCATCGCGGCGGCTCTGGCCACGCTGATCATGGCGCTGTACGCGAATTATCCTGTGGCGCTGGCCCCGGGTATGGGCCTCAACGCCTTCTTCGCGTTCTCGGTGGTCGGTGCGCAGGGCTATACCTGGCAACAGGCTCTCGCCTGTGTCCTGTTCTCCGGCGTTCTGGCGCTCATCATCTCCGCGCTGCCGATCCGCGCCTGGCTCATCAACGCCATACCGGCCAGCCTGAAGATGGCGACATCCACCGGCATCGGCTTCTTTCTCGGCATCATCGCCCTGCAGCAGGCCGGACTGGTGGTCGATCACCCGGCGACGCTCGTCACACACGGCGACTTCCTGAAGGTCGCGCCGCTGCTGGCACTGCTGGGCTTCTTCATCATCACGGCTCTGAACCACCTCAAGGTGATGGGTGGCACCATCATCGGCATCCTGGCGGTGACGCTCATCGGCATCCCGTTCGGCGCGGCCAGCTTCAGCGGCATTGTGTCGGCACCGCCTCTGGCGAGCGGCACCTTCTTCGCGCTCGACTTTTCGCGCACGGCGGAAGGGGCTTTCTGGATCGTCGTCCTCACCATGTTCTTCGTCGACTTCTTCGACACGGCGGGCACACTGGTGGGCGTTACCCACCGCACCGGCCTGATGGATGCCGATGGTCGGCTTCCGCGCATGCGGCAGGCGCTGATTGCCGATTCGGCCGGCACGACGATCGGCGCGCTGATCGGCACTTCGAACACCACAAGCTATGTCGAGAGCGCCGCGGGCGTGGCAGCCGGAGGGCGCACGGGTCTGACCTCGGTGGTGACGGCGATATGTTTCCTGCTCGCCCTGTTCTTCTCTCCGCTGGCAGGCTCCGTGCCGCCTTATGCCACGGCTGCGGCGCTCCTCTATGTCGCCGTGGTAATGGCGCGCGGCTTCGTCACCATCGATTGGGACGACCTCACCGAGGCAGCACCGGCGGCGATCACGGCCATTGCCATGCCGCTGACCTATTCCATCGCCACCGGTCTGGGCCTGGGCTTCATCACTTACGCGGTGCTCAAGCTTCTCACCGGGCGTATGTCGGAACTGACGCCGCCGGTGATCGTGCTGGCAGTGATCTTCGCGCTCATGCTGCCAATGCTCTAGCGGATGCGTCGCGGACGGCAACGCATCTCACCCTTTTCGGCGGTCCCCCATGTCAGGCTTTTCCATCCCGGCCATCGCACCGATCGTGCTTCTGATCGGCTCCAACATCTTCATGACGTTCGCGTGGTACGGGCACCTGCGCTTCACGTCGTCGCCGCTCATCACGGTCATCCTCGTCAGCTGGGGCATCGCCTTGCTGGAGTATTGCCTTGCTGTGCCAGCGAACCGGCTGGGCTACGGCGTCTACTCCGCAGCCCAGCTGAAAACGATGCAGGAGGTCATTACCCTGACGGTGTTCGCAGGGTTCTCGGCCCTTTACCTGAAGGAGCCGCTGGGCTGGAACCACCTAGCCGGGTTCTCCCTCATCGTGGCCGGTGCCTTCCTGATCTTCAAGAAGTGGTAGACGCCGCCGTCACCGGGCGGGTGTCAGCCGCAACAGCTTGCCGTTCGCATCGTCTGTGAGGACATAGAGCGCACCGTCCGGCCCCTGACGTACGTCGCGGATGCGGGCGCCCAGGTCGGTCAGCAAGTTCTCCTCGCCGACCACCTTGTCCCCGTCGAGGTCCACCCGCACCAGCGCCTCGGTCTTCAGCGCGCCGACGAACACGTCGCCCTTCCATTCAGGGAACAGGTCGCCGGTGTAGAACGCCATCCCGGACGGGGCGATGGACGGGTCCCAGTGGTGCAAGGGCTGCTCCATGCCGGCCTTGGCCGTGCCTTCCCCGATCTTGGAGCCGTCATAGTTCACGCCATAGGAGATGACCGGCCAGCCATAGTTCTTGCCGGCCTCCGGAATGTTGATCTCGTCGCCGCCCTTTGCGCCATGCTCGATCACCCAGAGCTTTCCCGTGGCCGGGTTGATGGCGGCGCTTTGCGGATTGCGGTGGCCATAGGACCAGATTTCCGGAAGCGCGCCGTTCTCACCCTTTGCATAGGGATTGTCCGCCGGCACCGAGCCGTCTTCCGTGATGCGGACGACCTTTCCGAAATGAGCATCGAGCTGCTGCGACCGCTCGCGGAAGCTCATGCGTTCGCCCAAAGTAACGAACAGATTGCCGTCTGGAGCAAAAGCCAGCCGTGAGCCGAAATGGCCGGTGCTGCTGACCTTCGGCATCTGCTGGAAGACGACTTCGAAGCTTTCCAGCCGCGGGCCATCGTCGGCGAGGCGTCCGCGCCCGACCGCCGTTCCGTTGCCGCCTTCGCCGGGTTCCGAGAAGGTCACGTAGACGAGCCGGTTCTCTGCGAACCGGGGGTGCAGCACCACGTCGAGCAGGCCTCCCTGTCCGCGGCTGTCAACCTTCGGAAGCCCGGCCACCTCGGCCTTCGCTCCGTCGGCCGAGACGCGGAGAAGCGCCCCGCCTTTCTCCGTCACCAGCATTTCGCCGCCCGGCAGGAAGGCAAGCCCCCACGGCTTGTTGAGGCCTGAAGCCACTTGTTCAGTCTTGACCCTGGTCTCGGCAAATGCCGGACCGGCCAGCGGCAGGATGAGAAGAACGGCAAGCAGTGGGCGGGCAGCATGATGCATCGGCTGGTTCCTGTTTCCTGCCGGGAGTTAGCCCACGGTGCAGCCGTGGCAAGCCGCTGGCCGGTCAGGAGATCGTGAGCCGGAACAGGGCGCGAGTGTCCACAGGCTGTCAGCCGCACCACTGCAACCTGAGGGATACAGTCCTGCCTTGACCCACACGCTTGAACAATGAGGAGAATCGCGCAGGAGTGAAGCCGTTGTCGGGGGAACAAAGGGTGGCTATATAGGCCCGCCCTGACAAGGGACGCCGCCAGTGCGGAATGGGCGAACTAACGGATGCGGGCGCGATATGGACGTTATCGACGAGTACCGGCCGACGGAATCAGAGCCGTTCATGAACGACCGGCAGCGGGAATATTTCCGGGCCAAGCTGCTGCGCTGGAAAGATGAGATCCTGCAGGAGAGCAAGGAGACGCTCGAACACCTCCAGGATGAAAACCAGAACCACCCTGATCTTGTGGATCGGGCGTCTTCCGAAACCGACCGCGCCATCGAACTGCGTGCACGCGATCGGCAGCGCAAGGTGATCGCGAAGATCGATGCGGCTCTGAAGCGCATCGATGAAAGGACCTACGGCTATTGCGAGGAAACGGGCGAGCCGATCGGGCTCAAGCGCCTCGATGCGCGGCCCATCGCCACCCTGTCCCTCGAGGCGCAGGAGCGGCACGAGCGGCGCGAGCGGGTTTACCGCGACGAGTAGGCCGCGCAGGAGACGACAACAAAAAGCCCCGGCACGCCGGGGCTTTTTCATGTGGTGAGGGCAGTCGCCGTCAGGGCTGGCGGTCTCGCCCCAACAGGCTCGCCATCTCTTCTTCTAAGGCATCCAGTGTGGCCTTGGTCGCCGACTGCGGCTGGGCCCTTTCAGCGTCCGGACCGGCAGGCGTCGGGCGAGGCGCTTCACGTTCGGCCATCTGGCGCGGCGCGACAGGCGGACGCTCCGGCAGGGGGCGGCGCGGCGGCAGGGGCGCG